>NZ_CAXRAZ010000025.1:0-115438 GCF_964229035.1 Nocardioides sp. | reverse complement strand
CGGCTCGCCGCGTCTCGTGACGGCGCCGGGGCGCCTCCTCGACGAACGTCGGTCCCCCGGTCGTCGAGGAGCGAGCCCCAGCGAGCGTCACGACGCGCCCGCACCCGACAGACCACCTCTGGCCAGTGCCGCCTGCCGGCTCGCTGCGCCTCCTCGACGAACGTGGGGACGGCACGGTCGTCGAGGAGCGAGCCCTGGCGAGCGTCACGAGGCGCCCGCACCCGACCGACCCCCCTGTGGCCGGTGCCGTCTGCCGGCCCGCCGCGTCTCGTGACGGCGCCGGGGCGCCTCCTCGACGAACGTCGGTCCCCCGGTCGTCGAGGCGCCCGCACCCGACAGACCGCCTCGGGCCGGTGCCGTCTGCCAGCTCGCTGCGCCTCCTCGACGAACGTGGGGCCGGCACGGTCGTCGAGGAGCGAGCCCCCAGCGAGCGTCACGAGGCGCCCGCACCCGACAGACCCCCAGCAGCACCGACAGGCGACACCCGACGCGGGTGTCGCCCTGTCGTGCTGCCTCATCCGATCAGGTCGAGCGTCCCCAAGTCCCGGACGGCGGCGCAGGCGCGGGTGACCATCGCCGCGAACATCGCGTCGCCGCGCTCGCTGCGGGTGCCGTAGGCGCAGCCGAACACGGCCACCAGCGGCCCCTGCAGCATCGCGTACCGGTAGTCCTCCCACGCCAGCTCCGGCGGGTGGTCCTCGACGCCGAATCCCGCGAGCGCGTGGTGGTAGGCGGCCACCAGGTCGCGCTCGACCTCGCGTCGCACCGGCGCGTCGAGGGAGGTGGCGACGACGTAGGCGAGGTCGCGGGCGGGCAGGGCGAGCGAGAGCGTCTGCCAGTCCACCGCGATCGAGGCCGAGCCCTGGTCGGGCAGGTCGGGCGGGAAGAGCAGGTTGTCGAGCCGGTAGTCGCCGTGCACGAGCCCGAACCGCTCCCGGCGCCCCAGCGCCCACGCCTCCACGACCGGCGGGCAGGCCCGCAGCGTGGCGATCGTGTCGTCGTCCAGCAGGGCACCCAGACCATCGACGAACAGCTCGGTGGCCGGGCCGTACAGCTCGGCGAGCAGGGCGGCGTCGTCGGGGCCGTTGAGGGTGAGGTGCTCGATCTCCAGCAGCGTCGGGTCGCACCACCGCGGCCCGTGCAGCCCGGCGAGGTTCACGACGGCGTCGCGCACCTGGGCGGGCGTCGCACCGGCGATCTGGTCGCCCTGTCGGGCAGGGGCCAGGTCCTCCAGGACCAGCAGGAACCCGCCGTCGTCGTCCACCTCGGAGGCGTACACGAGCCCCGGCACCCGGATCGCGACCGTGGGCGCGATGTCGCGGTAGAACCGGATCTCGCCCCGGTAGGCGCCGGCGAGCAGCGCCCGCGATCCGGCGTCGGCGGCCGGCAGCTTGGCCAGCACCGAGGTGGGGATCCGGTCACCGACCTCCGGGCCGGCGAGCGCGAGGCGGTACGCGGTGCCGATCTGCCCGGTGCCCACCGGCGTGGCGACGACGTCGGTGAGCTCGGTGCCCAGCAGCGGCCCGAGCACCGCGGCGGTGAGGTCGGCGAGGCCCGGCGCGCTCATCGGGACCAGCCCGGGTTGGCCGGAAGCGCGTCGAGCCCCTCGCGCTGCGACGCCGGCAGCCCCGCCCGCACCTCGCGCCAGGCGTCCAGCACCGAGGCCAGCTCCGACGGCGTCGCGCCGTGCAGCACGACGGAGTCGGCGCCGGCGTCGAGCTGGTCGGCGATCCGGGAGGCACACGCGGCGGGCGTGCCCGTGGCCGACGCGGCGAGCCAGGCAGCCGGCAGCGCCTCCTCCTGCAGCCGGCGCAGCTCCTCCACCGTGCCGATCGCGTCGAACGCGCCGGGGTAGCCCTGCACGAGCGGATGGGCGCGGAACTCCGCGAGCGCGGCGGGGTCCCAGCCGTTGGCGCGCACGAGCACGTCGCCGTAGCCCTGGAGGTAGGTGGCCATCCGGCCCACCAGCTTGCGCAGCCGCAGCTGCTCGGGCAGGTCGTCGGGCACGGTGGCGAGCACCGACCAGATCCGCACCGACGCCGGGTCGCGCCCGGCCCGCTCGGCGGCGGCGCGCACCCGCGCCACGCAGCGCGCCAGGGTGTCGTCGGCGAAGAAGGTGTGGAGCACGACGCCGTCGGCGATCTCGCCGGCCAGGTCGAGCGCGCGGTCGCCCATCGCGACCATCAGCACCGGGATCCGGTGCTCCCCGGCCCCCTGGTTCAGGTAGGGGTAGCTCCCAGCCGGCCCCTCGTGGCCCACCACCGACTCCCCCGCCCACAGCCGTCGGTACAGCCCGACGGCGTCGCGCAGCTGGGCGTTGGTCACCCGCGGCACGCCCATGACGTCCCAGAGCAGGTCGATGCCACGTCCCAGCCCGAAGCTGTAACGCCCCTGCGAGATCCGGTGGGCGCTCATCGCCATCGTGGCGGTCACCAGCGGGTGGCGCGTCACGTGGTTGGTGGCGGCGGTCCCGATGCCGATCGTGGTGGACACCCCCGCCGCGACGCCGGCCATCACGCCGGCGTCCTTGACGTTGAAGCGCTCCGAGAGCAGCACCGAGCCCAGCCCGAGCCGCTCGGCGAGCTGCACCTCCGCCACGAGGTCGCGCGGCTCGTCGGCGTGCCCGGCGAGGCCGTAGCAGGCGAGCTCGGGGACCTCCTGGCCGGACGGGTGGCTCATGGCAGCTCCTCCCAGTACCGCAGCAGGTGCCCGGCCACGGCGTCGGGCTGCTCCAGCTCGAGGAAGTGCCCGGCGTCGGGCACGGCGTGCACGCGCCCGGCCGGCATCCGGGCGGTCACCACCGGCACGATCCGCGGGTCGAGGCAGCCGTCGCGGGCGCCGTGGAGGTAGAGCAGCGGGTGCTGCGGCGGCCCCATCGCCTCGCGCAGGCCGGGCACGATCGCGCGGTAGTAGGACACGACGGCGCGCTCGTGCGCCCGGTCGGGCACGGCCTGCGCGAGCAGCGCGAGGTCCTCACGGGCGTCGTAGCCCGGCGACCACCACGCCCACAGCCGCGCCACCATCCGCGCGAAGACCCGCTCGGTGAGCCCCGGCACCTGGTTCACCGCGATGTACCAGGAGCGGAACGGCTGGCGCAGCATCGCCGCCGACCACGCACCGAGCACGTCGCGGGAGGGCTGCACGTGGGCCAGCGGCGGCACCGCCAGCGCGGCGATTGCGCGGTAGGGCTGCGCGGCGCGCGAGGCCACGGTCGTGGCGGCCAGCGCACCCCAGTCGTGGCCCACCAGCAGCGCCCGCTCGTCGCCGCCGAGCGCGGCGTGCAGGGCGACGGCGTCGTCGGCCAGGGCACGCACCGAGTAGTCGCCGTCGGCCGGGATCGCGCTGGGGGCGTACCCGCGCTGGAAGGGCGCGACGACGCGGTACCCGGCCTCCACCAGCAGCGGCGCCACCCGGCGCCACGTCCAGGCGGTGTCGGGGTAGCCGTGCAGCGCGACGACGAGCGGCGCCTGCGGCGTCGGTCCCTCCCACTCCAGCAGGCCGACCCGGTGGGTGGGCAGGTCGAGGGTGCGCTCCTGCGGGGTCACGAGCCCGACTCGCCCGTTCCGCTCGCGGCCTCGCGGGCCGCCCGCGCGGCGGCCTTCTCGGCGTTGCTGATCGTCTGCTCCACCAGGGAGTTCAGCCGCGCGCCGTGGGGCCAGCCGGCGTAGTGGCACATCAGGATCACCAGCTCGCGCAGCTGCGCGGCGTCGAGCTCGCCGGCGGCGTGGGCGGCCGGGATCTGGATGCCGAGCACGTCGTGCTGGTTGCTGCCCACGAGCAGGCCGATGAGGAACAGCCGGCGGTCGCGGTCGCTGAGCCCCTCGCGCTGCCACACGTCGCCGAACAGGTGCTCCACGGTGTAGCGGAAGAAGTCGCCGTCCATGTCGTTCATCTCGAACCCGTAGACGTGCTCCATCTTCTCCAGCCCGCGCTTGCGGGCCTCCGGCAGATGGTCGAACTTCCCGTCACTCACAGACCCAGTCCCTTCCCCAGTCGCGGCAGCGCCTCGCGCGCCATCGGCACCTCGACCCCGAGGGAGTCGGCCAGCTCGATCGCGAAGCGCAGGTCCTTCTCCCCCAGCGTGGCGACGTGCCCGAACACCCCGCGCCAGAAGTCGTCGGGCCCCAGCGTGGCCGTGGTCTCGCGGTGCATGATCGCCCCCGGCCCGCCGGTGATCGCGTCGGTGTGACGCACGACGTCGCCCAGCGCCCGCAGGTCCAGCCCGGCGGCCTCGGCCAGGCGCTGCGCCTCGGTGGCGGCGGTGAAGGACACGAAGTGCATCAGGTTGCGGGCCAGCTTGAACGCGGTGCCGGAGCCGACCGGCCCGGTGTGCACGACCTTGGTGCCCATCACCTCCAGCGCGGGCCGCGCCGCGGCGAAGGCGGCCTCGGTGCCGCCCACCAGGATGGCGAGGGTGCCCTCGGCGGCGCCCATCGGCCCGCCGCTCACGGGGGCGTCGACCAGCATCACCCCGTGCTGGGCGGCGGTGATCTCCAGCTGGCGCGGGGTGGCGGGCGCGACCGTGGAGTGGACGACGACGACGAGTCCCTCGCGGGCGGTGCCGAGGACCTGGCCGAGCACGTCGCGCACCTGCTCGTCGTCGCGCACCATCACGCACAGCACGTCCACCTGCGCGGCGAGCGCGGCCACCGAATCGGCGGCCACGGCGCCCGCGGCCACCAGCTCGGCCACCGGCTCCGCCGCGACGTCGAAGACGACCAGGTCGTGCGCCGACACCGCCAGCCGCAGCGCCATCGGCCTGCCGATGTTGCCGAGCCCGACGAACCCGACCCGCACGGCCGACCCCTCAGGCACGGAAGGTCTGCCCGCCGTCGACGGCGATGATCTGGCCGGTGATCCAGGAGGCGTCCTCGGAGAGCAGGAACAAGCAGGCGCCGACCATGTCGTCGACGGTGCCCATCCGCTTGATGGCCAGCTGCTGGCGCACGATGTCCTTCGCAGCGTCGCCGGCCTGCACGCGGGTGGCCTCGGTGTCGGTCGGGCCGGGCGCGATGGCGTTGACCCGGATCCGCTGGCCGCCCAGCTCGTGGGCCAGCTGCTGGGTCAGGCCGTTCACCCCGACCTTGGCCAGGCCGTAGAAGCCGGAGTAGAGGTAGGCCGCGGTGGAGCTCTGGTTCACGATCGCCCCACCGCCCCGGGCCGCCATCGAGGGGTAGCAGGCGCGGGTCATCACGAGCGCGCCGTCCATGTTCACGCTCATGAACCGGCGGTAGTAGTCCCAGTCGACGCTGATCAGCAGGTCGAACTGCATGTCGCCGTAGATCGCGGCGTTGTTGACCAGCAGGTCGATGCCGCCGTGGGCCGCGGTGACGGCCTCCACCATCGCCGCGGCCGACTCGGCCGAGCTGACGTCGGTGCGCACGAACAGGCCCCCGATGTCGGCGGCCACCTTCTCCCCCGCCTCGACGTTGAGGTCGGCCACGACCACCGCCGCGCCCTCGGCGGCCAGGGCCCGGGCGTAGGCCTCGCCGATGCCCTGCGCCGCGCCGGTGACGACGGCGACCTTGTCCTGGAAACGCGTGCTCATCTCTCGGAGATCCTTCTCTCGGTTCGGTTCGGGGCGGGTCGGGTCAGGCGGGCTCGGCGATGGTCTTGGTCTCGAGGTACTCCTCGAACCCGGCCACCCCCATCTCGCGGCCCAGGCCGCTCTGCTTGTAGCCGCCGAAGGGCGCGTCGGGGCTGAACCACACCCCGCCGTTGACGGCGAGGGTGCCGGTGCGGATCCGGCGGGCGACGTCCTTCGCGCGCTCCAGCGAGCCGGAGTCGACCGAGCCGGAGAGGCCGAATGCGGAGTCGTTGGCGATCCGCACCGCGTCGTCGTCGCCGTCGTGCGGGATCACGACGAGCACGGGGCCGAAGATCTCCTCCTGGGCCAGCCGCGAGGAGTTGTCGAGCCCCGCCACGACGGTGGGCTGCACCCAGTAGCCGGGCTGGTCGATCACCGCACCGCCGGTGGCGAAGGTGCCGCCCTCCTCGACCGCGAGGCGCAGGTAGCCCTCGACCCGGTCGCGCTGGACGGCGGAGATCACCGGGCCGCAGATCGCGCCGGGGTCGGCGGGATCCTTCGCCCCGATCGACTCCATGGTCGCGGCCGCCACCTGCACGGCCTCGTCGTAGCGGTCGCGCGGCACCACCAGCCGGGTGGTGATCGCACAGCCCTGACCGGCGTGGATGCAGGCGGTGAACGCGGTGGCGCCGGCGACGGCGGCCACGTCGGCGTCGTCGAGGGCGATGGCGGCGGACTTGCCGCCGAGCTCGAGGAACACCTTCTTCAGCGTCGGCGCCGCGGCGGCCATGATGGCCCGGCCGGTGGCGGTGGAGCCGGTGAAGGACACCATGTCCACCCGCGGGTCGGTCGTCAGCTGCGCGGCCACCTCGTTGGACGCCGGGCTGACGACGTTGAAGACCCCGGCGGGGATGTCGGTGTGCTCGGCCACGAGCCGGCCCAGCTCGCAGGCCAGCCACGGGGTGTCGGGGGCGGGCTTGAGCACCACGGTGCACCCGGCAGCCAGCGCGGGGCCGACCTTGGCGAGGTTGATCTGGGTCGGCACGTTCCAGGGCGTGATCGCCGCGACCACGCCGATCGCCTCGCGCCGCACGGTGCGCCGCGACGGGATGCCCATCGGCGCGGCGACGCCGAGGTCGGTCTCGAACTCGAACCCGGCGGCCAGGTCGGTGACCCAGGCCAGCCCCTCCACAGGCACGTCGAAGCCGGCCGCACCCATCATGAACGACGGCATGCCGACCTCGGCGGTGGTGAGCGCACGGAACGCGTCGGCGTGCTCCATCAGGGCGGCGTGCAGCTGGCGCAGGCAGTGCACCCGGAAGTCGCGGTCGGTGCTCCACGAGGACTCGTCGAACGCGCGGCGGGCCGCGGCGATCGCGGCGTCGACGTCGGCGGCGGTGGCGTCGGGGGCGTGCCCGATGACCTCGCCGGTGGCCGGATTGAGGATCGGGTAGGTGCCGCCGTCGGCGGCGGCCACCAGGGCGCCGTCGACCAGCAGCCGCGGGGCGGGGGGCAGGCTCACGCGTCCGCCTCCCCGCTCGTCGGCAGGGTGGAGGCCGACCGCAGGAACTCCCCGGCCTCCACCGGCGGCGGCCACACGGTGGAGGGCAGGTCGGCGTGGTGGTAGTGGCCGGGCACGCCGTGGCCGGCCACCGACATCCGCTTGAGCAGGGTGTCGGGCGCCTTCTGGTCCTTGATCAGGGTGAGGAAGGTGTGGGCGGTCGACGGCATGTCGAACCAGTCGCGCTGCCAGGAGAACTTCAGCAGCCCGTCGTCGGCGCCGCCGACCTGCCGCTCGACCCCGAACCAGGAGCCGCCGATCCCGAGGATCTCGTACTCCTTCCCGTCGTCGTCGAGGATGCCGGACTTCTGCTTCCAGAAGCCCACGATCATTCGGGTGCGCTCGTCGATCACCGTGGCCTGGTAGTCGTAGTGCCAGCCGTCGAGGCCGTCCATCTCGATCCCGATCGCCCAGTCGCGGATCTGGTCGCGGCCCACGGCCATGAAGTGCTCGTCGTGGCTGTACATCCAGCCGTAGGTGGCGTCCTCGGCGTACCACTCGGCCATCACCCGCCAGTCGCCGAGGCGCTCGGCCTCGCGGTTGATGGCGAGCCAGGAGTCCCAGAACTCCTCGATCTCCTCGCGGCTGATGGCGGTGGGGCTGGAGGGAGTGGAGGGATCAGTCATCGGTGGTCTCCTCGAGCGTGAGCGCGAACGCGGGGCAGTAGCGGACGGCGGCGGTCACCTGGGGCCGCAGCGCGGGATCGGGGTGCTCCTCGAGCACGGTGACGACGTCGGCCGCGGCGTCGAAGCCGAAGACCGTGGGCGCCTCGCCCTGGCAGAGCTGGTGGCCCTGGCACAGGTCGAGGTCGGCGGTGACGCGCAGCCGGGGGCCGCTCATCGGACCCGCCGGCGGTAGCGCACGCGGCACGGCTGGGCCAGCTGGATGACCATCTTCGACACGTCGTCGCGGTAGTCCTGGCTGGGCTGGGCCATCTCGAACTCGTAGTCGCGCAGGATCACCGAGAAGATCGCCTTGAGCTGCATCATCGCGAAGGCGTTGCCCACGCACCGGTGCTTGCCGGCGCCGAACGGGATCCAGGTCCAGCGGTTCTGCAGGTCCTCCTGGCGCGGGTCGAGGTAGCGGGCTGGGTCGAAGCGCTCGGGATCGGGGAAGTCCGCCGCGATCCGGTTCGACACCTTCGGCGAGGCCGCCACCATCACCCCGGGCGGGATGGTGTGGCCGGCCAGCTCGATCTCCTCCGCCACCAGCCGCAGCAGGATGATCAGCGGCGGGTGCAGCCGCAGGGTCTCCTTCAGCGCCGCCTCCAGCAGCGGGATCGAGCGCAGGGCCTGGAACGACACCTCCGCCGGACCGTCGGGGCCGTCGGCGTACAGCTCGTCGAGCTCGGCGACGACACCGGCCATCACCTCCGGGTGGCGCATCAGCTCGATCAGCGCCCAGGCGGCGGTGCCGGAGGAGGTGTGGTGGCCGGCGAACATCATCGAGATGAAGACACCGGTGATGTAGTCGGCGCTCATGTCGATCGAGATGAGCACATCGAGCAGGTCCCGCTCCTCGCGCGGCACCGTGCCCCGTTCGCGGCGGCGGTCGATGATGCCCTGCACCAGCGCCACGAGGTTCTCCCGGGCCCGGTCACGCACCCGGAAGGACTCGATGTCGAGGTAGGGGTCGACGTAGGCCAGCGCGTCGGTGCCGCGCTCCAGGTCGTGGTACTCCCGGGCGAACCGGGCGTCGAGCTCCTCGCGGAACGGGCGGCCGATCAGGCAGGAGGAGGTGGTGTAGATCGTCAGCTCGGCGAACCAGTCGAGCAGGTCGATCTCGCCCTCCTCGCCCCACGGCTCCACCATCCGGCGGATCTCGGCCTCGATGGTGGCGGCGTGACCGCGCATCATGTCGCCGCGCAGCGCCTGGTTCTTCAGCATCTGCTGGCGTTCCTCCGGGGAGGCGTCGAAGACCACGCCCTGGCCGAAGATGGGGGTCATGAAGGGGTAGGCGGCGGCCTGGTCGAGGGTCGAGTCGGGGGCGCGGAAGAACTGCTCGTTGGCCTCCGCGCCGCTCACCAGCACGACGTCACGGTCGGCGAGCCGGAACCGGCCGATGTCGCCGCACTCCTCGCGCACCCGGGTGAACAGCCCGATGGGGTCGACGCGCATCTCGGCGAGGTGGCCGTGGCCGTCGTCGGGCACCGCGTAGGACACCTCGCGGATCGCCGCGACGGGATCGGTGACGGTCATGAGGGCACCTCCACGGGCGCTTCGGGGTTGACTTCGATGAGGTTCACGTGGACGCCGCGGGGCTGGTCCACGAGGTAGCGGATCGCCTCGGCGATCGCCGTCGGCTTGAGGAAGTGCGAGTGCCGGGCCAGCCCGAAGCGCACCCAGCCGTTGAGCACGTCGGCGGCGAGGTCGACGTCCCAGTCGCCGCCCATCTCGCTCCACGTGGGGCCGGGTCGCACGATCGAGGCCCGCACGCCGGTGCCCTCCAGCTCCATCTGCATCGCGTGGGCCAGGCCCTCCAGACCCCACTTGCTGGCGGCGTAGCCGGCCATGAAGGGACGGGCCCGCACGGCGACGTCGGAGGACACGAACACGACGTCGCCGCGCTGCCGCTCGACCATCGCCGGCACGAACGCCCGCACCAGCCGGTGGGCGCCCACGACGTTGAGGTCGAGCTCGTCGGTGATGCGGGAGGAGTCGACCCGATGGATCGTGCCGGGGCCGGTGACGCCGGCGTTGTTGACCAGCGTCTCGACGTCGCCGAGGCCGGCGGTCATCGCCGCGGCGAAGGCGGCCACGGACTCCTCGTCGGTGACGTCGAGGGGCGCCACGACGACCTCGCCGCCACTCTCGCGGAGGGTGGAGGCCAGCTCCTCGAGCCGGTCCAGGCGGCGGGCGCCCAGGCCCACCGGATGGCCCGCGGCGACCAGGGCGACCGCGGTGGCGGCGCCGATGCCGGAGGAGGCACCGCTGATGACGGCCGGGCGCCGCTCGGGGCGGGGGTACCTGCTGCTCACCGCGGCCTCACCGCATCCGCACGGTGACGGGCAGGCCGGCGAACCCGCGCACGCTGACGGAGTGCACGCGTCGGGCGCGGGCGTGATCGACCTCGAAGGAGGCCACCCGGCGCACGTACTCCTCCAGCACGATCCGGGCCTCCAGCCGGGCCAGGTTGGCCCCGAGGCAGAAGTGGCGCCCGCCGCCGAAGGACACGATCTTCGACAGCTCGGCCTGCGGGCGGTGCAGGTCGAAGCGGGCGGGGTCGGTGAACACCGTCTCGTCGCGGTTGGCCGAGCCGATGACGACCAGCAGCTTGCTGCCGGCCGGGGCGACGACGCCGTCCACCTCGACGTCGCGCAGCAGGTGGCGGGCCACCATCTGGCTGGAGGTGTCGTGGCGCAGGGTCTCCTCGATCCACGGGGTCACCCAGGAGACGTCGGCGGGATCGGCGAACACCGTCGCGGCCTGGTCGGGGTGCTGGCCGAGGTGGAACAGCGCGTTGCCGAGCAGCTTGGTGGTGGTCTCGTTGCCGGCCACCACCATGAGGAAGAGGAAGGCGATGATCTCCTCCTCGCTCAGCCGGTCGCCGTCGATCTCGGCCACCATCAGCGCGGAGGTGAGGTCCTCGGTGGGGCGCGCCCGGCGCTGGGCGAGCATGTCGGCGTAGTAGCCCACGAGCCACAGGCTGCTCTCCATGGCCGCCTGCGGCACGTCGCGCACGCCCTCCTCGCGGTGCACCACGAGGTCGGCCTGGCGGCGCACCTCCGCGCGGTCGGCCTCCGGCACGCCCATCATCTCCGAGATCACGTCCATCGGGAGTCGGCCGGCGACCTCGCCGATCCAGTCGTGCTCCTCGCCGTCGCGCAGCGCCAGGTCGAGGTAGTGCTCGGTGAGGTGCTGCACGCGCGGGGCCAGCTCGCGCACCCGGCGCGGCGTGAAGGCGCGCGAGACCAGGGAGCGCAGCCGCTGCTGCCGCTGCCCGTCCATGCCGAGGAACGACATCACCCGGTGGGCGTCGGGGCCCCAGGCCGACCGGTCGATCGAGACGCCCATCGCGTTGGAGTAGGTGGCGTCGTCGCGGAACGCCGCGGCGACGTCGGCGTGGCGGGTCAGCGCCCAGAAGTCCTGCTCGGCGTTGTGGTAGAGCGGCGCCTCCGCGCGCAGCCGGGCGTACGTGGGGTAGGGGTCCTCCTGGAAGGCGTAGTCGTAGGGGTCGAGCACGAGCTGGGCGGTGGTGGTCACGGGTGGCCTCGCAGGATCGTGGCGACGACGGCGTCGAGCCGCTCGCCCATCTCGGGGTAGGTGATGACGCCCATGCCGGCCTGGAGCAGCGCCCCGGAGAAGGCGAGCACGAGGGTCTCGAGGACGTCGGGGTCGGGCGTCTCCAGCGCCTCCTCGAAGCGGCGCACGAACTCGGCGCCGATCCGCAGCCGCAGCCGGTCGACGTCGGGGTCGGAGCTGAGCAGGGCCGGGGTGACGGCGGCGGCGAGGGCGGGGGCGGCAGCAAGCCGGCGCGCCATCTCGCGGGTCACGACCTGCACGCGGCCGACGACGCCGTCGGCGAGCGGCCGGTCCTCGGTCGCGGCGGGCGCGGGCTCGCCGAGGGCGGCGAGGAACAGCTCGGCGAACAGGTGGTTCTTCGAGGCCAGGTAGGTGTAGGCGGTGGCCGGGGAGACCCCGGCGCGGGCGGCCACGGTGCGGATCGTGAGCGCCTCGTGGCCGACGGCGTCGAGCTCGGTCAGACCGGCGTCGAGCAGCTTGGCCAGGGTCTCGGCGGGACGCGCCCGCAGCCCGGCGCGCGCACTCCTGGACACCTGACTGGACATGTGTCCAATCTAGAACGCGTTCCGATCCCGGCGCAAGGGGTGAGGTTTCGGACCGGCGTCGGGAGGCGAGGGTGGCGGGCATGATCTCGGACGACGACGCCCCCGGCTGGGCCGCCCTCGAAGCCGCCTTCGCGGCCCCCACCGGCGGCGCGGAGCCGCAGCACTTCGGCACCGCCGCCCTCCCCGGGCAGGGCGGTCTCTACGGCCTCAACGCCTACGCCGTCGACACGCACTGGCTCCTGCTCGGGCTCGGCCTGAGCGACCTGTTCGGCAGCACGCCCTCCGGGGGCGGCCTGCTGGGACGGCTGCGCGGGCGCCGTGGCGGCACCTCGGGGCACGGCCTGGAGCTCACGCTGCGGGTGCCGCGCGACCCGGCCGACACCGCACCGCCGTCGTGGGCGCTCACCCTGCTGCAGCAGCTCAGCGCCTACGTCGCGAGCAGCGGGCGACCGCTGGCGCCGGGCCACCGGATGAACCCCGGCGGCCCGATCACCGGCGAGCCCTCCACCCGGCTGACGGGCCTGGTCTTCGCCGCCGACCCGCAGGTGCCGGTGGTCGACACCCCGACCGGACGGGTCGACGTCGTCGCCGTCGTCGGGGTCACGGCCGAGGAGCTGGCCAGCGCCCAGCAGGGCCCCGACGCCTCGCAGGTCGTCGCCGCCCTGGCGGCCACCGACCCGCTGCTGATCACCGACCCGCGGCGCTGACCTCCACCGCCGCCCGCACGGGGCGACGGGTCCAGGCGACCAGCACGACGGCGGTCGCCAGCGGCAGCGCCGGTCCGGTGAGCAGCGCGGCCCCGAGCGCCTCGTGGGTGGTCATCAGGGGCGCGTAGGCGAGCCAGAGCACGGCGACGACGGCCGGCACGGCGCAGGCCGCCACGAGGTGCACGTCCCACTCGGCGGCGAGCCGCGGGTCGCCGCCCTGCCGCGCCGCGCGCGCCTGGACCGCCACGACGGTGAGGCCCACGGCGAGGGCCACGAGCGTCGTCAGGGTGACCCGGTCGACGTCGAGGCCGACGAGCAGGTGGCCCACCGCCACGGCCGCCAGACCGGTGACGAGCAGCGGCACCGCGACGCGCAGCAGCGCCTCGGGCACCGCGGGCGCCGATGCACTGGCGCGCGGCACCCGCACCGGGCCCGCGCCCACCATCGCCGCGATCGGGGCGAGCACGCCGAGCACGGCGCCACCGGCGAGGTTCACGACCTCCTGGGTGACGTCGGGCCAGGCCAGCCCGAGCACGAGGTACTCGACCCGCAGCGCCGGAGCGGTGCAGAGCAGGGCGAAGGCCAGCAGCATCAGGGTGCGGTGCGACGCCAGCCACCGGCGTCGCATCGCCAGCCAGCCCAGCAGCGTCGCCGCGAGCGTGCCGCCGGCGAGCACGACGAGCTGGGCGAAGAACGGCGGGCCGTCGAAGGTGTCGCTCGGGCCCGCGGCCGCGAGGTAGGCCAGCGCCCCGCTCATCGAGACCACCACCATGCCCACCTGCACCCGCCCGAGGGTGCGGTGCAGCCCCGGCGTCGCGCGGCTGCGCGCGGTGATCTGGAAGACCGCGATCGCCAGCGCCAGCGCCCCCACCGCGGTGTGGCCGAGCAGCAGCCACCGCAGGTCGGCGTAGGTGCCCGCCTGCTCGGTGTGCACCGAACCGACCCCCGCGGCCTGGGTCTCCCCCACCACCGCCTCGTAGGCCCGCTGCCACAGACGGGGGCCGTCGCCGACGAACCGGAACATGTACTCGAAGGCCATCGGCGCGTACACCAGCGCCGTCCCCGCCACGAGCCACCACCCGACGGTGCGCGCGCGCCCGGAGCCGCGGGAGGCGGGGGCGGGACGCGGGCCGGGTTCGACCGGCGCGGCGGCCGGCGTCTCGAGCGACATGCCCGCAACCTAGGACGTGATCGCCGTCACGTCGAGGCCCCAGCGAGCGTCACGAGGCGCCCGCACCCGAGAGACCACTGCCGGCCGGCGCCGTCTGCCTGGTGGTTGCTGGCCGTGACGAACTGCGCTGACGACGAGAGGCCGTGGATGCCCGCTGCCGCCGGTCGGGTGCGCGCCGGACGTCGTCACCTGCGGAATGTGCAGACGCGGACCGTAGGGTCGGCGGCGCTGCCTGCACATTCCGCTGGTGACGACGGAGAAACAGTCACCACCGCCGGCGGCGAGGCGTGAACCCGAGCCGAAACATCCCCCTGACCTGTGGATTCGCACTGTTGTTCGAACACGTGTTCGAGTATAATCGGAGCATGCCCGCCGCACTCCACGACACCGCGCCTCCCGACGCCGACGCGCGCACCCTGACCGGGCTCACGGAACTGGCCGGGGACGCCGAGGCGGCCGAACGGCGGTTCTTCATCGGCGCCGCGACCTACGCCGTCGCCCACCCGATCGTGGTGTGGACCCGGGCCGATGAGGAGCCCGAGACGATCGAGGAGGTCGCGGGGATCGACGAGTCCGCGGTCGCGGAGTTCGCCTGCGCCACCGGTAGGACCTACGCCTCCGGACTCGCCTACCTCTCAGCGGCGAAGGAGTGCGCCACCCGCCTCCCCCGCCTGTGGGTCCGCGTCCTCGCCGGGGAGGTGTCGGTGTGGCGGGCCCGGCTCATCGCGGACCGCACCTACTGCCGCAACGCCGCCGTGGCGGAGTACGTCGACGCCCGCCTGGCCGCCTACGCCCACTCCTGCTCGTTCGCCCAGCTCGACCGCACCGTCGCGGCCGCGAACGCGGCCCACGACCCCGAACTCGCCGCCGAGCAGGCTCGTGCTGCTGCGGACGGGCGCCGGGTCCTGATCGGCACCAGCACCGCCGGGGCGGACGGCATGGTCGAGGTGTACGCGACCCTGGATGCCGCCGACGCCCTCGACCTCGACAAGGCACTGGGGCAGGTCGCCGCCGACCTCAAGGCCGCCGGTAGCGAGGACTCACTCGACGTCCGCCGCTCCATGGCCCTCGGAGAGCTCGGCCGCAAACAGCTCGCCCTCGACTTCGGCGCCCCGAGCGAAGAAGCCAAGAACCGCAGGAACCTGACCCTCTACGTCCACCTCTCCCAAGCAGCCCTCGAGGCCGGTGTCGGCATCGGACGCCTGGAGAACACCCGCATCCCCGTCACCCTCGACCAGATCCGCACCTGGTGCAGCGTGGCCGGCACCAAAGTGACCGTCCGACCCGTCCTCGACACCGGCACCGTCCGTCACACCGACGCCTACGAAGCCACCCCGATGATCCGTGAGGCCGTGGTCCTGCGGGACGGGACCTGCGTCGCCCCGTACTGCACGCACTCGGCGCGCGGGGCGGACCTCGACCACATCGAACCCTTCGACCACGCCCACCCCGCGAGGGGCGGACCGACGTCGACCGCGAACCTGACCGCGCTCTGCAGACGCCACCACCGGCTCAAGACCCACGCCGGCTGGACCTACGAACCGATCACCACCCCTGAGGGCAGGTCGTACCTGTGGACCCTGCCCTCCAGCCACCGCTACCTCCGCGGACCCACCGGCACCACCCCGCTCGACTGACCCGAGCAGCGACACAACGGCCCAGCAGCACCGACAGGCGACACCCACCCCGGGTGCCGCCCCGTCGTGCTGCCTGGGTGGGGACGTCCTTGTACCAGGGGTTGCCGGCGACGGGGTCGCCCAGGGCCGCGTCGGTGGCTGGTTGAGCCAGTCGCGGTCGTGGCGGGGGTGCCGCCGGAGGGCCAGGTCCCCGGGGCGGCACGAGTCGCCGCATCCATGATCGCCTCGACCCGGCCTCAGCCGGCGGTCTCCCCGTCGAGCAGCAGCGAGAGCGCCCGTGCCTGCTCCTCCAGACCGAGCGCCGCGCGCCGGGTGTGGTCGCTGCCGAGCCGGGCGTCGTCGGCCACCTCGGCGAGATCGGCGACGTCGCGGGTGACGCCGTCGGCCTCGGCAGCGGTCCGCGCGAGGTCGGCGGACAGGTCGGCGGCGGCCTCGGCCTGGGTGCCGACCGAGGCGGCGATGGCGGTCTGGTCGGCGCTGATGCGGTCGATCACGCCCTGGATGCCGGTGATCATCTCCACCGCCTGCACGGTGACCTGCTGCACCGAGGCGATCCGGGCCGCGACGTCGACGGTGGCGCGGGCGGTCTCGCGGGCCAGCTCCTTGATCTCTCCGGCGACGATGGCGAAGCCGCGGCCGGCGTCCCCCGCGCGGGCGGCCTCGATGGTGGCGTTGAGGGCCAGCAGGTCGGTCTGGCGGGCGATCCGGTTGATCGTCTCGACCACCTGGGAGATGGCCCTGCTGGAGTCGCCGAGGTCGCTCACGGTGGCCCGGGCCCGCGCCGCCTCGCCCACGGCCGTGCCGGCGACCTCGGCGGCGGCGGTGACGTCGTGGGCGATCCCGCCGATGCCCTCGGTCATCGATCCGAGCGCGACCGAGACGCTCTGGAGCTCGGCCGAGACCCGGCCCTGCGACGCCAGCGCACCGCGGGCGCCCGCCGAGCTGCGCTCGGCGTTGATCCCGCTCTCCTCGCTCAGCCGCGTGAGCTCGGCGGCGGCCGCGCTCAACGAGTGCACGGTGCTGCGCAGGGCGTCCTCACGGGCGATCCGGTCCAGCGTGCCCGAGACGAGCCGACCGACGCTGCGCAGCACCTCCAACCGCTGCGGCGAGGGCCGCAGGGTCTCGGTGGCGAAGAAGTCCATGGTGCCGACCACCTCGCCGCGCACCAGGATCGGGAAGCAGACCCCGGAGCGGACACCGACCTGCTGGGCCACCGGGGCCCGCACGCAGTCGGTCATCTCGCCGATGTCGGGGGTGAAGAACAGGTCCCGACTGCGCCAGGCCCGCCCCGAGAGGCCGACCCCCTCCCGGAACGACGCGGCGAGCGTGACACGACGGAACTCCGCGCTCACGTCGCCGGACTCCAGCACGAAGTGCAGCGCACGGTCCTCCTGCACCTCCCAGTAGGAGGCGTAGGCCCAGCCGAACGCCGACCGCACCGCGTCCACCGCGATCTGGGCGGCCTCCCGGGTGCTGCGCGCGCGCTCCAACGCGCGCAGCACCCGGGTGACGGCGGCGACGTCGGCCACCGCCTCCGCGCTCAGTGCCTCCGCCCGTCGCAGGACCTCCACCTGCGGGTCGACCGGTGCGGGCACCGGGTCGCGGACGGCATCGAACTGGGCGCGGGCGTCGATCAACGTCATGGGGGCCTCCGTGGTCCGGATGCGACCCGAAGCCGGATCGACACTGCTGGTATCGGCGCACCACCCACCACCCTGAGAAGATCGACCACCTGAGATTAGTGAATCTTCCTTCCGGCGATGGGGGTGCACGCGATCAGCGCCCGACCACGTCCACCACGCGGTCGCTGCCCACCTCCCGCCAGGCCTGCAGCCGCGGCACCAACTCCGTGGCCCGCCCCTCGGTCACCACGCAGAGCCGCACCCACCCGCCGCGCACCAGGGCGTGGAGGGCGGCCACGTCCTCGACCGCGGCCAGCACCGCGTCCCGCTCCCCCTCGACGGCGATGAGCGGGCGGGCCGGCAGGTGCCGCAGGGTGTCGGCCGACCAGACCCGCCCCCGGGCCGGCGCGGAGCCGGCCACGGCCTGCCACGGCAGGCCCAGGGCGAGGTCGCCGTCGCGACCCCGCTGCACCCCGACGTCGCCGAGGACGTTGTGCAGGGTCTTGTCGCCCGCGCCGTGCACCTGCGGCCACCGCACCGAGGCGCCGTAGCAGGACATGATCCCGGCGGCCACGAGGCCGGGGCCCGCGAGCGCGGCCCGCAACCGGGAGCCGTCGACGTCCTGGGCGGCGTCGTAGTCGAGCTGGAACCAGCGGGTGCCGGGATCGGTCACCCGGCCGCGCCCGAGCAGCAGCCCGTGGGCTCCGGCCAGGCCCCACTCCGGCACGGCCTCGGCGCGGTCGATGCCCCGCAGCCCCGCCGCCAGTCCGCCCGGCAGCTCGGCCTCCCGCTCGTGGCGGGCGCGCCGGGTCGCCCGGGCCAGGTCCTCCACCAGTCCCTGCAGGTCGGGGTGGTCGGTGTCGAGCGTGACGACGTCGGCGGTGGTGTCGTGCCAGGCCGCCAGGGCGGTGGCCCGCAGCGGCAGGGTGATCCCGTGGTCGCGGCGCAGCAGGGTGCGCACCTCCGGGTCGTTGAACCAGGCGGCCAGCAGGGCGGCGTTGACGGCCCCCGGGTTGGCCCCGCACGCGCCGCAGTCGTAGGCGGAGGCGTAGGCGTTGTTCGCGGTGCGCGCGCCGTGGCCCACGATCAGCAGCACCTCGCCCACCCCCTCGGCGGAGTCGGCGATCCCGGCCGCGCGCAGCAGCCCGGCCACCCGCTCGGCGCGTGCGGCGACGTCGAGGTCCACCGCGCCGTCGGCGGGCAGCTCGGGCGCCCGACGCCGGGGCACCAGGGCGAGCCCGCGGCGGGCGGCGTCGGCCGCCACCTCGCCGAGGGCGAGCAGGCCACCCACCTCGGCCCAGCCCAGCACCGCGCGCGGGTCGCGGGCCGCGGAGGTGAGCAGGGACGCGGCGGACGGCCGCGGCGCGGACGCCCGGAGCCGGTGGTCGGGGGCCAGCAGGAAGGGGGCGCGGCGCACCCGGGTGCCGTCGGGGTCGACCGTCTCGACCGCGACCCCGAAGAACCCGGCGACGCCGTGGGTGCGGTGGCGTCGCGGACCCCCGAGCGCCTCCAGGTGGCGACGGATCGGCGCGGAGCGGGCGTCGAGGCACCCCAGGCTCTGGACGACGACCGCGCGGTCCTCCAGCACGGGTGCGGGCCGCGTGCCGGCACCGAGCAGACGCTCACCGACGGCGAGGTCGAGGGCGCGCTGCCACAAGCCGAGCAGGCGCCGCACCTCCACGGTTCCGGGGTCGCCGGCGCCGATGGCTGCCACGACGCCGGGCGACACCGCCTCGCCACGGCCCTCGCCGAGGTCGGCGACGAGCAGGTCGTGCACCGCGCGCACGGCGCAGAGCGCGATGAGCGAGTCGGGCTGGCCGTGGTCGACGCGCCAGCGCGCGTGCGCGGCCCAGCCGGGCGCTGTGGCGAGCAGGCCGGCGAGGTAGGCGAACAGGTCGAGCGGGTCGAGGCCGGCCCGGGTGGCCCGGCGGCGTGCCTCGTCATGGAGCAGGGCGAGGGCGAGCACCGGGTCCTCGGGGAGCATGCGCGCCGCGGCGCGCACGCCGGGGGTGCCGAGCGCGAGGTCGGCCCCGGGCAGGCGGGCGGCGCGCAGCCACACGCGCCAGGGGTCAGCGTCGCCGGCCGTGCGCTGCCAGGCCTGCGCGCACCAGGCGGCGGCCTGGGCGGCGGCCTGCTCGGTGAGCGACCCGGGAGCACCGGGACGGCGACGGGAGGCGACGTCCTGCGCCCCGGCGAGGGTGCGCGCGGCCGCGCCGAGCGTGCCGAGGCTGCCCACGGCGTCGGGGGCGGCGTCCTCGGCGGGCGCGGGGGCCTCGGCGAGGGTGGCCCGCGTGTAGGCGACGAGGTCGGAGGCGGGCAGGCCGCGCCAGGCCTCGGGGAGGCGCTCGTCCGACTCGAGGTCGCGCAGCGCGCGGCGCAGGTGCGCCTCGGCGATGGAGCCGCTCGAGTAGAGGGAGAGCAGGCGGTGCAGGCGCTCGCGCGGGTCGCGACCGTGCAGTCGGTCGAGCATCTCGGCGGCCGTGTCGGCGTCGAGGTGCTCGAGGCCGTCGAACGGCGACACGGCGATCGCCGAGCGCAGCGGCCAGGCCGGCGCGATGGGCGAGGAGGCGATCTTCACCGCCATGCGGATGCGCTCGGCACCGCCGTCGACGTGCTGGTGCTCGGCGCGGATCGCGGGCGCGAGGTGGTCGGCCAGCGTCGTCCGGCGGCGGCGCACCGCCCACGGCGGAAGGGCGAGGCGGGCGCGGAGCAGGGCCAGCGGGGCGATCTCGCGTGCGCCGGGGATCGCGGCTGCGGCGGCCAGCGCCATGCCGACGAGGGTGACCACCGCGGCGAGGGCGGATGCCGGGTGCGCGCCGCCCTCGGGCAGCTCGAGGCGCTCGCCGATCGTCACCAGTCCGGCGAGCGCGGCCACCGCGCCCAGACCGGCGAGCGCGTGAGAGACGGACGGCGCGGCGGCGAAGGCCGCTGCGGTGGCACCGGCCACCAGTGCCACGAGCAGGGCGGGAACGGCGGCGACGGGCGCCGGCAGGTGGTGCGCGAGGACGACGAACGCCGCACCGCCCGCGATCGCGGCTGCGCCGAGGCGGACGCCGAGGGCGAGCGCGCTGCTGCGGGTCTGGTGGGCCTCGCGTGCCCGGTCGACCGCACCGCCAGCGTTGAGGAAGGACCACGCCTTCCACCAGGCGTGCGCGATCACGTGCAGGAGCGCGGCGCCCGGCAGGCCAACGGCGACGAAGGCCGTGGCGAGCGCCATCTGGGTGCTCGTGGAGGCGGCCAGGCGGCCCTTGACGTCGGTGCGGCCCTGCTGGCCGAGGACGCCCACGACCATGGTCAGCGCCGCGGCGGCGGCGAGCGCGGCGGCGGTGGCGGTGCCGGTGGGCAGGTCGGAGCCGTGCAGCAGGAGCAGCAGGACCCCGCCGTTGACGACGCCCGCGTGCAGCAGCGCCGACACCGGGCTCGGGGCCTCCGCGGTCTCGGCGAGCCAGTCGCCCAGCGGCACGAGCGCGCCGCGGCTGACGACGGCGACCACCAGGGCGGCCACGCCGAGGGCCGTGGCGAGGTCGTCGCCCAGCCCGAGGTCCGGCAGCACGCCGGCGTCGGCGGCGACCAGCGCCCACAGGGCGAGGTCGCCCGGCACGAGGCGGGCGAGGGTGCGTCGGGCCGCGCGGGGGGCGCCCGTCGTCCCACCGCCGTGGACGAGGCCGGCGACGGCGAGGCCGCTGACGGTCCACCCGAGGGCGAAGAGGGCGAGCTCGCTGGTGGCGACCATCAGCACCAGCGCGCCGAGCACGGTGCCCAGCAGCGCCGTGTAGCGGCCGAGGCCGTCGCGACCGCGCAGGTTGGTGGCGGAGAAGCGCACCACCACCGCGCCGAGGCACAGGACGTGGACGACCAGGCCGACGGCCAGGGTCGTGGACGACGACGGCCAGGAGTCCGTGGCGACTCCGCGCACGACCAGCGCGAGGAGCCCGACGAGCCCGGCCGCTGCGAGAGCGGAGAGGAGGACCGCGGTCCGACGTAGCGAGTTCATGCGACCATTAATACCGGAACCGTGATTCCGGTGTCTATGATCAGGAATGAGACGTAGGTAATAGAAGGTAGGGTGGTCCTGTGACGGATCGAGTCGCCGACCGAGCAACGGTGCCCGCGGCGCAGGCCGCCGAGCGCGGGTGGACCTTTTTAAGCAACCACGGGCACGTCCTCGTGGCGCTGAGCCGCGACCCCAGCGCACGACTGCGCGACATCGCCGAAGCCGTCGGCATCACCGAACGCGCCACCCAGGCGATCGTGCGCGACCTCGAGGAGGGCGGCTACCTCACCAAGGTCAAGGTCGGCCGTCGCAACGAGTACCGCCTCCACCCCCACCGCCGCCTGCGCCACCCCGCCGAGAGCGACATCCCGATCAAGGACCTCCTCGGCATCTTCGACTGACGCCTGCTCCAGGCCCTGCCTCGCCTCCCCGGGGGCGTGCGGCTCGAGGCTGAGATTCACCGGTGCACCGGTGAATCTCGTGCTGGTCGGCTGAAGCTTCATGCGAGTAGCACGAGTTTCGGTCGAGCAGTTCGGCTCCACCGCGTGGACGACGCCCTGCCGGCATGCTGTTCAGTGGGGTTGCCGGCGGACGCTGCTGTCCAGCGCGGCCGCCCGGTCCACACCGTCGCTGTCTAACGCCGACGTCGTCACGCTGAGACCTCCCTCGAGGTCCCGGGGGAAGCAGACCGCCAACCACCGCGGTGCCAGGCTCGACCCATGACCAGCACCGCCGACAAGGCCACCCGACTCCTGGATCTCCACCGCGCTCCCGAGCTGCTCACCGTCGTCAACGTGTGGGACTCGATCTCCACCAAGGTCGTCGCCGACATCCCGGGCACACTCGCGCTCGCCACCGCCAGCCACTCGATCGCCGCCAGCCGCGGCTACGAGGACGGCGAGAACATCCCCGTCGCCGAGATGATCGAGGAGATCCGCCGCATCATCGCCGTCACGGACCTGCCGGTCACCGCGGACCTGGAGGGCGGCTACGGCGACCCCGCCGCCACCATCCGCAGCGCCATCGAGGTCGGCGTCGTGGGCGCGAACCTCGAGGACCAGATGCGCCCGCTGGCCGAGGCCGCGGCCCAGGTCGAGGCCGTCATGGAGGCCGCAAAGGACGCCGGCGTGCCCGACTTCGTCCTCAACGCGCGCACCGACGCCTTCGTCAAGGGCGTGGACGACGCACTGGCCGAGGCCGTCGCCCGCGGCAAGGCCTTCCTCGAGGCCGGCGCGCCGGTCGTCTTCGTCCCGGGCAAGCTCGACGAGGGGCAGATCAGCACGCTCGTCGACGCCTTCGGCCCGCAGCGCCTCACGACCATCGGCATCCCCGGCACACCGAGCCTGGCGCGGCTCCAGGAGCTCGGGGTCGCCCGCGTGTCCTACGGCCCGATGGCGCAGAACGTGGCGCTCACCGCGCTCGCCGAGCTGGTCGAGGCCGTGCACGACGGCGGCGGCGTGCCGTCGTCCATGCGCATCCTCAACTAGTCCCGAGCTGGTCGCCGCAGGCCGCGTCGATGAGGACGACGGCCGCAGCACGCGCTGCTGCGGCCGCGTCCGGCGTGCCCGCGATGGCGGCGGTGGTCTGCGCGCCCTCGGCTAGGATCGCGAGTTGCGGGCCGAGGGACGCCGGGCCGCCGGCGTCCGCGACGAGGTCGTCGACGTAGCGCTGGAAGGTCGACTTGTAGCCGCGCACGGCGTCCGCGATCCGCGGATGGGCGGCGCCGAGCTCGCCGAAGGCGTTGATGAAGCCGCAGCCGCGGAAGTCGCTCTCGGCGAACCACACGGCGAGGTGGTCGTAGATGGCGAGCAGACGCGCGCGGGGGTCGGTGGCGGTGGCGGCCGCGGTGTCGATGCCGCGGGTCCACAGGCCGTGGCGGTGCTCGAGCACCGCGAGCACGAGGTCCTCCTTGGACGGGAACTCGCGGTAGATCGTCTTCAGCGACACACCGCTGGCGTCGCGCACGGCGTCCATACCGACCTTGCCGATCCCGCGACCGTAGAAGAGCTCGTCGGCAGCGGCGACGATGCGCGTACGCGCGCTGTCGACGGCCGGTTCCATGGCATCAGCGTACCCACCGGGAGAACGGTTGTTCTCCCGGTGGGTACGCATCATCGCCCGGAGGATCAGCCCCGGACGAAGCTCAGCAGCGCCTCGTTGACCTCGTCGGCGTGGGTCCAGAGCAGACCGTGGGGAGCGTCCTCGACCTCGACGTACTGCGCCTGCGGCACGAGGTCCTTGAACCGGCGCGCGGTGGCGTCGATCGGCAGGATGTTGTCGGCCGTGCCGTGCAGGATCAGCGTCGGCAGGCCGGAGGCGGCGACCGCCTCGACGTCGGGGCGGAAGTCCTCGAGCCAGGTCGGCACGACGGCGTAGGCGGCCACCGGCGCGCTCGCGGTGGCAGTGGCCCAGTTCGCGCGCACGACCTCCTCGCTGATGCGCTTCCCGAGGGTGTCGTCGAGGTTGTAGAAGTCGTTGTAGAACTGCGTGAACCACGCGAACCGGTCCGTGTAGGCGGCCTCGTGGATGCCGTCGAAGACGTCCTGCGGCACGCCATCGGGGTTGTCGTCGCGCTGCAGCAGGAACGGCTCCAGCGAGGCCAGGAAGGCGAACTTCGCCACGCGCTCGGTGCCGTGCAGGCGGGCGTAGCGGGCGAGCTCGCCGGTGCCCATCGAGAAGCCGACGAGGATGACGTCGCGCAGGTCGAGGGTGGTCAGCAGCGTGTTGAGGTCGCCGGCGAAGGTGTCGTAGTCGTAGCCGGTGCCGACCTTGGACGACGCACCGAACCCGCGGCGGTCGTAGGTGATGACGCGGTAGCCGGCGTCCAGCAGCGCGCGCGACTGGCGCTCCCAGCTGGTGCCGTTCAGCGGGTAGCCGTGGATCAGGACGACCGGCTGCCCGGTGCCGTGGTCCTCGTAGTACAGCTCGATGTCGGTGGAGTTCTCGGTGCCAACGGTGATGGTGCCCATGTGAGGTCGACCTCTCGGTGGGGGGAGCGAGGAGAACGGTCGTTCTCCCCTGCCGACCACCGTAGAGAACGCACGTTCTCGGCGCAAGGGTCCAGGCCGGGAACATCAGGTGACGGCCCGCCCCCGGTGCCCACCGTCCGCGATCCGATCCGGGCTCCGCCCGCGATCCGATCCGGGCCCTGCCCGCTAGTCGCCGTCTGTCACCCTCGGACCATGAGCGACTCCAGCAAGGACCTCACCGGGACGACCATCGTGGTGACCGGCGCCAGCGACGGCATCGGCGCCGAGGCTGCGAAGGTGCTGCACGCGCGCGGCGCCACCGTGCTGGTCACCGGTCGCTCGGCGTCCAAGCTCGCGCCCATCGCCGAGGCCGTGGGCTCCGAGCCGCTGGTCGCCGACTTCGCGCGCCTCGACGACGTGCGCCGCCTCGCCGGGGAGATCGCCGAGCGGGCGCCGCGCATCGACGTCCTCATGAACAACGCCGGCGGCACCTTCGCGCCCACCCGCACCACCGCCGACGGCCACGAGCCCAACCTGCAGATCAACCACCTCGCGCCGTTCCTGCTCACCCACCTGCTCAAGCCGCAGCTCACCTCGGGCGAGGGCTCGCTGGTGCTGAACACCTCGAGCATCGCCAACAACATCGGCCGGGTGAACCTCGCCGACCTCGACCGCGTGCGCCGCAGCGAGTTCGTGGCCTACGGCACCGGCAAGCTGATGAACATCCTCTTCACCCGCGGGATCTCCCAGCGATGGGGCGCCGAGGGCGTCGTCTCCGCCGCCGTGCACCCCGGCCCGGTGGGCAGCTCGTTCGGCCGCGACTCGTGGTTCATCGGCCTGCTCTACCGCTCACCGCTGAAGCGCTTCGGCACCATCAGCGTCGCCAGCGGCGCCGCGCCGCTCGTGGCGCTGGCGGCCCGTGGCGCCGATCCCGCGATCGACGGCCGGTACTACAGCCGCTTCACCGCCGACGGCCTCGAGAGCAAGCAGGCCAAGGACCAGCGGCTCATCGACGGGCTGTGGGACGCCTCGCTGCGCCTCACCGGTCTCGCCTGAGCCGCATCCGACCCCGCGGTCCGGTTCACGGCCGAGCCCGCACCTGCAGGCGCGCGAGTAGCGCGGTGACGTCACGTCGCAGCCGGTCTGCTCGGACGCCGAATCGGGTCTCGATCGAGACGACGGCCCGCGGCGTGGCTGCAGCGAGGGCCCGCTCGAAGCCCGTGCGCCGAGCGCAATCGGCGAACGCGGTGGCGAAACGAACCTCGGCGGCGCTCGGCCGGTAGCGGTCCCGCCCGAGCGGGGCGAAGACTCGGACGCGACCGACCGGCACGAGGCGCTCGGACGGCGCCAGCCCGCCGCCGCGCAGCACCCGGCCGGGCACGATCCTCAGGCGTGCGAGCAGCTCGTCCTCGTTCATCTGCTGGAGGGCCGACCAGCTCGGCAGTGCCGGGTAGCGCACGCGCACGCAGTCGAGGCGGCGTTCGATCGCGTCGTCCAGCAGCCTGACCAACTCGTCGTGGAACGCGCCGTCGACGACCTCGGAGAAGCGCGACGCGCTCGCCTGCGCCTCCTGCAGACCCCGGGCCCGCTCGTACATCCATCCGTCGCAGCGCTCCGCGAGGCGGTCGTAGACGGGATCGCGCGAGACGACGGCGCCCACCTCTCCCTCGTCCAGTGCCACGGCGGTGCCGGCGAAGCCGAAACGGCGGGCCTCGGCGGAGCTCGAGGGACCGAACTCGATGGGCAGCACGGTCAGCGGCTGCGTCAGCTCGGGTCGCGCCGGCTGCCGCCGCTGGCGCAGGGCCCGGTCGAGCTCGTCGCGGCCCTGCTGTTGCAGACACGCGGCGCGCACGCGGCCGATCTCACCCGGGAGCGCGCTCGCGAGACGCAGGGCAGAGGCCACCGAGCCCTCGCTCCTCGGCGCGGTGAGGCTTCGCTCGGGAAGACGCGGCGCCGCGAAGCGCACGCGGACGACGTCGTCCTCACCGCCGTCCGCGAACCTCGACAATCCCCAGGACGCCGCAGCGAACGAACCCGTCGCGACCGCCAGCACGAGCAGGACGGTCGTCACCGACCGGCGCCGCCGAGAGCGCTCCTGGCCGGTCACCCGATCTCCCACCGGTCGTCGACCCGGTGCAGCCGCAGGGTCTCGAGTCCGAGCAGCTCGGCGATGCGGTCGGCCTCCTCGCCGCTGACCTCCGCCCGCTCGCCCTGGACGTCGATGTCGTCCTCGGCGACCGCGCGAAGACCGTCCGCCTCCGATCCGGATCCGACCTTGCCGAGCGCGGTGACGCAGTCGCCCGCACCGCTGACGGCCTCGAGGGCGCGTTGGGCCTCGGCCGACAGGTGCGAGCACGCCCCCTGGGGCTCGTCGGAGTCGAGGGCCTCGACGAACTGGCTGACCGCTGCCGCGGCGCCGCTCGCCGAGGGATCCCTCAGCTGCTCGTCGGGATCGGCACCGCATGCGGCGACCGCGAGGCCACCCGCCAGGACCAGGACCGAGGCGAGGATCGTCCGAGGCCGGGCCGCCCTGGTCGGGACCTCTCCCACGCTGCTGTGCTTCATCTCGTCAGGTTCCTCTCGTGCGGTCCGTGCGGCGGGTCGGGCGGGTCGGGTGGTGGTCGGGCGTGCAGGAAGGGGAGCGGGCTCACTCGGTGGGGGCGATCCCCACCGGAGGTGTGAGCCGGACGACGGCCTGTCCGGCCATTGCGGTCACCGCGAGCCCGAGCGCCGCCACGGTCAGCACCGCGCCGACGGGCACCGAGACCCGCGCCGTCTCGAGCAGAGTCACGAGCTCGAAGGTCAGGCCCAGCGAGATGGCGACGGCAGGGGCGAGTGCGAGCATCGCGGGCACCAGCGTCTGCACGAGGACCGTGCGACGCGCGACGGCGCCGTCGGCGCCGGAGACCCAGAGCAGGCGCCGCTCCGGCTCGCCGCGACGCACCTGCTCGTGAGCGGTGACCGCCGTGGTCAGCGCCGCGATCACGACCACGAGCAACCCGGCTCCCGCCGTGATCGCACGGAAGTCCCGCGTGGTGCGCGTGGCGATCGCGTACTTCTCCCCGATGCTCAGCGCCTCGCCGTCGCTCGCGCGAGCCAGGCGGGTCCGCGCCTCCTCGAGCATCCCGGGTCGCGGCCGCGCCAGCGTCAGGCGGGCGAAGCCCCCGGTCGGCAGGGTCGGCCCGAGCGCCGAGCGCGGCAGCAGAAGACCCGGCGAGACAGCGAGCCCGTCGTAGAGCACCTCGAGGCGACGCGAGGTGGTCGGCGCGATGTCGAGCGTCACCGGCTCGCCCAGGGGCGTCCTCACGATCCGGCCGTCGTCCCCGATCGACGACTCGCGGTAGGCCGCGTAAGTGCCCTGCAGACGCTGGGGGGCTACTGCGAGGCCGCCGGCGCACGAGGTCGCGGGGATCCGGGTGATGGTCTCCAGCCGGTCGCAGTCGACGACACCGACGATCAGCTCCGACGGCTCGCCGGCCGTGGACTGCAGCGGCACCAGGTCGATGCTCACGGCGGCGGCGATCGCATCGTCGCGAGCGGCGTCCTCGGTCACCGCGTGCGCAGGCGCGCGCCCGCTCGGGCCGGCCGCCGGGACGCCGGCCGCCGGGCGGGGGCCGTCGAGCGGGGCGGTCGTGGCCAGCAGGGTGTCGTCGCCGACCAGGCGCCCCAGGCGCGACAGGTCACTGGAGGCGGTGTCGGCGATCAGCGGGAAGAACACGAGCAGCGGCCCGGCCGCGCAGACGAGCAGCGAGAGGCCCACCGCCGAGCGCGTCGCTCGCGCGGGGTCGACGATGATCGACCGAGCCGCGACGAGCGAGCCCAGCCCCGAGGTGCGTCGCGCGAGCAGACGCGCCGCGAGCGCGGCCAGCGGCGGGAGCGTGGCGACGAGACCGACCATGAGCAGGACCGCCGCGAGGAGCGCGAGGTTCGAGCGGACCACGCGATCCTCCACCGTTCCCGTGACCAGCAGGCCCAGGACGACGGCGCCGGCCGAGAGCAGCACGGCGGGCCAACGGCGCGCGCGGGCCGCGCGAGAGCGACGCTCGACGCCGAGCGGGCTGGTGACGAGGCTGCGCAACCCGAGCCAGGTGGCGGCTGCGGCCAGCAACGGGAAGGCCACGAGGACGACGACCAGCGCCACGACGGGGAGTCGGACGTCGTCGGGCCAGACCCCCGCCTCGACAGGGAGCCGCGGCGCGACGACGGGGACGAGGAGCTCGAAGCACGCCCACGCCGCCACGGCGCTCAGCGCCGCCGCCAAGGCTGCTGAGAGCGCCGCCGAGGCGCGGGCCTCCCGATCGGTCATCCCGACCAGTCGCATGCTGGCCAGCCGTCGTTCGCGGCGCGCGGCACCGAGGGTGCCCACCACGCCGAGCAACGCCAGCAGGGGCACGAGGAAACCCACGATGAGCATGCTGGAGGCGAAGCGCAGCTCGGTGGGCACCAGCGTGGCGATGTCGCCCGAGCTGCGGGCCGCGGCGGGATCGAACCAGCCGGCGTCCGCGGGCATCTGCTCGGGCGGCACGGTGCGCCAGACCACGAGCTCGCGCGGGCCCCGCAGGCCGTCGTCCGCGACGACCCCGACGACCGGGCCCGGGTAGCGGCGGGCGAGCACGGGATCGGTGCCCAGCAGGCGGCGCATCCGAGGGGAGGTGATCAGCCCACCCACCGGAGGCATCCTCAGCTGCAGGCGTGCGTCCGCGACGGGGGCGCCGACCAGCGCCGTCGTCCGCACCCGGATCGGGTCGCGCCGGTAGTAGTCGTCGGTCTGGACGACGAGGACACCCGCGCTGTGCGCCTCGGGAGGTGCGACGGGCAGCAGACCGGCCGCGGTGTGCTGGCTGCGGACGAGGGCGGTCGGGTGCATCGCCGCACCGGCGAGGGCCACCAGCACGGCGACCACGCCGACGACGAGACGGATCGTCGTCTCCGCGCGTTCGGCGACGAGGCCGCGGGCTGCGACCCACCAGACGATCCCGAGGCTGCGCCCGGTGCGAGGCGCGGCCGACCTCTCAGCCATGGCCTCGCGCGCCCACTCCTGCGCCAGCCCGCTCGCCGTCGACGATGCGGCCGTCGCGCAGGTGGATGCGCCGGTCCGCCCCGGCCGCGATCGCCGGGTCGTGCGTCACGAGGACGACGGCCGCGCCGCGCTGACGGGCCGTCGAGAGCAGCGCATCCATCACGACGGCGCCGTTGGCCGTGTCGAGTGCACCGGTCGGCTCATCGGCGAACACCACCGCAGGCTCGTGGATGAGCGCGCGCGCCACGGCGGCGCGCTGCTGCTCGCCACCGGAGAGCGTGGCGGCGCGGCGCTCGCCGCGGTCGGCGAGGCCCACGGCGTCCAGTGCCTCGCGCGCGGCGGCCTCGGCCGCTGCCCGCTTCACCCCGAGGAGCCGCAGGGGGAAGCTGACGTTCTCGGTGGCCGTGAGGTCCGCCATCAGCCGGCCGAACTGGAGCACGAAACCGAAGGAGCGTCGGCGCAGGAGCGTGCGTTCCTTCTCGTCCAACTCACCGAGCACCTGGCCGTCGAAGACGACCGAACCGTGCGCCGGTACGAGGATCCCTGCGAGGCAGTAGAGCAGGGTCGACTTCCCTGAACCGCTGGGCCCGACCAGGGCGACGGTCTCTCCGCGGTCGACACCCAGCCCGACACCATCGAGCACGACGTTGCCGTCGTAGGAGAAGTGGAGGTCGTCGCTTCGAAGCATCGGTCACCTTCCGAGACGGGGGTGGGTGCCCTCGGATACGTGGCGGACGCTAGGGGCAGCGGGAGTCCGCCGTCCTCGACCCAGCGCTGCAGGTTTCTGCACTGCAGGAAGATGAGCCGGTTGCGGCGAGACCGAACGGCTCCCCCGCGGTCCGGACGGCGCCGGCTCGGCTCACCCCCGGTGGTCTCCCGGGCCCGGCGCCGCCGGAGGGCCCTCCTGCTGGCGGGCGGCCGCAGGCACGTCGTCGACGGTGGTCAACCGCCCGCCCCCGCCCAGGTCGAGGACGACGCCCGCCTCGGCGTCCGCGCCTTGCTCCTGCGGGAGGGAGTCGACTGGCACGAGGGCGACCAGACGACGCCCGTGGCGCGTCAGCACCACGGCCTCACCGCCGTAGGCGACCTGGTTGACGAGCTCGGCCAGCTGCGCTCGGGCATCGGTCACAGGGATCTCGCGCACCGCCTCAGCCTACGCCGTTGTGCACATTCGGCACATTATGTACGTTCTGTACATAACGTCGCTTCTCGGAACGGCACCCCATGCGCACCTCTCCCGCCACCCAGCCCCGCCTCCACCCCTTCCGCGCCCTTCTCGCCGCCAGCGCGGCCGGGGGACTCGCCGACGGCATCGCCACCACAGCCCTCCCCCTCCTCGTGCTGCAACGCACCGACGACCCCCGCGTGGTCGCGCTCCTGCCGGTGGCGCTCGGCCTGCCCTGGCTCCTCCTCGGGCTGCCGATGGGGGCGCTGGCCGACCGCGTCGACCGCCGGCGGATGCTGCTGGCCGCCACGGCCGTGCGCACCGCGCTCGCCGCCGCCACCACGGCCCTGGTGGTGGCCGATGCGCTCACGGTGCCGCTGCTGCTCCTCGCCGCCCTGGCCGAGGGCGCGGCGACCGTCGCATCCCGCACGGCGGCACCGGCCCTCGTCCCAGCGCTCGTGGACGACGACGACCTCCCCCGCGCCAACGGAGCCGTGCAGTCCACGACCCTGGTCACGGCCTCGCTCATCGGCCCGGCACTCGGCGGCACCCTCTTCGCCCTCGCGGCGTCGTCGCCGCTCGCGGTGCAGACCGCAGCCATGGCCGTCGCGGTGGCCGCCCTGCTGGCGCTGCCGAGGGTCCCGGCGCCGACCAACTCTTCCTCGACCAGCTCCGCCCCCACGCGGACGACGCTGCGCGGCGAGATCCTCGAGGGGCTGCGCTTCACCGCACGCGAGCCCACCGTGCGGGTCCTGGCCATCAGCACGGCACTGCTCGCCGCCGCCACCGGCGTGCTGCAGGGGGTGTTCGTCGTCCACGTGGTCACCACGATCGGCGCCGACGACGCCGCGTACGGATGGCTCTTCACGATCTTCGCCGTCGGCGCCCTCGGCGGGGGTGCGCTCCTGGAACCCGCTCGCGCGCGGTGGGGCGCCTGGCCCTGCCTGGTGGTCGCCGCAGTGCTGGGAGGTCTCGGCCTGGTGGCGATCGCCGCCGCGCCGGGTCTCGACCCGTTCGGCACCGGAGCGGAGCTGGCGCTCGCGGGGGCCGGTGCCGCGACACTGGGCGCCGGGTCGATGGCCTACAACGTCACCGCGGTCACCGAGCGCCAGCAGCGGACGCCGCCAGCACTGCTCGGCCGGGTCACCGGCCTGGCGACCCTCATCGCGGCGGGCAGCGTCCCCCTGGCCGCGCTGGCAGGCGGTCTGCTCGCCTCGGTAGCGGGGACGACGAGCACCCTCGCGGTCGCCGGGGGTTCCTGTGCCGTCGCGGCCGTGCTGCTCCGGGCCGCTCAGCCGTCGGCGTCGGGCAATCGTCCGGCTGAGCCGGACTCCTCGTCGGCCGCCACCTGACGCATGTCGTGGAGGGCGTCGGTCATCTGGTCGCGCAAGGAGTGCATCCAGGCCCGGTTGGCGCCGGCCTCGGCCTCCTGGGCCGCCTGAGCCGCCTGGATCGCGGCGTCGTCCAGATTCTCCGCGCCGACTGGGCCTACTGTGCCGTCGCCCGACGCACCACCGACCTCGTCGGCCGCCCCGTCGGAGAAGACCCCTCCGTCCTGCGTCATGACTCCCTCTCGCTCGACGCCCGATCGTCGCAGCACCGTCGGCCGGCGACCCTGGCAGGTATGCCCCTGCTCGCCAGGTCGAAACCAGAGGAGCGCCCCACATCCCCTCACCGCGGCATGATGGGCCGATGCGCCGGTCTCGGGACGTCGTCGTCCGCTCCCTCCTCACCGTTCTCCTGACGGTCGCGGCTGCTGTGCTCGCCGGTTGCGGCAGCCAGGAGGCCGGGGCGGGAGCCGCGCCGTTCCGCCTCCCGGTCGGGAGCAGCGAGTGGGAGGCGTCGGCTCCCGCGTGGCTGGCCGACGGCACGCTGCACGTCGGCGACCGCACGGTGCCGCTGCCGGGGGCGGTCGACTCCTTCGTCGTCGCCCCGACCGGCGCCTACTGGCTGCGCGGTTCGACCCTGCGCTTCACCGATGTCGCCGGCACGACTCGGCGGGTGCGCGACCTGGAACGCAGCGAGATCGCGATCTCCGCCGACCGCTCGACCCTCGCCGTCGTCGACGCATCCCGCGGACCCACCGACTCCTACGGCACGCACGTCGCGCAGGTCGCCGTCTTCGACACCCGCACGGGCCAGCAGCGCTACCGCACCCCCGACGAGGAGCCGGACGACGGCGCCGACCTCGCCGACCTGTACGAGGAGACCACCCCGCTCCTGCAGGGCGTGAGCGACACGACCGTGTTCTTCGACCGCGCGAGCATCGACATCGCCACCGGCGCCCGGGCCGAGGTCACCCAGGACTCCGACGGTGTCGACTCCTTCCCCGGAGCCGACACCGCGCTGTTCCGCGACGGCTTCCACGTCGGCGTCCGCAGCGAGGGCGAACGGCGACGGCCCGGCGCCTCCACCCTGGACGGCGTCGGCGCGCTGTCACCCGATCGACGCTGGCTCTTCGACCTCACCACCAGCTCGCCCCCGCCGATCGTGTACGACGCCCGCACCGGCCGACCCCAGCCTCTGGAGCTCGATGCCGACTCCTTCGCCCTGGTCGGCTGGATCGACGATCGGACCTTCTGGGGGATCGGCGGCACCACCGGTGCCGACGAGGAGTTCGGTGGCGAGGAGGTGACCGTGTCCCAGCAGGTGCTGAGGTGCACGGTCGAGCAGTGGCGGTGCGTCGCCGCGAGCCCGCAGATCCCCGTCCCCTCCACCTCGGACGCCGACGCGCCCGTGTCGCTGCTCGTCGAAGGGGCCCTGCCACTGTGAGCCCAGGGCCAGGGTCGGGAGCTCAGGCCGAGGCGTAGGGCGGCACGAGCGTCGCTGCGGCGACGAGCAGCCACCCGACGAACAGCCACGGGTAGTGGCGCGCGTCGGGGGGCCGCGTGCTGCGGATCTCACGCAGGCGGCCGCGGTAGCCGATGATCGCGCAGATGCTGCCGGGCACGCCCAGGATCGGGCCGAGCCAGAAGATGCCGACGTCGGAGGACGCGGCGAAGTACGAGTAGAGCCACGAGATGCCGCCGCCGGCAGCGATTGCGACCGCGACGCCGACTTCGCCGCGGTGAAGCAGGCCCACGAGCACTTCGGACGCATGGAAGTCGTGGTCAACAACGCCGGCTTGGCTACGCCCACTTCGGCCTCATCGAGCAGCTCACCGAGTCCGAGGCCCGCGCCCGGCTCGAGACCAACGTCTTCGCTGCCCTGTGGGTCACCCAGGCCGCGCTGCCCTACCTGCGCGAGCAGGGCAGGGGCCACATCCCTCAGGTCTCGGGACTGCTGCACCGATTGGTGACAGTGTCACCGGTCCGTGCACCAGCCCCAGACCGCCGAACGTCGATGACGTTCTGGCTCGCTGTGAAGGCGCGAGTCAGAGATCTCGGCTGCCAGTCAGGCTTGCTTCGGCTTGGCACTCGCCTTCGCGAGGCTCGCTGTGATCGCTGGCATCTGTCGCTTGGTCCAAGCCGGCTGCTTCTGGCTCTGCTCCGATGCCTTGCGAAGCTGCTGGCGCAGTGCGGCGTTGATGGCTGACCGATCGTTGCTCATGGTGTCTTTCCGTCCCATTGGGATGAGTCACAGTTCCCAGAAGCTCTGAGGAGAGCTCCATGTTCGGCTTCGACCCGCGGTAGAAGTGAATCGTAAGGGACCGACACTCCTACCCGTACGTATACCACTTCAGCTACTCGCCTTGGCCCAGCCACGCCTGCCCAAACGAGGTCTGCGCGAACTCGGCAACAGCCGCACCCTCATCGCCGAGCGTCGGCACGATGGCTTGGTTTCGCGACGTCGGTGGGCTCGGAGTCCAAGACTCGAAGGTGCCGTCCGGCAGACGATTCCGGCTCCCCATGCGGAACACCGTCGGGAACATCTCCGGCGCGACGCCCTCGAACGGAACGATCTCAACCACCGAGCTGCCATTGCCGCTCTTGGGCGTGTGGCTCACCAGGTCGCTGAAGAGCATCCTGACCTGGGACTTCGCGTAGGGCGCTATGTAGACCACGCGGGTGATCCCGGAGGCGATGATCAGGCGAGCGCACTCGTGACACGGGTATGTGGTGGTGTAAAGCGTGGAGCCACGGAGAGGTGTTCCCCGACGCGCGGCCGTGCAGATCGCAGCCATCTCGGCGTGGACGATTCGTCCGAACTCGATCAGGTCGGTGACCCGTGCGCCGTCCAAGGGTCCGGCTTTCGCGATGGCGGCATCGACGAGTGCCACGTCATCCAGTCCCGCAGGCACGTCGGACAACCAGCCGCTAGCCTTGAGACGTCGAAGCACGTCTTGGATCACATCCCGCTTTCCGATGTCGTTGGTCTCGACGCTGAGCTTGAAGTCGCGGTAGTCGGGCGAGTCATTCGTCCAGTACTGGCCGCCCCCGGGCTTCGGGACCTCGTTGGTGCCAGTCACCAGCACTTCGCCCTCACCATCAACGATTGCCACTCCGACCTGCCGGCCCGCTGCCGCCGAGCGGTACTGCGCAGCGCTGGCGTGATACATCGCCTGCTCGTCTTGGGTCGGGGTCATGAAGGGTTGCTGAAACCAGAGTTCGACGAGTCTCGTCACCTGGCCCCTAGTTGCGTGACCTGAACGGATCCAGAGAAAGGCGTCCGCACGTCCGAAGGCCTTTTGGAGACTCTGTCCCCAGTCGTTGTCCGGATCCTCCTCGTCACGTCGAAGCAGCTTGTCAGCCAGCGCCACGCTCGAGATTCCATCGGACTCATCTCGCTCACGACCGAGCCGGGCAGCGAGTGTCTCTCGCCGCTTCCCCTCCGCCTGAGAGACGCCGATGACCAGCAACCTTGATCCGTAGATGTTCCGAAGGAAGTCGACCTCCTCAGCCCTTTTGGCTGATCGGATGATCGTCACCACACCAGTCCTGTCGACGTTGACGCCGTCCTCGCCGAGATTGCTTCTCGCACGGTCCGCGCGAATCTGCAGGACGGCCAGCATCGCTGCAGCCCCTTGGATTCCTGAGTTCTCACGCAGCCGGTCGCCGAGGTCCATGAGCCACTCGGTCTGGCAGGTCTCCTCAGGCCGCTCTTCCCCTGATGTCGCGTCAAGAAGCTGGCTGATCCGAACCGACCGCGGCGTGTACCCGACCGCCCGGAATGCCGCCTCTAGGTCGGTCTGGACATCGTTGACAGGTGTGCCAATCGCAGAGACGAGGAGCACGAACAGCTCACGGCGCTCGTCGGCGGCGGCGACACCGAGAGGCCCGGTATGCGACCGTCCTCGAGAGTCAGCAGAAGGCTGTTCGGTCTCCTCCATAGGGGTGCTCCTCTTCGGGTCAGCCCTGTACTCGTTCTCTCGACGGATCATAGGACTCAAGGCCGACACCAAGAGGCGAAGTGCCCGACCATCTCATCACCGCCAGCGGTGAGAAGGTTGAGACATGAACGATATGGCGCCCTCAGGTCCGGAGCACCACCTTGCACGGTGGGCGCATGCGTGGGCGGCCGCGGCGTCCCAGACCTACGAGACGATCGAGTCCATCTCGATCCCGGAGTCGCCAGCAACGGAGCTCGGCCGCCGCGATGCAATGACCATGGTGCTGGTAGACGCTGTGCGAAACGTCCTCCGCGGAGCCGAGCACGCAATTGGCAAAGACAGCGACATCGTCCGTCGCTTTAATGACGAGCACCCCACGATCAAGACGCTGCGGGATCGGTTCGAGCACTACGAGGATTACATCCGCGGTACCGGCGACGCCCAGCGCGCCGGACGGGGGCGGAAGGGTGACCCGCTGGAGCTCGACGCTGCCGGAATCGAAGTCGCAACATCTGGGAGCGGAGGCCCCGAGGGCCACTTCGTTCACATCTCCGTGATCGAGCGTGCCAGCGATGACCAGCCAACCGAAGTCGTTTACAAAGCGCCGACGCGACAGATCACTACTGCAGTGCGTCGCCTTGCCCGCGATGTCCTCGCCGAGGCCAGCCTCCTGGACGAGCGCCATCTCGCAGCATGCGAGATCTGCTCAAACCCTGACGGCATTTGATCTGAGCGACTGTCGCCGACGATTGCGTGGGGCGGGTCCGGCCGAGACCGGCGCTCGAGATCGACGTGGCCGGAGGAGACGGCCGTTGCAGACCGGTCCTCTTCCCCCATGGCGACCAACTGCCGCGACGGAGATCACGACAAGCGAGGTAGTCGCCTTAAGCGCTGAGTATGCCGGCGAATGGGGCTTGCGATCAGGCGAGGATGCGGTCGCCGAGGGGGTCGCGGAAGCGTTGTGAGAGAACGGACCTGAGTTGGAGGAACAGCCCCACGTCGCCAGGAAGCACGTGAGTGAGAGCCGCGCTCAGTACTTCGGCTGCCTCAGGGTGGTTCAGGCAGGCGACGAGGTCGGCTTCGTGCTCCTCGGTGAAGACCTCGTTCTTGATTGCCTCTAGCGCGTCGGCCGCACCGCGGATAACGGGGTCGAGCGTGTCCGGGTGGGGGCTTGTGTCCAGTTCCTCGTTCAAGGCGTCCCAGTCCACGCGAGGGCTTGCGGGGTGCGGGCTCCTGGCGATCTGGTCGAAGACGAAGCTGAGACCGAGCGTGCGCTCGTGGACGCGCAGATCGCGTTCGATCGCGGGCACCATCTCAGCCGCGCTGGCGAGGGTCAGGCGGTTTGCCGTTGCGGTCAGGTCGTCCCGAATCATTCGCGCTACGGCGTCTCGTTGGTCGGCGCCGCCGTCGGCGTACCGCAGAAGGATGCGTAGGGCCCGGTCGAGGTTGAAGGCGGAGAGAGCGTCGAGCACGTGGAGGCCGTGGGCGAGGATTCGCCGGCTCCAACTTGGCCAGGCGCGAGCCATGCCGTCGTCGAGTATGTCGAGGGCGAGTTCGGGGCCGATCGGTAGGTGCTCGCCGATTCGTTCGGCTGCACCTACGTCGATCGTCTCGACGAGTTCGACCACGGCCTGGTGTTCGTGGGCGCGCGGTTCGGCGAACATCCGTCCGGTCGCGAACAACCAGGTGTTGCGCCAGTGCGGGCTCGGCGCGAGGAGACGGAGCCTGTCGATGAGGGTCTCCAGGGGCGCGTCGCTGATTCGCCTCGCCGCCATGAGTTCCTGGAGCGAGCGCACGTCGAAGCCGAAGCCGTCGCTCCTTGGCGCAATGAGGAGGAGCCGCTGCGTTGCTGACTTGATGATCGAATCCAGGACGTCAGAGTGATGCCCGTCAGGCTGAAACTCAGCCTCGTCGAGGATGTGCCAGACGATGTCGCGCAGCTCTGGCTCTGTCAGCACGGCGGTGGAGTGGTCGGCGGTCTCGCTGCGCTGTTGCAGCACGAAACCCGCACGCTCGTGAAGTTGGTGGATGAACGGCTCGTACTTGGTCAGCAAGGTGCGGACCATAGTCGGCTTGTTGCGCTCGCGCCGTACGACGGTGTCGTAGTAGCTCCAGAACAGGCTGTACCGGTCGGGCGCGATGGTCCCGGCACCGTCGACGATGATCGACAAGATGAGCACCTGCAGCGGAGTCCGCAACAGCTTGACGAGGTTCTCATCCTGGGCGGCGTTGCGAAGGGCCACGGTGACCTTGTCGATCCGCTCCTCGTCGCCATTGAGGCGCACCTGGGCGGCCTTGGCTCCGAAGGCGAGCGCTTCGTTGGGGGTGAGGTCGTCCAACGCGACGGTCTCGAACGACGTTGGGTCGATGCTCTCCGTGTAGCCCACTGGTCGCGTGGTGATCACCGCAAGGAGGTCGCATCGGTCTCCCTCGGCGTTGTTGACGAACTCCACCACCCGCTCGATCACGGTGCGCCGGGTCTCGGGCTCGGTGACTTCGTCGAGGCCGTCGAAAACGACAACCCATGGCCAGGCGCGGAGCCAGGAGGTGAGGGTGGCTGGCGTGACGGTTCCGTGGTTCGACTTCTTGCTGATGCGTTCGGACACGTAGCGCATCAGTGATTCGTCGAGCTTGTGGCCCCGCTCCTCCGCGTAATGCGCCAGATCGATGCGCAGTGGCCATCGACGGTGCCGCGGGAGTTCGTGTCCCAGCTTCTGCAGCACGGCCTCGGTGCCGGCGATCACCGCGTCGTGGTTCGCGGCCAGTGCAGTTGATCCTTTGAGTGCGGCCACGCGGTAGGCCTGCACGATCAGTTTGGAGATCGTGGTCTTTCCGTTGCCCGGCTGGCCGGTGAGCACGATGTGCCGCGGCCCGTCTACGGCCGTGATATCTCGGGCGAGGATGTTGTCGCCGCGTCCGAGCACGTGCCCCAGCACGGTGCTCCTGTTTCCTCCTCCTGGGAACGTCACTGGGAGGTCGATTGCGACCTCGTGCACTGGGATGCCTCGGTTGTCGCGGTCGCCGGCGTCATCGAAGTAGACCAGTCCGTCGGAGAGGAGCTCCGTGCGGGCCTGGTCGAGCAACACCGGTTCGCTGTCCTTTACCGGGACATTCCCGGTGAGCTCGGAGATGAAGGTGAACACGTCGCTGGCGGTCAGGAACGCATCGAATCGACGACGTACCGCGTCGCTGGTGCTCAACAGGGCGTCGAGTTGGTTGCCGTCCCAGAATCGGATCGTCTTGATGTGCGCGATCCTCTTGCGTCGCTGGACCTTGTCGAGGATGGCGTTCTGATCGTCGATGTCGCGGCTCGCGTCGTTGAGCTTGTCCCGGTAGGCCTTGATGTTCTTGCGGATCACGTCGTGGCCGCCAGTGTTCTGAACCGGCGTGAGGGCGACATTGGTGATGAAGATGAGCTGGTCGGGCACCGGGTCGCGCGGGTCCTTCTTGTCCCACTCGGACCAGGCGTCGAGCTCCTTCTTCACTTCTCCCCAAAGCCACGAGGCATTGGCGGTCTCCGAGTCGGAGACCTTGTCGTGATGTTTGACCTGGAAGACGGTGTACCCGGTTAGCGTCTCAGATGTGGAACCGTCGGCCGAGCCGAACGTCAGAGACCCCTCGAAGTAGAGGTCGCGGCCGCCGTCCTTTCCTGCGCCCATGACCTGGACTCCCGAGCCGAACTGGGCGATCGCGAGGGCGGCTGCCATCGACTGAAAGGCACCGGGGCTCAGCAACTGCAGCTGGTGCTTCAAGGGCGACTCCAGGATTCGAGGGGACAGCTCAAGGTAGCAACGCCCGGCGACACGGGCTCCCGGTTCTGCAGTCACCACGACGGAGTCAGTGCGGGCCGCCTCTAGCTCCTGGAGGTGTGGGCGGACGAGCTCGACGAGCTGACGGTGCATGAACCGATCGGCATCGGCGACGAGGCCCCGGCTGGCCGAGCGAATCTCTACCGATTCAGTGTTCTTGAGGCGAATTTTCGATCGCCTCGTTTTCGCTGCATCTCGACAGCGGCCGCGATCGTCAGTGCGCCATGTCGACGAAACGGCTGTAGTGACCCTGGAAGGCCACGACGATGTCGCGGGTGGCGCCGTTACGGTGCTTGGCCACGATGAGGTCGGCCTCGCCGGGGCGGGTCGACTCCTTCTCGTAGACGTCGTCGCGGTGCAGCAGGATGACCATGTCGGCGTCCTGCTCGATCGAGCCGGACTCACGCAGGTCGCTCATGGCGGGGCGCTTGTCGGCGCGCTGCTCGGGGCCACGGTTCAGCTGGCTGAGCGCGATGATCGGGATCTCGAGCTCCTTGGCCAGCAGCTTCATCTGGCGCGAGAACTCCGAGACCTCGAGCTGGCGGGACTCGACCTTCTTGCCCGAGCTCATGAGCTGCAGGTAGTCGATGACCATGATCTTGAGGTCGTGCTTCTGCTTGAGCCGGCGGGCCTTCGCGCGGATCTCGGTCATCGTCATGTTGGGCGAGTCGTCGATGAACATCGGCGCCGCGGACACCTTCGCCACGTGACGGGCGAGGCGGTCCCACTCCTCGGTGCCCATCTTGCCGTTGCGGATGTGGTTGAGCGGGATGCGCGCCTCGGCCGAGAGCAGACGCATCACGATCTCTGAGCGCGTCATCTCCAGGCTGAAGAAGGCGGCGGTCAGGTTGTTGTGGATCGCGGCGGCACGGCAGAAGTCCAGCGCGAGCGTGGACTTGCCCATGGCGGGACGGGCGGCGACGACGATCATCTGGCCCGAGTGCAGACCGTTGGTGAGCTCGTCGAGGTCGGCGAAGCCGGTGGGCACGCCGTAGATGCCGGCCTCGCGGTTCTCGATGGCCTCGATCTCGTCGAGCACCGAGTCCATGATCTCGCTCAGCGGCGAGTAGTCCTCGGCCTTGCGACGGTCGGTGACCTGGTAGATCTCGGCCTGGGCCTCGTTGACGATGGCGTCGACCTCGCCCTCGCCGGCGTAGCCGATCTGCACGATCTTGGTGCCGGCGTTCACCAGGCGCCGCAGGATCGCCTTCTCGCGCACGATCTCGGCGTAGAAGCCGGCGTTGGCGGCGATCGGGACGTTGGCGGCGAGGGTGTGCAGGTAGGGCGCTCCGCCGATGCGCTGCAGCTCGCCGCGACGCTGCAGCTCGCCGGCGACGGTGACCATGTCGGCCGGCTCGCCGCGGCTGTAGAGGTCGAGGATGACGTCGTGGATCGACTCGTGGGCCGGGCGGTAGTAGTCGGGCCCACGCAGCACCTCGACGACGTCGGCGATGGCGTCCTTGCTGATGAGCATGGCGCCCAGCACCGACTGCTCGGCGGCCATGTCCTGCGGGGGCGTGCGCCCACCCGAGGGAGCCTCGCCGGGGGCGTAGGACGCCGGACCGTCGCCCCACTCCTGGGGCGGCTCGGCCATCCAGGCCGGGGGGTCGTCGGTGAGACTCACCGGGCCCACCTCCTCACCTGTCCGAGCACCTGTCGCATCGATGTCGCCGAGCCTGCCTCAGGGGTCCGACACAACCCGGGGCAGCGCCCGGGACAATGGGCGGATGCGGGCCGGGCGCGGGGTCCAGACTGGCGAACCTACGGCCCGGAGGCGAACTCGCGGAAGCGCCTTATCCACAGGGCCTGGGGATAACTGGGGGAGGTCCGTGGACGACACGCTCCCGCCATGTGCACCCAGTGGGGAGAAGCCTGTGGATGGAATGGAGGAGAACCGCTCCGAAAGCGCTCTGACCTGGGGTGATGTGTTCCCACACCTGGGGACGACAAATTCCCTGCACCCGTGCGAGTTCACCCCGTGGTCATCCGGGGGCCGCCGCGGCGCCGCCCGTCGTCGGGACCGTCGACTCCTCGGCGAGTCGCGATTTCCACAGGCTTTCCCCACCGCTGTCAAGTCCCGGACCACGTCCCTGGAACACTCCTCCTTCCTGACCACGGGCCGTCGGTGAGCACCCGTCGCGAGCTCGATCGCGAGATCGCCAGGCTGGCCGTGCCCGCCTTCCTCGCGCTCGTCGCCGAACCCCTCTTCCTGCTCGGCGACGCCGCCGTCGTCGGCCACCTCGGCACCCCCGAGCTGGCCGGGCTCGGAGTGGCCGGCACCGTGCTCACCACCCTGGTGGGCCTGTGCGTCTTCCTCGCCTACGGCACCACGGCGGGGGTCGCGCGCAACCTGGGCGCCGGACGACGCGACGACGCCCTCGCCCAGGGCGTGGACGGACTCTGGCTGGCCGTGCTCATCGGCGTGCCGGTGACGGCGGCGGGCGTCGTCCTCGCGGGGCCGCTGGTGCGCCTGTTCGGAGCCGGCGCGGCGATCGACGACCCGGCGACGACCTACCTGCGGATCGCCATGCTCGGGATCACCCCGCTGCTCCTGCTGCTGGCCGCGACCGGCGTGCTGCGCGGGCTGCAGGACACCCGCACCCCCCTCGTCGTGGCGGTGGCGGGCAATGCCGCCAACCTCGCGCTCAACGTGCTGCTCGTCTTCGGCGCCGGGCCGCTGCCCCGCCTCGGGATCGCCGGCTCGGCCCTCGGCTCGGTGCTGGCCCAGGTCGCCATGGCGCTCGCGCTCGTGCTCGTCGTCGTGCGCGCCGCCCGCGCCGAGGGCGCCTCCCTGCGCCCCGACCGCGCCGGGGTGCGGGCGGCGGCCCGCGCCGGCGTCCCCCTGCTGGTGCGCACGCTCACCCTCCGCGCCTCGATCCTCGTCACCCAGGTGGCCGTCGTGGTCGCCGCCGCAGGTGCGGCCGTGCCGATCGCCACCCACCAGCTGGCGATGGCGCTGTGGGGGTTCCTGGCGTTCGCGCTCGACGCCATCGCGATCGCGGCGCAGGCCATCACGGGGCGCCACCTCGGCGCCGGCGATGTCGGCCAGGTGCGGGCGGCGACCGATCGGATGCTGCGCTGGGGCGTGGCGAGCGGCGCCGTGACGGGCCTGGCGCTGGCGCTGGCGAGCCCGTGGATCGGCGCCCTCTTCAGCCCCGACCCGGACGTGCGGTCAGCACTGGTCCCGGTGCTGATCGTCGCGGCGCTCGCCCAACCCGTGGCGGGTGTCGTGTTCGTGCTCGACGGCGTGCTCATCGGGGCCGGCGACGGACGCTACCTGGCGCGCGCCGGGGTGCTGGTGCTCGGCGGCTACGCTCCGCTCGTGCTCGTCGCCAGCGCCCTAGGCGCCACCCTGCCCTGGGTCTGGGTCGTCTTCGGCGCGGTGTTCATGGGGGGTCGCCTGCTCACCCTCGTGAGGCGTGCCCGCGGGGAAGCCTGGGTCGTCACCGGCGCGGGAGCGACCCCGTGAAGCCGCTGCAGGCGATCGCCTTCGGCGTCCTGCTGCTGGCGCTCGACACGACCAGCCCCGACCCGGGGGCCTTCGACCCGCTCCCCGACCCGCTGGGCTGGTTGTTCCTGCTGCTCGGCCTGTTCGGGCTCACGCGGGCCGGCGACGTCCTCGAGCCCGGACGACGCGGGGTGCTGCGGGTGCTCGGCGTGCTGGCGCTGGTGATCTCGGTGGTGCTCGCCGTGCCCGACGCCGCGCGGTGGCTGGCCGACCAGGACGAGCCCGCCCTCGGGTGGGCGGTCGACCTGCCACGCTTCGCGTTCCTGCTGCTGCTGTGCGAGCAGCTCGGGCGCCGCGCCCACACCGCATCGGCGCGCCTGGCCGCCACGACGTTCGGCCTGCTCACCGCCGCCTTCGCCTTGGTGCTCCTCGCGCCGCCGCTGGCCTTCGGCGCCGGCCTCACCGGTGTGGGCCAGGCCGGCCAGGCCACCGCACAGGCCGCGCAGCTGGCCCTCGTGGTCACCTGCCTCGCCCTCGGTGGACGACGCTGGGCCGGCGCCCCCGATCCGAGTGACGCGACCGGCCCGCGCTGAGCGACCGGCCGACGCGACCCGCGTCAGCCCTGGATGTTGGCCAGCACGAACGCCGCGAGGTCGGCCGCCTGCTGGCGGGGGTCGCCCTCGTAGTCGTTGATCTCGTAGTCGAGGCCGATGTCGACGTTGGCCTCGGCCGAGCAGGCGCGCAGCTCGGCCTCGAGCGGCGGCGCGGCGTTGGTGCGCCACCAGCCCTTGGTGGCGCCGGCGACGTCGTCCGCAGGCTCGACGTTGCCGTCGCTGTCGTCCGGCTGCGGACAGCCGAAGGTGCCCTTCGTGACGTCGGCGGGGCCGGTGAGCTTGACGGTGACCTCGACCTCGGGCGAGGAGAAGGAGCACTCGCTCGTCGTCCACGCCACCCCGGCGTCGTCGTCGTCGCCGCGCTCGGCCTGGCCGGCACCCACGCTGATGCCCATCATCTTGGCGATGTCGCCCTCGGTGATCGTCTCGCAGGCGGCCGGCAGGTTCGAGGCCGGCGCCGCGCTGCTCGGGGCCGCGGACGACGCGGGCTCGCTCGGTGTGGGGTCGTCGCTCGCGCTGGGCGCCGGTGCCGGTGAGGTCGAGCTCCCGGTGGAGTCGGTGTCGTCGTCGCTGCTGCAGCCGCTGACGGCGAGGGCGGCGACGAGGGCCAGGCCGGCGAGGGCGGCGGGGCGAGCGGATCGGGCGGATCGGGCGGGGGTGCGCATGCGTCGGGTCTCCAGGGGAAGGTGAGGAAGGGGTGGAGCAGCCCTCAAAATAGCCGCGTGGCCGGCCCCGGAAGGGCCGGCCACGCGGGTGGAGCGTGATCTGCTGCGATCAGCGATGCCTCGGTGAGGTCAGGCGGGGATCACGTTGAGGGCCACCGCGGCGGACACCTCGTCGTGGAGCTTGACCGACACGTTGTGCGCGCCGAGCGACTTGATCGGGTTGCCGAGGACGATCGTGCGCTTGTCGATCGACTCGCCGGCGGCCTCGCCGAGCGCGGCCGCGATGTCGGCGGTGGTGACGGCGCCGAAGAGGCGACCGCCCTGGCCGGCCTTCACCTTGACGTCGACCGGGCGACCCTCGAGCTTGGACTTGATCTCGACGGCGTGCTCCTCGTTGCGCACCGCGCGGGCGGCACGAGCCGTCTTGATCGCGTCGGCCTGGGCCTGCGCACCGCGGGTCCAGCGGATCGCGAAGCCGCGGGGGATGAGGTAGTTGCGGCCGTAGCCGTCCTTGACCTCCACGACGTCGCCGGGCGCGCCGAGGTTCTCGACCTCCTGGGTCAGGATGATCTTCATGTGTTCAGCTCTCCTTCTCTTGCGCCGAGCTCAGCGGCCGCTGGAGGTGTAGGGCAGCAGCGCGACCTCACGGGCGTTCTTCACCGCGATGGCGATGTCACGCTGGTGCTGGACGCAGTTGCCGGTCACCCGACGGGCGCGGATCTTGCCGCGGTCGGAGATGAACTTCTTGAGCAGCGCGGTGTCCTTGTAGTCGACACCGGTCGCCTTCTCCTTGCAGAACTGGCAAACCTTCTTCTTCGGCTTGCGGACGACTGCCTTCGCCATTGTGGTGCTCCTCCTCAGAGCCCGACCGCGTCAGTCAACGTCGGCCGGAATGGTTGGTGATGCATGGGGCCGGCTCCGTGGTGGAGCCGACTGTGGATCAGAACGGGGGCTCGTCGCCGCCGGAGACGCCCGGGGTGGCCCACGGGTCGTTCGCCGGGGCACCGCCGCCGTAGCCGCCCCCGCCGCCGGCGTTGCCGCCGCCGGACCAGGGGTCGCCCGCGGGTGCGGCGCCGCCGCCACCGGCCGGGGCACCGCCGCCGTAGCCACCGCCGCCGCCGGGCGCCCCGCCGGAGCGGGAGGCGCGGTTGACCTTGGCGGTGGCGTAGCGCAGGGCGGGACCGACCTCCTCGACGTCGATCTCCATGGCGGTGCGCTTCTCGCCCTCACGGGTCTCGTACTGGCGCGACTTCAGCCGGCCGGTGACGATGACCCGCATGCCCTTGGTGAGCGACTCCGCGACGTTCTCGGCGTACTGGCGCCACACGGCGCAGGAGAGGTAGAGGGACTCGCCGTCCTTCCACTCGCCCGACTGGCGGTCGAGGGTGCGCGGGGTCGACGCGATCCGGAAGTTCGCCACGGCCGCACCCGAGGGGGTGAAGCGCAGCTCCGGGTCGTCGACGAGGTTGCCGACGACGGTGATGACGGTCTCGCCTGCCATGGTGTCTCCTGGTGAGGGTGGGTGCGATCGGCTCGGCCCGGATCACTCCGGGCCAGGCCCCCATCGTGTCGTGGACGTCCGACACCGGATAGACCCGGCGCTCGTCGTCCACAGGCACCTGAGTGGCGGCTCGGGTGAGCCGACGCTCAGGACGCGCGGATCAGACGGTGGGGCGCAGCACCTTCGTGCGCAGCACCGACTCGTTGAGCGTCAGCTGACGGTCGAACTCGTCGATCGTCGCGGGCGCCGCGGTGACCTTGAGGATCGCGTAGATGCCTTCGGCGTTCTTCTTGATCTCGTAGGCCAGGCGGCGCTTGCCCCAGACGTCGACGTTGTCGACGGTGCCACCGTCGTTGCGGATGACGTTCAGGTACTTGTCGAGCGACGGCTGGACCGTCCGCTCGTCGAGGCTCGGGTCGAGGATGACCACGACTTCGTAGTTGCGCAAAGCGGTCTCCACCTCCTCTGGACTCAGGCGGCCGCGGACTCTCCGCGGCAGGAGGGCTCTGCATCGTCGGGACCGGTTCGGACCGACCGACATGACCGGCTCCCACGCGGAGAACCGGACGGGGAAGGTTAACAGCGGCGCGCCCGGGCGCACGAATCGCAGGAGGGGCGGCTCACGACGGCGTCGAGCGGCGGCGCCGCGCCGCGACCATGGGGACGACGAGCGCCCGCCCGATCGCCGCGCTCACGCCTGCCCAGAGCCCGATCGCCAGGGTGTCCCAGCCGCCGCGCACCGCGCCGTCGAGGGCGCCGGCCACCAGCAGCACAGCGGCAGCGATCAGTCCCGCCGCCGCCACGTGGACCGCCTGGGAGGGCCGGCGGCGGCACAGGAGGTGGAGGACGAGCGCGACGACGAGACCCAGGCCGGCCGCGCTCGGCACCGCCACGACCAGCACGATCAGCAGCGTGCCGAGGTAGGAGTAGCTCTCGTCCGAGTCGGCGAGGGTGAGCAGGCCTGCGGCGCCGACCGACCAGACGAGCACGGTCGCCAGGGTCGCGAGCGCGTAGCCGAGGGCACCCGGCTCGTGCGGGCCGGCGGGCGCGGCGGCGGGGCCGGTGGGATCCGCGGGGCCGGTGGGCTCGCGGGGGTCGGTGCCGGCGGAGGTGCTCATGGTTGCTCCCGAGAGGGCAGGACGAGTGGGACGGGCCAGGGCCCGGACCACGGGTCGGATCATCGTGTCACCCGGGCCGCGGGCCGGGCCGTCGTCCTCCCCAGGCTGAGCGTGTCGAAACGCGCGCGTGACATCGAGACGCCACGATCGCCCCATGAGCAGCACAGCGCCCCGCAGCGGACACGTGGTGGTGTGCGGGCTGCACGACGAGGGCCTGCGGGTGGTCGAGCAGCTGCATCGCGCCGGCGTGCCCGTCGTCATGGTCGACGACGCCCCCGACCCGCGGCTGGTGCCCGCCCTCGAGGCGCTCGGCATCGCCTACGTGGACGGCGACTCCCGCCGCGCCGAGACGCTCGAGGCCGCCGGGATCGAGCAGGCGATCGCGCTGATCTGCGCGGAGTCCAACGACGTCCACACGCTCGCCACCGCCCTGCTGGTGCGCGAGCTGCGGCCGCGGATGCGGGTCGTCGTCCAGCTGCGCAACGCCGCCGTGGGGCGCGCGCTCGAGGGCATCGGCGTGGCGGTGCTCGACGTCGCCGGACTCTCCGCGCCCTCGGTGGTGGAGGCCTGCCTGCAGTCGACCGCGCACCCGCTCGAGCTCGGCGGCACGACGTTCGCGGTGCAGCGGGTCACCAGCCCGCGGGCGGGCTCCCTGCGCGAGGTGTTCGGCGACCTCACGCCGCTCGCGGTCGTGCCGACCGACGGCACCACCGAGCTGGCGCCGGGTCGCGACCGCGCGGTGGCGATGCACGACGGCGTCGTGCTGCTCGGGACGCCCGAGGAGCTCGCCGCGGCTGATCTCACCGCCGCGCCGCGGGCGAGGACGACGCGCACCCGCCCCGAGCGCGTCGGGGCCCGGGCGCCGCGACCGGCCGATGCGGCGGCGCGGCCGGGGCGTCGTCCGGCGCTCGTGGCGGCGGTGCTTCGTGGGGCCGACCGTCGGCTGAAGATCGCGCTCGGCTCGCTCGTGGGCCTGGCCGCGCTGTCGGTGACGATCCTGATGGTGGGCTACCGCGAGCCCGACGGCACGCGGATGTCGGCGCTCGACGCCCTCTACTTCACCGTGGAGACGATCGGCACGGTCGGCTTCGGCGACTTCTACTTCCGCGACCAGCACGCGTGGCTGCGCGGATGGGCGATCGTGCTGATGGTCGTCGGCGCCACATTGGCCACGGTCACCTTCGCCCTGCTCACCAACGCGCTCATCAGCCGCACGATCGCCACCTCGCTGGGCCAGCGCCGCATCACCGGGCTCGTCGATCACGTGGTGGTGGTCGGCGCGGGCTCCATCGGCATCGGCGTCATCGACCTGCTGCTGCGCGACGGCATCGAGGTGGTGGTCGTCGAGCGCGATCCCGAGGGCCGCGTCCTCGCGCAGCTGCGCCAGCGCAGGGTGCCGGTGGTGGTCGCCGACGCCACGCAGCCCGCCGTCCTCGCCTCGGTGCGCCTCGAGCACGCCCGCGCGGTGGCGGTGCTGACCAACGACGACCTCGCCAACATCGAGACCGGCCTCGCGGTGCGCGACCTGCTGGGGGAGCGCTGGGCGAGCGTGCCCGTCGTCCTGCGGCTGTTCGATCGGGGTCTGGCCCGCACCGTGCAGGGCAGCTTCGGCTTCACCCACGTGCGCTCGCCCGCCGCGCTGGCCGCGCCGTGGTTCGTCGGCGCGGCCCTCGGGCTCGACGTGCTCGGCACCTTCTACGTCGGCGACCAGCCCCTGCTGGTCGCCCGCCTCACCGTGGACGACGGTCCGTTGGTCGGGCGGCCGATGGGCGAGCTGTCAGCCCGCATCCGGGTCGTGCACCTCGTGCGCGCCGATGGCACCGCTGAGCACCCTCCGCGGCGCGGCACCCGCGTCGCCGCCGGCGACACCGCCCATCTCATCGGCCCCTACGACGAGCTGCTGCTGTTCCTCAGGTCGGCGGCGCACTCGGCGGTGTGAGTCGGCTGCCGCGCGCGGTCGCGGCGCAGGAGCACGAGCGGCACGACCGCGGCGCGGCCGGTCGCCGTCGCCGCCCCGGCGACGCCCGCCCAGACGCCGACGAGCGAGAGGCCCGGCCACTCGCCGGCGGTCAGGAGCGCGAGGGCGGCGCCGGTGATCGCGCCCGCCGCTCCGGCGGCCGCCACATGCACGCTCTGCCGGTGCACCCGACGGCAGGCGAGGTGCACCACGGTGACGCCGGCGACGGCGAACGGGAACGAGTGGAAGCCGGCGAGGACCGTGATCAGCGCCGACCACTCCGCGGTGGTCGCCACGGCCTGCCACGGCGTCGCGGCGGCGAGGTCGCCGGCGGCAGGCAGGGCCAAGCCGGTGCCGACGAGATTGCAGGACACCCACCACGCGAGCAGGTAACCCTCCGGCCCGGGGTGGTGGGGGCCGGGGGGGTGGGGGCTGGGGTGGTGGAGGCCGGGGTGGTGGGGGCCGGCGTGGGGCACCGGGGTGTGCGGCACGGCCACGGGTCCGCTCCGAGGGGGTTGCGCCGGGAGGCGGGTGCGGGTGACGTCGTCCACGGGGGCTCCTGGGGGAAGTTTGAGCGATCGCTCAAAACCATCCCACGACTTGAGCGATCGCTCAAGCACCCTCAGGATCAGGCCGTGACGACGAAGGAACGACTGCTCGCCGCGACGCTGCGGGTGCTGGCCGAGCAGGGCATCGCGAAGGTCTCGGCGCGCACGATCGCGGCGGAGGCGGGCGTCAACCAGGCGCTCGTCTTCTACCACTACGGCTCGATCGACGACCTGCTCGCGGCGGCGTGCGACGCCGGCTCGGCCGCACGCGTCGACGCGCACCGCGACGCCGTTGCCCGTGTCGGCTCGGTCGCCGAGCTCGTAGCCCTCGCCCGCCGCATCCACGCCGAGGAGCGACGCGAGGGGTCGGTGGCCGTGATCGGGCAGCTGCTCGCGGGCGCCTCCTCGCACCCGACCCTCGCGGAGCCGACGGCCCGCGGGCTCGAGCGGTGGGTCGTGGAGGTCGAGCGCACCCTCACCCGACTCCTCAGCGCGACCGTGCTCGCCGACCTACCCCCCGACCACCCCTCGGCCGTGGACGTCGCGGGCCTGGCGCGCGCGCTCAGCGCGGCCTTCGTGGGACTCGAGCTCTACGAGGGCGTGGACGCCGCCGGCGCTGACGCCGCCTTCGACGCGCTCGAGCAGGTGGCCCGCCTCGTCGGCGTCCTCGAGCAGCTCGGACCGCTCGAGCGGGCGGCCGTGCGGCGGCGGCTGCGGCGAGGTTGACCGCGCGCGCAGGGCCCGGTGGCCGTCGTCCGCGAGGCGCTGGGATGCGCCGATTGGTGGCAAACCGCACCGAAATGCCGGGAAATGTTGGGGATTGGCGCCAAACCGCAACCCCCGGCCCGGTCGGACCCCCTCCCTACAGTGGACGCCATGACAGCCCTGCGCATCGGCGCCCACGTCGACCAGACCGACCCCGTCGCCGAGGCGGTGGCGCGGCAAGCGCCGCTGGTGCAGTTCTTCCTGGGCGACCCGCAGTCCTACAAGGGTCCGGTGCTGGCTTACGAGGGCGGGGCGGCGGCGCTGAAGCAGGCGGCGGCCGAGGCCGGGGTCGACCTCTACGTGCACGCCCCCTACCTCATCAACGTGGCCACCACGAACAACCGCCAGCGCATCCCGAGCCGCAAGCTGCTGCAGCAGCACATGGACGCCGCGGCCGAGCTGGGTGCGAAGGGCCTGATCGTGCACGGCGGCCACGTCACCGACGACGACGACCCGGCGAAGGGCTTCGACAACTGGCGCAAGGCCATCGAGGCCACCGACATCAAGATCCCGCTCCTCATCGAGAACACCGCCGGCGGCACGAACGCGATGACGCGCTACCTCGACCGCATCAAGGGCACGTGGGAGGCGATCAGCAGCGCCGAGGGCGCCGACATGGTCGGTTTCTGCCTCGACACCTGCCACGCCCACGCGGGCGGCAACGCGCTGGAGACGATCGTGGACGACGTCCTGGCCATCACCGGTCGCATCGACCTCGTGCACGCCAACGACAGCCGCGACGCCTTCGACTCCGGCGCCGACCGGCACGCCAACTTCGGGGCCGGCCAGATCGATCCCGACCTGCTCGCCCAGGTCATCGCGGACGCCGGCGCGCCGGTGGTGTGCGAGACGCCGGGCGGCGTCGAGGCGCACGTCGCCGACTTCGCCTGGCTGCGCGAGCGGATCTCGCAGGGCGCCTCGTCGTGAGCGCACTGCCCACCCCTCCCCCGCCGGGCGAGGGCCGCGAGGTCGTCGAGTGGGTGGCCGCCCACCTGGGCGACCTCGCCCTCGAGGGACCCGAGGGCATCCGCCCGGGCGGTCACCGCGGCGGCCAGATGGCCGCGGACGCCGCGCTGGCCGCACTCGAGGTCAAGGGCTATGCGGCGCGGCGCAGCAACGTGCTCCCGGCGGGCAGCCGGGGCGCCACCCGCCTGTCCCCCTACATCCGCCACGGCCTCATCACGCTGCGCGACGCCTGGGACGCCGCCGCCGACGCCCCGGCCCGCGACCGCGACAAGTTCCGCGACGAGCTGATGTGGCAGGAGTACGCCCGCCATCTCTACGCCCGCACCGGCACCGCCCTCGGGCGTGCCCTGCGCAACGAGCAGCCGGGCGCCGCCGACCCCTGGCCCGAGCCCTGGCCGCGCGAGATGGCCTGCATGGACGCCGTCACCACCGAGCTCGAGGACGACGGGTGGCTGGTCAACCAGACCCGCATGTGGATGGCCTCGCAGTGGGCCGTGCGGGCCGGGGCCGACTGGCGCCGCGGCGAGGACCTCTTCTTCACCCACCTGCTCGACGGCTCACGCGCCGCCAACCGCCTCGGCTGGCAGTGGACCGTGGGCACCGGCTCGGGCAAGCCCTACGGCTTCAGCCGCTGGCAGGTCGAGAAGCGCGCCCCGCAGCTGTGCGCCTCCTGCCCGCTCGCGGCGCGCTGCCCGATCGAGAAGTGGCCCGACACGCCCCCGGCCCCCGAGGTGCCCGAGGGCGGCGCGCCCTACCTCGGCCGCGGCGACATCCCCGCCGGCCCGGCGCAGGTCGAGGGCGGCGGTGCCGAGGAGGTGTGGCTGACCGCCGAGTCCCTCGGCGACGACGACCCCGCCCTGGCCGCCGACCTCGAGCGGCCCGCGGTGTTCGTCTTCGACGAGCCGCTGCTGCGCCGTCTGCGTCTGTCGGGCAAGCGGCTGGTGTTCCTCGCCGAGACCCTCGGCGACTTCGCCACCCGCGGCCCCCTGGAGGTGCGCCGCGGCGACGTCGCCGCCGAACTGGCGGGGCGCTCCCTGGCCGTCACCCACGCTCCCGTGCCCGGCTTCGCCCGACGCAGTGCGGCGGTGGGTCCCGTCGAGGTGCACCCGTGGCCGTGGCTGACGCGACCCAAGGCGGCGCCGGTGCGCTCGTTCACCGCGTGGCGCAAGAGCGTCGGCTCGCCGCGCTGAGCCCGGCACCGGCGAGCCCGGCCCCGCGGCGTCCTCAAGCCCTCGACTAGCCTCGACCCCATGCCGAGCGTGCGCCCGATCAGTGAGGACGAGCACCGCGAGCACATCGCCTCGCTGGCCTCCGCCAGCTTCCTGCAGACCCCCGGCTGGTCGCGGGTCAAGGCCGAGTGGGGGCACGAGTCGCTGGGGTGGTTCGACGACGCCGGAGCCCTCGTCGGATCGGCGCTCGTGCTCTACCGGCGCCTGCCCAAGGTGAACCGGTCGCTGGCCTACCTGCCCGAGGGCCCGGTCATCGACTGGACCAGCGACGACCTCGGCGCCTGGCTCACCCCGATGACCGCCCACCTGAAGAGGCAGGGCGCCTTCGCCGTGCGCATCGGCCCGCCCGTGGTCACCCGCCGCTGGAGCACCGCGCAGATCAAGCAGGGCATCGCGGACGACGACGTCCGGCTGCTCAGCCAGATCGCACCCGCCGAGCGCTCCGCCGCCGGCGCGCGCGTGGTCGCCCAGCTGCACGAGCTCGGCTGGCGCCACCAGGGCGTCGAGGGCGGCTTCGCGGCCGGGCAGCCGCAGTTCGTCTTCCAGGTGCCCCTCACCGACCCCGACGGCACGCCCCGCACCGAGGACGACGTGCTCAAGGGCATGAACCAGCTGTGGCGCCGCAACATCAAGAAGGCCGCCAAGGAGGGCGTCGAGGTCACCCTCGGCTCCCGCGACGACCTCGCCGAGTTCCACGCCCTCTACGTGCACACCGCCGAGCGCGACCACTTCACGCCCCGACCGCTGCGCTACTTCGAGGTCATGCACGACGCGCTCGTGGCCGACGAGCCCGACCGCTTCAAGCTCTGGCTGGGCCGCCACGAGGGCGACCTCGTGGCCGCCACCATCGCGATCCGCGTGGGGCAGCACGCCTGGTACTCCTACGGCGCCTCCTCCACGGCCAAGCGCGAGGTGCGCGGCTCGAACGCCGTGCAGTGGGCGATGATCCGCGACGCGATCTCCGCCGGCGCCACCGTCTACGACCTGCGCGGCATCACCGAGACCCTCGACGCCGACGACCCCCACGTGGGGCTGATCCAGTTCAAGGTCGGCACCGGCGGCGAGGCGGTCGAGTACGCCGGCGAGTGGGACCTCCCGATCAGCCGCGCGCTCTACGCCGCGTTCGGCATCTACATGAAGCGGAGGGGCTGAGCGATGAGCCTCGAGCTGCACGTCGACGGACCCCGCTGGCGCGCCCACCTGGATTCGGTCGCGGCCGGCCACCCCGGCCTCGTGCCGGTCTGCAAGGGCAACGGCTACGGCTTCACCCTCGCCCGACTCGCCCGCAAGGTGCAGTGGCTCGCCGACCGCGGCCACGACGTCACCGCGCTCGCGGTGGGCACCTACACCGAGCTGCCCGAGGTGGCGCAGCGCTGGGCGGGGGACGTCGTCGTCCTCACGCCGTGGCGACCGTGGATCGGGGTGCCGGACGCGCTGCCCACCCGGCGGCTGATCCACACCGTCAGTCGGCTCGACGACCTGCGCGCGCTGCTGGCCCTCGACCCCACCGCCCGGATCGTCCTGGAGCGCACCACCTCGATGCTGCGCCACGGCATGGCCGCCCGCGAGCTGTGGGAGGCCGGCGAGCTGCTGCGCAAGCACCCCGGCGCCCGCGTCGAGGGCCTCGCGCTGCACCTACCGCTGGGCCAGGGCACCCACCTCGGCGAGGTCACGCGGCTGGTCAACGACTTCGTCGCCGCCGACGTGCCCGGCCACGGCACCCCCCAGATCTGGGTCAGCCACCTCTCGGACGACGAGCTGGCCACCCTGCGCGGCCAATTCGCCGACTACACGATCCGCCCGCGCATCGGCACCGGGCTCTGGCTCGGCGACCGCGGTGCCCTGCGGGTGAGCGCCACCGTGCTCGACGTCCACGAGGTCGAGCGCGGCGACGCCTTCGGCTACCGCGGCCGCACCGCGCCCAAGGCCGGTCACGTGCTCGTGGTCAGCGGCGGCACTGCCCACGGCATCGGCCTCGAGGCCCCCACCGGCGAGCAGTCGGTGAAGGCCCGCGCCGCCACCCTGGCCCGCGGGGGCCTGGACGCCGCCGGCTTCGTGCGCTCTCCGTTCGCGATCGACGGCAAGCAGCGCCTCTTCGCCGAGCCGCCGCACATGCAGGCCTCGATGCTCTTCGTCCCGCACGGAGCGCGCGTGCCCGGTGTCGGCGAGACCGTCGACGTCCGCGTGCGCTACACGACCACGAGCTTCGACCGCGTCGTCGTCAGCTGATGCCGGCACGGGCGAGGGGCCCGGTCGGCGCGGGATCGACGTCGCGCACGGGGTCCTTCTCCGGCCGGTACAGGTCGCGCACGATCACCCCGGCCAGGTAGAGCTCGGCGAGCACCCGCACGGCGATGCCGACCCAGTAGAAGCCGGCGTCGCCGCCGCCCGCGGGGGCGAGGAAGCCGCCGAGGTACCACCAGATGATGCAGAAGTAGAAGACCTCGCCGGCCTGCCAGATGATCTGGTCGCGCCAGCGCGGGCGGGCCAGCACCGCGAGCGGCAGCAGCCACAGCACGTACTGGGGCGAGTAGACCTTGTTGACGAGCAGGAAGCCGACGACGATCAGGTAGCCCAGCTGCGCCAGGCGCGGGATCCCCCACTCCGCGGCCCGATCGCCGCGCGAGCGACCCGCGGTCAACCCGATCACGAGGACGCCGAGGCACCACGCCCCGAAGAGGATCCACGACCACACGTTGATGGTGTGGGCGCGGAAGCCGACGTCGGCGGCCTGGTCGATGAGCATCCAGACCGACCCGAGGTCGGCGGTGCGCTCGGAGTTGAAGCTCCAGAAGACCTTCCACTGCTCGGGGCCGGTCAGGTAGGCGGGGGCGTTGGCCACGACCCACGCGGCGGCGGCACCGCCGACCGCGAGCGCGAGGTCGAGCAGGTCCCGGCGTCGTCCACGGCGCAGGCAGATGATCAGCAGGCCGCCCAGGAGGAAGAGCGGATACAGCTTGGTGGCGGTGCCGAGCCCGATCAGCACACCCGTGAGCAGCGGGCGATCGCGCGACCACGCCCACACGGCGGCCGCCACGAGCGCGACAGCGAGGAGGTCCCAGTTGATCATCCCCGTGAGCAGCAGGGCGGGTGAGATCGCGAAGGCCGCGGCGTCCCACGGACGACGCCGGTTCGTGCCGGCCAGCAGCCACACCGTGATGAGGGCGAGCGCAGCGAAGCCCAGCCCGTTGAGCGCGACGAAGATGCTCTGCTCGCGCTGGACGTCGGGGTCGCCGTAGAGGTCGTTCACGGGCACTCGACCGCGCTCAGCGACGTCGTCCGAGCCAGCGACGAGCTGGGTGAGCGAGGCGACGCCGAAGGCCCAGTACGAGATGCCGACGGGGTACTCCATCACCTGGTAGCGCTCGCGCGTGGCGTCGTCGTCGCTGTAGGGCCAGGCGCGCTCCGCCAGACCGCGCGGCACGTAGAGCGGGCGCAGGTCGGTGTAGCACATGTGGGAGTAGGTCCAGTTCTGGTCCTTGCCCTCTGCCACCTGGCACGGGACCTTCTGCACGATGCCGAGCGCGAAGGTCAGCGTGGTGAGCAGCAGGAGCACCCGCACCGGCGTCCACCAGGGGTGCCGACCGGCGTGCTCGCCCATCGGGCCGCCCACGACCTCGCTGAGCGAGGCGACGACGGGGTCGTCGCGGGTGGCGTGGACGGGGGACTCCCCCGAGGTGGTCACGACGCCGGTGCCGGGCTCAGGCGGCGGTGCGGCGACGACGACCACCCGGCGTGCGGCGGCCGGCGGGGCGACCCGACGGCTGGTTGCCGGGGCGACCACCGAGCAGCGGAGCGGCCGGCGGTGTGGTCGACGCAGGATCCGTCGGCGCCGTCGGGCTGGGCGTGGGGGTCGGCGTGGGCGTGGGGGTCGGCGTCGGCGTGGGCGTCGGCGTCGGGGTGGGCGTCGCCGTCCTGGTGGGCTTCGGCTCCCGCGTCGGCCGCGGCGGGGGCGGCGCCACCGGGGAGTGGCCCTCCGAGGGGGCCTCGCCCTTCACGTAGGCCGGGGGCGGGAAGTTCTCGACGTCGGTGCCATCGAGCGCCTCCTGCATGACCGCCGTCCAGGTGCGCGCCGGGAAGGCGCCACCGAAGAACTCCGGCAGCCAGCCCTTGAGCTGGCCGTTGCCCTTGCCGCGCACGTACATCACGGCCGTGGCGAGCTGCGGGGTGTAACCCACGAACCAGGCGGACGACACCGCGCCGTCGCCACGGGTGGCCGTGCCGGTCTTGCCGGCGGCCGGACGCCCGAGGTTGCGCGCAGCGCTGCCGGAGCCGGCCGTCACCACCTGCTGCAGGGCGTAGCTCGTGTCGTCGGCGATGCCCTCGGGGATGGCCCGGCGGTCGGTGACCTTGTGGCTGAAGCGCACCCGGCCCTCGGCGTCCACGACCTTCTCGATGATGTAGGCGTCGGCCGCCACGCCGCGGTTGGCGATGGTGGCGTAGCCGTTGGCCATGTTGATCGGGCTGACGGTCTGCGACCCCAGCGCGACGCCGGTCTGCGGCTCCAGGCCCGGCGTCGAGGTGGGGATGCCGTAGGGGTCGGACGCCGGCGCCTCCTCCGGCGGGATACCCATCGCGTTGGCGGTCTTGATGATCTTCTCCGGGCCGTCCGAACCCATGCCGAGGGTGAGGTCGATGAAGGCGGTGTTGACGGAGTCCTCGGTGGCCTTGATCAGGTTGACGCGGCCGTAGTCCTGATCGCCCTGGTTGGAGAAGGGGCGACCGCCGCCGGGCAGCTCGTAGGGCGAGTTGCCGTCGAAGGTGTCCTTGAGCTCGAAGCCGGCCTGCAGGCCGGCGGCCAGCGCGAACGGCTTGAACGTCGATCCGGCCTGACCGCCCTCGACCGCCCAGTTGAGCTGGGAGGTGAGGAAGTCCTGGCCGGCGTAGAGGCCGCGGACGGCGCCCGTGCCGGGCTCGACCGAGGCGACCGCGACGTGGAGCTCCTTGGGGCTGAAACCCTCGGGGCGCTCGGCACGCACGCCGTCGGCGGCGGCCTTCATCGCCTTGCGGGTGAAGGTGGTGGTGACCTTGAGGCCACCTCCGTCGATCTCCTCGTCGGTGAAGCCGAGGTTCTTCAGCTGCTTGCGCACCATCGTCAGGATGTGGCCGCGCTGGCCGGCGTACTGCTCGCTGGTCTTGATCTTGGGGAACTTCGGCAGCGCCGCCTTCAACGGGGTCACCTCGGCCTCAGTGGCCTTGCCGGTCTCGACGAGGCTCGTGAGCACGTAGCGGTAGCGGTCGAGCAGGGCGGACGCAGCGGCCTCACCCTTGGCCGGATCGAGGTTGACCGGGTTGTTGATGAGCGCGGCGAGCGTGGCGGCCTGGGCCAGCGACAGCTGAGCGGCGGGCACGTCGAAGTAGGCCTGCGCGGCGGCCTGGATGCCGTAGGCGCCGCGACCGAAGTAGACGGTGTTGAGGTAGCCCTCGAGGATCTGCTTCTTGCTGTACTGGTTCTTGATCTTCAGCGAGATGAAGGCTTCCTTCACCTTGCGCTTGAGCGTGCGCTCCTGGCTGAGGTAGAGGATCTTCACGTACTGCTGGGTGATGGTGGAGGCGCCCTGGGTCGAGTTGCCCTGGGCGTTGGAGAACGCGGCGCGGAGGATGCCCTTGACGTCGAGGCCCGGGTCGGTGAAGAAGGTGCGGTTCTCGGCCGCGACCACGGCGTCCTTGATGTTCTGCGGCATCTCGTCGTAGGGGATCGACTCGCGCTCCTGGATCGCGAACTGGCCCAGCTCGGACTTGCCGTTGGCGTAGAGCACCTTGGTGGTCTGGGTGAGGTACTCGTCGTTCGCGTTGGGGATCTCGGTGTTGCGGTACACCAGGTAGAGCCCGCCGATGCCGAGCAGGCCGAGGACGACGGCGGTGATCACGCCCCACTTGAACACCCGCAGCAGTCGCTGCTTGAGGGTGCGGGGGGACCGGGCGCCCGCGCCGGCGCGGCCCTGGCGGCCGCGACCCGGCGTCGCCCCTGACTTGCGCTTTCCCTGAACCACGCGCCCAGGGTACGGCGCGTGGGGCGCCGGGCGGCCATCCCGCCCGCCCGCCGGAGCCTGCCGCACCGGTCGGCCTGCACCCGGACGACGCGATCGGTCACCGCGATGGACACGCGTGATCCATCGGAAGTTCACGTTCTGTGGATGTATCGCTACGATAGGTTTCATGGCACGGCGTGGCGACACCATCGAGTTGGCGGTCCTCGGACTGCTGCGCGAGGGACCCATGCACGGCTACGAGCTGCGCAAGCGGCTCAACCTCATGCTCGGGTGGGGGCGGCTGCTCTCCTACGGCTCGCTCTACCCGGCGCTGAAGAAGATGCTGCGCGGCAACCTCATCGAGGAGGTCGTGCCGTCGGGGCCCGTGTCCCGTCGCCAGCGGATCGTCTACCAGCTCACCGAGCTCGGAGCCTCCGAGTTCACGCGGCTGATGTCCGAGGTCGGCCCCGCCGCCTGGGAGGACGACAACTTCGACATCCGCTTCCGCTTCTTCTCCTCCACCGACATGGAGATCCGGCTGCGCGTGCTCGAGGGCCGTCGCTCCCGCCTCCAGGAGCGGCTCGACCGGGTGCAGCGCGAGCTGTCGATGACGCAGAAGGAGGTCGACCGCTACGCGGCCGAGCTCCAGCGCCACGGTGTCGAGTCGGTCGAGCGCGAGGTGCGCTGGCTCTCGGAGCTCATCAACGCCGAGCGCGACGCCGCCCCGCGGCGCGACGACACCGACGACCGGTCCGGCCTCCCGCCGCGACCGGCCTGATCCGCTGCTCCACCCCGCACGACCAGCACCCCAGCAGCACCGCACCCCAGCACCAGTCATCACCCAGTCATCACCCAGCAGCACCCAGACCCGTCACTCCTCCCCAGTGACGCAGACCGAGGAAGGAAACCCCTATGGGTTCGGTTCGAGTAGCCATCGCCGGCGTGGGCAACTGCGCCACGTCCCTCATCCAGGGCGTGCAGTACTACCGGGACGCCGATGCTTCGAGCACCGTCCCCGGTCTCATGCACGTCCAGTTCGGCGACTACCACGTGGGCGACGTCGAGTTCGTCGCCGCGTTCGACGTCGACGACAAGAAGGTCGGCAAGGACCTCTCCGAGGCCATCAACGCCTCCGAGAACAACACCATCCAGATCGCCGAGGTGCCCACGCTGGGCGTCGAGGTGCAGCGCGGCCCGACCCTCGACGGTCTGGGCAAGTACTACCGGATGACGATCGAGGAGTCCTCCGCCGAGCCCGTGGACGTCGTCCAGGTGCTCAAGGACAACCAGGTCGACGTCCTCGTCTCCTACCTCCCCGTGGGTTCGGAGGAGGCCGACAAGTTCTACGCCCAGTGCGCGATCGACGCCGGCGTGGCCTTCGTCAACGCACTGCCCGTCTTCATCGCCTCCGACCCCGAGTGGGCCAAGAAGTTCGAGGACGCCGGCGTCCCGATCGTCGGCGACGACATCAAGAGCCAGGTCGGCGCCACCATCACCCACCGCGTGATGGCGAAGCTGTTCGAAGACCGCGGCGTCACGCTGGACCGCACCTATCAGCTCAACGTCGGCGGCAACATGGACTTCAAGAACATGCTCGAGCGCGAGCGTCTGGAGTCGAAGAAGGTCTCGAAGACCCAGGCGGTCACCTCGAACCTCAACGGCCCGCTGGCCGACAAGATCGACGACAAGAACGTCCACATCGGCCCGTCCGACTACGTCGCGTGGCTCGACGACCGCAAGTGGGCCTACGTGCGCCTCGAGGGTCGCGCCTTCGGTGACGTGCCGCTGAACCTCGAGTACAAGCTCGAGGTCTGGGACTCCCCGAACTCGGCCGGCATCATCATCGACGCCGTGCGCGCCGCGAAGATCGCCAAGGACCGTGGTGTCGGCGGCCCGATCATCCCGGCCTCGGCCTACCTGATGAAGAGCCCGCCGGTGCAGATCGAGGACACCGAGGGCCGCGCGCTGCTCGAGAAGTTCATCGCGGGCGAGTGACCCTGTCGCTCTGACGACCGACGACGAAGGCCCCGTCCCCCACGTGGGGGCGGGGCCTTCGTGACGTTCGGGCGCCGGCTCGGGCTCAGCCCTCCGACTCGGCCTTGATCCGCTCGAGGGTCTGGCGGATGCCGCGGCGCAGCTCGGCGGTGAAGCCCTCCTGCCCGCCGAGCACGACCTTGGTGAGCAGCATCGAGATGCCCGAGACGCCGTCCGGGGTCTCGCGGCGCTCGGTGAGGCGGGTGCGGCCGCCGTCCAGGGGCTCGACCTGGAAGGACCACACCGTCTTGTTCTCGCGGATGCGGAAGGCGAAGTCGCCGGCGGCGGTGGCGGTGGGCGGGGAGAAGCGGACGACCTTGCCCGCCGTCGGCCACCGCTTGAGGCCCTGCTTGTTGAGGTTGGAGAAGGTGGCGCCGAGCTGGACGTGGCCGCCCTTGACCGTGGACTTCACGACCTGGGGGCTCCACTTGGCCATGCGCGGGATGTCGGTGACGAGCGACCACACCTTCTCAGCGGGCGCGTCGATCTCGATGGTGTCCTGCAGGAGCTTCTCGTAGGTCTCGGGCATGGCGGCAACCTTCCGTACGGCGGTGTTCGGATGGGGGTCCTCTCCGCGGGCTCGCGGCTCCGCGACGGTACCCGTCCGAGCGGACCGCTGGCGGTGGGGACCGGGATGCGGGCCGGTGCGCAGGAATCGCCGGTCGACCGGCGATTCCTGCACTTGGCACGTGTTGCAACGCGTGCCAAGTGCCAGGAACGCGTGCCAAGTGCGGCACCGTACCCTCGCCAACGTGACCGCGCGCCCTCCCCTCGTCGTCGGCTTCGACCTCGACCTCACCCTCATCGACACCGCCGCCGGCTTCCGCTCGGTGCTGCGGGCGCTGGGCGAGGAGCTGGGTGTCGAGTTCCCGGTCGAGCAGATGACCGCCAAGCTCGGGCCCCCGCTCGACCACTTGCTCGAGCCGTACCTGCCGGCCGAGCAGATCCCCGCGGCCGGCGACCGCTTCCGAGCCCTCTACCCCGAGCACGCGATCACCACGGTGCCGGCGCTGCCGGGCGCCCATGAAGCCTTCGCAGCCGTGCGCGAGCGGGGCGGGCGGGTGCTCGTGGTCACCGGCAAGTACGCCCCCAACGCCCAGTTGCACCTCGACCACCTCGGGCTCGAGGCCGACCACCTCGAGGGCTGGGTGTGGGGTGTCGGGAAGGCCGACGTCCTCGCCCGCGAGCAGGCGCTGGCCTACGTGGGCGACCACGTGCACGACGTCGAAGGGGCGCTCGCGGCCGGCGTCACGAGCGTGTCGGTGCTCACCGGCGGCTGCACCCGCGCCGAGCTCCAGGACGCCGGCACCCACGTCGTCCTCGACGACCTCACCGGCGTCCCGGCCTGGCTGGACGGCGCCCTGGCCGCCCGGGGCTAGTCCCGCTGGCGCTCGGCCCACCATTGCCGCAGGGCGGCGGTGGCGTCGTCCTCGCTCATCGGGCCGTTGTCGAGGCGCAGCTCGAGCAGGAACTTGTAGGCCTCGCCCACCTCGCGTCCCGGCTCGATGCCGAGGATCGTCATGATCTGGTTGCCGTCGAGGTCGGGGCGGATGGAGGCGAGCTCCTCCTCCGCCGAGAGCCGGTCGATGCGCTGCTCGAGGTCGTCGTAGGTGCGGCGCAGGCGTTCGGCCTTGCGCTTGTTGCGCGTGGTGCAGTCGGCGCGGGTGAGCACGTGCAGGCGCTCGAGCTGGTCGCCGGCGTCGCGCACGTAGCGGCGCACCGCCGCGTCGGTCCACTCCCCCGAGCCGTAGCCGTGGAAGCGCAGGTGCAACTCGACCAGCGAGCCCACCGCCTCGATCTGGTCGTTGCTGAACTTCAGCGCGCGCATGCGCTTGCGGGTGATCTTGGCGCCCACCACGTCGTGGTGGTGGAAGGTGACGGTGCCGTCGTCGAGGAAGCGGCGGGTGCGGGGCTTGCCGACGTCGTGCATGAGGGCGGCGAAACGCGAGACGAAGTCGGGCGCCGGCAGGTCGGCGCGCTCGTTGAGCCGCGGCTCGAGCTCGATGGCCTGCTCGAGCACGGTGAGGGTGTGGTCGTAGACGTCCTTGTGGCGGTGGTGCTCGTCGCGCTCGAGGCGCAGGGCGGGCAGCTCGGGCAGCACGTGGTCGGCCAGCCCCGTGCCGACGAGCAGCTCGAGCCCCTCGCGCGGGTGCGGGGCGCAGATCAGCTTCACCAGCTCGTCGCGCACCCGCTCGGCCGAGACGATGGCGATGCGATCGGCCATCGCCGTCATCGCGGCGACCACGGCGTCGTCCACCGTGAAACCGAGCTGGGCGGCGAAGCGGGCCGCGCGCATCATGCGCAGGGGGTCGTCGCTGAACGACTGCTCGGGGGTGCCCGGCGTGCGCAGCACCCCGTGCGCGAGGTCGAGCACGCCGCCGAAGGGGTCGACGACCTCGCGCCCGGGCAGGCGCACCGCCATCGCGTTGACGGCGAAGTCGCGTCGGCCGAGGTCGCCCTCCAGGGTGTCGCCGTAGGCCACCTCGGGCTTGCGCGAGGACGGGTCATAGCTCTCGGAGCGGTAGGTGGTGACCTCCACGACCCAGTCGCCCTTGCGGCAGCCGATGGTGCCGAAGTCGCGCCCCATGTCCCACCAGGCGTCACCCCAGGCCTTCAGGATGCGCTCGGTCTGCTCGGGGCGGGCCGAGGTGGTGAGGTCGAGGTCGTTCGAGCGACGCCCGAGCATCGCGTCACGCACCGGGCCACCCACGAGTGCCAGCTCGTGCCCGGCGGCCTCGAAGAGGGCACCGAGCTCGTCGAGCACGGGCGCCAGGCGGTCGAGCTCGGCGTTGACCGCCGCCTGGACGTCGACGAGCCGCCGCGGTGCTGCGCCGGACGGCGGGAGGGCGGCGTCGGCGTCGGTCACGGCGCAGGAGTCTAGGGGGCCCGGGCCTCGCCGGCCGGATCGCAACGGCCGCCGCGTCGTCTACACGGGGGCTCGCGGCGGCGCGAGCACGTCGTCGTCGACGGCCCGGCGAGTGCCGAGGTCGGGGTGCGCGCGCATTACCCTCAAGGCGTGTCCGTCGGCTCTCGCGCGCTGCGCGCCCTGCTCGCGAGCGCCGCGACGCTGGCGCTCGTGGCCGGCGCGCCCGGAGCACCTGCGTCACCACGGGCCACCGCGGCACCGGCGCCCGCGCCGAGCAGCCCCCCTGCTGCGGGCGGCGCGGCGACCGCCGACCCCCTCGGCCCCGCGCGGACGACGCCCCGCACCGCGGTGCGCGCCAAGGACGGCCGACCAGGCCGGGCCGCGCGAGCGCGCACCACCGCACGCGTCGACGACACGGCCCTGACCGTCACCATCGACGACCTCGCGCCCGGCGTGCTGCCGCGCACCGGGCCGCTCGTCGTCCGCGGCACAGTGACCAACAGCGACCTCGAGACCTGGCGCGACGTCAACGTCTACCCGCTCTTCGGCGAGGGCCCCACCTGCGGCACCTGCGCGGAGGTGATGACCACCTCGGCGCAGCTCTCCCTGGCCGCGAGCACGGCGGCCACCACGCCTGTGGGCGAGCGCTACACCCGCGACGACCGGGTGCGGGCGCAGATCGACGCCCTGGCTCCCGGGCAGAGCGCCAGCTACGCGATCACCGTGCCGCAGCGCGTGCTCCGCTCGATCTTCGCCGACTCCGCCCCCGGGGTGTACTGGTTCGGCGTCCACGCGCTCGGCTCGAGCGACGCCTCCCCGCGCGACACCGTGGCCGACGGTCGCGCCCGCACCTTCCTGCCGGTGATGCCCGCCACGGCGCCGGCTGTCGACACCGCGCTCGTGCTGCCGCTGCGGGCCCGCATCGAGCGCACCGCCGACGGCGCACTGGCCCGACCCGACGACTGGCGCAACGCGATGGCGCTGGGCGGGCGCCTGGGCAGCCCGCTGGCCTTCGGCGCTGCCGCGGGGCTGCGCCCCCTGACCTGGCTGGTCGACCCGGCCGTGCTCGACGCCGTGGGCCAGCTCGCCGACGGCAACGCGGAACGCTCGCTCGAGCCGGCCGACCCGGTCGAGCCCGACGAGGACGCCGAGGGCGGCGAGGACGGCGGCACCGACGCCGGTACCGAGCCGACCGACGGGGCGCCCTCAGGTGAGCCGTCGTCGTCCGCGTCCCCGAGCGACGCACCCGAGGACGACGCAAGCACCGCCCCCACCGAACCGGTCGACCCCGCCGTGAGCGCCGCGACGTCGTGGCTGCGCCAGGCCCGCGCCCAGCTCACGGCCCGCAGCGTGGCGGCCCTGCCCTACGGCGATCCCGACCTCGCCGCCGTGGGCGACACCTCCGGGCGGCTCTACGGCCTCGCGCGCCAGCACCCGTCCAGCGTGCTCGACGCGTGGGGCGTGCGCGGGCTGCCGGTGGCCACCGGCCCCGACGGCTACCTCGACCTCGCCGCCATCACCACCGTGGACGACGACGCCACCCTGCTCCTCGGCGACCAGCTGTTCGACCGCGAGAACTTCGCTGCGGCACCGCCCGCCGACGCCCGCATCGGACGTCGCCCGCTCGTGGTCACCTCCACCGGCGCCGCCGAGGGCGGTCCGGGGCCGCAGGAGGCCCTCAGCCCGATCGGGCTGCGCCAGCGCATCCTCAGCGAGGCGGCGGTCCGCTCGCTGCGGGCTGCGCGCGAGCGCTCCGCGCAGGCCGACCGGCTCACCGTCGTCCTGCCGGCCCAGCTCGACGCCGCCGGCGCCGGCGCCTTCTGGGCGGGCCTCGACGTGCCGTGGCTGCGGCTCACCGACCTCGCCGGCCAGCAGTCGAGCGCCGGGGGTGCGTCGTCCACCGCCACCATCGACCCCACCGACCTGGCGTTCACCAGCGACGGCGAGGACGACGTCCTCTCCCCCAGCGTCGTCACCGAGGCTCTGCGCACGGTGCGGGCCGCCCGGGTGCTGCAGCGCATCCTCGGCAGCGAGTCGACCATCGGCGACACCCTCGTCGGCGAGGCCCTCGCCGGGATCTCGGTGGCCGAGCGCGGCCGCGACGACGCCGCGAGCCGCCTGGGACGCACCCGCGACTGGGCCGAGGCGCGCCTGGGCCGGGTGCGGATCACGGCTCCCGAGGGCGTGACCCTCTCCAGCGGGTCGGGGCCCTTCACGGTGGGCGTGCGCAACGACCTCGACCAGCCCGTGACCGTGCGGATCGAGGCCGCCAGCGCCGACGCCGACCTCCGCGTGCGCAACCCCATCACCGTGGCCGCACGCAGCAGCGTCTCCGTGCCGGTGGAGGCCGAGGTCGGGAGCGCCGGTGTGCAGAACGTCACCCTGCGCCTCACCGACGTCGAGGGTGACCCCGTGGGCGCCGTCGCCACCACGTCGGTGCGCTCGAGCCAGGTCGGCAGGGTGATCTGGGTGATCATCGGCGCCGGCGGCGGGATCTTCCTCGTGGCGCTCGCGCTGCGCCTGCGTCGCCGCCTGCGCGGCGAGAGGGCCACCGCGTGAGCGAGGCCAGCACCGCCGAGGAACGCGGGATCCTCGCCAACACCGCCGTGATGGCGGCCGGCACCGTCGTCTCCCGCTTCAGCGGCTTCATCCGCTCCACGCTGCTGGCCGCCGCGCTCGGCATCTCGCTGCGCGGCGAGGTGTTCACGATCGCGAACACCGTGCCGAACATGCTCTACATCCTGCTGGCCGGCGGCGTGTTCAACGCCGTGCTCGTGCCGCAGCTCGTGCGCTCGATGCGCAACGACCCCGACGGCGGCGCCGCCTACATCGACCGCGTCATGACCATCGCGCTCGTCTTCCTCGGCACCGTCACGGTGCTGCTGGTGGTCGCCGCCCCCGCGGTGATGCAGCTGCTGCTCAGCAGCCAGTGCACGGGTGCCGACGCGCGGGCCTCCGCGGTCGACCTCGCCCGCTACTGCCTGCCGCAGGTGTTCTTCTACGGCATGTTCGTGCTGGTAGGGCAGGTGCTCAACGCCCGCGGTCGGTTCGGCCCGATGATGTGGGCGCCGATCGCCAACAACCTGATCTCCATCGCGGTGCTGCTGGGCTACCTCATCGCCTTCGGAGCCGCCTCCACCGCCGAGCAGGGCACCGGCTTCAGCCACGCCCAGGAGCTCGTGCTCGGCGTGGGCTCGACGCTCGGGATCGCCGCGCAGCTGCTCATCCTCGTGCCCTACCTGCGCGCCGCGGGCGTGCGCTACCGCCCGCGCTTCGACATCCGCGGGGTCGGCCTGGGGCAGACCTTCCGCCTCGGCGTGTGGACGGTGCTCTTCGTCATCGTCAACCAGATCGCCTACGTGGTGGTCGTGCGGCTGGCCTCCAGCGGCCCGGCCTGCGACCCGTCGGGCACCGGCATCACGGTCTACTCCAACGTGATGCTCGTGGTGATGGTGCCGCACTCGATCATCACCGTCTCGCTGGCCACCGCGATCCTGCCGCGCCTGTCGGCCTCCGCCGCCGGCGGCGACCTGCCGGCACTGGCCCGCACGCTCGGCGGCACCCTGCGCACGGCACTGGTGGTCGTCGTCCCGGTGGCGGCGGTGATGCCGTTCGTGGCGCTGCCGGCCGCCCAGGTGATCTGGGGTCACGGCGCCACGGCCGACACCTACCCGCGCTTCGAGTCCTCGATGATCCTCTTCGCGTTCGGGATCGTCGCCTTCACCGTGCACTACCTCGTGCTGCGCGGCTTCTACGCCCTCGAGCTCAACCGCACGGTGTTCTTCGTGCAGTGCGCGATCGCCGCCACCAACATCACCCTCGCGATCGCCCTCGTGGCCCAGGTGGACGCCGCCCACACCGCACCCGCCCTCGTCGTCGCCTACACCGGCGCCTACGCCGTGGGAGCGGCGATCTCGGGCGCGCTGCTGGTGCGCATCGTGCGCCGGCGCGCCGGGGCCGACGCCCTGCGCCCGGCCGGCTGGATCGGCTGGGTGGCGCGCCTGCTCGGCGCCGCGCTCGCCGTCGCGGCCGCCGCCGCGCTCGCCCGGGTGATCGCCCACGACACGGTGCGCGAGATCGTCACCGCCCCCGGGTGGCCGTGGGCGGCCGCCGAGGTCGCGGTCGTCGGCACCGTCGCCGCCACCGCCCTGCTCGTCGCCGCCCGTGTGCTGCACCTCCGCGAGGTCACCTCCGTGGTCGGCACCGTCACCGCGCGCCTGCGCCGTTGAGCCGCACCATCGCGGCCGTTGGACGCGCCACCCGACGGCCCGCCCGCGCGGCTCGCCCGGGCTCCTAGGATGGGAACGACCGGAGGGGGACGAGGTGGCCACGTCGACGCGGTCCGGTGATGTTCTCGCCGGCCGCTACCGCTTGATCGACCTGCTGACCGAGAGCGGCGGCGGTCGGTTCTGGCGAGCCCACGACACGATCCTCGAGCGCTACGTCGCCCTCCACGTCATCGACGAGGACGACCCGCGCGCACCCGGCCTCGTGGAGGCGGCGCGCACCTCGGCCGCCGTCCTCGACCCGCGGGTGCTGCGCGTGCTCGACGCCGCCACCGAGGACGGCCGCTGCTTCGTCGTCAACGAGTGGGGCACGGGCACCTCGCTCGACATCCTCGTCACCCACGCCGGCCCGCTGGGGCCGCGCCGCGCCGCCTGGCTGGTGGCCGACGTCGCCGACGCCATCGCCAGCGCCCACGCGGTCGGCGTCGCCCACGGGCGTCTCAACCCCGAGAACGTGCTGATCGACCGCTACGGCGCGGTGCGCCTCATCGGCCTGTGCGTGGACGCCGCCCTCCACGGCGCCGTCCCGGGCGAGGTGCGCGGCGACCTCGAGGACATCGGCGGCCTCCTCTACTGCGCGCTCACCGCCACCTGGCCCGGACCCTCCGGCTCGATCGTCCCGGCCGCTCCGCGCGAGGGCGGCGTCGTCCTCAGCCCGCGGCAGGTGCGCGCCGGCGTGCCCGGTCCGCTCGACGTCCTCTGGCGCGAGTTCGAGTGCGAGGGCCGCCACGACCGTCGTCGACGCCGCCTCGCCGACCGCCTCGCCGACCACCCCGACGTCGGATCGGCGGCCGCGATCGCCGAGCAGCTGCGCGACTTCGTCGGCGACCCCACCGGCATGCCGGAGGCGCTGGCCCGCTCCATCCCGCCGGTCAACGAGCTCGGGCCCGTGTGGCTGCCCGCCGTGGCCGACCCGCTGCCCCACGACTCCACCGACGACGACATCCCCGTCGTGCGCCCCGCCGCCGAGCAGCCTGCCGAGCAGCCCGCCGACCGGGCCGCGGCCGACGAGGCCGACCCGCCGGCCGCGCTGGAGGCCGACGACGCCGACGCCGCGCCACCGTCGGGCGGCGCGTCGTCCACCGACGAACCCACCCGGGTCAACAGCACCATGACCGACCATCCCGAGGCCCCGACCGAGGCGGGGATCCCCGTGTTCGGCGACGGCGACGACGTCCGCTGGCTGCGCACCCACAGCGCGCCCGCCGCCCCGCCACCGCCGTTCGAGGAGGTGCCGGAGCGGCCGCTCTTCGCCGCTGGCCCCTCGCGTCGTCCGGCCGCCGACGGCTACGGCCACGGCGATCCGACCCTCGCGGGCTCCGCGGTCGATGCCGCGCCGCCGCCGGCGCAGCCCTGGCCGTTCGAGGACCACCTCGACGACCCTCTCACCACCACCGCCGAGCGCGTCCCGGGTCGCCGTTCGCTGCGGCTGGCCCTCGGCGTGGCCGTGGCCCTCGCCCTGCTCGTCGCGGTGCTCGTCGCCATCAACCTCGGCCGCGGGCGCACGCCCCTGGGAGGCGAGCGTGAGCCGGCGTCACCGGCACCGACCACGTCGGGCACCCCCGCGCCCGCGCAGGTGCTCACGGGCGTCACGGCCCGCGACTTCGACCCCCTCGGCACCAACGGCGAGAATCCCGAGGACGTCGGCGCGCTCGTCGACGGCGACACCGCCACCACCTGGGGCACCCAGACCTACAACGACCAGCTCGGCCCGGCGGCACCTGCCCTCAAGTCCGGTGTCGGCTTCGTGCTCGACCTCGGCCGCGAGCGCCAGGTCGCCTCGGTGGCGCTGCGCCTCGTCGAGGGCACCGGCACCGTCCAGCTCTTCGCCGGCACCGACGACCCGCAGTCGGCGCCCACGGGCGAGCCCGCCGCCACCGCCACCGGTTCGGGCCAGCTGGTGCTCGCAGCCGGACCCACCGCCGACGCCCGGCTCCGCGCCCGCTACCTCACCCTGTGGTGGACGGCGCTCCCGCAGGTCTCCGGAGGCTTCAAGGCCACCGTGGCCGAGGTCGTGGTGCGCGGTGACTGACGAGCGGGCCCGCCCGGCCGACGACGCGCGCGACGACCGCGCGCTGCTCGCCGCCCACGTGGACGGCGACCCCGACGCCTTCGGCACGCTCATCGCGCGCCACCGCGACCGGCTCTGGGCGGTCGCGCTGCGCACGTGCGCCGACCCCGAGACGGCCGCCGACGGCCTCCAGGACGCCGTCGTCGCGGCCTTCCGCCGCGCCGGGACCTTCCGGGGCGACGCCGCGGTCACGACCTGGCTGCACCGCATCGTCGTCAACGCCTGCCTCGACCGGCTGCGCGCAGCCGCCGTGCGCCGTGCCGAGCCGCTGCCCGACGACCTCGACCGCACCGACGAGCTGCAACGGCGCAGCCGCACGATCAGCGCGCTGCCCGGCGCCACCGCCCCGGTCGCACCACCCGAGCCGGAGCAGGCTGCGATCGACGCCGAGCGGCGCTCGCGGGTGCACGCGGCCCTCGCCCAGCTGAGCGCCGAGCAGCGAGCGGCCGTCGTCCTCGTCGACATGGAGGGGTACTCGGTCGCCGAGGCCGCCGAGGTGCTCGGATGCGCCGAGGGCACGATCAAGAGCCGGTGCTCCCGGGCCCGCGCCCGTCTGGCCGGCCTGCTCGCCGACATCCTCCTCGTCGGCGAGGGCCACGACGCCCGGCCGCACGCGGCTCCGGGGAACCACCCGTCGTCGGCGCACGTCGGATCGGTGAACCGGCGCGGCCCTCCAGGCCACGGCGCCTCCGACCCCTCCGACGCCTCCGACGCCCCGTCGGGAGCCGCCCCGCCGGCACCCGCCCTCCCCACGACCGACGCAGGACCCCTCACCGATGCCTGACGACCCCCGCGACACCCCGCCCTCCTCGGGCGCCGGTGACGCCCCCGAGCCCGTGCGGCTCGACCCCGCCACCGAGGACGCCGTGCGGCGCACCCTCGCGGCCTCCGGCGGACCGGAGACCACTCCACCTGAGGTCGTGGCGCGGCTCGACGACACGATCGCCGCGCTCACCGCCGAGCGCTCCGCCGAGTCGGTCGCGCGCCCGAGCGATCCTGAGGCCGTCGTCCTCGATCTGGACGACGCCGCCCGCGCCCGGCGCACCCGCCTGCGCTGGCTGCTGGGTGCGGCCGCCGCGGTGGTCGTCATCGGCATCGGCGGCGGCCTGCTGGGCGACGGCGCCGGCACCGGCAATGACGCCAGCACCGCCTCCGACTCCTCCGACAGCGCCCCCCAGCGTGCCGAGTCGGCGCAGGAACCTCCGGCGAACCTCGGCTCGCTGCGCGAGGACGCCGACAGCGCGGGCGGCGTCACGGACACCACCAAGGATCTCCGCGAGTCCGCCGCCGCGTCGTCGAGCCCCGACCGACAGCTCGCCGGCGCCCCCCGACGCGTGGACGACGGGTCGCCGCTGCGCGACGTGCGGGCCGACCGCCTGCGCGCCGACCTCGTGGCCCTGCGCGGGGTGCTGCCACAGGCCCCGGCCGACTACCGCGGGATCACGCTGCTGGCGCCCGCCGACTTCGTGTGCGAGCCCGGCGGGTTCGGGGCCGGTCGGCTCGTGGGCGTGCGCTATGACGGCGTGCCCGCGGTGGTCGCCTTCCGCGCACCGGTCGGCAGCACGCAGGTGGCCGAGGTGCTGGCCTGCGGCACCGGCGACGTGCTGCGCTCGACGACGCTGCCCCGCACCGGGGGGTGATCGGCGGCACGCGCTCCCGGGGGAACAGCGCCCCCTAGGATCGACGTTGTGCCCATCGTCCGGCCGTGAGCGGTCGGACTCCGCCGTACCGCCTCGAGCAGGGAGTCCCATGAGCGCGTCCACCACCGAGACCCGCAACGTCATCGTGATCGGGTCCGGACCCTCCGGCTACACCGCCGCCATCTACGCCGCCCGCGCGCAGCTGGCCCCGCTGGTGTTCGAGGGCTCGGTCACCGCCGGCGGTGCGCTGATGAACACCACCGAGGTCGAGAACTTCCCGGGCTTCCGCGACGGCATCCAGGGCCCCGCGCTCATGGACGAGATGCGCGCCCAGGCCGAGCGCTTCGGCGCCGAGCTGGTGGCCGACGACATCGTCGAGGTCGACCTCACCGGCGACGTGAAGATCGTCAAGACCGCCACCGACACCTACACCGCCAAGGCCGTCATCCTGGCCATGGGCTCGGGCTACCGTCGCCTCGGTCTCGCCGACGAGGACCGCCTGTCGGGCCGTGGGGTGTCGTGGTGCGCCACCTGCGACGGCTTCTTCTTCCGCGAGCAGCACATCGCCGTCGTCGGCGGTGGCGACTCGGCCGTCGAGGAGGCGACCTTCCTGACCCGCTTCGGCTCGAAGGTCTCGATGATCGTGCGCCGCGACGAGCTGCGCGCCTCCAAGATCATGCAGGAGCGCGCATTCGCCGACCCCAAGCTCGAGATCATCTGGAACTCCGCCGTCGACTCCATCAACGGCGACGAGTCCGTCGAGTCGCTCACGCTGCGCGACACGGTCACCGGTGAGACCTCCGAGCTGCCCGCCACCGGCCTGTTCGTGGCGATCGGCCACGAGCCGCGCTCCGAGCTGCTCGTCGGCCAGGTCGACCTCGACGCCGAGGGCTACGTGATCGTGCAGCCCGGCTCGACGGCCACCAACGTCAACGGCGTCGTCGCCGCCGGCGACCTCGTCGACCACCGTTACCGCCAGGCCATCACCGCCGCCGGCAGCGGCTGCGCGGCCGCCCTGGACGCCGAGAAGTACCTCGCCGAGGTCGAGCACTTGGCCGCGAAGGCCGCCGCCACCGCCTGACACCCCGGCCGCGTGCGGCGGGAATGATCAGCCCCCGCCGCACGTTCGGCCACCAGACGTTCCGTTCACCCCATCTTCCGAAGGAGGCCCCCGTGGCCGACAACATCTCCGCTGTGACCGACGCCGAGTTCGACGCTCAGGTGCTCAAGGCCGACAAGCCCGTCCTCGTGGACTTCTGGGCCGAGTGGTGCGGCCCGTGCCGCCAGGTCGCCCCGATCCTCGACGAGATCGCCGGCGCCCACGGCGACAAGATCACCTTCTACAAGATGAACGTCGACGAGAACCCGGTCACCCCGGCCTCCTACCGCGTCACCGGCATCCCGACCATCAACGTCTACCAGGGTGGCGAGGTCGTCAAGACCATCGTCGGCGCCAAGCCGAAGGCCGCGATCCTCAACGAGCTGAGCGACTTCATCAACTGACCGCTTGCTCCACCGCAGCACCCCGGCGGCCCCCGCTCCCTCAGGAGCGGGGGCCGTCTGCTTCGCGCAGCGAGCGCGCCGGCGCCGCGTGTGGACGACGCACCGCTCCCACCAGCCGCTCCCACGCGGCCTCCACCTCGCCGCGCCACGTCACGAGCGATCGCATCTCCATGCGCATCCGCGGCGTCACCGGGTGCGGGCGGTGGGTCTTGAAGCCGGTGCGTGCCAGGAACCCGACCGGCAGCGTGCAGGATCCGGGAGCGGTGAGCCGCGACGACGTGTGGCCGAACGCCTCGACCGCGCGGACGCCGTCCGCGCGCAGCACGAGGTCGCGCGCCATGCCCTGCACGAGCAGGCGGCCGACGCCGCTGCCTGCGTACTCGCGCCGGACCCAGGCGGTGGTGAGGAGCACGGCGTCTGCCGACACCGGCGACGTGGCGAATCCTGCCGCGCCCGGCACGAAGGCCGCCGGCGCGTAGACCAGGTAGCCCACCGGGTGCCCGTCGACCATCGCCACCCGCCCGCACGAGCCCCACTCGCGGAGCACCTCCGAGACCCAGGCCTCCTTGTCGGCGACCCGCTCGGCGGCGGCCATCTTCGTGCGCTCGACCGGCGCCCGCTCCCAGAACAGGCAGTCGCGGCAGGGGGCGGCGAGCGCCTCGAGGTGATCGAGCGTCAGGGGGACGGTGGTGCGGGCCATGGTTCCTCCTACGGCGCGCAGGCGGGGCCTCGATCGTAGGCCGCGGAGCGCCCGAAATGCACTGGCGAGCACCTGCGAGAATGCTCGGGTGCGCACGATCCGGCAGAGCAAGAAGCTTCGCAATGTCCGCTACGACGTGCGGGGCCCCATCCTCGTGGAGGCCCAGCGGCTCGAGGCCGAGGGCCACCGGATCCTGAAGCTCAACATCGGCAACCCCGCACCGTTCGGCTTCGAGGCCCCCGACGCGATCCTCGCCGACGTGATCCACCACCTGCCCGAGGCGCAGGGCTACAGCGACTCGCGCGGCATCTACTCCGCGCGCACCGCGGTGGCCCAGTACTACCAGTCCCGCGGCCTCACGAGCGTGGACGTCGAGGACGTCTTCATCGGCAACGGCGTCTCGGAGATGATCTCGTTGGTGCTCCAGGCCTTCCTGGACGATGGCAACGAGGTGCTCGTGCCCGCGCCCGACTACCCGCTGTGGACCGGCGCGGTGGCCCTGTGCGGCGGTACCCCGGTGCACTACCGGTGCGACGAGGAGAACGGCTGGATGCCCGATCTCGCCGACATCGAGTCGAAGATCACCGAGAACACCCAGGCCCTCGTCATCATCAACCCCAACAACCCCACGGGTGCGGTGTACAGCGAGGAGATGGTCAAGGCGCTGGTCGACATCGCGCGCCGCCACCACCTGGTCGTCTTCTCCGACGAGATCTACGAGAAGATCCTCTTCGACGACGCCGTGCACCACCACACCGCGGCGGCGGCCGGGAGCGACGTCCTGTGCCTGACCTTCAGCGGGCTCTCCAAGGCCTACCGCGTGTGCGGGTATCGCGCGGGGTGGGTGATGGTGTCCGGACCCAAGGAGATCGCCGAGGACTTCCTCGAGGGGCTCACGCTGCTGGCAAACATGCGCATGTGCGCCAACGTCCCCGCCCAGCACGCGATCCAGACGGCGCTGGGCGGTTACCAGTCGATCAACGAGCTCATCGTGCCCGGCGGCCGCCTCTACGAGCAGGCCGCGCTCGCGCACCGGCTGCTCAACGAGATCCCGGGCGTGAGCTCCGTGCAGCCGAAGGGGGCGCTGTACTGCTTCCCCCGCCTCGACCCCGAGGTCTACGCCATCGACGACGACGAGCAGTTCGTCATCGACCTGCTGCGCGCCAAGAAGATCCTCGTCACGCACGGCACCGGCTTCAACTGGTTCGAACCCGACCACTTCCGGCTGGTGACGCTGCCCGACGTCGACGTCCTCGAGGAGGCCATCGGCCGGATCGCGGAGTTCCTCGCCACGCGCCGCTGAGGTCCACCGCGCCGAACGCGGAGCCCGAGCCTGTTCGCTGCGAACAAAGGACGGCCTCCGATTGGCCCGTCGGGGTCTCGTCCCTCACCCCCGCCGCCTGAGACACTGCTCCGGTGCTGGACATCACCTATCCCCCCGTCATCGTCACCGCCAAGATCCTCTTCAAGCTGATGCGTCAGCGGGTGGTGGTCACGGGGTCGGAGAACGTCCCCCGCAAGGGCGGCGCGCTGCTGGCCATCAACCACACCGGCTACATCGACTTCATCTACGCCGGCAAGGGCGCCGAGCCGCAGAACCGGCTGGTGCGCTTCATGATCAAGAAGGAGATGATGGACGCCCCCGGCGTCGGTCACCTGCTGCGCTCCTTCCACCACATCCGCGTCGACCGCGGTTCCGGCGAGGCATCGGCCCGCACGGCGGTGGAGTAGCTCCGCTCGGGGGAGATCGTCGGCATCTATCCCGAGGCCACGATCTCGCGCTCGTTCGAGATCAAGGAGCTCAAGTCGGGTGCGGTGCGCATCGCCGCCGAGGCCGGCGTGCCGCTCATCCCCGTCATCGTGTGGGGTGCCCACCGCCTGATGACCAAGGATCACCCGAAGGACTTCTCCCGCTCACCCAAGACCATCGCCATCAAGGTCGGCGAGCCGATGTACCCCACCGCCGAGGACGCCGCCGGCGAGACCGCGCAGCTGCGCAGCACGCTGCAGCGGATGCTCGACGAGGTCATCGCCGACTACCCCGCCGAGGAGAAGGCGCCCGGGTCGTGGTGGACGCCGGCCCGCTTCGGCGGCGGCGCACCCACCCCGGAGGAGGCCGACGCGATGGACCGCGCCGAACTGCAGGAGCGCGCAGCCAAGCAGGCCACCAAGGCGGCCGAGGAGCGCGACGGCACGAGCTGACTCCGCCCATCTCGGGCCGAGAACGACGACGCCCCGCTGGTTTCACGTGGAACCAGCGGGGCGTCTGCCATTTGTCGACAAAGCGACCTAGCTACTACTCGACTTGTCGCCCTAACGACTAGTCGATGGGTCGACCTCAGATCGGTCGGTCCTCCCGGTTGCGCGGATCGATCAGGTCCACGATGCGCTGGAGGTCGCCGGTGTTCGCGAACTCGATCGTGATGCGTCCCTTGGCCTTGCCGAGGTCGATCTTCACCCGTGTCTCGAGACGGTCGCCGAGGCGCTCGGAGAGCTCACCCAGGCCGGGCGCCTTGGGCTTCGGACGACGAGGGCGCGGCGTCGCTCCGCCGAGCTCGCCGACCGTCACGATCTCCTCGAGCGCACGCACCGAGATGCCCTCCGCGACCACGCGCTGGGCGAGCCGGTCCTGCTGCTCGGCGTCCGGCACGGCGAGCAGCGCCCGCGCGTGCCCGGCCGAGAGCACCCCGGCCGCGACCCGCCGCTGCACGGCCGGCGAGAGCTTGAGCAGGCGTAGCGTGTTGCTGATCTGCGGGCGCGACCGTCCGATGCGCTGCGCGAGCTCCTCGTGCGTGCAGGAGAAGTCCTCGAGCAGCTGTTGGTAGGCCGCTGCCTCCTCGAGCGGGTTGAGGTTGCTGCGGTGCAGGTTCTCGAGCAGGGCGTCGCGGAGCATGTCGACGTCCTCGGTCTCGCGCACGATCGCCGGGATCGTGGTGAGGCCGGCCTGCTGGGTGGCGCGCCAGCGGCGCTCGCCCATCACCAGCTCGTACGCCTCGGCGCCCGTGCGGCGCACGACGACCGGCTGCAGGAGCCCGATCTCCTTGATCGAGTGCACGAGCTCGCCCATCGCGTCCTCGTCGAAGACGGTGCGAGGGTTGACCGCGTTGGGTCGGATCTGTGTGACAGGCAGCTCGGCGAAGTAGGCACCCTCGACCGGCGTCAGGGTCGGATCCGCCGTCTGGGCGCCTGCCGCTCCTCCGGTGGACCCATGGTCCACCGATGCGCTGTTCGGCGCTCCAGCGGCAAAGTCCGCATCCCGGGCGTCGTCCTTGACACCGGCGGTCTGGTCCGGGGCAGATCCAGCCTCGGGCTGACTCGGGGGCGGACCGGTCGGAATGAGGGAGCCCAGACCACGGCCGAGGCCCCGACGAGGCGTTCCGGCGTTCACGACAGTCCCCCGCGGACGACGATCTCGCGCGCCGCCTCGAGGTAGCTGAGCGCACCGGGCGATCCCGGGTCGTAGGTCATCACGGTCTGCCCGTAGGACGGCGCCTCCGACACCCGGACCGATCGCGGGATGGCGGTCTTCAGCACCTGGTCGCCGAAGTGCTCGCGCACCTCCTGTGCCACCCCCGCGGCCAGGCGGGTGCGGGCGTCGTACATCGTCAGCACGATCGTCGACACCGCCAGCTCGGGGTTCAGGTGCGCGCGCACCATGTCGACGGTGGCGAGCAGCTGGCCGAGTCCCTCGAGCGCGTAGTACTCCGCCTGGATCGGGATGAGCATCTCCGCACCGGCCACGAGGGCGTTGAGCGTGAGCAGTCCGAGGGAGGGCGGGCAGTCGATGAACACGTAGTCGAAGCGCTCCTCCCCCACCTCCGCGGCGGTGCCGATGCGCGGGTGCGCGTCGATGGCCCTCTTCAACCGCTGCTCGCGTGCGACCACGCTGACGAGCTCGATCTCCGCTCCGGCGAGGTCGATGGTCGCCGGCACGACCCAGAGGTTGGCGGCGTCCGGACAGGGCTGGGCGAGGTCGACGAGAGCGGTGCCGTCGACGAGGAGCTCGTAGCTGGAGGGCGTGCCCTGGCGGTGCTCGATGTTGAGCGCGGTGGAGGCGTTGCCCTGCGGATCGAGGTCGATCACGAGCACCCGCTGTCCGAGCTGCGTGAGGGCCGCGGCGAGATTCACCGTGGACGTCGTCTTGCCGACGCCGCCCTTCTGGTTGGCCACGACGAAGATCCGGGTCTCCGCCGGACGATCGAGCTTCTCCTGCGGAAGACCGGCACGGACGAGCACCGTCGCCTGGGCCGCGCGGGCGAGTGGCGTCATCGCGTCGTCGTAGCCCGCCTCGCGCTCGGCCAGCTGCGCCGCCGTCAGGGGCGCCGCCGTCACTGCGGCCGTCTCCTCGGGCCCTTGCTCGGGGCGGTCGGTTTCACGTGGAACATCGCCGGTTCCAGCTCGATGGCTATCGCTGGGGGTGGTCATCGCTTCTCCGTTTCACGTGAAACACGGCGGTGGTTGCGGCCGCATCTCTTGTCTGCACTTCTGTGGAAAACCTTCAGGCTTCTGTGGAGACTCACGCTCAGCGCGCTTCTCCCGGCGGTGGAAAACCTCCGTCGTGCCCCGAACGGGTCAGTCCGTCCTGGGACCTCGCCGGCGGCCCGATCCCGTCCCGCCACCGCCACGTCGCCCGCCCCCGGACGAGTGCCGGCGACCGGAGGAGCCGGCCGACCGTCGTCCACCCGCGCTCGCACGGCCCGTCCCGGACGACCGCGGCAACGATACGTTCCCCGGGTCCGCCCAGCCCACTCGGACGACATGGATGCCGTCGGGCGACGGCACCGCGCCATCGAGGTCCCCGTCCGCGGCCTCGACCGGGCCGGGCGTTCCTCCCGCGTGGACGGGCACGAACTCGACCTCAGGACGGCTCAGCCGAAGCTGGGCGACCACATCGGCCGCATCCGCGATCTCATCGGCGACCGATGACCCCTTCATCGCGACCATGTGGCCGGTCGGTGCCACCAGCGGCATCGACCAGGTCAGGAGCCGCCCCAGCGGCGCGACCGCGCGCGAGGTGACGACGTCGAACCGTCGGTCGCCCGCGAGGGACTCGGCCCGCCCGCGGTGCACCTGCACGTGGTCGAGCCCGAGCTCGTCGACGACCTCCTCGAGGAAGGTGGTGCGACGAAGCAGCGGCTCGATGAGGGTGATCCGGAGGTCCGGACGCACGATGGCGAGCACGATCCCCGGCAGGCCGGCGCCCGAGCCGATGTCCGCGACCGAGGCGTCCGTCGGGATGGCGCGGGCGAGGAGCGCACAGTTGATCAGGTGACGATCCCACAGACGGGGGGTCTCACGCGGGCCGATGAGGCCGCGGACCACCCCGTCGGTGGCGAGGAGCGCGGCGTACCGCTCAGCGAGCGGCAGGCGCTCCTCGCCGACGAGGTCGACGGCGTGCGCCGGTGGGGGAGGCGCAGCGTCGTGTTTCACGTGAAACGGCGAGGATCAGGAGGGGAGGACGACGACGTAGCGCCGCGGCTCCACACCCTCGGACTCCGAGCGTAGCCCGGCCGCCGCCACCGCGTCGTGCACGATCTTGCGCTCGAACGGCGACATGGGGTCGAGCGACACCGGCTCGCCCGAGGAACGCACCTGCTCGGCCGTCGTCGTACCGAGGTCGGTGAGGCGCGCACGCTTGTCGGCGCGGAAGCCGGAGATGTCGAGCATCAGCCGCGAGCGCTCGCCGGTCTCGCGGTACACCGCCAGGCGGGTGAGCTCCTGCAGGGCCTCCAGCACCTTGCCGTCCTGGCCCACGAGCTGCGAGAGGTCCGCACCCACGATCGACACGGCGGCCCGGTCGGCCTCCACGTCGATGTCGAGGTCGCCGTCGAGGTCGGCGATGTCGAGCAGCTCCTCCAGGTAGTCCGCGGCGATGTCGCCCTCCTGCTCGAGGCGGGTCACCAGGTCACCACCCGCCGCGGCGGCGCCGTCGGCCTCGGGTGCGGACGCGGGAGCGGTGTCGGTCTCGGCACTCACTGGGTGTCTCCGTTCTTCTGGTTCGGGGTGGGCTTCGAGGAACCGCCGCCCTTGCGCTGCGAGCGCGTCTGCTTCTTCGGCTGCTGCCGGGTGGCAGGACGGCGCTCGTCCTCGACCACCGGCGTCTCGACCTCGGCCTCGGGGGCGCCGTGCGCGGCGGCCTTGGCGCGGTCGCGCTCCTGCTTGGCGGCGAAGGCCGGGGTACCGGGGGCGGGGTTGTTGCGGATCACGTAGAACTGCTGGCCCATCGTCCACAGGTTGGAGGTGGTCCAGTAGAGGAGGACGCCGATCGGGAAGGCGACGCCGCCCAGGCCGAAGGCGACGGGGAGGATATAGAGGAGCAGCTTCTGCTGCTGGGCGTACGGGCCCGTCAGCGCCTCCGGCGGCATGTTCTTGGCCATCAGCTGACGCTGCGTGGTGAACGTGGTGGCAGTCATCGCGAGCACGAGCACCAGGGCGACGATCATCACGGCAGCGTCGGGGGTCGGGCCCCACGTGCGAGCCTGCCAGAACGACTCACCGATCGGGATGGTGCCGAAGATCTCCGACTTGCCGAACTGGGTGGCGCGCTCGACGTCGAGGAAGCCGTGGGGCTTGTTGAACTTCGCCGCCTGGTCGAGCAGTCGGAACAGCGCGAAGAAGATCGGCATCTGCAGCAGGATCGGCAGACAGGAGGCGAAGGGGTTGGTGCCCGCCTCCTTGTAGAGCTTCATGGTCTCTTCGGCCAGCTTGTTGCGGTCGTGGCCGTACTTCTTCTGCAGCTCGCGCACCTTGGGCTGCAGCATCGCCATGTTGCGGCTGGACTTGATCTGCTTGACGAACAGCGGGATCAGCGCGGCACGGATGACGAGGGTGAGGCCGACGATCGAGAGCGCCCAGCTGAGGCCGCCGGCGGGGTCGAGGCCGATGAGCGTGAAGAGCTCGTGCCAGCCGATGAGGACCGCGGAGATGATGTAGTACAGCGGCACCATGATGAAGCTGCCGATGTCGCCGATGATGCCCACGGATCAGACTCCTTGCTGCGAGGGAGGACCGCCGGCGGCTGCCGCGCGGGTGTCGGGGGAGGGGGCCGGGTCGCTCACGACTGCGGCTGGGGCCGGGGCCTCGGCGCGCCGGCGTCGTGAGGTGCTCTCGGGCACGTGGTCGACGCCGCCGGGGGACCAGGGGTGGCACCGCAGGAGGCGACGCAGGGCGAGCCAGCCGCCGCGGAGCGCACCATGGCGCTCGAGGGCGGTGACCGCGTAGCTCGAGCACGACGGGTAGTAGCGGCAGGTCTGGCCCAGGAACGGACTGACGACGAGCTGGTAGGCGCGCACCAGCGCGACCAGGACCCACTTCATCGCGCCTCCTGCGCCGCCGCGCAGGCGGGCTCTCCCGGGGCGACCGCCCGGGAAAGACAACGATCGAGGTCGGCCGCCAGTTCCTCAGAGCCAGCCTGCGCAGCGGCGGGCTGAGCCCGAACCACGACGCGGCAACCGGCGGGCAGCAGATGCTGGCGCTCGCGGACCAGGTGGCGCAACCTGCGCTTGACCCGGTTGCGGACGACCGCGACCCCCACTGCCTTGCTGACGACGAATCCCGCGCGCGCGGGTACGCCGACGGCCTGCTCGCCCTCGGGGGCCAGCAGGTGGACGACGACGGTGCGCGAGCCGGCTCGGCGACCGCGCCGGCTCACGGTGCGGAAGTCCTCCGCATCGTTGAGTCGGTGCTGGGCGGCGAGCACCTCAGCTCCACGCGCGCGGGGCCGACATGGCGTCTGCCCGGTGCGCTCAGACCGACAGGTTCGAGCGACCCTTGCGGCGACGGTTCGCCAGGATCGAGCGGCCGGCGCGCGTGCGCATCCGCAGTCGGAAGCCGTGCACCTTGTGACGGCGACGGTTGTTCGGCTGGTACGTCCGCTTGCTCACGAATCGACCTCTCAGACGGCTAGGACATGGGAAGGGTCAACCGCGGCTCGCCGACGATCGAACACGACCCGGAGGGCGCTGATCGGCGCGGTGAGAACCTCGTGCCGGCCGGCACCGCGCAGCCACGCGGGCGGCCGGTGAGAGCGCGGGACCTCGTGGACATGCGGCACCGGTCGACACCGGTTGACCGTCGAACGGTACGCGGGGCCGCGAGGGCGGGTCAAACCGACGGACCACGCCGTGACACCCCCCAGCACCTCCGGTCGGAGACCTGGCTCACAGTGGTCGGCCCTACCTGTGGATAGCGTCTTGAACCTGCTCCACGACAGCGACTACTTTCGAGCCTTCCGGGTTTCCCCCCACCTCGCCCCAGCCGCCGCGCCCGAGCTTGTGCCGTCGTCCGAGAAAACGCCAGCGCAAGCCTCTGACCTGCAGTGATGCAGAGCGCAGCGGCCTGGAGAGGTGGTCTCGGATGAAGGCCAGAGACCTCCGACCCGACAGTTCACAGCCTGTGGACAAAGTTGTGGAACGAGTCGCCGCGGAGTCCGCGGAACCCCAGCAACGAGAGGTGACCGGCGTGAACGGCCAGTCCGAGCACGAGAGCGATGCCACGTCCCCCCGGCCCGACGGAGGTCTCGACGCGACCGCGCGCCTGACCCACGAGTGGGCAGTGGTGGTGGGCGACCTCCAGGCCCACCAGCGCGCGTGGCTGCAGGCCTCGCGCCCCGTCACGCTGCACGGCACCACGGCGATCGTCGCCGTGCCCGACGACTTCACGCGCAAGCGCCTCGAGGGCCGCCTGCGGGGCCAGCTCGAGGACACCCTCACCGAGCGCTTCGGCCACGAGGTCCAGCTCGCGGTCACCGTCGACAGCTCGCTGCAGCAGAACCCCGACTACGACGGCAGCGCCGCCTACGCCTCGCCGGCCTACCCCGCCGGCGAGCGCGAGCAGGGGTACGAGCCCACCTTCGAGGTCGCCACGCCCGATCAGGACGGCGACGCGATTCCGCCGCGCACCGACAGCCCCACCAGCTCCGGTCGATCTGACGACATGTCGACAAAGCGACTCATCGACTCATCGACCTACGAGCCGAGCACCGCCGCTCCCGACCTCGCTGCGGCGACCGCGGCCGGGCCGTCGGCCACCGCGGCCGGCGAGTCGCGGCTCAACCCGAAGTACACCTTCGAGACCTTCGTCATCGGCTCGTCCAACCGGTTCCCCCACGCCGCCGCCGTCGCGGTGAGCGAAGCGCCCGGTCGCAGCTACAACCCGCTGCTGGTCTACGGCGAGTCCGGCCTCGGCAAGACCCACCTGCTCCACGCCATCGGTCACTACGTGCGCACCATCTATGCCGGCTCGAAGGTGCGCTACGTGTCGAGCGAGGAGTTCACGAACGAGTTCATCAACGCCATCCGCGACGACCGCCAGGACCGGTTCAAGCGCAAGTACCGCGAGGTCGACGTGCTGCTGATCGACGACATCCAGTTCCTGGCCGGCAAGACGCAGACGCAGGAGGAGTTCTTCCACACCTTCAACACGCTGCACAACGCCAACAAGCAGATCGTGCTGACCTCGGACCGCCCGCCGAAGCTGCTCGAGGCGCTCGAGGACCGGCTGCGCAACCGCTTCGAGTGGGGGCTCATCACCGACGTCCAGGCGCCCGACCTCGAGACGCGCATCGCGATCCTGCGCAAGAAGGCGGCCATGGACCGTCTCACCGCGCCCTCGGACGTGCTGGAGTTCATCGCCAGCAAGATCCAGACCAACATCCGCGAGCTGGAGGGCGCCCTGATCCGCGTCACCGCCTTCGCGAACCTCAACCGGCAGGACGTCGACATGACGCTCGCCGAGATCGTGCTCAAGGACCTCATCCCCGAGGGCGGTGAGCCGGAGATCACGGCGCCGCTCATCATCGCGCAGACCGCGGCCTACTTCGGGCTCTCGATCGAGGAGCTCACCGGTCCCAGCCGCGGCCGGCACCTCGTGATGGCCCGCCAGATCGCGATGTACCTGTGCCGCGAGCTCACCGGCCTGTCGCTGCCGAAGATCGGCGCCCAGTTCGGCAACCGCGACCACACGACCGTGATGTACGCCGAGCGCAAGATCAACCAGCTCCTCGGTGAGCGGCGAGCGGTCTTCAACCAGGTGAGCGAGCTGACCAACCGCGTGAAGATGCAGGCGCGCCAGGGCGGCTGAGCGTCCGGTTCCTGTCATCCGCACCTGTGGAGAACCACGGCGTACCTGTGCGAATCACACGGGGAGGATTCCGTGGAACGGCCAGGTGCGTCGTCCACGGGGGGTGTGGGGTCCACAGGCGCCGGTGGTTCGTGCCGATTCGTCCACAGGGTTCATCCACGCCTCCATGGCCCGCTGACCTGCGACGACACGAGTTGTCCACAGTTTCCACCGAACCTATGACCACTCCCTACCTACCTACGCATCGATCGATCGTCGAACCTCACCCGGCTCCCGACCTGTGGAACGACACCACTCCGGCCTCCCCGGTCGGGCGCTGCCGGAGATCACAGGGAACCTCGGGCTCGTGGCGCTGCAGGCGACGTGGCAGGATGCACACCCACACGACCGCTGCCCCCGCTCCGGTGCGCGAAGGTGTCGTTCCCGACGCCCTCGCCGCTGCTCCGGGAGCGACCCGGTCCCCGAGTGCGCCTGAGAGGTACGACCGTGAAGTTCCGTGTCGAGCGTGACGTCCTGGCCGATGCCGTCGCCTGGGCGGCGCGCAGCCTCCCCGTGCGCCCGAGTGCACCGGTGCTCGCCGGCCTGCTGATCGAGACCGGCGACGAGGGCCTGGTGCTCTCGACCTTCGACTACGAGACGTCGGCGCGCGCCACGCTGCAGGCCGAGGTGGCCGACGAGGGCCGGGTGCTGGTGAGCGGTCGACTGCTCTCCGACATCTGCCGCAGCCTGCCGAACAAGCCGGTCGAGATGACCCTGGACGGCGCCCGCGTGTCGCTGACCTGCGGTTCCTCGCGCTTCTCGCTCCAGACGCTCCCGGTCGAGGACTACCCCTCGATCCCCGACATGCCGGCCGCCACGGGCACGGTGCGCAGCGCCGACTTCGCCCACGCGGTCGCCCAGGCCGTCACGGCGGCGGGTCGCGACGACATGCTGCCGGTGCTCACCGGTGTGCGCATCGAGATCGAGGGCGACACCATCTCGCTGCTGGCCACCGACCGCTTCCGCCTCTCCCAGCGCGAGCTCGGGTGGAACCCGGGCACCCCCGACGCCACCCTCGCCGCGCTCGTGCCGGCCAAGGTGCTGGGCGACACCGCGAAGTCCCTGACCTCCGGCGAGGTCATCACCATCGCTCTCTCGGCCTCCGGCACGGGCGAGGGCATCATCGGCTTCGAGGGCACCGGCGCGGGCGGCATCCGCCGCACCACCACCCGCCTGCTCGACGGCGAGTTCCCGAAGGTGCGCAGCCTCTTCCCCAACGAGAAGCTCACCACCGCGCGCATCGACCGCGCGGCGCTGATCGAGTCGATCAAGCGCGTCTCGCTCGTGGCCGACCGCAACACCGCCGTCCAGCTGGCCTTCTCCGACGGCGCACTGACCCTCGACGCCGGCTCGGGCGACGACGCCCAGGCCACCGAGTCGGTGCCCGCCGAGATCCAGGGTGAGGACCTCGTCACCGGCTTCAACCCCACGTTCCTGCTCGACGGCCTCGGTGCCATCGACGAGGCTGTGGTCGAGCTCGCCTTCACCCAGGCATCGAAGCCCGTGGTGATCAGCGGCATCGCCGACGACGGCGCGGACGCCGACGAGGGCGGCCTGTTCCGCTACCTCCTCATGCCGCGCCGCCTGCTCAGCTGATCCCTCCCGGCCCCGGCCTGCTGGCAGCGGTTGGAGGCGGGGGACTACGTTCGTCCACGTCGGAACACCACCCCCACACGAAGGACGCGCCATGCACATCGGACTGGTCGGACTGGGCAAGATGGGCGGCAACATGCGCTCGCGCCTGCGCAACGCCGGGCACACGGTCGTCGGCTACGACCGCAACCCCGACCTGGCGGACGTCGACTCGCTCGCCGCGATGGTCGAGGCGTTGCCCTCGCCGAAGGTGGTGTGGGTGATGGTGCCGGCCGGGGAGGCGACCACCTCCACGATCGAGGAGCTCAAGGGCCTGCTCGGCGAGGGCGACCTCGTCGTCGACGGCGGCAACTCCCGCTGGTCCGACGACGCCACGAACGCCGCCTCGCTCGCCGAGAAGGGGATCGGCTTCGTCGACTGCGGTGTCTCGGGCGGCGTGTGGGGTCTGGAGAACGGCTACGCGCTCATGTACGGCGGCTCCCCCGAGGACGCCGCGAAGGTCATGCCGGCCTTCGAGGCGCTCAAGCCCGAGGGCACCGACGACGGCCTCGTCCACTGCGGCCCCACGCCGGGTGCGGGTCACTTCTCCAAGATGGTCCACAACGGCATCGAGTACGCCATGATGCAGGCCTACGCCGAGGGCTGGGAGCTGCTCGAGAAGGTCGACATCGTCGAGAACGTGCCCGAGATCTTCGCCTCCTGGCGCACCGGCACCGTCGTCCGCTCGTGGCTGCTCGACCTGCTCGTCGACCAGATCCGCGCCGACGAGCACCTCGACGCGCTGCGCGGCTACGCCGACGACTCCGGCGAGGGTCGCTGGACCGTCGAGGCCGCCATCGACAACGCGGTCGCCGTGCCCGCCATCTCCGCGAGCCTCTTCGCCCGCTTCGTCTCGCGCCAGGACGACAGCCCCGCGATGAAGGCGATCGCCGCGATGCGCAACGGCTTCGGCGGCCACGCGGTCACCAAGAAGGACTGACCCACCGCCACCTCGGGCCTCGGCCCGCGTCCGAATCGCTAGAGCGCGAGGACGAGCCGCACGATCGCGTAGGCGAGCCACGCCCCGATCACCGCGACGGTGACCGGGTGGCGGATGACGCGATCGAGCGATACGGCGGGCGCACCGACGATCCTGCGGCGCACCGAGGCGACCGCGAGGACGACGACGAAGGCCGCGAACAGCGGGCCGAACCAGTGCACGGCGAAGGCCGCCGGCAGGTCGCCGTGCATCAGGTGCACCCAGGAGCGGGTGAGACCGCAGCCCGGGCACGGCAGGCCGGTGAGGCGCCGGAACGGGCAGATGACCGGACCGGAGTCGATGGAGGAGTCCGGCAGCACCGCCGCCACCCCCAGGGCGAGGACGCCGGCGGCCGCCGTCCACTCGGCGCTGGCGAGGCCCCAGCGCGCGCTCTCGACGCGGGCGGCGTCCGGGCCGCTGGTCGGCGGGGTCGTCGGCGGAGTGGTCACGTGGTCTCTCCCGAGGTGTCGGTGGGTCAGCGCAGTGCTCTGCCCTGGCTGTCGGGGATCTTGCGCATCGTCACGAGCACGGCGTCGATGAGCGCCCAGATGCCGAAGCCGCCGCAGGTCAGCAGCTTCAGGATGCCCAGGCCGGTGTAGCCGAGGTAGAAGCGGTCGATGCCGAGGCTGCCGATCAGCCAGCTCAGGATGAGGGTGGTGAGCCACTCCTTGTCGGAGAAGACCCCCGGCACGTCGCGGGCGAGCACGTACTGCTGGGTGTCGGCCAGGCGCAGCGTGGTGTCGGGCTTGATGCGGGTGGCCGAGGCCATCTGCTGCAGCGCCGTGTAGTCGTAGGGGCCGTACTCCTGGCCGAGGTAGCCCAGGTAGTAGGTGGTGGCCCGGGGGTCGGCGAAGCCCGGGTGCCCGTACTGCTGGCCGTAGGGCTGGCCGTACTGCTGTGCCTGCGGCTGGCCGTACTGCTGGCTGTAGCCGGCACCCGGCGCCGGCGGCGGGTACTGGCCCGGCTGCTGCGCGGCGGGCTGGTCGCCGTCCTTGCGGAACGGGTCGTGAGGCTGCGTCATGACGCCAGCCTAAGCCCGGGCGCGGCCGCAGCGCCCCCGCGCGGGCGTCGCTCGCCGTCCGTCGGCGACGATGGTCGACAATGGTGGCTCGAGGGCAGGCAGCGCGCGGAGGTCCGCGCACGAGGCGAGGCGGGTGGACGACGTGCACGTGGCGCACCTGAGCCTGCACGACTTCCGCAGCTACGCCTCGATCGACGTCGCCCTCGAGGCCGGCGTCACCGCCTTCGTGGGCAGCAACGGTCAGGGCAAGACCAACCTCGTCGAGGCCATCGACTATCTCTCACGCCTCTCGTCGCACCGCGTCGCCACGGATGCGCCCCTGGTGCGCGCGGGCGCCGACCAGGCCGTCGTCCGCGCTGCGGTGGTGCGCGACGGGCGCACGGCCGTGCTGGAGGTCGAGCTCAACCCCGGGCGCGCCAACCGGGCCCGCATCAACCGCTCGCCCCTGCCGCGGGTGCGCGAGCTGGCCGGGATCGTGCGCACGGTGGTCTTCAGCCCCGAGGACCTCGCCCTCGTGAAGGGCGACCCCGGCCAGCGCCGCCGCTTCCTCGACGACCTGCTGGTGCTGCGCACCCCGCGCCTGGCCGGCCTCATCGCCGACTACGAGCGCGTGCTCAAGCAGCGCAACACCCTGCTCAAGACGCTGTACGCCGCGCGCGGCGGTGCGCGCGACGCGGCGCTGGCCACCCTCGACGTGTGGGACGACCACCTCGTCGCCAGCGGGGCCGAGCTGCTGCGGGCCCGGCGGGCCCTGGCCGACGACCTCGCGCCCTACCTGGGCAAGGCGTACGAGGCCGTGGCCCGGGGCGCCACCCGTGACGACGCCCGCCTCGAGTACTCCTCGGCGGTGCCGGCCGGCGCCGCCCCCGACGAGGACGCCGCGAACTTCCGCGCCCAGCTCGCCAGCCGGCGCGACGACGAGATCGGGCGCGGCGTCACCCTCGTGGGTCCGCACCGCGACGACCTGCTCCTCACCATCGGGCCCGGCGACGCCGATCGGCTGCCCGTGCGCGGCTACGCCAGCCACGGCGAGTCGTGGTCGTTCGCCTTGGCGCTGCGCCTGGCGGCCTACGACCTGCTGCGCAGCGACGGCGACGACCCGATCCTCATCCTCGACGACGTCTTCGCCGAGCTCGACGCCGCGCGCCGCGAGCAGCTGGCTACCCTCGTCGCCGGCGCCGAGCAGGTGCTGGTGACGGCGGCGGTCGAGGCCGACGTGCCTCCCCAGCTGCAGGGCGCGGTCTTCCGGGTGGCCGCGGGCGAGGTGACCCGTGTCGAGGCCTGAGGACGACGACCGCACGCCGAACCCCGCTCCCGACCCCGCTCTCGACCACGCATCGCCGGAGCCCGCCCCCGAGGACGACGAGCCCCACCGCGCCGACGGCCTCGACCTCGCCCGCGCCCAGATGCTCGGCACGGCCGGCGCGGCGACGACGCCGGCGCGGCGTCGTCCACGTGGCGGGAGTGGCGGGGGTGGCGCGGGTGGCGCCGCCGGTTCGGGCTGGTCGGGTCGACGCGGCTCCGGCTTCCGCACCCGCGGCGAGGGCCCGCAGTTCTCCGGCGCACACCCCGACGGTCGTGATCCGCAGGGTCTCGGCGGCGAGGTGGAGCGCCTCATCGGTGAGCGGGGCTGGGGCCTCGACCTGCAGGTCCGCGGCGTCTTCGCGCGCTGGGCCGAGATCGTCGGCCCGGAGATCGGGGCGCACAGCACCCCCGAGACGCTCACCGACGGCACCCTCGTCGTCCGCACCGACTCCACCGCCTGGGCCACCCAGCTGCGCCTGCTCGCGGCCAGTGTGGTCAAGCGCCTCAACGCCGAGTTGGGCGACGGGGTGGTCACGGTGGTGGAGGTGCTGGGACCGAACGCACCGTCGTGGAAGCACGGTCGTCGCGGCATCCGAGACGGTCGCGGGCCGCGCGACACCTACGGCTGAGCGGGGGTCGAGAGGAGCCGGCGCGAGGGCCGCTTCCGGTGCCGAGCGTGATCGGCGAGGTGCGCTCCCAGGAGCCTCTCAGGCGTATGGGCCCTCATCGGGGCCCCTCCGAGGCGCTCCGACGGCCGATTCTGAGCCGCTGAGAGCCGAATCCGCGGCCGAGACCCTCCACAGGGTGGGTCACCCGCGTGCTCAGAGGCCCTCAGCGGGCTAGGATGGGCTCCTGGCCGGTGGGGCGTCACCTGTGCGCACGTCCGGCCTTCGCCATGCCCTGCGACATTCGGTTCGCAGGCGAGCACAAGAAGAGGTCCTGCGTGTCCACTGACGACCAGTCCCCCTCGATCGAGCCTGCCGAGGCCGGCGCCGACGCCACCGAGTTCGAGGCTGGCGCGCCGCCCGTCGACACCACCGAGATGCCGGAGTACGACGCCTCGGCGATCCAGGTGCTCGAGGGCCTCGAGGCGGTGCGCAAGCGGCCCGGCATGTACATCGGGTCCACCGGTGAGCGCGGCCTGCACCACCTGATCTGGGAGATCGTCGACAACGCGGTCGACGAGGCGCTCGCCGGGTTCTGCGACACCATCCAGGTCACCCTCAACGCCGACGGCTCGGTGAGCGTGGCCGACAACGGTCGCGGCATCCCCACCGACACCGCCCCCGGCCAGGAGCTCCCGGCCGCCACGCTCGCGCTCACGGTGCTGCACGCGGGCGGCAAGTTCGGCGGCGGCGGCTATAAGGTCTCCGGCGGTCTGCACGGCGTGGGCTCCTCGGTGGTCAACGCGCTCTCGACGAACCTCAAGCTCGAGATCAAGAACCGCGGCTACCTGTGGGAGCAGGAGTTCTCCCTCGGCGTCCCCGACTACGCCCTGCGCCAGGTGCGCCCGCTCGAGGACGACGAGCGCACCGGCACCACCGTCACCTGGTGGGCCAGCCCCGACATCTTCGAGACCACCGACTACACCCTCGAGACCATCGCCACGCGCTTTCGCGAGATGGCCTTCCTCAACAAGGGTCTGCGCATCGAGCTGCGCGACGCCCGCCCCAAGGCCGAGCAGCTCGTCGAGGCCGTCGAGGACGGCACGGCCACCGAGGGCGAGGGCATCGCGGAGGCCGCCGACGTCCACGCCGCCGAGGTCGACGGGCGCAAGGCGCTCGAGCAGGTCTTCCAGTACGAGCGCGGCCTGGCCGACTACGTCGACTTCCTCAACCGCCGCAAGACGCCGCTGAGCCCGATCATCGCCTTCGAAGCCCACACCGGCGACGCCGCGCCCAACCCGATGAGCCTCGAGCTCGCGATGCAGTGGCAGGCGTCGTCCTACAACGAGTCGGTGCACACCTTCGCCAACACGATCAACACCCCCGAGGGCGGCACGCACGAGGAGGGCTTCCGTGCGGCGCTCACCTCGCTCATCAACCGCTGGGGCGAGGAGTGGGGCCTGATCAAGAAGAAGGAGGACCGCCTCACCGGCGACGACATCCGCGAGGGCCTCACCGCGATCATCAGCCTCAAGATCTCCAACCCTCAGTTCGAGGGCCAGACCAAGGCCAAGCTCGGCAACACCGAGGCCAAGGGCTTCGTGCAGTCGGTGGTCAACGACCAGTTGGGCGACTGGCTGGAGAAGAACCCCGGCGAGGGCAAGGAGATCATCCGCAAGGCCCAGGCCGCGGCCACCGCGCGCATCGCCGCCCGCAAGGCGCGCGACCTCGCCCGCAACCGCAAGGGCCTGCTGGGCGGCGGCGGGCTGCCGGGCAAGCTGCGCGACTGCTCCTCGCGCAGCCCCGAGGAGTGCGAGGTGTTCATCGTCGAGGGCGACTCGGCGGGCGGCTCGGCGGTGATGGGCCGCGACAACCGCATCCAGGCGATCCTCCCGATCCGCGGCAAGATCCTCAACGTCGAGAAGGCGCGCATCGACAAGGTGCTCGCCAACACCGAGGTGCAGGCGATCATCTCCGCGCTCGGCACGGGCGTGCACGAGGAGTTCGACGCCGCCAAGCTGCGCTACCACAAGGTCGTGCTGATGGCCGACGCCGACGTCGACGGCCACCACATCAACACCCTGCTCCTCACGCTGCTGTTCCGCTTCATGCGTCCGCTGATCGAGGCCGGCCACGTCTACCTCGCCCAGCCGCCGCTCTACCGGATCAAGTGGAACAAGCCCCACGACCACGAGTACGTCTACTCCGACGCCGAGCGCGACGCCGTCATCCGCGACGGCCTCGCGTCGGGCAAGAAGCTGCCCAAGGACGCCTCCATCCAGCGCTACAAGGGCCTCGGCGAGATGAACGCCGACGAGCTCTGGGAGACCACCCTCGACCCCGACCAGCGCGTGCTCCTGCAGGTCACCCTCGAGGACGCCGCGCAGGCCGACGAGATCTTCTCGATCCTCATGGGCGAGGACGTCGAGCAGCGGCGCTCCTTCATCCAGCGCAACGCCAAGGACGTCCGATTCCTCGATATCTGAGTATCTAGCGCAGATCTTAGATTCAGGTAGAACGAGCCAGAGAGAACGATCGTGACCGAGATCCCCACTGACATCACCCCCGGCGACGGCGCAGGCGGCGGCCGCGTCGAGCCGGTCGACCTGCAGGAGTCGATGAAGCGCAGCTACATCGACTACGCCATGGCCGTCATCGTCGGCCGTGCACTGCCCGACGTCCGCGACGGGCTCAAGCCCGTGCACCGGCGCGTGCTCTACGCCATGTACGACGGTGGCTACCGCCCCGACCGCGGTTTCAACAAGTGCGCGCGCGTCGTCGGCGACGTCATGGGTAACTACCACCCCCACGGCGACTCGGCCATCTACGACACCCTCGTGCGCCTCGCCCAGCCCTGGGTGATGCGCTACCCGCTGGTCAACGGCCAGGGCAACTTCGGCTCGCCGGGCAACGACCCCGCGGCCGCGATGCGTTACACCGAGTGCCGCATGGCCCCGCTGGCCATGGAGATGGTGCGCGACATCGACGAAGAGACCGTCGACATGACGCCCAACTACGACGGCAAGACCGAGGAACCGACGATCCTGCCGTCGCGCTTCCCGAACCTCCTCGTCAACGGCAGCGCCGGCATCGCGGTGGGCATGGCCACCAACATCCCGCCGCACAACCTGCGCGAGGTGGCCGAGGGCGCCGTGTGGGCGCTCGAGCACCCCGACGCCACGCGCGAGGAGCTGCAGGACGCCCTCGTGGAGCGGATCAAGGGCCCCGACTTCCCGAACGGCGCGCTCATCGTGGGCCGCGAGGGCATCGAGCAGGCCTACCGCACCGGACGCGGCTCGATCACCCAGCGCGCGATCATCGAGGTCGACGAGGACAAGTCGGGCCGCACGGTGCTGGTGATCACCGACCTGCCCTACATGGTCAACCCCGACAGCCTGCTCATGAAGATCGCCGAGCTGGCCGACGCCGGCAAGGTGCAGGGCATCGCCGACGTGCGCAACGAGACGTCGTCGCGCGTCGGGCAGCGCATCATCGTCGTCCTCAAGCGCGACGCGGTGGCTCGCGTGGTGCTCAACAACCTGCTCAAGCACACCGAGCTGCAGACCAACTTCAGCGCCAACATGCTCGCGCTGGTCGACGGCGTGCCGCGCACGCTCACCATCGACGCCTTCATCTCGAACTGGATCGAGCACCAGGTCGAGGTCATCCGCCGGCGCACCGAGTACCGCCTGCGCAAGGCCGAGGAGCGGGCTCACATCCTGCGTGGTCTCGTCAAGGCGCTCGACGCCCTCGACGACGTCATCGCCCTCATCCGGCGCTCGCCCGACGTCGCCGAGGCCAACGCCGGTCTGCAGGAGCTGCTCGACATCGACGAGCTGCAGGCCACCGCGATCCTCAACATGCAGCTGCGCCAGCTCGCCGCGCTGCAGCGACAGAAGATCATCGACGAGCTTGCCGAGCTCGAGCTGACCATCGCCGACCTCCAGGACATCCTGGCCAACATCGCGCGCCAGCGTCAGATCGTGATCGACGAGCTCAACGGCATCGTGGAGAAGTACGGCGACGACCGCCGCACCCAGATCATCGCGGCCGCCGGCGACCTGTCGATGGAGGACCTCATCCCCGACGACGACCAGGTCGTCTCGATCACCCGCGGCGGCTACGCCAAGCGCACCCGCGCCGACCAGTACCGCACGCAGAAGCGCGGCGGCAAGGGCGTGCGCGGTGCCTCGCTGCGCGGCGACGACGTGGTGGAGCACTTCATCGCCACCACCTCGCACCACTGGCTGCTGTTCTTCACCACCGCCGGACGCGTGTACCGCACCAAGGTCTACAACCTGCCCGAGGCGAGCCGCGACGCGAAGGGCGGCCACGTCGCCGGCCTGCTGTCGTTCCAGCCCGACGAGTCGATCGCCCAGGTGCTCGCCATCCGCGACTACGACCAGGCGCCCTACCTCGTGCTGGCCACCAAGAGCGGCCTGGTCAAGAAGACCCGCCTCGGCGACTACAACTCCCCGCGACAGGCCGGCGTCATCGCCATCAACTTCCGCGAGGACGACGACGAGCTGATCGGCGCCGAGCTGGTCAACGCCGAGGACTCGATCCTGCTGGTGAGCCGCAAGGGTCAGTCGATCCGCTTCGAGGCCACCGACGAGCAGCTGCGCCCGATGGGCCGCGCCACCTCCGGCGTGACGGGGATGAAGTTCCGCCCGGGCGACTCGGTGCTGTCGATGACGGTGATCCGCGCCGCCGACGCCGCCCACGAGGACGCCGACGACCACATCCAGTACGTCTTCACCATCACCGACGGCGGCTTCGCCAAGCGCACCCGCATCAGCGAGTACAAGATCCAGGGTCGCGGCGGCCTCGGCGTCAAGGCGATGAAGCTCGAGAACGACGAGCGCGGCTCCCTGGTGGGTGCCTTCATCGTCGGCGACGGCGACGAGATCCTCTCCATCACCACCTCGGGCCAGGTCGTGCGCAGCCCCATCAACGACGACTTCCGTCCGACCGGTCGCTCCACGCAGGGCGTGAAGTTCGTCAGCTTCAAGTCCGGCGACTCCGTGGCCGTGGTCGCCCGCTCGGTCGAGGCCAAGGAGGCCGCCGAGGGCGTCGTGGTCGAGGGCGCGGACGACGCGGAACCGACGGAATCGGCGGTTGAGGCCCCGGGTGCCACAATCGGAGACACCGAGGCGCCGGCCACGGGTACCGAGGTGTCCGAGTCCGACACCGACCCGGCGCCCGGGGAGAGTGAGAGCTGATGAGCGAGCGTGTCGACGACCCCACCGTGGCCACCCCAACCGTGGGTGAGGCGCACGGCGGCTACGCAGGCTCGTCGTCCACCGATACGGCCACGCGGCCGGCGGTGGCCCGCGGTCCCCGCCGCGCGCGGCTGCGCCTGACCCGCATCGATCCGTGGACGGTCATGAAGACGTCCTTCCTGCTCTCGATCGCCTTCGCCGTCGTCACCGTGGTGTCGGTGGCGATGGTGTGGCAGGTGCTCGGCGCGGCCGGCGTGTGGGACTCGATCAACTCCACGATCAAGGAGTCGATCGGCGGCGAGGACGTCGCGGGGTTCCGCATCGAGGACTACCTCGGCACCAGCCGCGTGCTCGGCTTCACCATGCTCGTGGCGGCCATCAACGTCGTCCTCGTGACGGCGGCCGCCACGCTGCTGGCGTTCCTCTACAACATGTCGGCGGCACTGCTCGGCGGCGTGGAGGTCACGCTCGCCGAGGACAACTGACCGCCTCACGCGATCGGAGGCGGCGGGCGATTTCGTGTGCGGCGTCGCCCTCCGGTAGTCTCCATCCTCGGCTTGCTGCCGCGGGGCTTCCACCCAGAGCGGCATGCCACCCGGGCCTATAGCTCAGACGGTTAGAGCACCACACTGATAATGTGGGGGTCAGAGGTTCAAGTCCTCTTAGGCCCACGTAGAAGCCCCGGCCGCGCGAACAGCGCGCCGGGGCTTTCGTCGAAGTGAGGAGTCGAGCAGTGAAGAAGCTGGTGCTGGCAGCGCTCGCCGCCGCCGGGGTCGTCGTGGCTCGCAAGAAGTTGGCTGAGTCCGGTGCGGAGCGCAATGCCTGGCACCAGGCCACCGACCCGCTCCCGAAGGCCTGACAACTCACCCACCGCGGCGCATGCCGCACCGGGGCCTTGGCGCAATTGGTAGCGCACCTGCTTTGCAAGCAGGGGGTTAGGGGTTCGAGTCCCCTAGGCTCCACCACACGAAACCGCAGGTCAGACCGCGGTTTGCCTCGATTTGAGGCTAGCCCCGTGCTAGTTCCCCGCCCGCCATGGGGGACTGGTGGGGGAGCCGAGATGCGGGAACAGTGCGGCGACTCGAAACCGTCGGCGGTTCGACCTAGAATCACATCCATGTCATCCGTCGCGTCTAAACTCCTCTGCGACGCGGCTAGTCCCGTCGAGAGCTTCACGGTGTCGGGAGACTTGGTACGCCGCACATTGATGATGTCCGACGGCCCCTCGGTCACGACGGCTGAGTCTGCGCGGGACCTCCACAGCTTGCCCGTGGGGACGAATCTGGGCGCAGTTTTCAACGACCTCTGGCTGCGGAGAACCCGCAACGTCGAGGCTGCTGGAGCACCGGTGACGATCGCTGACCTGTTCAGCGGATGCGGCGGCCTCTCGGTCGGTGCGCACGAGGCGGCGCGAGCAACTGGACATCGGGCAGTACACGTTCTTGCTGCGGACAACAACGAGGATGCGCTAGGGGTCTTTGGAGAGAACTTTCCCGAAGCCGAGCTCCACGCGGGTGGCATCGAGGAACTCATCGACGGCGATCTCGGTGCTTCGCCCACAAGAGGCGAGCGCCGCTTGGCCAGTCGCCTTGCGGGGCTGGACATCGTGATGGGTGGACCGCCATGCCAAGGGCATAGCGACCTCAACAATTACACGAGGCGGGCCGATCCCCGGAACGCGCTCTATCTCAGAATGGCGCGGTTCGTTGAGGTTGTGCGCCCTCGACATGTTCTCGTGGAGAACGTTCCTGGCGTGGCGCACGACAAGACCGGTGTCGTTCGGCGGACGACCGCAACGTTGGTCAGTGCGGGGTACTCCGTCGAGGAAGCCGTGTTGACGGCAACCGACTTCGGCGCGGCGCAGTCGCGTCGGCGCCACGTCCTGCTCGCCACACAGACCGGTGCTGCTCCTACGTTGACGGACCTCGTCCAAGGTTTCGGTACTCCCGCGCGGTCCGTGATGGACGCAATCGGCGACGTGGGCGTTAGGCCTGGCGGTGGCATCTTCGACACTCCTGCGCAGCATTCGACGGTCAATGAGCGCCGCATCAACTTCTTGTTCGATAACGACCTTTGGGACCTCCCGAACGAAGAGCGCCCTGACTGTCACCGTCTCAAGCCGCACAGCTATGTGTCGGTCTACGGTCGGATGCATGCAAACCGACCCGCCCCCACAATCACATCTGGCTTCGGCAGTACGGGTCAGGGAAGGTTCGTGCACCCGCTAGAGCGTCGGACGCTGACTCCCCATGAGGCCGCCCGACTGCAGGGGTTCCCGGATTGGTTTACGTTCAAGTCCGTCGAGAAGCGGGGAGCGCTTCAGAAGATGATCGGGAACGCTGTACCTTCGCGTCTGGCCTACGCAACGATCGCGAGTCTTCTCCGATGACAGGTCTTCGAGTCGTTGGCTTGTTCGCCGGTGTCGGCGGGATTGAGAAGGGCCTGCATCACGCTGGCCACACCACCGAGCTCCTATGCGAGTGGGATGCTGCGGCGCAGAACGTCCTACGTGAACACTTCACAGACGTCGAGGTCGTTGGAGACGTGCGAGACCTCAAGTCGCTCCCATCGGTCGATCTCTTAGCGGCCGGATTTCCCTGTACAGACATCAGCCAGGCCGGGCGGAAGACCGGCATCGAGGGTGAGCAATCTGGACTCGTCGGTGAAGTGTGGCGGCTCATGGACTCAGCCAGTCCGTCGCCAGAATGGCTCCTCTTGGAGAACGTCAGCTATCTGCTCTCCCTTGATCGCGGGAACGGCTTGAAGCATCTCATCGACTCGGTCGAGGCACGCGGCTATCGGTGGGCCTACCGAATCGTTGATGCTCGCGCGTTCGGCTTGCCCCAGCGCCGTCAGCGGATTGTGTTCCTCGCAAGCCGCAGCAACGACCCGGCTGCGGTTCTGTTTGCGGACGACGCTGGACTAGCGGCCGGCTTCAACGACGCGGTGGGCGACGTCGACCCCAGCGGGGCCTACGGCTTTTATTGGACCGAGGGCCTCCGGGGCCTGGGATGGGCATACAACGCGGTGCCAACAATCAAAGGAGGGTCGGGTCTCGGGATCCCGTCGCCGCCTGCGATCTGGTATCCGAACACCGGCGAGTTTGGGACGCCCCAGATCGAGGATGCAGAGAGGATGCAGGGATTCCCGCCCGATTGGACCGCTAAGGGATCGCTGGAGGCGGCGCGCAGCGGCAATGCGTCCGGTCCCAGGTGGAAGCAGGTAGGAAACGCTGTCTGTGTTCCGATGAGCACCTGGGTTGGCGAGCGCTTGCTGCAGCCGGGCGAGGTCGCTTCCGACGTCGTCGGGGAGGAGTTCCGGGGACCCAAGTGGCCGCTCGCGGCGTTTGGTCATGCCGGGCGCTCGTGGCGTGCCAACGTCAGCACGCAGCCGTTTGCTCAACCGTTCGACATTCGAAAGTTCTTGGACCTGCCGCTCAAGCCGTTGTCACATCGCGCTGCTTCGGGATTCCTGTCGCGTGCAGAGAGGGGGAACCTGCGATTCTCCCACGGTTTCATCGATAGCCTGCGGGAATACATAGAGAGCGTTACGCCGACGTAGGGCCCAGCAACTGGTCAACGACCGCCTCGCTGGATCGAAGGGCATCGGGGTCTGCAATGCAAATCTCGCCGGTGCTGGACGTTGCCGTTGTCGAGCTGGCAACGACGAGCGACACCACGTCATTCGGTCGCTCTGAAGCGGTCTCCAGGTCGTGTTGATAGGCCAGGCAGTCGATTGTCCCGGCCCGGTCCGGAGAATGCTCTTCGCGAGCGGAGAACTTCACCTCGACTAAAACCGCCCGGGTGCCGTCCTCGTCGTAGAGGAGGAAGTCTGGCCGGAGCGAGGAGACGTTTAGGTCGGCGGCACGCAAGGCGGTGGCGTAGCGTCCCGGTCCCTTGAATACCGGCGTTGACCAATAGCTCCGCTGCCACTCCAAGAAGTAGCTGCGACCCGAGAACTCGATCTCTGCAAAGTGCCGACTACTGACCGCGCTGTCCCAAGGACCGGCAATTACGGTGGCGCCAAGTGAGCGCAGTCGTCGCAGGATCGTCAATCCCGTCCAAAGCTCAAAGAGTTGGTCGTCTTTGCCGGGTGCCAGAACATTCCCAAGCAATGCGTCGGCGAGGGTGCTCTCCTCCTCCCCGTTGATAATCCGCTGCGCGGCGTCACCAACGAGAGCTAGATCCCCTATGGAGGGCATTCGCCTGATGACCGCGCTTCGCACCGCCGCATTGGGCGGATGCGGCGAGACGCGGCGAAGTTTTCGATCCCCCAGCAGATCTTGGACAAGGTCGGATACCTCGCGAATTTCGACGGCGATACCAGTCGTTCCGTCTGGGGGATAGAGCGCCAGCAACCATTGGATTCGGAGCAGGCTGGATCTGATGAGCGCTGTCGCCGGGGTGTTCCACGTGCGCGTGGTCGGTTGAGTGACAAAGAGCGTCGGGTCAGCGGTAGCAATGCGACGCGTCGCCGTGCGCTGCCAGAGCACAGGCCCGGCCACATGGCCGCGGTGCTCTTCGACCTGGCGAATTGCACGAGGTGGCATCCGGCGCAATACATCGACTGCCGCGTGAAGTGCATACCGCGTGCGTGGGTGCACTAGCAGGTGCGCTGCCAACATGCGCTGCCGGAATCCGGGAGGTAGGTCCCAGAGCTCGTCGACGATGGTTGGAAGGGACGAGTGAACTGCTGCGCTTGAGAGGAACCAGTGTAGATCTCGATGGAGTTCGGTGATCGCCGCTTCGCGGTTCCACCGAGCGTTCACTCGACGCCTTCCTTCGTAGTCGCTTCTATGCGAATCGCAGACAGGGCAGCCGATACGGTTTCCGCAGTGATGCCCTGCGGCCCGAAGATGAGAGCCGCGCCCTCGCTGATCGCCATCGAGGCGACGAACTCAAGACTCTCCTCCTCGTAGATGGCCCGCCGCTGGGCGACGTACTTCGCAAGATCTATCCAAAGTGCGGGCCCAAGACGAATCGCGCCCGAGGCCGCCATCGCAGAGATCAGTCGGTCAGCATTGGCGTCCCCGGTCGGGAAGTGACCAAGCAGTGCTGCGAGCCGCTCTGGTGGAAGTGGGGGGACCTCAATGACAGCGAACCGCCGCTTCAGCGCCTGCGAGACATCAAACAGGAGGTCGAGGTCGGAATCGTTCATGGTGGCTAGTAGCCGCCATGAGTTGTGGACGACGATGCATTCCATGTCCGCCGGCAGCGAGGCACCTTCGGGAACCAGGGCGACTCGCTTGAACTCGTCCTCGGACTCGACTTCATGTGGAAGCACAACCTCTGAGCCTGACAGAAGGGTAAAGAGCTGCCCGATGGCCTTGTCGATGTCGGCTCGATTGAACTCGTCGACGATCGCCCACCGCCCTGACTTGATGGCATCAACGACGAGCCCCGGCTGGAACTCCAGTTCGGCGGAGCGGGTCATGCGGTAAGCGCCGACGGTGTCGACCGACGTCCAGTCTGAGGTGGCGGTGGTCATGACAACGCCACGGTTGACCCCGTGCTTGAAGGCGGCATCGCTGACTGCGGCAGCTAGGCTCGTCTTTCCAGTGCCCGGTGGACCCGTGAGGAGCAGATGTTTCCCCGCCCGCAGCGCGGCCAGACAGGAGATGAGGACGGCTTGCGGCACATCGAGTCCGGCGTCGGCCACAGCCTCTTCAAGAGCGCTGAGCTGGATCAACCCGACGGGTTGTAGTAGCGCGTCGGGCTCGACGGGGGGTGTCACGCTGCCGCTGAGGTCCGAGCCGTCAACATTCACGGTCTCGACGTACGCGACGGCGTCCGGGAATGTCTCCTTGAGCTTGGACTCCAGCTCGTCACCAGACCGAACAGCGTAAGCAGCTGCGTCGTACGCCCCGTCGGCACGAGGCATGATCAGGAGGATCGCGTCGAAGTTCTTCTTAACTTGAGCGCGGATGTGAGTAGACGCGAGGGCCAGTTCGTCTGTTCCAAGAACGAAGAGGCCGAGGCGGAAGTGCGTGTACTGCGCCTTTCCCTGGTTGAGTCGGATGGGTACGTTCGACGCCCGACTGCTTGCACCGGACGGGTAGACGCTGTCCTTGTCTATCCCAAGGGCGGCCGCGAGATAGTCGCGGAGTGGGTCGAACTTCGTCGTGCTTGTGCTAGCCAAGTTGAAGCCGACGGGAAGGAGACGCTGAATCTCCTCGCTCACGGTAGTCATTGCCTTCGTCCTCTCCCGACGTCGGCGACCACGCTAGCTGGACGCGCACGGATTCGGGCCGAATCGGCGACGCGCGAGGCCGCCGATCTTTACGTCTTCCCCGCCGACCAGCGGACCACATCGACAACCCGGTTGGCGACGTCGGTTGGGTCTTCGTGCTCCCAGAACCTGAGCACGGTCCAGCCGGCTGCCTCAAGTCGTGCTGTGGTGTCGGCATCACGAGCAACGTTGCGTTGGAGTTTCGCCGACCAGTACTCGGCGTTCGCTCGCGCTCGGGTTCCGTGTTCCGGACAGGCATGCCAGTAGCAGCCGTCCACAAAGACCGCCACCCGCTGCTTGGTGAATACGATGTCCGCGGTCCTTCGCAGGGACGGCTCAGGACGGTAGGCGACGCGGTATCGGAGGCCAGCGGCGTGCAGCAGTCGGCGAACTGCGAGCTCGGGTGAGGTGTCTCGGGACCTGTTTCCCTGCATGACCTTCCGTGAGGCCGGGCTGCTCGCCCAACTCTGGTACGCCGGCATCTCTCTATCTTGCCCAGCACGGCAGCGAGCAAGCCGGACAAACGGCGGCGCCGGTCACCTGACGAGACGACTGGAGATTCCAGCACACCCTGGTGGTGCTGGTTGCTGCTGGATGTCTTCGGCTGTCTCTCAACGCCTGGAGATGTCTGGTCGGACGGCTGGGGTGGCCCTGACGCGCGGGGAGGGGCGCGTCAAACCTAAGAGACTGCTGCCATTCTCGGGGCACGCTGGAGTACGTGTGGTGGTGAAACAACCAAGGGCTTCACAGTGAGCTCTACGTGCGCACCCAGCTTTGGGTCGTGGCGGCGTCCTACGCTGCCCAAGGATCTGCCCAGCTAGCACCCACTGGCCAAGGGGACCGATAGGAAAGAAGCCCAGGGAGAATCACTCATCAGCCGCTTGGACAACCTGGCTGGGCATAGCTAATCGCCGAACGCTCAACCCGCGCGCAGGAAAGTCTCAAAGAGTGCGGCGAGGAGCTCGCGATCGGGTTGCTCGGAACGGCACTGCGGAAGGACCATCAGCTCGCGGCCGTGGAAATCTTGGATGCCGTGGCACAGCATCGGTCCGTCCACCTCTTCCAGCACGTCGGCGTTGACCTGGACCCGGTAGCCGGGCGGCTTGATGCCGAGGATGTTCCGGTCGTAGGCGGCGTGGTGCATCTTGCAGAGGGTGATGCCGTTGGTCACTCGGGTCGGCCGCCAGCGGCGTTCGCGTGGATGTGCGCAGCATCGAGTAGGTCGTCGTGGCGGAACGAGCAGACCGTGCGCTGTACCCGCCTCCCACGCCGAGCCACCAGATCAGCGGCAGCTGCTCCTGCCTCGCCGTGCGCAGGGCACGGTTCTGGTAGTGCTCGGGGTCGTCGCCGCGCATCTTGTAGCGGTAGAGCCCGTCGGTGCCGACCGCGTCGTCGTAGGGGCGATCGCTCCCCTCGGGTCGGTAGACGGTGCGGATCGACAGCGCGGCCTCCAGCGCGCCCGGCTTCCAGATGCCCTGCTGCGTGGGCATCAGGCGAACGCGCTCGCCGGCGAGCAGCAGGTCGCTGGTGTCGTCCTGTGTGAAGGTCTCCTTGCCGGTGGCCCGCTGCTCGTCGAGCCAGGCGAAGGCGGCGTGACGCACCGCGAGCTCACGCAGCCGCTGCTCGGGGGTCACGCTCGGATCATGACAGCTGCGGCCCCCAGCGGGGTTCGCTTCATCGAACCGTCGGATCTGCTGCGCGGCGAGATGTGCGCGCCCTAGTGTCCCCGCATGCGACCTCTCGTCTCGGCCCTCCTGCTCTCCCTCGCCCTCGCTCTGGTGCCCGGCTCGTCGGGCACCGCACCCGCCCAGGCAGCGCCGGCGGGGCTCGTCGTCTCGACGAACTCCTGGGGCAAGCTACGGCTGGCCATGACCGCCGAGCGTGCACAGCGCACAGGGATGGTCAGCACCACACCCAGCGGATGCGCGGCCGGGTACGAGATGACTCCGCGCTTCGCGAACCGCGGATTCGTGGTGTGGACACGGTCAGGCTCGACCTTCAAGGTCGACCAGATCGTCGTGCGCACCGCTCGAGACCGAACGGCCAAGAAGGTCGGTGTCGGCTCCACGCTCGCACAGCTGCGCCGCGCCTATCCCGGCTTGTCCGCCGTCCGATCCGGCGCCGCTGTGCGTGGTTCCTCGCCGAGTGGCGATGACGTCTGGATCGCCTCCTACACCCGGCGAGGCAAGGGCACGATCTCGTTTCAGTTCGCCTTCGGCGTCCGGCCGAAGTCGTCATCGAAGGTCGACACGGTGATCGTCGCCCGCAAGCCCCAGGTCTACTACGGCTGCTGAACCCCTCGCCGTGGTCGGCGAGTTCCCGACGGCCGTGAGCGCGCGGTCCGAGCCGGAGTTCCGATCGCGGCGCATCGGACGACTCCTGGTGGCGGCTGGTAAGAGGCGGCACTCTGGGGTCATGACGCGACGCGCTCTTGCCATCGGCTGCGGTGGCACGCTCGGATTTGCGTGGACGGCGGTGGCCCTCCGTCTGCTCGAGCAGCGCCTCGACTGGGACGCCCGCACCGCCGACCTCCTCATCGGCACCTCGGCCGGTGCCGAGGTCGTCGCCGCTCTCGGCACGGGACGCACCCCGCAGCAGTTGCTCGACGCCCTCGACGCGGCTGAGGCGGTCGAGCCGCGCGAGGACGGCGATGACCTCGCCCGCCGTGGGCTCAGCGGGCCGACGCTCGTCGACCCCGTGCTCGCCGCCCACCTCACCCGCCACCCGGGTCACCTCCCGCCGGTGCCGTGGCCGGCGCTGCCGAGTTTCGGACTGCTCCGCGAGGGTGTGGCGAGAGGCTCGGCCTACACCGTCGGGGCCGCGCTCCTCCCGCGCGGCAACGGCGACGCTTCCTGGCTGCTCGCCTACGGCGACGCCCTCGCCGACGCCGGCTCGTGGACGACGCACCCCGGCGTCCGCATCGTCGCCGCCGACGCCCGCACCGGCCGCCGCGTCGCCTTCGGCGCGCCCGAGGCCCCCGCGGCCAGCCTCGGCGAGGCCGTCGCGGCGTCGTGGGCGATCCCCGGCTGGTTCCCGCAGGTGCGCATCGGCGGCCGCGGTTACGTGGACGGCGGCACGGTCTCGTCGGTGTCGGCCGACCTCGTGCTCGACCTGCCCGAGGACGAGCGGCCCGACGAGGTCGTGATCGTGGCGCCGATGACCAGCCACGGCGGCGCTCGCGGCCGCGGGTGGAGCCGGCTCGAGCGACTGCTGCGCGCCCAGATGACCCACGGCCTCGAGAAGGAGGTGCGCGCGCTCAAGGCGGCGGGCATCGGCGTCCTCCGGGTCGAGCCGGGCCCGCAGGAGCTCGCCGCGATGGGGGCCAACTTCATGGATGTGCGCCGTCGGCGCGCCACCATCGCCGCCGCTCGTAAGTCGCTGCCGTCGCGCATCGACACCCTCGCCCGCCACCGCGCCTACACCGCGGGCCGCCCGCTCACCTGATCGCCCGAGTGCGCCCTCGCACCACTTCCCACCCACCCAGGAGAACTCGTGACCGCACCGATCCAGCACGTGGAGGTAGCCGTGGTCGGCGCCGGCATCTCGGGCATCGCCGCCGCCATCCGTCTGCGCGATGCCGGCCTCGACGGCGAGGACGACCTCGTCGTCCTCGAGAAGGCGGAGACCTACGGCGGCACCTGGCGGGCGAACACCTACCCGGGGTGCGCCTGCGACGTGCCCTCGGGGCTGTACTCCTTCTCCTTCGCCCGCACCGGGCGATGGTCGCGGGTCTACGGCACGCAGCCCGAGATCCTGGCCTACGTCGACCGCGTGGCCCGCGAGCACGGGCTCGCCGCGATCACACGGTTCGGCACCGAGCTGCTCGAGGCCGCCTGGCACGACGACGAGGCGCGCTGGCACCTCACCACCTCGGCGGGCACGATCACCGCCCGCTTCGTGGTGGCGGCGGCCGGACCCTGGAACGAGCCCCGCATCCCCGACCTCCCCGGCCTCGCCGACTTCCCGGGCGAGGTTTTCCACTCCGCGCAGTGGAACCACAAGCACGACCTGCGTGGACGACGCGTGGCCGTGGTCGGCACCGGCGCCTCCGCGGTGCAGTTCGTGCCCGAGATCCAGCCGCTGGTGGAGCAGCTGCACCTCTTCCAGCGCACCGCCCACTGGGTGCTACCCAAGGTCGACGCGCGCGTGCCGCGCCTGGGCCAGTGGGCCCTCGACCGGGTGCCGCTCGCGAACCAGGCGATGGGTGCGGTGGAGTACGCGGCCATGGAGGCGGTGGGCGCCGCCTTCCACCACCCGCAGCCGCTCATGCGCGCGCTGCAGGGAGTGGGCGAGGCGCACCTGCGGGCCGTCGTCCGCGATCGGGCGCTGCGCGAGAAGCTGACGCCGCGCTACCTGCTGGGCTGCAAGCGCATCCTGTTCTCCAACCACTACCTGCCCTCCCTCACCCGACCCAATGTCAGCGTGCATGCGACCGGGGTCGATCGCGTGGAGGGCAGCGTGCTCGTGGGGTCCGACGGAACCCGAGCCGAGGTCGACACGATCATCCTCGGCACCGGATTCCACATCCTCGACATGCCGGTTGCCGACCGCGTGCGCGGCGGCGCGAGCGTCGACGGACGCACGCTCGCCGAGGTGTGGGACGGCTCGCCCGAGGCCCACCTCGGCACCACGGTCGCCGGCTTCCCGAACGCCTTCATCGTGCTCGGGCCGAGCCTGGGCAGCGGCCACACCTCGGCCTTCACCATCGCCGAGGCCCAGGTGCGTCTGGTCGTCGACGCGATCGAGGCGGCGCGCGCCAACGACTGGGAGACCCTCGAGGTGCGCCCCGAGGTGCAGGCCGCCTACGTGGCCGAGGTGCAGCAGGCCCTCGACGGCACCGCCTACACCGGCGCCGACTGCCACAGCTACTACCTCGACGACAACGGCCGCAACAGCTTCAGCTGGCCCTGGCCCACCGCCGAGTTCGGACGACGCCTGCGCTTCCGCCCGGTCGAGTACACCGTCACCTACGCGCCGGATGCGCTGCAGGCGCCGTCCACCGCCACCTCGAAGGAGGCCCACGCATGAGCCGCACCCGTCCGGCACTCGACGACGCGCTCGTCGCCGTCACCGGTGCCGCCCGCGGCATCGGCCTGGCCACCGCCCGCGCCTTCGTGGACGCCGGCGCCTGCGTCGCGCTCGGCGACCTGGACGGCGAGCTGGCCGCCCGGGCGGCCGCCACGCTCGGGGCGCGCGCCACCGGGCACCAGCTCGATGTCACCGACAAGGAGTCCTTCGCCTCCTTCCTCGGAGCCGCGGAGACCTCGCACGGTCGTGCGCTCGACGTCCTAGTCAACAACGCCGGCATCATGCCGAACGCCGCCTTCCTCGACCAGGACGAGCGCACCGACCGCCAGACGATGGACGTCAACGTCCACGGCGTCATCCACGGCATGCGTCTGGCGCTGCCGGGGATGGTCGAACGTCGCCGCGGTGCGGTGGTCAACGTCGCCTCCCTTGCGGGCAAGTTCCCGCTGCAGGGACTCGCGGTCTACAACGCCAGCAAGTACGCGGTGGTCGGGCTCACGGCCGCCACGCGCCTCGAGGTGGCCGCGAGCGGCGTCCACGTGGGCGCGGTGCTCCCCAGCGCCGTGCGTACGGAACTCTCCTCGGGTATCGACCTCGGTGTGCTGCCCACGGTCGATCCCGAGGACATCGCCGGCGCGGTCGTGCGCTCGGTGCTCACCGGGCGCGGCGAGATCGCGGTGCCCGGCTACGTGGGACTCGCCGTCGCCGCCGCACCGCTCGTCCCGGAGCGGGTGCTCGGCATCGTGCGGCGCCTCGCCCGCGACGACGCCGCCATCTCCCGCGTGGACGACGACGTCCGCCGGGTCTATCTCGACCGCGTCCGCGCCCAGGGGGAGTCGCGTGGCTGAGGGTCGCCGGGTGACCTGCGTCGCATCCGTCGGACGGTCGTCGTAGTCTGCTGCACGGGGCGTGGGCCCCCCGGGTCGGTCGAGGAACCGACACGGCACTTTCTCGGGAGGTTGCAAGAAGTGAAGAGAGCACTGACCATCGCGGCGTCGGCCCTCGCCGTCGGCGCGGGCCTGCTGGCCGCGCCGGGCAACGGCGCCGCGGCGTCCCCGGCCTCGGCCGCCTCGTCGGCATCCGCCTCGTCCACGATCCCGGCCTACACCCCGCCGCCGCTCGCGTGGGGCACCTGCACCAGCAAGCGGCTGCAGGACGCCGGCGCCCAGTGCGCGCTGATGACCGTGCCGCTCGACTACGCGCGGCCCCGCGGCGCCAAGATCAAGATCGCGGTCAGCCGCGTGCTGCACACCGACGCCGACTACAAGGGCATGATCGCGGTCAACCCCGGCGGGCCCGGCGGCTCCGGCCTGAACTACTCGGTGCTCGGCGGCTCGATCCCGAACGGCGTCGGCGCCAAGTACGACTGGTACGGCTTCGACCCCCGCGGCGTCGGCTCCAGCCAGCCCTCGCTCTCCTGCAACCCCAACTACCCCGGCGCCGGCTACAACCGGCCCAACTACGTGCCGAACCGTGCCGCTGACCGCAACTGGTGGCTGCGGGTCACCGCGAAGTACGCGCGCGACTGCGGCCGTTCCGACGCCCGCGCCCTGCTGCGCCACATCAAGACCACCGACGTCGCCCGCGACCTCGATAGCCTGCGTCGCGCGGCCGGTCAGGAGAAGCTGAACTACTACGGCTTCTCCTACGGCACCTACCTCGGCCAGGTGTACGCCACGCTGTTCCCGCAGCGGGTCGGCCGCTTCGTCTGGGACGGCGTGCTCAACGCCAAGAACGCCTTCTACCGGGCCAACGTCGAGCAGAACGTCGCCTTCGACCAGAACATCAACCGCTACTTCGGCTACCTCGCGCAGAACAACGCGACCTTCGGCCTCGGTCGCACCGCCTCCCTCGTGCGCCAGGGCTACTACCGCCAGCTGCGCCTGCTCGACCGCAGGCCGGCCGCCGGTGGTCGCCTCGGTCCCGACGAGCTCACCGACGTGCTGCAGAGCGCGGCCTACTACGTCTACAGCTGGGTCGAGCTCGGCCAGGCCTACGCCAAGCTGGTCAAGACCGGCGACGGCACCGACGTCCTCGCCCAGTACGCCGGGCCCGGCGACGACAACGGCTTCGCCGTCTACAACGCCGTGCAGTGCACCGACGCCAAGTGGCCGAACCAGCAGCGCACCTTCGCCGACACTCGTCGCACCTACGCCAAGCACCCGTTCCTGGCCTGGAGCAACACCTGGTACAACGCGCCCTGCCTCACCTGGCCGGCACCGGCCCGCAACGCCGTCACCGTGTCGGGCAAGGCCGTGAAGACGCCGATCCTCATGATCGCGGAGACCTACGACGCTGCCACCGTCTACTCGGGCGCGCTCGCCACCCGCAAGGCGTTCCCGACCTCCTACCTCATCGAGGGCGTCGGCGGCACCACCCACTCGGGCTCGCTGTCGGGCATCGCCTGCACCGACGACACGATTGCCAGCTACCTCGACACGGGCGAGCTGCCGGCCCGCGCGGCGGGCAACCGCAGCGATCAGCAGTGCGCGCCGGTGCCGGCGCCCCAGCCCACCGCGACAGCGGCACTGCGCGCGCGTCAGGGTGCGTCGTCCACCGCGGTGCGCGACCGCATGCCGGCCGACCTGCGTGCCGGCCTGCAGGAGGCCCAGCTGATCGGCCGCTGAGCCCGATCGAGCAGCAGTCACAGCGGCGGGGGCCGGTGTCACGTGGAGTGATGCCGGCCCCCGCTGGCGTGAGAGGATCGCCGCCGTGAGTCGAGGTTCGTCCGGCGCCCGAGTGCGCAGGGGGGCGCGGGCCGCGGTGGCCTCCGCCTGCGCGGTCGTTCTCGCGACCCTGCTCGCCGCCTGCAGCGAGGAGCCGAAGCCGGTCTACCAGACCTCGCCGAGACCGGTGGTCGAGGTGAGTGCGTACGACCCGTCGCTGGAGCCGTCGGCGGCGGTGCTGCCGCTCGTCCCGGCCGAGGCCACCCGCCTCGAGGTCACCGACTTCGACCAGCTGCGCCTCGTCCTCGGCTACGGCAACCTCGACGGCCGCAGCCCCGCCGCCGACCGGGCCCGCTTCGCCCGCCAGGCCCTCCGTTCCACGGCCCTCACCCAGGGGCGACTCCGTGCCGGTGACGCGCGACTGCGCCGCGACTTCGGCATCGGGCAGGACGACGTCGCGTGGGAGGCCACCTGGCAGCTGCCGAGCGGCGGACGCGGTTGGGTCGTCGCCTTCCACACGAACGTGCCGATGGCCTCGGTGGATCGCGCCGTGCGAGCCGGCGCCGCGGCCCTGCGCGGCGGCACCGTGGACACCGCCCGCCGCCTCGTCACCTCGGGCGCGGCCCCCGAGCCGACGTCGTCCTGGGGGGCCGAGCAGCAGCTGGTGCGACTGGTCGGGCGCACCGCGGTGTCGACCTACGTCGAGCGCGACTGCATTCCGTTCGCCACCGTCTACGGAGCCGGCGTGGAGGAGCAGCTCGCCACCATGCCGGCGCTGCGGCTGCGGCGCCTCGACCGCCTCGACGCCTTCGCGGTCGCGCTGGGTGGCGAGCTCGCCACCGTGCAGCTCGGCCCGTCGCGCAGCGACGCCTTCGACCGTGCGCGCATCGCCGACCTGCTGCCCTCGACCACGCCGGACTTCAGCTCCGTGCTGGGCCGCCCGGTCGCCGACCCGTCCACCGGACGCGTCGGCTACACGCTCTCCGATCCCGCTGCGGCCGCGCGACTCGTCCTGGCGCGCACGCTGCCGTTCGCGGTCTGCCCGGGCTGAGGGCTCTCGGAGGCGCAGGTCGGCGGTCCACGCCGGTGGTGCTCGTCAGGTGGCCACTGCGAGCGCGTGTCCGGCGGCGTCGTCGGGGAGGGCGCGGTGCAGGATCGCGTGGGCCAGGCTCCAGCGGCTGAGGGAGCCGTCGTCGTCCAAGGGGCGATCGATCGCGACCCGGTAGTCGGTGCGCTGGCGATCGCCGGTGAGGTAGCCGGGTCGAACGAACGTCCACTCCAGCGAGCTCTCGCGCAGTCGGCTCTCCGCAAGGCGCATGTCGCGGTAGGTGGGCTCGAGGAAGTGACGCTTGAGGACGTGGGTGTAGAACCAGCCGTCGCCGGGCTGGTCGACCACGCCGCCGCTGGTCACGAGGACCACGCGCCGGAACCCGGCCGCGGGAGCGGCCTCGATGAGTGCCGAGGCGCTGCGGCTGTACACGTCGGTGCCGCGACGTGCGGCCAGCAGGCCGCTGACGCCGACGAGGTCGACGACGACGTCGGTGCCCTCGAGGCCGGCGGCGAGAGCCGCGGCGTCGGTCGCGTCGCCGGCAACGACGGCGAGTCGAGGGTGGGTGGTCGTCACAGCCTCGGGACGACGGGCCACCACGGCGACCTCGTGGCCGGCTTCGAGTGCCAGACTCAGCAGGGCCGAGCCCGAGCCACCGGTGGCGCCGAGAAGTCCGATACGCATGTCTGCTCCTCTGTTCATCCCGAGAAACTCGTTTAGAATCTAAAGTACATGACCACTCCAGCACCCTCCTCCGCGCCGCATCCGAGCGAACCAGCGGCCACGACGGCCGTGCCTCCGGTCGACCCTCTGTCCGACGCCCTGCAGGTGCTCCTGCTGGCCCACACCCGGGCGCAGGCGGCCCTCGCCCTCCGCCTCGGAGCGGGGCGCAGTGACGTCGATGCCCTCGAGCACCTCATGGTCGGCCCCCTGGGACCGGGTGAGCTGGCCGGTCGGCTCGGGCTCACGCCGGGCGCGGTCACCCAGATGGTGACGCGCTTCGAGCGACGCGGCCACGCCCGCCGCACCCCCGACCCGGCCGACGGCCGCCGCAGCCTCGTCGAGCTCACCGATCAGGGACGCGCGACCGTCCACGAGCACGTCTGGCCGATGCTGATGGCGCTCGACGACCTCGCCCGCGCGATCGAGGGCGGCGAGGCCGACGCCCCGCAGGCCGTGTTGACCTATCTCACCGGCGCGGCGCGGGCCCTGGGCGAGTTGGCCGAGTCGTAGCGGGCAGTGCCGCCGGAGGCGAGCCGGTCGGATCCGGTCTGGCCCGGTCGGACTCAGACGGCCGCGAGCTCCTCGAACTGCCCGCGGTCGTGCGCGCAGAACACCGTGACCGCCTCCGCGCGCTCGTGTGCCAACTGCTGCAGGCGGCGCAGGTTGACCGCCCGAGCGCCGTCGTCCACGGCCATGAGCTTCTGGAACGCGGCGAGGCTGGGCGGGCAGGTGGGCGGCTGATCCATCTGCGTGCCGGCGAAGAAGGCGTCGCCGGCGTGCAGCAGCCAGTGGCCGTCGTCGCGGCGCACCGCCACGGCGCTGTGCCCGCGCGTGTGGCCGGGCAGCGGCACCAGCAGCACGTCGTCCGCGAGTGCGGTGATGCTGGCGAAGCCGAACCAGTCGTCGCCGTCCTCGGCGTGCTCGACCCACTGCGGACCGTGCGCCCACTGCGCCGCCACGTAGCGGGCCCGCTCCCGCAGCGGTGGACGACGCGCCGCCGCCAACTCGCGGGCGTGCACGTGCACGCGGGCGCGGGGGAAGTCGCCGATGCCGCCGGCGTGGTCGAGGTCGAGGTGGGTGAGGACGACGTCGGTGACGTCATCGGCGGTGAAGCCGAGGCCACGCACCTGCTGCAGGGCGGTCTCGCTGGCGTCGAGGGCCGGGCGGACAGCAGCGAGGAACGGGCGACCGAGGCGTCGCGACTGGGCGATGTCGGCGGTCCCGAACCCGGAGTCGACCAGCGTGAGACCGTCGGTGCGCTCGAGCAGCAGCACATGCGCGACCATCGCCGGCGCCAGCGGCGGGCGCATCGTGGCGCAGTTGAGGTGGTGGATCCGCATGAGCGGCATCCTCACACCTGCGCGGGCGCTGCGCGCACGAGTCGTGCGAGTTCGGGGTCGGGGTCGGGGGCGCTCGCGTCGAGCGCGCCGGGATGCAGCAGCGCGGCGAGCGCCTCGACCCCGTCGACCAGGCGCGGTCCGGGGCGCGCGAAGGCGGCGTTGGCGTCGACCGCCCACACCGAGGCGCCGGGGAAGCGGGAGGCGACCTCGGCGGCCAGGTCCGCGGCCGCGTCGGTGTCGAAGCCGCACGGCGCGCAGACGACGACGTCGGGGGCCGCGGTGATGGCGGCCTCCCAGGTGATGCGCACCGACTTCTCACCGGCCGCGCCGAGCACGCAGTCGCCGCCCGCCAGCTCGACCATCTCCGGGATCCAGTGGCCGGGGGCGAAGGGCGGGTCGGTCCACTCCAGCAGCAGCACCCGCGGTCGCGGACGGCCCGCCACCGCCCGCTCGACGACGTCGAGCCGCTCGCGCAGTGTGGCCACCCAGTCGTGCGCGGCGTCGCTGCGCCCGATCCGCTCCCCGATCGTCACCACCGACTCGAGCACCTCGGCGAGCGTGTGCGGGTCGACGGTGAGCACCTCAGCGGTGCAGCCGAGGTGGGCCAGGGCGTCGTCCACGACGGCGACGTCGACCGCGCACACCGCGCACAGGTCCTGGGTGAGGACGACGTCGGGGGCGAGGTCGCGCAGAGCGTCGGCCTCGAGGCGGTAGAGGTCCTCGCCGCGGCGCAGGGCATCGGCGACGAAGGCGTCGATCTGCGCCGGGGTCAGTCCCTCGGGCATCGCGGAGGTCGACACGACGCGACGGGTGCGGGCCTCGGCGGGGTGGTCGCACTCGAAGGTGACGCCGACGACCTCGTCGCCGGCGCCGAGGCCGAAGACGATCTCGGTGGTCGAGGGCAGCAGCGACACGATCCGCACGCGGCGAGCCTACGTCGTCCTCGGTGCCGGGCCTGACCGTGCGGTGGCGAGCTGGTGTGGGTCTGAGAGGGCGACTGGGACGACGAAACTGGCACGTGGACGACGGAACTCCGTCGTCCAAGTGCCGGATTCACCGGCCGGCCGGTGAATCTGCCACCGGCGGCCGCCCGGCCCCCCGCGCCGCCCACGTACGCTGGAGGGGTGAGGTGGTGGAGCGTGCGACTGTGGGGCGCCCACGTGCTGGGCGTCCTCGCGGTCGCGATCGCCGTCGGCATGGGCGTGTGGCAGTACGACGCCTACAACGCGCGCCGCGCGGCCGAGCAGCGCGACCTCACCGGCGCCGCACCTGTGCCCTTCGCCAGCGTGCTGGGTCCCGATTCGCCGTTCCCCTCGAAGGACGTCGGCCGACCCGTGACCCTCGAGGGCACGTGGATCGGCGACGCCACGGTGTTCGTCGACGGCCGTGAGAGCGATGACGGTCGCGAGGGCATGTGGGTCGTCACGCCGATGAACGTCGGCGGAGCCAGCGCGCCCGCGGTGCCCGTGGTGCGGGGGTGGGTGCCCGAGGGCACCACGCTCGCCCATCTGGGTGCCGCGCCGAGCGGCGAGGGTCGGGTCACCGGCTGGGTCCAGCCCACCGAGGGCACCGGGCAGAGCGATCCCGACCCGACCGATGACATCCTCCCGCAGCTGCGCACCGCCGACCTGGTCCAGCGTGTCGACGTCGACCTCTACGGCGCCTACGTCGTGGCCGACGCCGTGGCGCCCGCCGATCGGGCTGCGGGTCTCGACGGCGCCACCCTCGACCAGCTGCCCCCCGCGAGCCGCTTCACCGGCCTGCGCAACATCCTCTACGCGATCGAGTGGTGGGTCTTCGCGGCCTTCGCCGCTTTCATCTGGTGGCGCTACGTGCGCGACGCACTCCGCGATGACGACGAGGACGACGAGGCCGAGGACGACGAGGGCGAGGACGACGAGCCCGCCGCGAGCGCTGCGGACGACGCCGTAGGCTCGGCCACGTGAAGTCGAACCTGACCGCCTACCGGGTGATGGCCACCATCGTCGGCGTCCTGCTGATCGTGCTGGTGCTGGTGGGCCTCCCCCTGCACTACGGCTACCTCGTCAGCGACGCGTCCTTCCTCGCCAAGGACACCGGCTCCGGGTGGCAGCTGGGTTCGGACATCTCCGAGTACCTCGGCGTGGCCCACGGGTGGCTCTACATGATCTTCCTGATCGCCGCGTTCCTGCTCTCGCGCCGTGCCGGCTGGGACATGCGCTTCACGCTGGTCACGCTGCTCTCCGGCACGGTTCCGGTGCTCAGCTTCTGGGCGGAGCGCCGAGCCACGCGGCGAGTGCTGGCCGAGCACCCCGAGGCCGCACGCGCCTGAACGCGAGCGACGCACCGCGGGGCGGACGCCGTCGCGCTCAGTCGCCCGGGCGGCTGTGCCACACGGGTTCGCCGCCGCCCTGCAGGCGCTTGGCCGCAGCCGCGACGACGGCGCCGAGGACCAGCGCGGTCAGCAGCCGACGCGGCGAACGCCGTGCGCTTCGGTCGCTCTTCTTCTGACGGTGGCTCATGGTGTCTCCTCTGGATCCGGTCGCTCTTCTCGGGCGTGGTCGGCGGGGAGCCGACGCGCGGCGCCCGGTACCCGTCGTCCCAGCCTGCCACCCCGCGGAGCGGGGAGGAGGGCGGGTAGGGCCCACGCCCTAGGATCGTGGCGTCGCCGGGCACCGATGACCGGCGTGAGCAGACGACGCGGCCCCGCACGGGGCCGAGGAGACGAGGCATCACCATGGCAGAGCCGCAGGCCGTCCTGAAGACCAACAAGGGCGACATCACCATCAACCTCTTCCCGAACCACGCGCCGCTCACCGTGGCCAGCTTCGTGGGCCTGGCGAAGGGCGAGCCGGTCGAGGTGAGCCCGAGCGGCCCCTACACCCCCGACCGCCGCGGCGGCTCGGTCGGCAGCGGCCCGTTCTACGACGGCCTCACCTTCCACCGCATCATCCCCGGCTTCATGATCCAGGGCGGCTGCCCCACCGGCACCGGCACCGGCGGCCCGGGCTACCAGTTCAAGGACGAGCCGCACCCCGAGCTCACCTTCGACAAGCCCTACCTGCTCGCGATGGCCAACGCCGGCCCGGGCACCAACGGCTCGCAGTTCTTCATCACCGTCGGCGCCACCACGTGGCTGAACTTCAAGCACACCATCTTCGGTGAGGTCGCCGACCAGGCCGGCCGCGACGTCGTCGACGCGATCGCCGCCGTGCCCACCGGCCACCAGGACAAGCCGATCGACCCCGTGGTCATCGAGTCCGTCCAGATCACCGACTGATCCGCGACCCTGGAGTCCTGAACCGCCCATGAGCACGCCTCCGGTCGGGGTGCCGACCTGCTATCGGCACCCCGATCGCGAGACCTGGATCCGCTGCCAGCGCTGCGAGCGGCCGATCTGCCCCGACTGCATGACGGAGGCCTCGGTCGGGTTCCAGTGCCCCGACTGCGTGGCCGAGGGCCGCAAGTCGGTGCGCCAGGCTCGCACCACCTTCGGCGGCGTGCGGACGACGAAGCCCGGCGCCGTCTCGACCACGCTCATCGGCATCAACGTCGCTGTCTGGCTGCTCATCACGATCACCGGCGGCAACGCGAGTCGGCTGGTCGGCTACCTCGCCCTGCACGCGCGGGGCTACTGCGAGGTGCCGGGCGGCGCCCGCTTCTTCGTGCAGCAGGCCGCCTGCGACCCGAGTGTGGGCCGCTGGGTGCCCGGAGCGGCCGACGGCGCCGTCTGGCAGCTGTTCACCACCGTCTTCACGCACGTCCAGCCGTTCCACCTGGCCTTCAACATGTTCGCCCTGTGGGTCCTCGGGCCCCAGCTCGAGCACCTTCTCGGTCGGGCGCGGTACCTCGCGCTCTACCTCCTCGCCGGGCTCGCCGGTTCGGTCACCGTGCTCTGGCTCTCCGACGAGCTCAGTCAGACAGTGGGCGCCTCGGGAGCGATCTTCGGCCTCATGGGCGCCCTCGTCGTCTTCGGCCTCAAGCTGGGCGGCGACATCCAGGGCCTCCTCGTGTGGATCGGCATCAACCTGGTGTTGACCTTCACGCTCAACAACGTCAGCTGGCAGGGTCACTTCGGCGGTCTCGCCGGCGGTGCCCTCATCGCCGCCGTGCTCGCCTACGCCCCACGCGAGCGCCGCACGAGCGTGCAGGTGGCCGGACTCACCGGCATCGGCGTCGTCCTCGCGCTGGCGACGGTCGCGCGCATGCTCGTCCTGGCCTGACCCGGGATCACCCACCCGGCAGCCGGCGCGCTCCCGGCCAGCGGGCCCCCAGCCGATCTGCTGTGTTCGGGACCGGAAAGCAGCAGATCGGCTGGGGGCCTCGGCCTGGGCGGCCGGCCTCAAACGCCGGGGGACGCCACCGAGGCCGACCCCATCGATTGGTGGGAAACCGCAACGCACCGCCCGGAAATGTTGCGGGG
>NZ_CAXRAZ010000024.1:0-3998 GCF_964229035.1 Nocardioides sp. | reverse complement strand
TTGGGCTCCAACCCCCAACCACCGCCGACCGCGCGCCGGAAAGCGCGTGGAGCGACGGTGGGTGAGGTGGAGGGTCAGACGGGCGGTGCTACCGGGGGCTCGCCATCGCCGCCGACGGGCGTCTCCGAGCTGTGGACGACGGGGGCGGACTCGCTGGGGCCGCGGTCGCCGAGCAGCTCCTCGAGACGGGCGGGCAGGATGCGGCGGAACTTGCGCCGCTGGGTGCGGGTGCGGTCGAGGACGGCGACCTCGAGGTCGTCGACCCCGATGACGCGGTCGGTGGCCTGGCCGCGCTCGTCGTTGCTGTGCCCGAGCGCGGAGACCGCCACGGCGAGCGCGGCCTCGAGGGACGCGCCCTCGGTGTAGTGCTCGGCGAGGTAGAACGACACGGTGTCGGCGTCGCCGCCCATCACCGCGTACCCGTGCTCGTCGGCGACGCGGCCCTCGTAGGTGAGGCGGTAGATCTGGTCGTCGGCGGCGGTCTCGCCCACCTCGGCGACGAAGATCTCGACCTCGTACGGCTTCTCACCGCCGGAGGAGAAGATCGTGCCGAGGGTCTGAGCGTAGGCGTTGGCCAGGCCCCGGCCGGTGACGTCGCGGCGGTCGTAGGAGTAGCCGCGCATGTCGGCGAGGCGCACGCCGGCGATGCGCAGGTTCTCGAACTCGTTGTAGCGGCCCACCGCGGCGAAGGCGAGGCGGTCGTACAGCTCGGAGACCTTGTGCAGCGCCTGCGAGGGGTTCTCGGTGACGAGCAGGACGCCGTCGGCGAACTGGACGGCAGCCAGGGACCGGCCGCGGGCGATGCCCTTGCGGGCGAAGTCCGCCCGGTCCTTCATCAGCTGCTCGGGCGAGACGTAGAACGGGGCGCTCATCGCGGCGACTCCTCGGCGTTGGCGACGGTACCGCCGGGGAGGGCGGCGACGGGCCCGTCGGGTCGGTTCATCCGGGCGGTGACCACCTGGCCGGCCAGGGCCGAGAGGTCGGCCTCGGAGAGCCGCTGCGTGCCGTCGGCCGTCACGCTCCACACGACGGGGAAGATGCGGCGGGTGAGGTCGGGGCCGCCGGTGGCGGAGTCGTCGTCCGCGGCGTCGTAGAGGGCCTGCAGGCACACGCGCACGGCGTCCTCGCGGGTGAGGTCCTCGCGGTAGAGCTTCTTGAGCGAGCCGCGGGCGAACAGCGAGCCGGAGCCGACGGTGAAGAAGGAGGCCTCCTCGTGGCGCCCACCGGTGACGTCGTAGCCGAAGATGCGCCCGACGCCACGGTCGAGGTCGTAGCCGGCGAACATCGGGACGACGGCCAGCCCCTGCATCGCCATGCCGAGGTTGGCGCGGATGAGCGCCGAGAGTCGGTTGGCCTTGCCGTCGAGGCTGAGCAGGGTGCCCTCGATCTTCTCGTAGTGCTCGAGCTCGACCTGGAACAGCCGCACCATCTCGACGGCGAGTCCGGCGGTGCCGGCGATGCCGACCACGGAGTACTCGTCGGCGGGGAACACCTTCTCGATGTCGCGCTGGGCGATGACGTTGCCCATCGTGGCGCGACGGTCGCCGGCCATCACCAGGCCGCCGGGGAAGGTGACCGCCACGATCGTGGTGCCGTGCGGCGCCAGGTCGGCGGCGCTCCCGGCAGGCAGCGACTGGCGGGCGGGGAGGAGGTCAGGGGCGTTCGCGGCCAGGAAGTCGCTGAACGAGGAGGTCCCGGGGCGCAGGTACGCCGCCGGGATGCGCGCGTCGGAGGTCATCGGGGCGGTCACTCCCCGCCCTTCTGGATGAACGACTTGACGAAGTCCTCGGCGTTGGTCTCGAGCACGTCGTCGATCTCGTCCAGGATCGCGTCGACGTCGTCGTCCAGGGCCTCCTTGCGCTCGGCCACGTCGGAGGACGCGACGGCGTCGGTGGTCTCCTCGGTGTCCTCGGCCTTGCGAGGCTGCTTCTGCTCCTGTGCCATGGTCCGAGCCTAGTGCCTCGGGCCCAGCCTCCGCGGGGGCCTCAGCGCGTGAGCGCCTCCACCAGCGCGTCGGCGGTGTCGCTGGCGTCGATGAGGTCGCCGACGTGGGCTCGACTGCCGCGCAGGGGGTCGATGGTGGGCACCCGCTGGAGCGACTCGCGGCCCGGCAGGTCGAAGATCACCGAGTCCCAGGACGCCGCGGCGACGTGCTCGGCGTACTTCTCCAGGCAGCGACCCCGGAAGTAGGCGCGCGTCTGCTCGGGCGGCTCGGTCATCGCGCGGTCGACCTCGGCATCGGTGAGCAGGCGCTGGATGCGTCCGGCCGACACGAGGCGGTGGTAGAGACCCTTCTCGGGCCGGATGTCGGAGTACTGGTAGTCGATCAGCTGCAGCTTGGCGTCGTCCCAGGCGAGGCCGTCGCGCGAGCGGTACTGCTCGATGAGCTTGAGCTTGGCGACCCAGTCGAGCTGGTCGGCCAGCGACATGGGGTCGGTCTCGAGGAGCGCCAGCGTTCGCTCCCAGCGCTCGAGGATGTCGACGGTCTGCTCGTCGGCGTCGCTGCCGAGACGGTCCTCGACGTACTTGCGGGCCAGGTCGAGGTACTCGCGCTGGAGCTCGATGGCGGTGAGCTTGCGGCCGTCGGCGAGGGTGACGCGCTGGCGCAGGGTCGGGTCGTGGCTCACGGCCCGCAGCGCCTTGACCGGGGTGTCGACGGTGAGGGGGCGGTCGATGAAGCGGTCCTCGATCATCGCGAGCACCAGCGAGGTCGTGCCGACCTTGAGGTAGGTGGAGATCTCGCTGAGGTTCGCGTCGCCGATGATCACGTGCAGTCGGCGGTACTTCTCCGGGTCGGCGTGCGGCTCGTCGCGGGTGTTGATGATCGGGCGCTTGAGCGTGGTCTCGAGCCCCACCTCGACCTCGAAGAAGTCGGCGCGCTGACTGATCTGGAAGCCCTCGTGGCGACCGTCCTGACCGCGGCCCACCCGGCCGGCGCCGCACACCACCTGTCGGGAGACGAAGAACGGCGTCAGGTGCGTGACGATGTCGGCGAACGGCGTCGAGCGGCGCATGAGGAAGTTCTCGTGTGCACCATAGGAGGCGCCCTTGTTGTCGGTGTTGTTCTTGTAGAGCACGATCCCCGGGTTGCCGGGCAGGGTCGCGGCGCGGCGGGCGGCGTCCAGCATCACCTGCTCGCCGGCCTTGTCCCACAGCACGATGTCGCGCGGCGTGACCACCTCGGGCGTGGAGTACTCCGGGTGGGCGTGGTCGACGTAGAGGCGGGCCCCGTTGGTGAGGATGACGTTGGCGAGGCCGAGGTCCTCGTCGGTGAGCTGCGAGGGGTCGGCCACCTGCCGCGACATGTCGAAGCCGCGGGCGTCGCGCAGGGGCGACTCCTCCTCGAAGTCCCACCGCGCACGACGTGCCTTCACCGTGGCTGTGGCGTAGGCGTTCACGACCTGCGAGGACGCCACCATCGGGTTCGCGGTCGGGTTGCCCTGGACGGCGATGCCGTACTCCACCTCGGTGCCCATCACGCGTCGCACGCTCATGGCTCCAGCCTACGGGCCGCACGTGGCACGACCCCGCGTCGCACCGGCCGCAGGCCGGGGACGCGGGGTCGTGGCGACGATCAGAGGTACTGACCGGTGTCGTTGACCGTGTCGATCGAGCGGCCGGGCTCGGTGCCCTGCTTGCCGGTGATCAGGGTGCGGATGAACACGATCCGCTCGCCCTTCTTGCCGGAGATGCGTGCCCAGTCGTCGGGGTTGGTGGTGTTGGGGAGGTCCTCGTTCTCCTTGAACTCGTCGACGCAGGCCTGGAGCAGGTGCGAGACCCGCAGGCCCTTCTGCTGGCGGTCGAGGAAGTCCTTGATGGCCATCTTCTTGGCGCGGTCGACGATGTTCTGGATCATCGCGCCGGAGTTGAAGTCCTTGAAGTACAGGACCTCCTTGTCGCCGTTGGCGTAGGTGACCTCGAGGAAGCGGTTCTCCTCGGTCTCGCTGTACATCCGCTCGACCGTGGCCCGGATCATCCCGGCGACGGCGGCACCGCGG
>NZ_CAXRAZ010000023.1:0-45140 GCF_964229035.1 Nocardioides sp. | reverse complement strand
ACGCCGCAGCGCTCGCAGATGATGCCCTTGAAGCGCACGCGCTTGTACTTGCCGCAGTAGCACTCCCAGTCCCGGGTGGGACCGAAGATCTTCTCGCAGAAGAGGCCGTCACGCTCGGGCTTGAGCGTGCGGTAGTTGATGGTCTCGGGCTTCTTGACCTCGCCGTGGCTCCAGGTGCGGATGTCGTCCGCGGTGGCGAGGCCGATCTTGAGCTGGTCGAAGAAGTTAACGTCGAGCACTTGGCTTCAGAGTCCTTCGGTAGTGCGTAAAGGTAAGTAGGGGGTCGGGCGGAAGGACGCGCGTCGCGCGCTGTCTCTCGATTCCGGGAGGACAGGCGCTTCGCGCGTCCTCCCGGTCAGACCTCTTCGACCGAGCTGGGCTCGCGACGCGACAGGTCGATGCCGAGCTCCTCGGCGGCGCGGAAGACGTCCTCCTCCGCGTCGCGCATCTCGATGGTGGAGCCGTCCTGCGACAGCACCTCCACGTTGAGGCAGAGCGACTGCATCTCCTTGACGAGGACCTTGAACGACTCCGGGATGCCCGAGTCGGGGATGTTCTCGCCCTTGACGATGGCCTCGTAGACCTTCACGCGGCCCGGCACGTCGTCCGACTTGATGGTGAGCAGCTCCTGGAGGGCGTAGGCGGCGCCGTAGGCCTCCATCGCCCACACCTCCATCTCGCCGAACCGCTGGCCACCGAACTGGGCCTTACCGCCCAGCGGCTGCTGCGTGATCATCGAGTAGGGGCCGGTCGAGCGCGCGTGGATCTTGTCGTCGACCAGGTGGTGGAGCTTGAGGATGTACATGTAGCCGACCGAGACCGGGTCCTTGAACGGCTCGCCGGAGCGACCGTCGAAGAGGTGGGCCTTGCCGTCCTCCTTGATCATCCGCTCGCCGTCGCGGTTGGGGTGCGTGGCGCGGAGCAGACCGGTGATCTCGTCCTCGCGCGCACCGTCGAAGACCGGCGTGGCCAGCTTCGTGTTCGGCTCGGCGTGCTCGGCACCGATCGAGGTCAGGCGCTGCGCCCACTCCTCGTCGGCGAGGTCGGCACCGATGTGCCATCCCTGCTTGCCGAGCCAGCCCAGGTGCAGCTCGAGGATCTGGCCGATGTTCATGCGTCGCGGCACACCCAGCGGGTTGAGGACGACGTCGACCGGCGTGCCGTCCTCCATGAAGGGCATGTCCTCGATCGGCAGGATCTTCGCGATGACGCCCTTGTTGCCGTGGCGACCGGCGAGCTTGTCGCCCACCGAGATCTTGCGCTTCTGCGCCACGTAGACCCGCACGAGCTGGTTGACGCCCGGGGGCAGCTCGTCGCCGTCCTCACGGTCGAAGACGCGCACGCCGATGACCGTGCCGGTCTCGCCGTGGGGCACCTTCATCGAGGTGTCGCGCACCTCGCGCGCCTTCTCACCGAAGATCGCGCGGAGCAGGCGCTCCTCGGGGGTCAGCTCGGTCTCGCCCTTGGGCGTCACCTTGCCGACGAGCAGGTCGCCGTCGCGGACCTCGGCGCCGATGCGGATGATGCCGCGCTCGTCGAGGTCGGCGAGCATCTCCTCGCTCATGTTGGGGATGTCGCGGGTGATCTCCTCGGGGCCCAGCTTGGTGTCGCGGGCGTCGACCTCGTGCTCCTCGATGTGGATCGAGGTGAGGACGTCCTCCTGCACCAGGCGCTGGCTGAGGATGATGGCGTCCTCGTAGTTGTGGCCCTCCCACGGCATGAACGCCACGAGCAGGTTGGTGCCCAGCGCCATCTCGGCGTTGTCGGTGCACGGACCGTCGGCGATCGGCGAGCCGACCTCGACCCGGTCGCCCACCTCGACCAGCGGACGCTGGTTGATGCAGGTGCCCTGGTTGGAACGACGGAACTTGGCCAGGCGGTATGAGGAGTAGCTGCCGTCGTCGTTCATGGTCTCGACGAGGTCGGCCGAGACCGCCTTGACGACACCCGCGTGGTCGGCGACGACCACGTCGCCGGCGTCGACCGCGGCGCGGTACTCGATGCCGGTGCCGACGATCGGGCTGTCGCTCTTGATCAGCGGCACGGCCTGACGCTGCATGTTGGCGCCCATGAGCGCGCGGTTGGCGTCGTCGTGCTCGAGGAACGGGATGAGCGCGGTGGCCACCGACACCATCTGGCGCGGGGAGACGTCGATGTAGTCGACCTCCGCGGCCAGGACCTCGGCGACCTCACCGCGACGCTGGCGCACCAGCACCCGCTCGTCGGTGAAGCGGCCCTCGGCGTCGACCGCCGCGTTCGCCTGGGCGATCACGTAGCGGTCCTCGTCGTCGGCGGTGAGGTAGTCGATCTGGTCGGTGACCTGACCCTCGACGACCTTGCGGTACGGCGTCTCGACGAAGCCGAACGGGTTGATGCGACCGTAGGAGGCCAGCGAGCCGATCAGACCGATGTTCGGGCCTTCGGGGGTCTCGATGGGGCACATGCGGCCGTAGTGCGAGGGGTGGACGTCGCGGACCTCCATGCCGGCGCGGTCGCGGGAGAGACCGCCGGGGCCGAGCGCCGAGAGGCGACGCTTGTGCGTCAGGCCGGCGATCGGGTTGGTCTGGTCCATGAACTGCGAGAGCTGCGAGGTGCCGAAGAACTCCTTCAGCGCCGCGACCACGGGCCGGATGTTGATGAGCGACTGCGGCGTGATCGCCTCGACGTCCTGGGTGGTCATGCGCTCGCGCACGACGCGCTCCATGCGGGCCAGACCGGTGCGGAGCTGGTTCTGGATCAGCTCGCCGACGGTGCGCATGCGGCGGTTGCCGAAGTGGTCGATGTCGTCGGGGTCGATCGGCAGGACGCCCTGCGCGGTCTCGAGCTCGGCGCGACCGTCGTGCAGCGCCACGATGTAGCGCACGGTGGCGACGAGGTCGGAGATCGTCATGGTCTGCTGGTCGAAGGCCTGCTCCTGGCCCAGCTTCTTGTTGATCTTGTAGCGACCGACCTTGGCGAGGTCGTAGCGCTTGGGGTTGAAGTAGTAGTTCTTCAGCAGCGTCAGCGCGGCCTCACGCGTCGGCGGCTCGCCCGGGCGCAGCTTGCGGTAGATGTCGAGCAGCGCGTCGTCGGGGCCCGAGGTGTTGTCCTTCTCCTCGGTGAGCTGGATCGACTCGAACTGGCGCAGGTCGGCCATGACGGCCTCGTAGTCGTACTCCTCGCCGGTGTCCTCGGCGACGGCCTGCAGGGCCTTGAGCAGCACGGTGACGTTCTGCTTGCGCTTGCGGTCGAGGCGGACGCCGACCATGTCGCGCTTGTCGATCTCGAACTCCAGCCAGGCACCGCGGCTCGGGATGAGCTTGGCGGTGAAGATGTCCTTGTCGGAGGTCTTGTCGGCGGCCCGCTCGAAGTACACGCCCGGCGAGCGGACGAGCTGGGAGACGACGACACGCTCGGTGCCGTTGATGACGAAGGTGCCCTTGGGCGTCATGAGCGGGAAGTCGCCCATGAAGACCGTCTGGCCCTTGATCTCACCGGTCTCGTTGTTGGTGAACTCGGCCGAGACGTACAGCGGCGCGGAGTAGGTGAGGTCCTTCTCCTTGCACTCGTCCACGGTGTACTTGGGGTCGTAGAAGACCGGGTTCTCGAACGAGAGCGACATCGTCTCGGAGAAGTCCTCGATCGGGGAGATCTCCTCGAAGATCTCCTCGAGGCCGGACTTGTAGGAGACGGATTCGCCGGCGGCCTCGCGGGCCTGCAGGCGGGTCTTGTGGGCCTCGTTGCCGACCAGCCAGTCGAAGCTGTCGGTCTGGAGGGAGAGCAGCTGCGGGAGAGCGAGCGGCTCGGCGATCTTCGCGAAAGAAATGCGGGACTTACCGGGAGTGGTGCGCGCGGCCAAGAGTTGTCCTTCGACGGTTCGACTCTTCGAGAGCGCCAGAGGCCCCCCACGTCAACGGCCACCGGGCAGGCCGCAGCGCATCTGAGGGCAGGCGCAAAGCGCCACGATACAGTACCCAGGCTCAACTGGGCAACACCGCGTTCATCGCAGATTGTCCGGGCTCCTGGCCCACGTCCTGCGCGCGGTTCGTGCGCCGATCATGCTCGCGCGACGCCGACGCGTCAAGCATCCGCGCCGCTTCACTGTGGACGACGCCCGCCGCGCGCCGGCTCAGGCGCCGCAGCTCGCGTCGGTGCACAGGTCGGCGAGCAGCCACCCCTGCGGCCCCTTGGCGCTGCGGACGAGCTCCATCGTCGCCCACATGTTGAGGGTGAAGGGCTGGGCGCCCTTCTTCGTCACCGCCTGGTCGATGAAGACCACCACCGTGGCCCGGTCGCCGTCCTTGCTCACGCGGGTGAGGGCGGTGCCGGTGACGGAGGCCTGCACCACGATCTGCTGGGCCTGGGCCTCGGTCGTGAGCTCGGGCCAGGCCTTGGTCTGCTTGGCGGCCATCTCGTCGGTGAGGTAGCCCCGCAGCCGGTCGAGGTCGGCGGCCATCGTCTGGTGGTTGTAGGAGAGCACCGGACCGACCATCTGCTCGGCCGCGCCCTCCGCGGAGAGTCCGGCCCGCTCGACCTCGGCGCCGCGCGCCGCTGCGGCGCGCGGGGAGTCCGAGGCCGGCCAGGTGCCCGGGAGAGTGCCGACCCAGATGCTCAGCGCGAGGGCGAGGACGGCGACGACGCCGATGGCGCCGACGAGGGCACCCGAGGGCGGTCGGGAGAATCTGGAGGTCCGCTCGGGCGTCGGCTCCTCGCGGGGCGCGTCGGCGGCGGCTTCCTCGCCGACAGGGCCGGCGAGGGTGTCGGACGCGGCGACAGCGGCGCTCGGGGCGGGCGTCGCGGCCGACTTCTCGAGGCGTGTCGTCTCGGCGGCCGCAGCCGCCTCGGCGGCGCGCTGCTCCTCCTCGCGAGCGCGCTCGGCGGCGAGCTCGGCGTCGGACTCGGCGCGCTTGGCGTCGTCCAGCAGGACGGCGGCGGCGTCGCTGTAGGCGCGGAAGCGGCGGTCGCCGGGGTCGAGCTCGGCGATCGCAGCCTTCCAGGCGGCGCGGATCTCGTCGGCCGACGCCGACTCCTCGACGTCGAGGAGGTCGTAGAGGTTGGCGCTCACGGGGTGCTCCCCTGGCTCGGGGCGGTGGTCGCGCTGGGGGCGGGCGTCGTCGGCGCGGACGGCGAGCCGCTCGGCGAGGGCGACTGGCTTGGCTGGGTCGGCTGGCCCGGGACCGGCGGGACGCCGCCCTGCGGCTGCGAGGCCTCGCCGAACGAGGGCAGGCCGTCGTCGATGTCGTCGAGGTCGTCGACCTTCCAGACACCGCCGATCTTGACCAGCGACACGTCGTAGCGGAAGCGCAGCGGCTCGAAGGGCACGCGCTCGGACGGCTTCTGCGGGTTGGGGTAGGTGAACTGCACGATGCCGCCCACCAGCAGGTCCGCCGAGTCGGCGTCGATGGAGGAGATGCCCACGGAGAAGACCTGCGCGGAACGGTCGACCTTCGTCTGCTTGACCGTCTCCTCGGCGAAGCCGACGTTCTCGTCGAAGACCTTCGCGAACTTGGCGCTCATCAGGCCGGCGACGGCTGCGTAGTCGGGCATCTTGCCGCTCGCGTCGAGCAGGTCGGGGCCGTAGGTGTTGAACCGCTGCGCGAACGTGCGCCCGAGGGCGAGTGCCCGCTCGCGGTCCTGCGCGGGGCTCACGCCGGGATCACGCAGCGACTCGATGCGGGCGAACGGGCTCGCGCCCGCGCCGCGGTCGAGCACGAGGTAGGCCGTGACGCCGAGCGAGGCGACGAGCACGGCGCTCAACAGTCCGACGATGCCCCACTGCAGGCGGGCACCTCCCCGTCGTCCCGTGGTCGGGTCGACGTCTTCGCTCACGCGATGGTCCTCACTGGTCGAGCATCGGTTGCAGGTACAGCCACTTCCACGAGTCCTTGCCGAGGGAGGGCGGTGCCACGTTACCTCGCGGTGCGCTGCGCGCTCCGGCCGGCTCTCCCCAGGTGACGCTGCCGGTCGACTCGTCGTAGCCCGCCACGATCGGCGAGGTGCCGGTGAGGTCGGGAGCCACGCGCGGCAGGTTCTGCGGACCACGGGCGTTGGACGACGTGATCGGCTCCTTGCAGCCGACGCCGCGCGGGATCGGGAGGTCCTGGTAGCGCTCGGTCTCGGGGTTGCGCCGCGAGGTCAGGTACCCGTCCTTGCACACCGGCTGGTTGGTGATGATCAGGCCGAAGTGCGCGTCCCACTTGCCGCTGCCGCCCTTGGAGACGGGCGTCTTGCCGACCACGACCATGCCGCCGAGCACGGCCCAGGGGTAGGCCACGAGCAGCTGCTTGACCGCCGGCAGGTGGCGGACGACGACCTGGCCGGTGGCGGCGAGGTTGGCGATGAGCTCGCTCAGGTCGACGCCGTTCTGCTCCAAGAAGGTGCGCAGCTGGGTGGCCGCGACCGAACCGTTGTCGATCACCTTGCGCAGCGACGGGTCGGCGGAGGCCAGCGAGCGGGAGAAGAGCGAGAGCTGGCTGGCGAACGTGCGCAGCGACGACTCGCTGGCGATCTGCCCGCGGAGCACGGTGTTGCCGTCGCGGATCAGTGCCGAGGTGGTCTCGAAGTTGTCGTTGGCGGTCTCGATGAACGAGTTGCCGGTGTCGATGATGCGCTGGAGGTCCTCGCCGGCGCCGCCGAAGGCCTTGCCCAGCTCGGCCACGGTGGTGCTCAGCGCGTCACGGTCGACGCTGCTGACGGTGTTGGACAGGTCGCCGAGCAGCTTCTCGGTGGCGATCGGGGTGGCGACGTCGTCGATCTCCGAGCCCTGCTTGAGGAACGGGCCCTTGTCGGTCTGCGGCTGCAGCTCGACGTACTGCTCGCCGACGGCCGACTTGTTGCCCACGAGGGCGAGGGTGTCGGCGGGGATCTTGTCCCACTTGTTCTCGATCTCGAGCTCGACGTCCACGCCCTCATCGGTGAGCGTCAGCTCACCGACCTGGCCGATCCCGACACCGCGGTAGGTGACCTCCGCGCCGGAGAAGATGCCGCCGGACGTCGGGTACTTGGCCACCACGGTGTAGGAGCGGTCGATGACCACCCGGTCGAGCTGGGCGTAGCGAGCGCCGACGAAGGAGACGCCGACCAGGGTGATCACCGCGAAGATGATCAGCTGGATACGGGTGCGGCGGGTGATCATCGCGTCCCTCCCGGACGGGCGCCGGAGCTCAGCATCGGGCCGGCGAGCAGGCCGACCATGTCGGTGTCGTAGGTGTCGTCGAAGGCCTTCCACATGGTGTCGACCTGGCTCGTGCCGCCCGGTGCCGGTCGACCGAGGCCGCCGCCGCCGAGCACGCTGCCGAGCAGGTTGCCCAGCGCGTTGCCGTTCGGCGGTGCTGCGGCACCCTGGCCGCCCCGCGCACCGCTGGTGGGTGCCGCGCCGCCGACGCCGCCGAGGACGCCGCTGAGCGGGCCGGTGACGCCGCACAGGATCTTCACCGCGGAGCAGACGTTGTCGAGCAGGAAGCTCGGCAGCTTCAGGCACGCCGCCGGGTCGGGCGGGGTCTTGATGCAGGACTGGATCGTGGCCGTGACGCCGTCGCAGAGGTTGGGCAGGTTGATGATGTCGTTCAGCGGGCTGTCGGGCAGCGCGTTGATCGGGACGCACAGCAGGTCGGGCAGCGTCGCGTCGCCGAGGTCGAGCTGGAGGTCGACCGACAGGTTCACGTAGTCGCCCATGTTCAGCTTCGAGGCCACCGCGGGGTCACGGCCCACGGCCTCGTCGACGAACGGGTAGGTGAGGAACGTGCTGAAGCCCTTGACGAAGTCGTCGCCGGACTTCGCGATCTGGGTGAGGATCGGGTCGAGGGCCTTGAGCGAGTTGACCGTCTGCTCCTTGGTGGTGGTGATCACCCGGACGCCGACGTCGCTCAGGCGCGTCAGGCCCTGGAGCATCGCCACGAGGTCGTCGCGCTGACGGTCGAGCGAGTCGAGCGCGCTCGGCAGCTCGTCGAGGGCGCGGTCGATGCTCGTCTGCTGGCTGCGGGCCGTGGCGGCGAGCCGGTTGACCGACTCGATCGCGTTGACGATGTCCTGCTTGCGAGCTGCGAGCTGACCGGTCAGGTTGCTCAGCTGGGTGAGCACCGACTTGGCGGAGTCCTCGCGACCCTCCAGCGCCAGGTTGAGCTCGTTCGCGATCGTCTTGAGCTGGGCCACGCCGCCACCGTTGAGCACGAGGCTCAGCGCGCCGAGCACCTCCTCGACCTCGGGGTTGCGCCCGCCGTCGGGGATGGTGTCGCCGTTCGACAGCTTGCCGCTCCCGCCGCCCGGGGGTGCGGCGAGGGAGACGAACTTCTCGCCGAGCAGGCTGGTCTGACGGATCGAGGCGACCGGCTTGTCGGGGAGGTCGACGTCCTTGCGCAGCTCGAGCGTGACGACGGCCTTGTAGCCGTCGAGCTGGACCTTGGTGACCTGGCCGACCGCCACGTCGTTGACCTTCACCGACGACTTCGGCACGAGGTCGAGCACGTCGTCGAAGGCGACCTTGACCGTGATCGGGTCGGAGCCGACGTCGGCGCCGCCGGGCAGCGGCAGCGAGTAGACGTCGAAGCCGCAGCCGCTGAGGAGCAGCAGGCCGGCGAGCGCACCGGCAGCGGCACGCACCGGCCGCATCAGGCGGCGGCTCATCGCTTCACCTCCACGAGACCGTTGAGCGTCGGGTCATAGACCTTGCCGTACCAGGAGCCCGAGCCGAAGGGCGTCGCGCGCTTGTTGCCGAGGATGCCGCGGATCGCGCCGCAGAGCGTGCCGTTGGGGTCGCTCGCCGCGACGATGCCGCAGATGACGGCCGAGGGGTTGGTGGCGATCTCGGCGAGCACGTTCTGGATGTTGGTGTTGGCGTCGAGCGTGCCGTTGCCGGGGTTGTAGGTGTGGTAGAGGTTCGACAGGGCCAGCGGACCCGCGCGCAGCAGCTCGTCGAGCGCCGCGCGCTGGCGCACGAGCACCTTCGCGACCCGGTTCAGCCCGCGGATGTCCTTGCCCAGGGACGTGCGGTTCTCCTTCACGAAGCGCGCGACCTCGTCGAGCGCCGTTCCGAGGGAACCGAGCGCGGTGGTGAGCTCCTGGCGCTCGTCGGCGAGGAGCGTGGACACGTTGCCCAGCGACTTGTTGAAGTCGCGCACCGTGGTGTCGTTGTCGGCGAGGGTCTTCACGAAGCCGCCGAGCTGGGCGGTGGAGCGGAAGAGCTCCTCCTTGTTGTTGTCGAGGGTCTCGCTGAAGCGCCCGAAGTCCTTGAGCGTCTGGTTGAACGTGGCACCCTCGCCGCCGAAGTTCTTCGCGGTCTGCTCGAGGAGATCGGTCAGCGCGCCGTTCTTGTTGGCACCCGTGGGGCCGAGCGCCACGGTGAGGCGGTCGAGGCTCGAGTAGATCTCGTCGAGCTCGAGCGGCACGGCGGTGCGGTCGGCCTTCACGATCGTGTTGTCGGCCATCACGGTGTCGCCGGTCTTGTAGGCGGGCGTCAGCTGGACGTACCGGTCACCGACGACCGAGGGCGACACGATCACGGCCTGGGCGTCCTGCGGGACCTTGACCTCGGAGTCGTAGGTCATGACGACCTTGACCTGCGTGCCCTCGGGCAGCACCTGGTCGACCTTGCCGACGGCGATGCCGAGGATGCGCACGTCGCTGCCCTCGTAGAGCGACACCGTGCGCGGGAAGTAGGCCGTGACGGTCTTCGCCCCGCTCTCGCCGCCCACGAGCCACACGAGGGCCGAGGCGACGAGGAGGCCGATGACGGCCAGGGGCAGCCAGCGGCGCAGGCCGCTCACCTTCGCGTGCTCCATCAGTTCGCCCCCAGCGTCGGCAGGCCGATCGTCGGCGGCAGGTTGAAGATGTAGGTGTCGAACCAGGGGCCGTTGCCGAGGGTGCTGGCGAAGACCCGGTAGAAGGGCGCCATCGTGTTGATCGACTGCTCCAGGTTGTTCTCGTTCTTGTTGATGACCTGCAGCACGGAGTCGAGGTTGTCGAGCGCCGGCTTGAGGTCGGCCCGGCTGTCGCGGATGAGGCCGGTCAGCTGGGTGGAGAGCTGCGTGGTCGAGACCAGCAGACGGTTGATCTGCTCCTTGCGCTGCACCAGGGCCCGGAACAGCACGTCGGCGTCCGACATCAGCTTGATGATGTCGTCGTCGCGCGCATCCAGCACGGTGGAGACCCGGTCGAGGTTCTTGAGCAGCGAGTTGATCTGCTCGTCGCGCGAGGAGATCACCTTCGACAGGGCCGACACGCCCTCCAGCGCCCCACGGAACTCCTCCGGGGTGTTGCGCGTGAGGTCGGCCAGCGTGCTGAGCGAGGCAGCCAGCTGATCGGTGTCGATCTGCGCGGAGGTCTCGGCCAGGCCGCTGAAGGCCTTGACGATGTCGAAGGGCGAGCTCGTGCGCTCGACCGGGATGGTGGCGTCGTCGGCCAGGCTGCCCTGGCCCGCGGGGGCCACGGCGAGGAACATCGAACCGAGGATCGTCTTGACCTTGATGTCAGCGCGGGTCTGGTCACCGAACTTCAGGTCGGTCTTCACCTTGAAGGCCACCTTGACGGTGCCGTTGTCGGCGAGGGCGAGGTCGGTGACCTGGCCCACGCGCACGCCGGCGATGCGGACCTCGTCGTTGACCTTCAACCCGCCGGCCTCGGAGAAGGAGGCGTAGTAGGTGTCGCCGCCACCGATGATCGGGAGGTCCTGCGCTCTCAGCGCCGCGACGATCAGCAACGCCAGCGTCGCGATGCTCACCGCACCCACGATCACGGGGTTGCGCTCGCGGACCGGCTTCATCGCGCGGCCTCCTTCTCGAGGTTGCAACGCGGACCCGTGACCGGAACGTTCGAGCGGATCGCCGTCACGCCGGGGATGTTCACCGCGAAGGTGAAGGTGCAGAGGTAGAAGTTGAAGAACGAGCTGTAGATCGCCGTGCGACCGATCTTGCGCAGCTTGATGGGCAGCACCTGCAGGCCGCGGTCGATCTCACGGCGGTTGCTGGCGAGGGTGCCCGCCACCGTCCGGAGCTCCTTGATGTCCTTGACGAAGGGGTCCTTGACGTCGGAGACCAGCGCCGCGGTCTGCACCGACAGCTCGGAGATGGAGTCGAGCGAGGACAGGATCGCCTCGCGGTCGTCCTTCAGGCCGCCCACGAGCTGGCGGAAGCTCGTGATGAGCCGGCTCAGCTGGGTGTCGCGGTCCGCGATGCGTCCGAGCACGAAGTCGAGGTTGGTGATGAGGTCGCCGATCACCTTGTCGCGGGTGGCCAGCGTCTGGGTGATCGTCGCCGTGCTGCCCAGCAGGCCCTCGAGCGTGCCGCCCTCACCCTGGAAGACCTGGACGATCTCGAAGGACAGCTTGTTGATGTCGTCGGGCGAGAGCGCCTCGAACAGCGGCTTGAAGCCGTTGAACAGCACGGTGAGGTCGAGCGCCGGGGACGTGCGGGCCACGGGGATGGTGCTGTTCTCGCGCAGGCGCTGCGAGGCGCCGTCGGGCTGCGTGAGGGCGATGTAGCGCTGACCGATGAGGTTGCGGTACTTGATCGTGGCCTTGGTGGCGACGTCGACGTCGGTGTCGGCGTTGACGCTGAACTCGACCTTGGCCCGGTCGGCGCCGAGCGCCTCGACCTTCTCCACCGTGCCGACCTTGACGCCCGCGATGCGGATGTCGTCGCCGGGGTTCACGCCGGTCGCGTCGACGAACTCGGCCGCGTAGCGCTTGGTGGCGCCGAAGGAGAGGTTGCCGATCGTCACGATGAGCACGCCGGTGGCGAGGGAGGTGACGAGGACGAAGACCAGCAGGCGGACGAGGTCGCCGCTGGTGCGCTTGTCGAGACCGCGGATCTTCATCGGCGGGCACCTCCCTGGGCCACGACCGGGCCGGCGAGCAGCGCGTTGAGGTCGGTGCCGGCGTCGTACTCCTCGGCCAGGGCACCGCGCAACGCGCGGACGTCGTCCGGGGTGCCGTAGTAGCCGGCGCCGTAGCCGACACCGTCGGCCCCCGGCGCCACCCGCAGGTTGCCCTTGCCCGTGGAGCCGTTCACACCGTCGTTGAGCGGCGGGAGCCCCGGGGCGGGGTTCTGCTGGCTGAACGGCGGGTTGGGCAGCCCCTGGCAGTTCGGGCCGGAGTCGTCGGCGAACTTCGGACGGTCCTTCGGGGTGTAGCCGCGCGGCTGGTTCTTGAGCGGCTCGAGCACGATGTGCAGCTCGTAGTCGCGGAAGGCCTCGGCGAGGCGGCCCTGGGAGATGACGATCGCCCTCGAGACGCAGGGGAAGATCGGCGAGTACCGGGCGACGGCACGCAGCGTGGGCGTGCTGACGTCGCCGAGCACCTTGAGCCGCTCCGCGTTCGCGTCGAGGAAGGCGGTGGCGGTGTCGGAGAAACTGCGGACGTCGCGCAGCGTCGCGCGCAGCGCCGCCTCGCGGGTCTCGAGGGTGCCGGTCGTGGTGACGGTGTCGTCGAGGATGCGGGCCACCTGGGGAAGGATGTCGGCGTAGGTGTCGGACACCGACGCGGTGAGCTTGAGGTCCTCGAGCAGCTGCGGGATCTGGGGGTTGAGCCGCTTGAGGTAGGAGTCGAGGGTCTCGAGGTTCTTGCCGATGAGCTCGCCGCGACCTTCCAGCGCCGTCGCGAGCGCCGTCAGCGTCATGTTGAGGTCAGCCGGACGCACCGTGCGCAGCAGCGGGTACAGGTCGGAGAGCACCTGCTCGACCTCGGTGCTGACGACCGTGCGGGTGATGGTGGAGCCCGCGCGGATCGTGCCCGAGGCGCCGGTGGGCGGCACCTCCAGCGACACGTACTTCTCACCGAAGAGCGTCTTGGGGACGATCGAGCCCGTGACGTTGGCGGGGATCAGGTCGACCTTGTCGGGGTAGAGCCCCAGCGTGAGTTCGGCGCCACGAGCACCGTCGGACCTGGCACGCAGCACCTCGCCCACGATGACGCCGCGGACCTTCACGTCGGCGCGGTTGGGCAGCTGCAGACCGATCGTGGAGGTCTTGAGGCTGACCTCGTCGTAGGAGGAGAACTTCTTCGTGAAGGTGGCGTAGGTGAGGTACACCGCCACCAGCAGCAGTGCCACGAACACCAGACCGAGGGTCTTGTGTGCGGCCAGGACCTTGTTGATCACTTGTTCACCCCGCCAGCCTGACCGTCGTTGAGGCACCCCAGATCGCCATCGACAACAGCAGGTCGATCACGTTGATGGCCACGATCGACGTGCGGACCGCACGCCCGACCGCGACGCCCACACCGGCGGGGCCCCCCGAGGCGGTGTAGCCGTGGTAGCAGTGGATCAGGATCACCACCACCGCGAAGACCAGCACCTTGCCGAAGGACCACAGCACGTCGCCGGGTGGCAGGAACTGGTTGAAGTAATGGTCGTAGGTTCCGGCCGACTGCCCGTAGAACTGCGTGACGACCAGGCGGCTGGCGACGTAGGACGACAGCAGGCCGACCACGTAGAGCGGCACGATCGCGATGAGACCGCCGACCACGCGGGTGGTCACGAGGAACTGCATCGACGGGATCGCCATGACCTCGACCGCGTCGATCTCCTCGGAGATGCGCATCGCGCCCAGCTGGGCGGTGAAGCCGCAGCCGACCGTGGCCGCCAGCGCGATCCCGGCCACGAGGGGCGCGATCTCGCGGGTGTTGAAGTAGGCCGAGACGAAGCCCGCGAAGGCTGCCGTGCCGAGCTGGTTCAGCGCCGCGTAGCCGGACAGCCCGACCTGGGCGCCGGTGAAGAAGGTCATGCCGATGATGACGCCGACCGTGCCGCCGATGACCGCGAGCGCGCCCGAGCCGAGGGTGACCTCGGCGAGGATGCGCAGGATCTCGCGCGGGTAGCGCTGGATCGAGCGCGGCAGCGCCAGGAGGACGCGCAGGTAGAACGACAACTCCTGCCCGAGCTTGTCCAGCCCCTGGGCGGGGCGGTCGTAGATCGCCTTGATGCTCGCCACGGATCAGCCTGTCTTCGGGGGGACGACCTGGAGGTAGATCGTGCTCAGCGTGAAGTTGACGACGAACAGCAGCAGGAAGGTGATGACGACCGACTCGTTCACGGCGTCGCCCACGCCCTTCGGTCCGCCACCGGCGTTCATGCCCTTGTAGGCGGCGACGATCGCGGCGATAAGACCGAAGATCAGCGCCTTGATCATGCCGATCCAGACGTCGGGCAGCTGCGCCAGCGCGGTGAAGCTGGCGAGGTAGGCGCCGGGCGTGCCGTCCTGGAGGATGACGTTGAAGACGTAGCCGCCGGCCACGCCCACGACGCTCACCATGCCGTTGAGGAAGACCGCGACGAGCATGCAGGCGAGCACGCGCGGGACGACGAGGCGCTGGATCGGGTCGATGCCCAACACCATCATCGCGTCGAGTTCCTCGCGGATCTTGCGCGCTCCGAGGTCGGCGGCGATGGCCGAGCCGCCCGCGCCCGCGATCAGCAGCGCCGTCGCGATCGGACCGGCCTGCTGGATGACGGCGAGCACGGAGGCGGAGCCGGTGAAGGACTGCGCACCGAACTGCTTGATCAGACCGCCGACCTGGAGCGCGATGACGGCGCCGAACGGGATCGCGACCAGGGCGGTCGGGATGATCGTGACCGACGCGATGAACCAGGCCTGCTGGATGAACTCCCGCAACTGGAAGGGACGCCGGAACAGGCTCCGGCCCACATCGAGACCGAAAGCGAAGAGCTTGCCTGCGGTGCCGACGGGAGCCAGGACGCGGGCTGCCGTGATCGAGGACATCTGGCTCGTCAGGCGCTCGAGGTCGTGGTGGCCGCGGTCGGGAGGAAGGATCCCGGGGGCGGGGTGATTCCGTTGGTGCGGCACCACTCACCCGGCGGACGCTGCGAGCGCCGCTGGATGCCGTTGGAGGGGTCGAGCTGCAGCGGGATCGGGGGCAGCGGCGGCAGCTCCTGACCCGACTCGGCGGCCAGCTCGTCGGCGTCCTTCTCCTCGGACATGCCGATGGGGCCGACGCGCTGGGCGTTGAGGAACTGGCGCACGACCGGCTCCTCGGAGCTCAGGAGCATCTCGCGCGGACCGAACATCGCCAGGTGCTTGTGGTAGAGCAGGCCGATGTTGTCGGGCACCGTGCGCGCGGTGTTGATGTCGTGGGTGACGATGAGGAAGGTCGCGTCGATCTGCGCGTTGAGGTCGACGATGAGCTGGTTGAGGAACGCCGTGCGGACCGGGTCCAGACCCGAGTCGGGCTCGTCGAAGAGGACGATCTCGGGGTCGAGCACCAGGGCGCGGGCCAGGCCGGCGCGCTTGCGCATACCACCGGAGATCTCACCGGGGAGCTTGTCCTCGGCGCCGAGCAGACCCACGAGGTCCATCTTCTCCATGACGATGTCGCGGATCTCGGACTCGGACTTCTTGGTGTGCTCGCGCAGGGGGAAGGCGACGTTGTCGTAGAGGTTCATCGAGCCGAACATCGCGCCGTCCTGGAACAGCACGCCGAACAGCTTGCGGATCTCGTAGAGCTCCTTCTCGGAGCAGGTGGCGATGTCGGTGCCCTCGATGATGATCGAGCCCCGGTCGGGCTTGAGCAGACCGATGAGGGTCTTCAGCAGCACCGACTTGCCAGTGCCGGACGGACCGAGCATTACGCAGATCTCGCCCGCGGGGACCGTCAGGGTCACATCACCCCAGATCAGCTGCTTGCCGAAGCTCTTCGTCAAGCCCTCGACGGCGATCTCAACACCCATGACGGTCCTTCTCCCTCGATGACCCCTGGCGGGCGCTCACTCTGCGCTCTGGCGCAGCGCCCCCGCTCGGTATACAACGCACTCCTGCCGCGCAGGTTACGCCGTGGCGGTGGCGCGCGTCACGCCGAGCAGAAGGTAAAGATACCCGCAAGTAGCGAGACCCGCGTCACGCCGTCCCAAACCGTGACCGGACCGTGTCGTGAGCGGCGTCGAGGGCCGATGCACGCGAAAACGACACGGGGCCGGACGGGCTCTCGCCCGACCGGCCCCGTGTGAGGCGATCGATCAGATCACTTGAGGGTGACGGTGGCGCCGGCGCCCTCGAGGGCCTCCTTGGCCTTGTCCGCGGCCTCCTTGGTGACCTTCTCGAGGATGGCCTTGGGGGCGCTCTCGACGAGGTCCTTGGCCTCCTTGAGGCCGAGGGAGGTCAGCGCGCGGACCTCCTTGATGACGTTGATCTTCTTGTCGCCGGCCGACTCGAGGACGACGTCGAACTCGTCCTGAGCAGCCTCCTCCTCGGCACCGGCGCCACCGCCGGCGGCGGGGGCGGCGGCAACGGCGACCGGGGCGGCGGCGGTGACGCCGAAGGTCTCCTCGAACTGCTTCACGAACTCGGAGAGCTCGATGAGGGTCATCTCCTTGAACGCGTCGAGGAGCTCGTCGGTGGTGAGCTTCGCCATGGTGGCGTCTCCTTCTTAGTACGTGAGGGCCGCGGTCGCGGACCTCGGGGTTTCAGGTGGTGGGGTGCGTCGGCGTGATCGGGATGATCAGGCGTCGGCGGAGTCGGCGGCCTCGTCGGTCGCAGCCTCGGTGGACTCCGGCGCGTCGGCCGGGGTCTCCTCGGCGGCGGCCTCGTCGGCAGCCGGGGCCTCCTCGGCAGCGACCGGCGTACCGGCACCACCTGCGAGGATCGAGGGGTCCTCCTGCGCCTTCGCCTCCAGGGCGCCGGCGAGCCGGGCAGCCTGGGCGAGCGGGGCGTTGAGGAGGTAGACGGCCTGGCTCAGCGAGGCGAGCAGAGCGCCCGCCAGCTTGCCCAGGAGCACCTCGCGCGACTCGAGATCGGCCAGCTTGGCGATCTCCTTCGCGTCGAGGATGTTGCCGTCGAGGACGCCACCCTTGATGACCAGGGTGGGGTTCGCCTTGGCAAAGTCACGCAGACCCTTCGCCGCCTCGACGACGTCGCCCTTGATGAAGGCGATCGCGGTCGGGCCGGTGAGCAGGTCGTCGAAGCCCTCGATCCCCGCCTCCTTGGCGGCGATCTTGGCCAGCGTGTTCTTGACCACGGCGTAATCGGCGTTCTCACCGAGGGAGCGGCGCAGGGTCTGCAGCTCCTTGACGGTGAGGCCGCGGTACTCGGTCAGCACGGCACCGGCGGCACCGCTGAACGACTCAGCGATCTCCGCGACGGCGGCCTGCTTGTCTGCCCGCGCCATGGGTCTCCTTCCGGTGGGGACCGCCGCGAAGGACCCGTAGACGACGAACGCCCCGAGCGCAGGCGCTCAGGGCGTGGGCACGTGGTCCTCGCGGACGCGGTGCTGCTCTGATCCCCTGCGCAGGCCGTCCGCTGACTGCGGAACCTTCGGTCAGGGCTGGCAGCCCCGACAACCGGCGGTCTTAAGGTTTCGTGGGCAACGGTAGGGGCCGCAGCGAGCGTCGGCCAAATCCTCGGGCCGTGGAGCGATGCGGCACGATGGTGCCCGTGACGAACCCGACGCCGCTCGCCGACCTCTCCGCCGACGACCTCGCCGCACGCCTGAGCACCGTCCGTGCCGACTACGAGGCGCTGCAGGCACGGGGCCTCACCCTCGACCTCACCCGGGGCAAGCCGGGGGCCGACCAGCTCGACTTGGCCGCCGGCCTGCTCGGTCTGCCGACGACCTACCGCGACCGCGCCGGCACCGACGTGCGCAACTACGGCGGCCTCGACGGTCTGGTCGAGCTGCGCGAGATCTTCGCCGACCTGCTGGGCGTCGACACCTCCGCGGTCGTGTGCGGCGGCAACTCCAGCCTGACCCTCATGCACCAGGTGATCACGGCGATGCTGCTCAAGGGCGGGCCGGACTCGCCGCGACCGTGGTCGCAGGAGCCCACCGTGAAGTTCGTGTGCCCCGTGCCCGGTTACGACCGGCACTTCACGATGCTCGCCGAGCTCGGCATCGAGATGGTCACGGTGCCGATGCACGCCGACGGCCCGGACGTCGAGGCCGTGCGCGCACTCGTGGCCGACGACCCCAGCGTCAAGGGCCTGTGGATCGTGCCGACGTACGCGAACCCCACCGGCTCGGTCTGCTCCACCGAGGTCGCCGCGGCCCTCATGGCGATGCCCACCGCCGCCCCGGACTTCCGCATCTTCTGGGACAACGCCTACGCGGTGCACCACCTCACCGACGCCGAGGTGAAGAGCGCCGACGCGCTCGGCCTGGCAGCGGCCTCCGGGCACCCGAACCGTCCGATCATGTTCGCCTCGACCTCGAAGATCACCTTCGCGGGCGCCGGTGTGGCGGCGCTGGCCACCTCGGCCGAGAACCGGGCGTGGTACCTGGAGCGGCTCGGCTTCGCCTCGATCGGGCCCGACAAGGTCAACCACCTGCGCCACGTGGAGTTCTTCGGCGACGCCGACGGCGTGCGCGCCCACATGCGCAAGCACCGCGAGCTCATCGCCCCCAAGTTCGCGGCGGTCGACCACGCCCTCACCGAGCGCCTCGACGGCCTCGGGATCGCGGAGTGGACCGTGCCGACGGGCGGCTACTTCGTGAACCTCGACGTGCTCGACGGCACCGCCTCGCGCGTGGTCGCGCTCGCCAAGCAGGCGGGCATCGCGCTCACCCCCGCCGGCTCCGCGTTCCCGCACGGCCAGGACCCCCGCGACCGCAACATCCGCCTCGCGCCGACCTTCCCCGTGCTCGCGGAGGTCGAGGCGGCGATGGCCGGCGTGGCGGTGTGCGTGGAGCTGGCGGCGCTGGAGAAGCTCTCCGCCTGACGAGCGCCGGCCCGCGCGGGGCCCGCAACGCAGCGGCGCCCGCCGTCCTCGAGGGACGACGGGCGCCGAGGCGTACCGGGAGGGAGGCTCAGGCCTCGTCCTCCGCGGCGACGTTCTTGATGCGGTTCGGGTCGACCTGCACGCCGGGGCCCATCGTGGTGGAGACGGTGACCTTCTTCAGGTAGCGGCCCTTGGAGCTGGCCGGCTTGAGACGGAGCACCTCCTCGAGCGCCGCGGCGTAGTTCTCGGCGAGCTGGGTCTCGGAGAAGGAGGCCTTGCCGATGATGAAGTGCAGGTTGGCGTGACGGTCCACGCGGAACTCGATCTTGCCGCCCTTGATGTCGGTCACGGCCTTGGCCGGGTCCGGGGTGACGGTGCCGACCTTGGGGTTCGGCATGAGGCCGCGGGGGCCGAGCACGCGGCCGAGGCGGCCGACCTTGCCCATGAGGTCGGGGGTGGCGACGACGGCGTCGAAGTCCGTCCAGCCGCCGGCGACCTTGTCGATGAGCTCGTCGGTGCCCACGTAGTCGGCGCCGGCCTCACGGGCGGCGTCGGCCTTGTCGCCGCCGGCGAACACGAGGACGCGGGCGGTCTTGCCGGTGCCGTGGGGCAGGTTGACGGTGCCGCGCACCATCTGGTCGGCCTTGCGGGGGTCGACGCCGAGGCGGAACACGACGTCCACGGTCTCGTCGAACTTCTTCTTGCTGGCGCCCTTGGCGATCTTGATGGCGGCCAGCGGGGCGTGGAGCTCGTTCTTGTCGAACGTCTCCGCCGCCGCGCGGTAGGTCTTGCTGCGCTGCATGGTGGGTTCCTTAAGGAGTGGAGGAGATGTGGTCAGCGGGCCAGCGCGGCCCTTCCACGGTGGTTCAGCCGTCGATGGTGACGCCCATGGAGCGGGCGGTGCCCTCCACGATCTTCACGGCGGCGTCGAGGTCGTTGGCGTTGAGGTCGGGGAGCTTGGTCGTGGCGATCTCGCGCACCTGGTCCTTGGTCAGCTTGCCGACCTTGTCCTTGTGCGGGACGCTCGAGCCCTTCTGCAGACCCGCGGCCTTCTTGATGAGCTCCGCGGCCGGCGGGGTCTTGGTGATGAAGTCGAAGGACCGGTCCTCGTAGATCGTGATCTCGACCGGGATGACGTTGCCGCGCATGGACTCGGTCTGGGCGTTGTACGCCTTGCAGAAGTCCATGATGTTCACGCCGTGCGGGCCCAGGGCGGTACCGACCGGCGGAGCCGGGGTGGCCGAGCCGGCCTGCAGCTGCACCTTGACCAGTGCGGCGATCTTCTTCTTGGGAGGCATTCCTCTATCTCTTTCTGTCCGTGGTCACAGCGAGGACGTCGGGGCCCTCTGCCACTGCTCGCTCAGGCGAACCCGAGCATTCTTCCGCCTCGGCCCCGCGCCGGCCGAATCGGCGCAAGCGGTGGGCGGGAAGGATGGGGGAGCTCAGACCCGCTGGATCTGGTTGAAGCTCAGCTCGACGGGGGTCTCGCGACCGAAGATCTCGACGAGGGCCTTGACGCGCTGGGCCTCGGCGTTGATCTCGGTGATCGTGGCGTGGAGCGTGGCGAACGCGCCGTCGACGATCAGCACCGAGTCGTCGACACTGAAGTCGGCGACCTCGATCGGCTTCTTCACCGCGGTGGCGGTGCCGCCCCCGGTGCCGCTGGCGGCCGCGGCGGCGTCCGCCTCGGCGACGGCGGCCTCGACGACGGCCGGGGCCAGCATCTTCTCGACCTCGTCCATGCTCAGCGGCACGGGCTGGTGGCTGTGGCCGACGAAGCCGGTGACCGACGGAGTGTGGCGCACCGCGGCCCACGACTCGTCGGTGAGGTCCATGCGCACGAGGACGTAGCCGGGCAGGACGGTGCGCTTGACCATCTTGCGCTGGCCGTTCTTGATCTCGGGGACCTCCTCGGTGGGGACCACGATCTCGTGGATGTAGTCCTCCATGTTGAGGGAGTTGATGCGGTTCTCGAGGTTCTGCTTCACCCGGTTCTCCATGCCGGAGTAGGTGTGCACGACGAACCAGTCGCCCGGCTTGGCCCACAGCTCGCGACGGAAGGCCTCGAGGGGGTCCTCGGCCTCGGCGGGCTCGGCCTCCGCGACGGGCGCGTCGTCCTCGACCTCGGCGGACTCGGCCGTGGGCTCGGCGTCGTCGGCCTCGTCGGCCTCGTCGTCACCGTCAGCCTCGAGGTCGGCCGCCTCCTCGGCGGCGAGCTCCTCGTCGGTGGGACCGTCGAGGTCGACGTCACCGGCGTAGGACGCGGTGGTCTCGTCGAGGTCGCTCGCGAACTGGTCCGAGTCGTGCTGCTCCGACACGTGCTGCTCCATCACTTGGTTGTTCTCGGGAGTGGGCGCCGGACCTCGAGCTGCTCGGGCGGCGCCGCGGTGGTGATCGTGGCGATCAGATCTTGTCGCCGCCGGTGAAGACCTCGAAGGCCAGCTTGCCCAGGCCGAGGTCGATGACCGAGACGAAGGCGATCATCGCGAGGACGAAGACCAGGACGACGATGAAGTAGGTGACGAGCTGCTCGCGGGTCGGGTAGACGACCTTGCGCAGCTCGGCCACGACCTGGCGGTAGAAGGTGACCGGGCCGGTGCGCGGCTCGGGCTGCTTGCCGTCGGAGGAGCCCTGGCGGCCTCCACGCACAGTGGGAGCGTCAGCCACGCTGCTCACCCTTCCTTGCTCGTCGCTGCTGGAGCGAACCGATCGTGATCTTGCAGGGCACGAGGGACTTGAACCCCCAACCTTCGGTTTTGGAGACCGATGCTCTGCCAGTTGAGCTAGTGCCCTTCGGGATCGGGCCGGGTCGAGGTGCGCGGGCGCGCAACGAGACCTGGCTGACCACCGGGGGCTGAGTCTACGCATGCCCGGCAGCGGCCTCCAAAGTCGCCCGCCCCGGCCGGGCCCCCCGCGCGCACCTACGATGGGCCGCGTGCGGGACCTCCAAGCGCTGCCCAAGGCCCACCTCCACCTGCACGTCACCGGCTCGATGCGCCACGCGACGCTGCTCGAGCTCGCCGCCCGCGACGGCATCCACCTGCCCGACGCGCTGGTGGAGCAGTGGCCGCCGCGGTTGACCGCTGCGGACGAGAAGGGCTGGTTCCGCTTCCAGCGCCTCTACGACGTCGCCCGCTCCGTGCTGCGCACCGAGGACGACGTGCGCCGCCTGGTGCGCGAGGCCGCCGAGGACGACGTGGCCGACGGCGGCCGGTGGCTCGAGATCCAGGTCGACCCGAGCGGCTACGCGGCGCGCTTCGGCGGCATCACCGCCTTCACCGACCTCGTGCTCGACGCGGTGCGCGAGGCGTCGTCCACGACGGGGTTGGGGATGGCCGTGGTGATCGCGGCCAACCGCACCCGGCACCCGCTCGACGCCCGCACCCTCGCCCGCCTGGCCGCGCAGTACGTGGATCGGGGCGTGGTGGGCTTCGGGTTGTCGAACGACGAGCGGCGCGGGCGCACCCGGGACTTCGCCGGCGCCTTCGCGATCGCCGAGCGGGCTGGTCTGCTCCTGGCTCCCCACGGGGGCGAGCTCCTCGGGCCCGAGCACATCCGCACCTGCCTCGACGCGCTGCACGCCGGGCGCCTCGGCCACGGCGTGCGCGCGGCCGAGGATCCCGCGCTGCTGGAGCGCATCGTCGCCTCGGGGGTGGCCCTCGAGGTGTGCCCGACGTCCAACGTGGCGCTCGGCGTGTACTCCGACCTCACCTCGGTGCCGCTGCCGACCCTGCTCGAGGCCGGGGCCACGATCGCGCTCGGCGCCGACGACCCGCTGCTGTTCGGCTCCCGCCTCGCGGGCCAGTACGCCACCATGCGCGCCGCCCACGACCTGGACGACGCCCGGCTGGCCGAGCTGGCGCGGATGTCGCTGCGCGCGAGCCGCGCGCCCTCCGACGTGCGCGAGCGGGCGCTCGCCGACATCGACGCCTGGTTGAACAGCGACGTCGAGGGCACGATGTCGACGTGAGCGCCCAGCAGCCTCCCGTGCCGCCCCCGCCGGAGCCCTCGCCCTACGGCCAGCAGCAGCCGAACCCCTCGCCCTACGGGTCGCCCTACTCCCCCGGGCCGTACCGCGCCGACGGGACGCCGGGCCAGGCCGCCCGGGGATGGCCGCCGCCCGACCCGGCGCCGGCTCCCCCGGGCTACCCGCCGTACGGCAGCCCGGCCCACCCGTGGTCACCCGGCTACGCCTCCCCCTTCCCGACGGCGCCGCCCCCGCACCCGCGGGCGATGACCGCGATGGTGCTCGGCATCGTCGGACTGGTCGGTGTGGCGCTGGCGCCGTTGCTCGTCGTGACCGGGGCGGCCGGCGTGTGCTCGCCGATCGCGATCTGGCTGGCGGTGCAGGTGCGCCGCGACCTGCGGCGCGAGCCCGGCCGCTACAGCGGGGAGGGCTACGCGACCACCGGACTGGTCACCGGCATCATCGGGCTCGTCCTCTTCGTGCTCGCCCTGGTGCTGGTGCTGGCCGTCGTCGGGCTGTTCGTCAGCGTCGCCACCAGCTCACCCTGACGCCGCACGCCACGGGCGCGAGCTTCAGAGCGCGCAGCCGACGAGCACCGGCTCGTTGACGAGCTCGACGCCGAAGCGCGCACGCACGCCGTCGCGCACCTCGCGCGCGAGGGCGAGGAGCTCCTCGGTGGTGCCGCCACCCCGGTGCGTCAGCGCCAGCGTGTGGCGCGTCGAGAGCGACACGCGCGCGGGCTCGCGGTCCAGGCCGAACCCGCGTCCGAATCCCGCCTGCTCGATGAGCCAGGCGGCGCTGGTCTTCACCGTGCCGTCGGGCTGGGCGTAGGCGGGGGCGCCGTCCGGCACCTGATCGGGGGCGAGCACAGGGTTGGTGAAGAACGAGCCGGCGCTCCACGTGTCGTGCTCGGCGGCGTCGAGCACCATGCCCTTGCCGCGGCGCAGGCCCAGCACCGCCTCGCGCACCTCGGCCAGGGGGGCCCGCTCCCCCGGCTCCACGCCCAGCGTGCGCGCCAGCTCGGCGTAGCGCACCGGCGCGGACAGGTCACCGGGATGGAAGGCGAACGTGACCTCGAGGACGACGTGCCGCCCGCCCCACGCGTCGAGGCGGTCGGCCTTGAAGCGCGACGTGCGGTAGCCGAAGCGGCACTCGGCTGCGGTGAAGGTGCGTTCGCCGCGCAGCACGCGGTCCCACACCCGCACGCGCGCGATCGTGTCGGCCACCTCCTGGCCGTAGGCGCCGACGTTCTGCACGGGGGTGGCGCCGGTGGTGCCGGGGATGCCGGCCAGCGCCTCGAGGCCCACCCAGCCCTCCGCGACCGCTCGGGCGACGAGGTCGTCCCACGGCTCACCGGCGGCCACCGAGACCTCGACGACGCCGCAGCCGTCGTCGACGACCCGCACCCCCCGCCCGGCCACGTGGACGACGGTGCCCGCGACGCCGTCGTCGGCCACGACGAGGTTGCTGCCCCCGCCCACCACGAGCAGCGGCTCGCCGGCGGCGTCGGCCTCCCCGACCGCGGCGATCAGTGCGGCGTCGTCCTCGACCCGGACGTAGCGCCGGGCCGGTCCGCCGAGGCGCAGGGTGGTGAGGTCGGCGAGCGCGACGGTCCGGCCGGGCTGGTCAGGCTGGTCAGGCTGGTCAGGCACGGACGATCGCCTTGGGAGCGCCGATCACCTTGCGGCCCTCGACGGTGACCTCGAGGGCGAGGGCGCGCAGGCCGTCGGCGTCGACCTCGCCGACGGTGCCGGCCACGGTGACCTCGGCGGCACCCTCGGCGGGCACGACGACAGGGGCGACGAACTTGCCGCCGAGCTCGACCACCTCGGCGCCGCCGGTCCACTCGGCGACCGCGCGGCCGACCAGCGCCAGGGTGTACATGCCGTGCGCGATCACGCCGGGCAGGCCGACGGCGAGCGCCACCGACTCGTCGACGTGGATGGGGTTATGGTCGCCGCTGGCGACGGCGTAGGCGACGAGGTCGGCGCGGGTGACGGCGAAGGTCACCGGCCCGAGGGTCTCGCCGGCGTTCACGCCTCCTCCCCGCGGTGCACGATGGTCGCGCCGGCCGTGGCGACGAGCGCGCCCTCGGCGTCGGTGATGGCGCTGCTGGTGCTCACGATGTCGCTGCCGCCGATGCTGCGCACGCCGGTGACCGTGAGGGTGGCTGTGAGCACGTCGCCGACCCGCACCGGCCGCTCGTACACGAATCGCTGGTCGCCGTGCACGATGCGCGAGAGCTCGACCTGTTCGGCGTCGAGGAACTGCTGCAGCGCGGCGAAGGTCACCACGATCGGGTAGGTGGGCGGCAGCTGCTCGGCCGCACCACCGCCGGGATGGCCGACCGCGGCCGCGAAGGTGGCCACGTGCTCCGCGGTGACCGCGTAGGGCGCGGTCGGGGGGAAGGTGCGCCCGGCGAGCGCGGCGTCGATGCCCATGGCTCCACCCTAGGCCGCTGGTGCCGCGGCGGCGGAGGGGCCCGGGAACGGCGACGGCCCGTCGTCCACGGGGGACGACGGGCCGTCGGCAGCGCGCGCGGCGCTGGAGGTGCTGGGCGCGACCGCTGGGATCAGCGGGTCTCGCGGTGCGCGGTGTGGGTGCGGCAACGCGGGCAGAACTTCTTCAGCTCGATGCGGTCGGGGTCGTTGCGGCGGTTCTTCTTGGTGATGTAGTTCCGCTCCTTGCAGTCCACGCAGGCGAGCGTGATCTTCGGGCGGACGTCGCTGCTCTTGCTGGCCACGGAGAGTCCTTCGATTGCGGGTGGTGTGCGGGGCTGGTAGCGGGAACGGGGATCGAACCCGTGACCTCACGATTATGAGTCGTGCGCTCTAACCGTCTGAGCTATCCCGCCACGTGAGTGGGGCGCCGCCGCAGTGGACCGCTCTGCGGACCGTGCGGCTGGCGCCCCGTCTCCGAGCCCCTTTACGGAATCGAACCGTAGACCTTCTCCTTACCATGGAGACGCTCTGCCGACTGAGCTAAAGGGGCAACGCCGCAGAACCATACAGCGCACCGCGCGCCGCCGCGAAATCGGGGCCGAGCACCGGCCGTGACGCCCCCTTCCCGCGGCCCTCAGGCGCCCGGTGCGGCGGCCTCCTCGCGCGGTGCGTCGTCCTGGATGCGGGCGAACGGACGGGCCTGCTCGAGCTCGTAGGCGAGCTCGATGAGCAGGCCCTCCTGGCCCGACGCGGCGCCGAACATCATCCCCTGCGGCAGACCCGCGGCGGTGGTGGCGAGGGGCAGGGAGATGGCCGGCTGTCCGGTGATGTTGTGCCACGGCGTGAAGGCGACCCAGTCCATCAGGCGCTCGACGATCACCTCGTATGGCTGGGTGGGGTCGAGGTGGCCGAGTCGGGGGGTGGCGGTAGCGAGCGTCGGGGTGAGGGTGACGTCGTACTTCTCGTGGTGGATCTCCGCCTGGGCCGCGGCCCGCTTCAGCCGGGTGATCGCGCCCGGGAGCCGGTGGAGGTGGCGGCGGGCGTGGCGGGCCAGCCCCACGGTGAGGCGGTCGTGACGATCGGGGGTCCAGCCGCGACCGTGGGCGAGGCGACCGCTGCCGAGCATGAACTGGGCCAGGAAGGCCCAGTAGAGCAGGAAGTCGTCGGGGAGGCTCGCGGGCGCGGGGACGTCGGTCTCGGTGACCGTGTGGCCGAGGTCCTCCAGCAGCGCGGCGGTCTGCTCGGTCAGGGCCCGGGTCTCGGCGTCGGCGCCGCGGTCGATGCCGGAGGTGTTGAGCGCGACGTGCAGACGCCGGCGCACCGGCCGGGTCAGGTCGCCGATCGGCGGCAGGTGCAGCGCCCGGTGCAGCCGCTCGGCCTCGCGGTAGAAGGCCGCGGTGTCGCGCACCGATCGGGTGAGGACGCCGTCGGCGACGATGCGCACGGGCATCTGCTGGAAGGTGCGGTCCTGGGCGAGACGCCCGCGGGTGGGCTTGAGCCCGACCAGGCCGTTGACGGCGGCCGGGATCCGGATCGAGCCGCCGCCGTCGTTGGCGTGGGCGATCGGCACGGCACCCGCCGCGACCAGGGCGGCGGAGCCCGCACTCGAGGCGCCCGAGGAGCGGGTGGTGTCCCAGGGGCTGCGCACCGGCCCGAGGCGCGGGTGCTCGGCCGAGGCACTGAAGCCGTACTCCGAGAGCTGCGACTTGCCGAGCGGCACCAGTCCGGTGCCGAGGTACATCGCGGCGAAGGCGCCGTCGTGGCGGGCCGGGTGCGGCGTCCACGCGTCGGTGCCGGCCATCGTGGGCATGCCCCCGACGTCGACGTTGTCCTTGACGACCGTGGGCACTCCGCCGAGGAACGAACCTCGCGGACGACGCGCGTCGCGCCGCGCGCGCTCGTAGGAGCGGTGCGCGAGCGCGCCGAGGCGGGCATCGACGGACTCGACGCGGGCGATCGCGGCCTCGACGACTTCCTCGGCGCTGACCGCGCCCGACTCCAGCCGCTCGGCCACGCCGACGGCGTCGAGGTCGCCGAGGGCGTCGTCGGCGAAGGCGTGCACGCGGTGCCCCTGGGGGCCGTGGGCCACGCGGGACTGGTGGCGCTCGTCACTCATGGCGCCACCGTAGTCGGCGCCCGATCTCAGAAGAGGAACAGCGCGCAGAGCGGCACGAGCAGGCTGATGGCGAGCGCGGAGAGCCCCATCGCGAGACCCGCGAAGGCGCCCTCCGTCTCGCTCTCGCGCAGCATCCGCGAGGCGCCGATGCCGTGGGAGACCGCGCCCACGGCGAAGCCGCGGGCCCGCAGGTCGCGCACCCCGAGGCGGTCGAGCAGCCAGGGAGCCGTGACCGCGCTGACGATGCCGGTGAGGATGGCGAACACCGCTGCCAGCGGCGGAATCCCGCCGAGGGAGTCGGTGATCGCGATGGCCACCGGCGTGGTGGCCGCCTTGGTGGCCACGGTGCGCTCGATGGCCTCGCCCGCGCCGAGCATGCGCGCCAGCAGCACGGCGCTGACGATGGAGACGACGGCGCCGACGGTGACCGCCACGAGCATCGGCACCACGAAGCCGCGCAGGCGATCGGCCTGCCGGTGCAGCGGCACGGCGAGGGCGACGGTGGCCGGCCCCAGCCAGAAGGCGATCACCTCGACATCGGAGCGGTAGTCGGCGTAGTCGACGCCCAGCGCGCCGATCCACGCCGCGACCACCGCGATCGCCACGATCACCGGCTGCGCCAGCGGGTGGCCCCCCGAGCGCTCCTGGAGGCGTCGGCCCACCTGGTAGGCCGCGAGGGTGACGCCGATGAGCGCGAGCGGCGAGCGGGCGACGTCCTCGACCTCGGTGAGGGCGTGGTGCAGCGTGACGGCCAGGGCGCTCACGACGCCGCTCCGGTGCCGGGACGCCGGTTGAGCAGGCGCTCGAGGCCCTGCGTCGTCCACCCGACGGCGGCCAGGCCCAGCAGCCAGGAACCGAGCAGCGCCACCGCGATCGCGAGGGCGTGCTCGCCGATCACGCCCAGGTAGGCCACCACGCCGACGCCCGCCGGCACGAAGAGCAGCTGCAGGTGGCGCAGCACGGCGGTGCTCGCGCGCACGACCGGGGCGTCGTCACCGGTGCCACGGCGACGCAGGACCACGAAGAGCAGCAGCATGCCGATGATCGGCCCGGGAACCGGCAGGTCGAGCACCCGGGAGACCAGCTCGCCGAGGAGCTGGAAGCCCACCAACCAGGTGAGCCCGCGGGTCATGCCGGTCACCGGCGCTCGCGCAGGCGGGCGTTGGGCAGCGCGGGGGCGGGGATGGGCGGCAGCGGCTGGCCCGGGACGACGCCGAACCGGCCGGCCGCCACCAGCCCGCCCGAGGCGACGACCTCGCCGGGGCGGTCGGGGTCGAGCACCTGGCTCTGCCACTGCTCCCGGAAGGCCACGATCTCGTCGTGGCTGCGGCCCACGAAGTTCCACCACATCACGATCGACTCGCCGAACGGGGGCCCGCCGATCAGCAGCACGCGCGCGCCCTCGGGCCCCGCCTCGAGGCGGAGGTCGGCGGTGTGCGGCGGCACGAACACCAGGTCGGCGGACGACGCGGGCACACCCGCCGCGGTGATCCCGCCCGTGTCGACGAGCACGCCCAGCTCGAAGGACACCTCGACGCCTCCCCCTCCCCCGGGGAGGGGCGCGGCGAGGTCGAGGACGCCGTGCGGCTCGAGCACGATCTCGGCGCCGAGCAGCGGCGTGGCCGTGGCGACCGGGGAGGTGGAGCCGAGCAGCGAGCCGAGGAAGACCCGGGCCCGCCAGCCGGTGCCGACGACCTCCTCGGGCGCGTGGTGCTGGAAGCCCGGCGCGGTGTCGCGGGCGTCGTCCGGGAGGGCGACCCAGAGCTGGGCGCCGTGGAGCACGTCGGTGGCCGGCGTCGAGACCTCCGAGTGGCTGATGCCGTGCCCGGCGGTCATGAGGTTGACCTCGCCGGGGCGCACCATCGCCACGTTGCCGGCGCTGTCGCGGTGCTCGACCTCGCCGGCGAAGAGCCAGCTGACGGTCTGCAGGCCGGTGTGGGGGTGCGGGGCGACCACCATGCCGCCGGTGTCGCCGACGAGGTCGGGCCCGTAGTGGTCGAGGAAGCACCAGGCGCCGATGAGCGAGCGACCGCGCTGAGGCAGGGTGCGGCGCACCGACATCGCCCGCGGACCGCCGAGCGGCACCTCGCGGGGCGTCATCAGCTCGGGGCGTGCGGCCTCGACCGCCGTGCAGTGCAGCTCGTCCGGCCGCGGCTCGGGATTGCTCACGCCCTCATCCTTCCGCCCCCGTCAACCGTGCGGTGGAGAGGGGTTCACCCTCCTGCAGCACAGTGGCGGCCGTGCGCATCGCCCAACTCGCCAACTTCGTCGGCTCGACCTCGGGAGGGATGCGGACCGCGATCGAGCAGCTCGGCCGGGGCTACGTGGACGCCGGCGCGGAGCGCCTGCTGGTGATCCCCGGGCCCGTCGACACCGTGAGCAGCACTGCGCTGGGCGACGTCGTCCAGCTGCGGGCGCCGCGGGTCGGCGGCGGCTACCGGCTCATCGTCGAGCCCTGGCGCGTCACCGAGGTGCTGGAGCGGTGGCGGCCCACCAGTGTCGAGTGGAGCGACAAGCTCACCCTGCTGCCCGTGGCCTGGTGGGCGCGGCGCAACGGCGTGCGCAGCGTGCTGCTGAGCCACGAGCGGATGAGCGACATGATGGCGATGCGCACCGGCCTCGACGCCACCTCCAAGGCGTCGGTGGGCCTGCTCAACCGCCTGCTCGTGCGCAGCTTCGACACTGTGGTGGTGACCTCCTCCTACGCCGAGGACGAGTTCCGCGAGGTCGCGCTGTCGGCGGGGTGCGAGGTGGTGCGGGTGCCGCTCGGCGTCGACCTGGAGACCTTCAGCCCGCTGCAGGAGGCGGAGCGACGCCGGCTGCGCCGCGACCTCGACGAGACCGGGTTGCCGGAGGTCGCCGCACCCGATCGCGACGAGCCGCTCCGGCTGGTCCACGCCGGACGCCTGTCGCGGGAGAAGTCGCCCCATCTCGCGGTGGCGACCGCGGTCGAGCTGCACCGCCGCGGCGTGCCGGTGCGCCTCGACGTCTACGGCGATGGACCGCACCGCGACGAGATCGCCGCCCTCGGGGCGGGCGCACCGGTGCACCTGCACGGCTACGTCGACGGGCGCGACGCGCTGCGCGACCGGCTCGCGGCCGCCGACATCGCGCTGTCGGTGTGCCCGGGCGAGACCTTCGGCCTCGCGGTGCTCGAGGCGCTCGCGAGCGGCACGCCTGTCGTCACCGCCGACCGCGGCGGGGCACGCGAGCTGATCGACCGCAGCTGCGGCGCCTGGGGCGCTCCCGAGCCGGAACGGTTGGCCGACGCGGTGCTGCGACTCGCGCGTCGTCCACGGGGCCAGGTGCGCCGGGCCGCGCGGCTGCGCGCGGAGGGCTATCGCTGGGAGGCGACCGTCGCGCGCATGCTCGCACTGCACACCGTCGATCAGCGGGCGCGACTGGCCGGCTGATCCCGGGGCGGTCGGGTGGCCTCGGCCGGCCGGGTCGGTTCAGCCCGGCCCGCGAGGGCCTCGTCGCCGGGGGCGTCGTCGCTGGGGGCCAGCGAGGCGAGCACCGGCGCGAGCCGGGCCCGCGCCCCGCGGGTGAGCAGCAGCAGCGGCATCAGCAGCGCCACGGTCATCGAGCCGACCACGATGGCGTAGTAGGCGCCGTGCAGCGACGAGTCGAGCGGCGCCACCAGACCGGTGAGGAGCGAGACGCCGACGAAGGCGCCGACGGCCGCGCGCGGCAGGCGCAGCACCGCCACGAAGGGCGACACCAGCAGGAAGTACCACAGGTGCACCACGGGCGAGAGGACGACGAACGCCGCCACCGTCAGCGCGGTCGCGGTGAGCGCCACCCCGCGATCCCCCGTGGGACGACGCAGGAGCACCCAGGCGCCGAGGGCCAGTGCCGCGAGCAGGCCGAGGGCGCGCACCGCGGTGAGGAAGGTCGCGGGCGGGAGGCCCGCGCCCACGAGACCCGCCATCCAGTCGAGCCAGCCGCCGACCAGCGTCGTCGACGACAGCGGCGTGTTGACCTCGCCGGGCACGAGCAGCGCCTGCGCCCAGCCACTGCCCAGGCCGGTGACGACCCCGAGCGCGAGCAGGGTGCCCACCGAGACCGCCCCCACCGAGGCGATGCGCCGCAGCCGTACGGCCAGGGCGGCGCCCGCGGGCAGCGTGACCAGCACGATGCCGACGCACACCAGACCGCCCGGCACCTTGACCCCGGCCGCGAGCCCGGCGACCACCGCACCCGCGACCCAGCCGCGCTCCGCGGCGACCACCAGCGCGGCGGCCATGAGGCCGACCACCAGCAGGTCGTTGTGCAGGCCCGCGACACCGTTGGCGAGCATCAGCGGCGAGGCCAGCACGAGGGCGGCGGCCAGCGCCGGGTTGACGCCCGTCCAGCGGGCCAGCCGAGGCACTGCCCAGGCGAGCAGGGCCAGCCCCACGAGGGCGAGGCAGCGGTGTGCGACGACGAGCACCCAGGGGTTGCCGGTGAAGCCCGCGGCGAAGGAACCGAACACCAGCGGCAGCGGACCGTAGGGGGTGGCGGTGTCGAACCACATCGGGTCGACCGCCTGGACGACGGGCGGCCCGGTGAGCCAGCCGGGCAGCGGGAAGAAGCCCTGCGGCACGAGCGCCTCGGGGCCCCAGCGGTAGGGCGAGAGCCCGACGTGGGCGAGCATCCCCTGGGCCGCGTACGACCAGCCGTCGCGCGAGAACAGCGGCGGGGCGAGCAGCAGGGGCGCGGTCCAGGCGGCGGTGGCGAAGCGCACGAGGGCCACGCCCTCGCGCGGCTCGGCGGTGCCCTGCTCACCGAGGGCGATCGTGCGCGAGAGCCGGATCCAGGCGCTGGCCAGGAGACCGAGTCCGGCCAGCACGGTGACGAGGCCGAGCATGCGGCCGAACTCGTGGGAGCGGAGCTCCTCGAGCAGCGCGATGCGCAGCACCGGGGTGGACGGCGGGAGCGTGGCGGTCAGGAGGCCGCCGGCCAGCACCAGGCAGCTTCCGCCGACACCTCGCGTGATCATGCCGGGAGGCTAGGAGCGCTCGGCGACGCCTTCTTGAACACGGCGGCAACCGCAGGCGACCACCGCTCGAATCCCGCCCGCGCCCGCTGGCCGCCGGCCGCCGGCTGACGGCTGGGGGCCTGCGCGGCCACGACCTAGGGTCGGTGCATGGGCCTGCTCACTCCGATCGCGGTGCGCCTGGGTGCGCAGCCGTGGCTGCCCCGCCTGCTGCCGCAGATCACCTGGACCGATCTGCGCCTGCAGCGGGCCACCTTCGGGCGGGTGAGCCTGCTCGACGTCGCCGGCCTGCCGAACCTGCTGCTCACGGTGCCGGGTCGTCGCACCGGCATCCCGCGCACGACCCCGCTGCTGTGCGTGCCCTGGGAGGGCACCGGCACGTCGTCCGCGCCCGACGCCCCCGGCGCTCCCGGCGGCCTGCTGATCGCGGGCTCCCACTTCGGCGCGCCCACGCCGCCGGTATGGACGCACAACCTGCGCGCCGCCGAGTTCGTGGACGTCGAGTACCGCCACCGCCATCTCACCTGCACCTGGCGCGAGCTCACCGGCGACGAGCTCGGCGCCGCGTGGGAGCACATGCTCACGGTCTGGCCCAACTACGCCACCTACACGCGCTGGACCGAGCGACGCATCCCGGTCTTCCTGCTCGCCCCGGTCGACCCCGAGAGCATCGTCGCCGACGCCGCCGGCCCCGCATGAGCGGCGGGTGACGGTCGCCACAGACCTCCGGCTCCCTACTTAGGGCAGCCTTGCTTTACCCTCGACGTCATGAGGAGCACCAGGGTCGACGCCGCGACGTCGTTCGCCGACACCCTGGGTGCCCACGACGGCCTCGCGCTCGTCGGGCGCGACGGCACCGCGCTCGCCTACGCCGAGCTCGCCTCGCGGGTGGGCGACGAGCGGTCGCGGCTCGACGCCCTCGGCCCACGCCAGCTGGTGCACCTGAGCCCGTCGTCCGACCTCGACTTCGTGGTGGCCTGGCTGGCGGCGCTGCAGGGCGGGCACCCCGTGCTGCTCAGCGACCGCGAGACGCTCGCCGACGCGTACGGCGCATCGGTGCGCCGCGGCGCCGGCGCCTGGACGACGACCGGCCGCACGGCCCCCGACCTCCACCCCGACCTGCGGCTGCTGCTCAGCACCTCGGGGTCCACCGGCAGCCCCAAGCTGGTGCGCCTCTCGGCCGCGAACCTGGCGAGCAACGCCGCGGCGATCGCCGAGTACCTAGGCCTCGGCCCGGACGACGTGGGGATGACCACCCTGCCGCTCGACTACTGCTACGGCCTCTCGGTGCTGCACAGCCACCTCGCCGCGGGGGCGAGCGTCGTCCTCGACGACCGCTCTGTCACTGATCCGGAGCTGTGGCGGCGGGCCCGACGACACGGGGTCACCACGCTCGCCGGCGTGCCCCACACCTTCGACCTGCTGGCCGCCGCGCAGTGGCCCGAGCTGCCGACGCTGCGCCGGGTCACCCAGGCGGGTGGTCGCCTCGCACCGGAGCGGGTGCGGGAGCTGGCTCTGCGCGGGCGCCGCGACGGCTGGGAGCTGTTCGTGATGTACGGCCAGACGGAGGCCACCGCGCGGATGGCGTACCTGCCGCCGCACCTGGCGCTCAGCCACCCCGGCCGAGTCGGGGTGGCGATCCCCGGCGGCGAGCTGCGGGTGGAGCCCTGCGCCGACCAGCCGGCCGGGGTGGGCGAGCTGGTCTACCGCGGCCCCAACGTGATGCTCGGCTACGCCACCCACCCCGCCGACCTCGCGCGCGGCGCCGACCTCGACGAGCTGCGCACCGGCGACCTGGCGCGCATCGACGCCGACGGCCTCGTCGAGATCGTCGGACGACGCTCGCGCTTCGCCAAGCTGCTCGGCCAGCGTGTCGACCTCGACCGCGTCGAGGCGCTGCTGCGCCTGGCCGGCCACGACGCCGCCGTCGCCGAGAGCGTGGACGGCGACCGTCTGGTCGTGGCGGTCCGTGCCCCGCAGGCCCCGGCCCTGCTCGGCGGCGAGGTGCTCGAGGCGGTCACCGCCGCCACCGGGCTCCCGCCGCACCTGGTGCGGGTGGCCGTCGTCCATGAGCTGCCGCGACGCCCCAACGGCAAGGTCGACCAGGCCGCGGTGGCCTCACTCGCCGCCAGTGACCACGTCGAGGCGGCCCCCACTACCGCGGAGGTGGGCGCCGACGACCTCGCCGCCCTCTACGCCCGGGTGCTGCACCGCGCCGAGGCCCGGCCCGACCGGAGCTTCGTCGACCTCGGCGGCGACTCGCTGTCGTACGTCGAGCTGGCCCTGCGCCTCGAGCGCCACCTCGGCACGCTGCCCGCCGACTGGCCTCGGCGCACTCCCCGCGAGCTCGCCGCCCGGGCAGCGCAGGGCACCGCGACCACCGACTCGGCCGGCCCGGGTACCTCAGCCCGCGCTCGCGGCCCGCGGCCGACGAGGTGGTGGCGCAGCACCCGGCTCGAGACCGGCATCGCGCTGCGCGCGGTGGCCATCGTGCTCATCGTGGGCTCCCACGCCGACGTGTGGGTGCTGCTCGGCGGCGCCCACGTGCTGCTGGCACTCGCCGGCGCCAACCTCGCGCGCTTCCAGCTCGTGGCCACCGACGACGCCCGCGCCCGGGTGCGCCGCGTCGTCCGCGCCGCCGCGCGCATTGCCGTGCCGTCGATGCTCTTCCTGGCCGCGGTGGCGCTCGTGCGCCGCGACCTGCCGTGGACGACCGTGCTCCTGCTCAACGACCTCCTCGGGCCGCAGCGGTGGACCGAGCCCGCCTGGCACTACTGGTTCGTCGAGGTGCTGGTGCTGCTCACCCTCGCCGCCGGGATCGTCACGACCCTGCCGTGGGTGCGTCGCCTCGAGGTGCGCCACCCCTTCGCCCTGGCGGCGGGCCTCACCGCGCTGGCCCTGGCGCCGCGGTGGTGGGTCGTCGGGAGCGGCTACGAGGGCGACGTCATCCACTCGACGCTGTTCGTCGCCTGGCTCTTCGCCGGGGGCTGGGCCGCCGAGGCGGCCCGCGGGCCGGCGCAGCGACTGCTCATCAGCGTCCTGCTGCTCGCCGGCGCGATCGGCTTCACCGCTTCCCCCGAGCGCGACCTGCTCATCGCCGCCGGCCTGCTCCTGCTGGTGTGGGCGCGCACCGTGCCGTGGCCGGCACTGCTCGTGCGCCCCGCGGGCCAGCTCGCCTCGGCCTCGCTGTGGATCTACCTCACGCACTGGCAGGTCTACCCGTGGTTCGAGAACCGCGCGCCGATCGCCGGGCTGCTGCTCTCGCTCGCGATCGGCGTCGCCACCGCCCACACCCTGCCGGCGCTCGGACGACGCGCCGGCGCCGCAGCCCGCCACGGTGTCGCCGGCCGGCGAGCATCCGTCGTCCACGCCGCCCGGCGGATGCGGCTGCTCGTGCCGGCTGCGCCGCTCCACACGACCCTGGCCCAGCCCCTGCTGGGATCCGCCTCCTACCATCGACGAGACCGACAGGAAGTCCGATGAGCCTCACCTTCCCCGCCCGCGCCGGCCTGGCCGCGCTCGCCCTCGCGCTGACGACCCCGCTCCTCGCGGCGTGCAGCGAGGACAAGCCGACCCTCGTGGTCTACAACGCCCAGCACGAGCAGCTGCTGGAGGAGATGGCGCCGGAGTTCACCAAGGAGACCGGCATCGAGGTCACCCTGCGCAACGGCAAGGACCTCGAGCTGTCGAACCAGATCGTGCAGGAGGGCAAGGCGTCGCCCGCCGACGTCTTCCTCACCGAGAACTCCCCGGCCATGTCGCAGGTCGAGGCCGCGGGCCTGTTCCAGAAGCTGCCCGCCTCGCTGGTGGAGCCGATCCCCGCGCAGTTCCGCCCCACGAGCGGACTGTGGACCGGCTTCGTGGCGCGCTCGACCACCCTCGTCTACAACACCGCCGCGGTGCAGGCCTCCGAGCTGCCGGCCTCGATCCTCGACCTCGCGAAGCCGGAGTGGAAGGGGCGGATCTCGTTCTCGCCCACGGGCGCCGACTTCCAGGCGATCGTGGCCGCCGTGCTCGACCTCGAGGGCGAGCAGGCCACGCAGGCCTGGCTCGAGGGCATCAAGGCCAACGGCACCGTCTACGACGGCAACAACCTGGTGCTCGAGGCCGTGAACTCCGGGCAGTCCGACGTCGGGATCGTCTACCACTACTACTGGGAGCGCGACCGCAAGGAGAACGGCGACAACTCGAACGCCTCCCAGCAGTACTACTTCGCGAACCAGGATCCCGGAGCGTTCGTGAGCGTCTCGGGTGCGGGCATCCTCGCCTCGAGCGACATGAAGCCCGAGGCCGAGAAGTTCCTCGCCTTCCTCGTGGGCGAGAAGGGCCAGCAGCTGCTCGCCGACTCCTACGCCCTCGAGTACCCCCTCAACCCCGCCGTGCAGCTCGACCCGCCCGTGAAGCCCTTCAGCGAGCTGCAGCCGCCGCAGGTCAACGTCTCCGACCTCGACTCCAAGAAGGTCGTCGACATGATGACGGAGGTCGGCTTCCTCTGAGCCTCACCCCCGTCCCTCCGGCCACCGCGCCGAGCACCGCACCCCCCGCGACCACCCGGACGCGGGGGGTCTCGGCGCCTGCCCTGCCGCTGCTGCTGGTCGGGCTGGCGGTGGCCGGGCTCACCCTCGTGCCGCTCGGCTACGTGCTGTGGACGACGGCCGACATGGGCCAGCAGCGGGCGCTCGACTTCCTGCTGCGCCCCCGCATCGGCGAGCTGCTCTGGAACACCACGCGCCTGCTGGTGCTCGCCACCGCGCTCAGCACGGTGATCGGCGTGGCGGGCGCCTGGCTGGTCGAGCGCACGGACCTGCGCGGACGCGGCTGGTGGCACGGCGTGCTCTGCGCGCCGCTCGCTGTGCCCGCCTTCGTCAACGGCTACGGGTGGGTCTCGACCACCCACCTCGTGCAGAGCTTCCCCGGCGCCGTGATGGTCGTGACGCTCTCGTACTACCCGCTCGTCTACCTGCCCACCGTGGCCGCGCTGCGACGCCTGGACCCCGGGGTGGAGGAGGTCGCCACCTCGCTCGGCCACGGCGGCTGGAGCGTCTTCGCCCGCGTCACGCTGCCCGCGATCAGCCCCGCGGTGCTGGGCGGGGCGCTGCTGGTGGGCCTGCACCTGCTCGCCGAGTACGGCGCCCTGCAGCTGCTGAACTACCCCACCCTCACCACCGCCGTGCTGCAGCAGTACGGCACCGGCTTCAACGGCCCCGAGGCCACCCTGCTCGGCCTCGTCCTGGTGGCGTTCTGCCTCCTCCTGCTCGGCGCCGAGGCGCTCCTGCGCGGACGCCGCCGCCGCGCCCGCGGGGGTGCGGGCGCGCGCCGCGAGCCCGAGCGGGTCGTGCTCGGACGACGCCGGCCCCTCGTCGTCCTCGGGCTGGGGGCGCTGGCCCTGTGGTCGCTGGCGGTGCCGGTGGCGGCCCTCGTGCGGTGGCTCGTGCGCGGCACCTCGGCGGGTCTCGACACCGCCGAGCTCGTCGACGCCACCGGCTCGACCCTGGTGCTCGCCGTGCTCGGCGGCGTGGTCACGACGGCGGCCGCCGTGCCCGTGGTCTGGCTCGCCGTGCGCTACCGGGGCGTGCTCACCACCGCGATCGAGCGCAGCGTCTACACCGCGAGCGCCCTGCCGGGCATCGTGATCGCGCTGGCCCTGGTGACCGTCTCGATCCGCGCGGTGCCCTCGCTCTACCAGACCCTGGTGCTCCTCGTTGCGGGCTACCTGATCCTGTTCCTGCCGCGCGCCGTCGTGAGCGTGCGCGGCACCTACGAGCTGGTGCCGCCCGCCCTCGAGGACGTCGGGCGCAGCCTCGGCTGCTCGGGCCTGGAGCTGGCCCGGCGCGTCACCCTGCCCCTCGTGGCGCCCGGCCTGGCCACGGCCACGGCCCTCGTGGCGCTCGCCACCTCGACCGAGCTCACCGCCACCTTGCTGCTCGCGCCGCTGGGCACCGATACTCTCGCCACGCAGTTCTGGTCCGATGCCTCGTCGGTGGCCTACGGCGCCGCCGCGCCCTACGCGCTGGCGCTCGTGCTGCTGTCCGTCCCGTCGACCTGGCTGCTCGCCCGGCTGAGCCTCAGGAGCCCCGCGTGACTCAGGTGAGCCCGGCCCTCGAGATCCGTGGGCTCGAGGCCGGCTACGCCCGCACCGCCGTGCTGCGCGGGGTCGACCTCGTCGTCGAGCGCGGCGTCACCGCGGTGCTCGGCCCCTCCGGGTGCGGCAAGACCACCATGCTGCGCGCGGTGGCCGGATTCGTGCGGCCCGCCGCCGGCACGATCACGGTGGCCGGCACGGAGGTCGTCGGCTCGGGACGTGCCGTCGCGGCCCGGCGCCGCGGCATCGGCTACGTGCCGCAGGAGGGCGCGCTGTTCCCGCACCTCACCGTGGCCCGCAACGTCGCCTTCGGCCTGCCGCGCGGCGAACGCCGCTCCTCGCAGGCGCGGGTCGCGGAGGCGCTCGAGCTCGTCGAGCTCGCACCCGAGCTCGCCGAGCGCTACCCGCACGAGCTCTCCGGCGGTCAGCAGCAGCGCGTCGCCCTCGCCCGCGCCCTCGCGCCGCGACCGCGGCTCGTGCTGCTCGACGAACCCTTCTCCTCCCTCGACGCCTCCCTGCGCGAGGACACCGGCCGGGCCGTCGTCCGCGCGCTCGAGGCGGCGGGCGCCGCGGCGGTGCTCGTGACCCACGACCAGGGTGAGGCGCTGTCGCTGGCCGACCAGGTGGCCGTGATGGCGCAGGGACGCTTCCTGCAGGTCGACTCCCCCACCCGCATCTACCTCGAGCCCGCCGACCCCGCCGTCGCGGCCTTCCTCGGCCACGCCACCCTGCTGCCAGGTCGCCGCGTCGGGTCGGGCGTCAGCTGCGCGCTCGGCACGCTGTCGGTGCGGGGGGCCGCCGGCTCGCGCGGAGCGGGCGGTTCGGGCGGTTCGGGCGGGGCCGACGAGGTGCAGGTGGCCGTGCGCTCCGAGCAGGTGCAGGTCGTGCCGGACGACGGCAGCGACGCGATCGCCCGCCAGGTCTCGGAGGGACCGGGCGGGGTGGCTGGCGAGGTCGCCGACGTCAGCTTCTTCGGCCACGACGCCACCGTGCGCGTCGTCCTCGCCACGGGCGAGCTCATCGCCGCCCGCACCCCCGCGGACGCCGTCCTCCGCGCCGGTGACCGGGTGCGCGTCGGCGTCGTCGGCGACGTGGTGGCCTTCGCCCGCTGATCGCCGGGGCGTGCAGGAATCGCCGGTCGACCGGCGTTTCCTGCACGTGGCACGCGTTGCAACGCGTGCCACGTGCAGGAAAAGCGCGACAAGTGCGGCCCCGAGAGGCCGCACCTGTCGTCAGGAGCGCCTCATCGACCGCGTGTGGGGCGCGGGATGAGGCGGATCGTGGGGCGTCAGCCGCGACCGCCGTGGTCGTCGCCGGCGTCGTGGTTCGGGCCGTCGTCGGAGGCACCCGCGGGACGGTCGCCGCCGTGGTCGTCGCCGGTGTCGTGACCGGGGCCGTCGTCGTCGTGCGAGCGGCCGCAACGGTCGCGCGCATCGTCGTCCTCGTCGTCGTTGAGGACGCCGTCGTCGTCGCTGTCCTCGTCACCGTCGCGCACGCCGTCGCGGTCGGAGTCGGCGCGCCGCGGCGAGGTGCCGAGCTCGTTCTCGTCCTCGTCGCGCACGCCGTCGCGGTCGGAGTCGTCGTCGTCGGCGACGCAGGTCTCGACGCGGTCGTCCTCGTCCTCGTTGTCGACGCCGTCGCGGTCGAGGTCCTCGTCGCCGTCGAGGACGCCGTCGCGGTCGGTGTCGCGCACACGCGGGTTGGTCGTCGCACTGTTGTCGCGCACCTCGTCGCCGTCGTCGTCACCGTCGTTGTCGGGGTCCTCGTCGCGGGGGTCGAGGCCGCGGCGGTACTCGGCGAGATTGACCAGCCCGTCGCGGTCCTTGTCGCCGCGGGCGTCCTTGGCGTGCACGCGCAGACCGTGGGCGCGCTCCCAGCGGTCGGGCATGCCGTCGCGGTCGGAGTCGCGACCGGCGGCCTGGGCCGGGGCCGCGAGTGCGAGGCTGACGGTGAGGGCGGTGGTGGCGAGGGCGGCCAGGCCGCCGGTGATCGCTCGGGGCATCGGTGCTCCTAGGGAGTGGGGCGCGGCGGGAGCCGCACCGGATGACCCGAGCGTGCCCGTCGTCCGCTCAACCGCGCTTCACCGCCGCGTCAAGAGTTCGTCAAGGGCACGGCCCGCCTCAGCCGTAGTCGGCCCATACCCGCCGCTCGGCGCCGTCGACGGTGATCGGGCCGCCGTGGGGGACGATCCACTGCGGCCGGGTGTGACCGAACGGCACGCCGCCGCACACCACCGCGCCGGGGTTGTACCGCTCCACGACCGCCACGACGGTGTCGCGCTGCTCCTCGCGCAGCCGGCGCCCCGTAGGCGCCGCCGTCGTCACCTCGAGGTTCGAGACCGGCGGTCGGGCCAGGAGCACGGCGTCCACGGCCTCGAGCAGGCCGCGCTCCCCCAGCGAGCGCACGATCCACCCCACTTCCCGGGCCGGCATCAGCTCCTCGGAGGTCTCGAGCAGCAGGACGCCGCCCGCCAGCGCGTCGGGCCCGAACGGGAAGCGCCCGGCCGTGAGCACCCACTGCAGCACCTCGACGCACCCGCCCCACGACCGACCGCGCACCCGCCGGGCCGGGCCGGCCCATGACCACTCCTCGGTGGGCGCGCGATCGCCGTACTCGGTGAGCGCGCGCGGGTCGTCCCACGGGCGACCGACGTCCTCGGACTCGCCGGGTTCGGTGAGCTCGAGCTCGCCGCCGTCGAGCAGGGCCGCTCGCAGCGAGCGCGCGTGCACGTCGTCCACCGCCGGGCCCGGGCCGAGGTGGACCTGGGTGGACCCGCCGTAGAAGCTGGCCACACCGTGGCTCCACAGCCACTGGTGCAGGTTCGTGTTGTCGCTGGTGCCGAGGAACGGCTTGGGGTCGGCGCGCACCGCGTCGGCGTCGAGGTGCGGGATCACGGTGATCTGGTCGTCGCCGCCCACCGTGGCGATGATCGCCCGCACCCGCGGATCGGCGAAGGCGGCGTTGAGGTCGGCGGCCCGCGCTGCGGGCGAGGCGCCGAGCTGCCGGGTGGTGGGGTACTCCACCGGCTCCAGTCCGGTGACCTCGCGCAGCCGACGCATCGCCTGCTCGTGCAGCGTCGCCGAGATCGCAGGCGCGGCGAAGGACGGCGAGAGCACCGCGATGCGGTCGCCCGGCCGTGCCTTCGCGGGATGGAGCAGCTCCCGAGTCATGGGGCCACCCCATCACAACCCGCCCATCACACCCGGGACCTCAGGCGAGGGAGAGGAAGAGCTTCTCCATCTTCTTCGCATCCAGGCTGTCGACGCCGCCGTCGGCGATGCACTGCTGCAGGCCGGCCGCCACGATGGCGAAGCCGGCCCGGTCCAGCGCCTTGGAGACCGCGGCGAGCTGGGTGACGACGTCCTCGCACTCGCGGCCCTCCTCGAGCATGCGGACGACGCCCGCGAGCTGCCCCTGGGCACGCTTGATCCGGTTGATGACCGGCTTCATCGACTCCGTCTCGAGCTGCACGTCAGTCATCCTGCCCGACGCCCGGGGCGAGCGCGGCCAGCAGCGCGGCGAGACGCTCCCCCGCATCGGCGGCCACCGAGCGCAGCGCATCCCCGGCGAGGTCGGCCATGAAGGCGGGGTCGAAGGTCTCGACCACGGTCGCGTCGTCGCCGGCGGCGCGGACGACCACGTTGCACGGCAGCATCGCGGCGATCGACGGATCGGCCTGCATCGCCTCGTGGGCGAGGCCGGGCCGACACGCGCCGAGGATCACCTGGGGCGCGATGTCGACGCCCAGCTTCGCCTTCATCGTCGCCGCCATGTCGATCTCGGTGATGACGCCGAAACCGACCTCGCCGAGCTGCTCGCGCACGCGGGTCAGCGTCGGTTCGAACGGCGCGGCGACGGTGGTGCTCAAGGTGTAGGTGCTCACGGAAGTCTCCTTCGGTCGAGGGCGGCCACGATACCCCCCTGGGTGTTTGACTTCATTCTTGCATACCCCCTAGGGTATCGCCATCGGCCATCGCGATCCCTACGAGGAGGACCCCATGAGCGTCACCGCCGCCCGTCCACACCCCGGTCCGGAGGTGGACGAGACCGTCACCCCCGGGCCGCTGGGCCGCATCGGCCTGTGGGTGGTGTCGCACCGGAGGATCACCGCCGCCGTCTGGGTCGCCCTGATCGTCGGCCTCGGGATCTTCGCCCCGAGGGTCGAGAGCGAGCTCTCGGGTGCCGGCTGGCAGGCCGACGGGTCCGACTCTGTGGCCGCCCGCGAGCTCGCCGTGGAGCACTTCGGCGGCAACGCCAGCTCGGCGATCCAGGTCGTGGTTCGCTCGGACGACGCCCCGGTCACCCAGGGCGCCGGCGCCGCGGTGATCGCGGAAGCCACGCGCCTCCTGGAGGCGGACGGCCGCATCGCCCAGGTCGTCGCACCCCAGCCCGGCGCGACGATCAGCCAAGACGGCCGCACGGCCGTGATCATCGCGGGAGCAGGTGTCGACACCAACGAGATGGTGCGCGTCGCCGACGACGTCAAGGGCCCTCTGGAGGAGCTGTCCACGGCCGGCGTCACGGTGAACCCGACCGGCGCCTCCCTGCTGTGGTCGGACTTCAACGAAGCCAACCTCGACGCGATGCTGAAGTCCGAGATGCTGTCGTGGCCGGTCACGCTGGCGATCCTCGTGCTCGCCTTCGGCGCACTGGTGGCAGCCGGCCTCCCCCTGATCCTCACGCTCGCCGGCCTCGTGGCATCGGCCGGATCGCTGGTGCTCATCAACCAGCTGATGCCGGTGTCGATCTGGGCGATGAACTTCGCGATGATGTTCGCCCTCGCCCTCGGGATCGACTACGCCCTGTTCCTCGTCGTGCGCTACCGCGCCGCCCGCATGGGGGCGCACGGCTCGCGCCAGCGGGCGATCGCCGAGACGATGGACACCGCGGGCAAGGCCGTCCTGCTCTCGGGCGCCACGGTGCTGATCTCGCTGTCGGCGGTGATGCTCGTGCCGTCGCCGTCCTTCCGCTCGATGGCGGGCGGCATCATGCTCGCCGTCACCTTCGTCCTGGCCGCGACCCTCACCCTGCTGCCGCTCGTGCTGTTCTCGCTCGACGAGCGCATCAACCGCTTCGCCCTGCCGTGGGTCCGCGCCGGCGAGCACCGCTCGCCGCGCTTCGCCGCCTGGGGCGAGCACCTGTGGCGTCGTCCGGTGGTGTGGGGCGTCGGGTCGGTCGTCGTCCTGCTGGCCCTGGCGGCACCCATCATCGGCCTGACCACGGCCATGCCCTCGATCAAGGTGCTGCCCGAGGACGCATCGGCCCGCATCGGCTACGACGCCGTCCAGGAGGCCTTCGGCCCGGGTGCGCCCGGCACCTTGCAGATCGTCGTCCCCGGCGGAGCGGCCGCAGATGCCGCCGCGGTCGTCGGCGCCGATCGCGGGATCGCCGGGGCGATGCCCGCGGTGAGCGCACCCGACGGCAGCGACTACGCACTCATCCAGGCGGTGCCCACCGTCGACCCGTCCGACCCTGCGCTGGCGCGCACCGTCGACCGACTCCGCGCGGACCTTCCGGACGGTGCGCTCGTCGGGGGCGCGGCCGTGGAGAACCTCGACCTCAAGGCCCAGCTCGACTCCTCCACCCCGCTCGTCGTCGGCGTCATCCTGGCGCTCGGCTTCCTGCTCCTGCTCGTGGCACTGCAGGCGCCGCTCATCGCGCTTCTGGGCACCCTCGTGAGCCTGCTGTCCACCGCCGCGGCCTTCGGCGTCGCCCGGCTGATCTTCCAGGAGGGTTGGGGCGCCGGCTTCTTCGGCTTCGAGTCGCAGGGCTTCCTCGACGCGTGGGCGCCGGTGTTCTTCTTCGCGATGATCTTCGCCATCGCGATGGACTACACCGTCTTCCTGCTCGCCTCCGCCAAGGAGCACTACGAGCGCAGCGGCGACCCCCGCGAGGCGATGGTGGGCGCCGTGGCCCACTCCGGGCGCGTCATCTTCGCGGCCGGCGCGGTCATGGTCGCGGTGTTCTTCACCTTCGCCCTCTCCGGCCCCCTGCCACCGAAGGAGATGGGGATCATCCTGGGCGTCGCCGTCCTCCTCGACGCCTTCCTCGTGCGCCTCGTCCTGCTGCCCGTGCTGCTGCGCCTCACCGGTGCGGCCGCCTGGTGGGCACCCGCCTGGCTGCGCCGCGCACTGCCCACGATCACGTTCGCCCACGACTGACCCACACCCGACCGACTCCGAGAGGAACCACCATGACCACCGAGACCACCACCCACCCCGGCAGCCACGGCAAGGCCGTGCTCGACGAGCTCTCGCCGCTCCACCGCGAGCTGCGCCGCGCCATCCCCGACGTCTACAAGGGCTTCGGCGAGCTGCACAAGGCCTCCTTCGCCGCCGGCTCCCTCGACGTGCGCACCAAGGAGCTCATCGCGCTCGCCATCGGCGTGGTCGAAGGCTGCGACGGCTGCATCGCCTCGCACGCCCAGGCCGCCGTGCGCGCCGGCGCCACCCGCCAGGAGGCCGCCGAGGCCATCGGCGTCACCTTCTTGATGAAGGGCGGCCCGGCCACCATCCACGGCCCTCGTGCCTACGAGGCCTTCTGCGAGTTCGCGGACGCCGCCGACGCGGCGTCCGCCTGAGGACGACGCCGTGTGCCGCGCGGTGCGCTGCCGCCAATGCAGCAGGACGACGTGGGCCGGCTGCGGATCGCACGTGGCGCAGGTGAGGGCGGGCGTCCCGGCCGATCAGTGGTGCGAGGGACACCCTGTCGACCCGACAGCCGGCGACGACGCGCCGGGCTCGTTCTTCAGCCGGCTCTTCGGCCGCTCCTGACCGGCGCGGCTGGCGTGCGGCTGGCGTGCGGCTGGCGTCGATTGGTGGCAAACCGCACGTCATCGGCGGCAAATGTTGCGGTTTGGCGCCCAACCGCAACCCCCCCGCGCCCCGCCCCCCCACCCCCCCCACCCCCCGGGACGCGCCGCC
>NZ_CAXRAZ010000022.1:0-10010 GCF_964229035.1 Nocardioides sp. | reverse complement strand
CCCTTCTCGGAGGGGGCGGGCTCTCGCGCTTCTGCGGGGGCGCTGCGGGGCAGGGGCGGCGTCAGCTGCGCGCCCGCACCCGCTCCACGGCGCGCGGGAGCATCCGCTCGACGGGCGTCGGGCCCGCCGTCGGCGGGTAGTCGGCCTCGGTGCCCACCACCTCGGAGACGAGGAGCACCAGGGTGTCGCCGACGACGGCGAGCCCGGTCTCGCCGAGGAAGCTCTTCGTGCCGCTCGGGTCGAGGTCGATATCGACCGGACGACGCGTGGTCGCCACGACCTCGCCCGCGGCTCCGCCCGGCACCTGGATCCGCGTCGTGCCCTCGACCTCGATCCGGGTGTTCGCGACGCCGGCGTTCTTCTCGGCGGCGGCCGAGCAATCCGTCACGGCGGCCGCCATCCGCTCGCGCGCGGCGGTGGCCGCCGCGGTGTCCGCGAACCGGATCACGAACTCGTTGAGGTCGGGGCCGAGCAGGTCGGATCCCTGCGGAGACGTGCGCAGCTGGAAGCGGGCGGAGAGCGCCTCCGTCGCGCCGAGCGTGGCCAGGTCGTCGTCCTCGCACAGGTGCACGGTGCCGTCGGTGCTCGCAGGTTCGGCGATGGTGCGGTACCACCGCCTGCCTGCCCCGTAGGTGGTGTCGGCGTTCGTCAGGAGCATCGCCGTGGTCAGAGTCCCGGCGCTCGCCGCAGCTGAATGCGACGGCGCCGTGGACGACGCCGTGGACGACGCGGCGGTGGTGCGATCGGAGGCGCCCTCACCCTCCGCGCCCGTGCCGCAGGCGGCGAGCAGCAGCACGGGCACGACGGCGGCGAGCGCAAGGGGTCGCAGGACGGGGGGAGGGCGTAGCGGTGCGGTCATGGTTCTCTCATCTCGTCTCGCGGTCCGGGGGCGCCGCTGTGCGGGGCCCATGCTGTGAGGACGCGCGAGAAGCCCGGCCGGTTGGGGCTCGCCTCGCACGTGGCGGCGCGAGCCCGGTCACCGGCTGTCGCGCAGGCGCTCCAGCGCCACCGGCAGCATCCGGTTCACCGGGGTGCCGCCCTCCTCGGGCAGGAAGTTGTAGTCCTGCCCGACGACCTGCGAGCCCAGCACCACCAGGTCGGAGCCCTGCACGGCGACGCCCGTCTCGGCGATGTAGGCCGAGTCGCCCGAGGGGTCGATCGAGGTGTCGACCGGGCTGTACTGAGCGTCGATGATCCGGGCGTCGATGATCTGCGCGTCGACCGCTGCGCCCGCATCGAGCCGGCGCGTCTGGAGGGTCCGGTACGCGGTGGCGCCGAAGGTGCGCACCGCCTCGCCGCAGTCGCGGATCCATCCGACCACCGTGGCTCGGGCCGCGCGGGCGGCGTCCTCGCTGTCGAAACGGGCCACGGCCTCCTGGAGCAGGGCCCCGCGGGCCGGCTGGTCCTGCCCGGGGGAGCGCAGCTCGTAGTCGCCGACCACCACCGACGCGGCCCCGAGCGAGGCGAGCGTCGCCCGGGCGCACGGGTGGAAGGGCTCCTGGCCGTCACCCTCGTAGGCGCCGGTGCGCACCCAGTCGCTGCCCTCGTTGTAGACGGTGTCGTCATCGGTGAGCAGCACCGCGGTCGGCAGCGCCGTCGCCGGCACCGACGCCGAGACGCTGGGCGTGGGATCCACGGCGGTGAGTCCGCGGTCGTCGTCCGCGCGCGGCGAACCGCCCGCCAGGGCGAACACGGGGACGGCGACCGCGGCCACCGCGAGTGCGCTGCCGCCGGCCACCAGTGCGCGTCGCCGACGACGCAGCCGGTCGCCGCGCTGACGCGCCTCTCCTGCACTGAAGGGCATGGGTACTCCTGACCCGGCACCGATGCCGGCGCCGAAACGGGTGAGATCGTCGAGCGGGTCGTGCTGCTCAGGCATTGATCACCCCTCCTCCCGCGAGTCCGCTGTCGTCGGCGAGGAGGACGGCGAGCGCCGCTCGCCCCCTGCTCAGCCGGGCCTTGACCGTTCCTTCCGGTGCACCGACCTCGGCTGCGACCTGCGCCACGGGGAGGTCGGCGATGTGGTGCAGCACGAGCGCCTGGCGCTGCGCCTCGGGCAGCTGCCGCAGCGCAGCCACGAGGGCCACGTGCGACTCGTCGACCGCGGCGATCGCCTCACCGAGCGCGAGGGCCCGGTCGGGCGCCCGCTCCCCGCGCTTGCGTCGGCGCCACCTGCTGACGGCGAGGCGGTAGGCCGTCGTCCTCACCCACGCCTCGGGGTGCTCGACCCGCCCGAACGTGCGGCGGTGCGCCCAGGCGCGGGCGAAGGCCTCCTGCACGCACTCGCCGGCCTCGTCGAGGTCGCCGATCATGGCGTAGACCTGCCCGGTCACCTTGCGGAAGGACGCGGCGTAGAAGTCGTCGAACTCCTGCGCGTCCATCGCTCGCTCCTCTCCCTGCTCGCCGCGCGGCCGGAGCCGCGGGAGGCGCCCCCGTCGGGCGCCGTTCGAGGAGGGGACGCCCCAGCGCGACGTCCGGTTGCATCATCGGTCAGATCTCTCGTCCCCGCCGCGCGGCGGGGCGGTTCCGGCTCCTTCGGATCTCGGGACGGCGAGCCTCCCTGACGACCGGTGACGTCAGCCGCGCAGCCGCTCGAGCCGCTCCTGGGCGCGGCGGGCCAGCGCCACGAAGTCGGCGTCGGCGATGCGGGCGGCGGGGGCGGCCACGTAGACCAGCAGCGAGACCGATGTGCCGCGGCGCACGACCGCGACGTCGTACTCGACCGTGCGGTCGCCCGGCAGCGCGGTGGTCAGACGCCACGCGGCGAGGGCGCTGCCGTCGCCGACCTCGCGGTCGAGGGATCGCACCTCGGTGCCGGCGCTCGCGTCGGAGTCGGGGCAGGCGTCGATCTGCGCCCGCAGACGCCGCACGAACGACTGCGCGCTCGCCTCGGGCAGGGCACCCACTGTCTGCGTCAGACCCACCTCCGGCGGGAGGTTCGGGGCGGTGCTCAGCACGAAGGTGCGGAACTGGTTGGTGCGGATCGTCTGGCCGCGGTACTCGCGGAAGAGGCTGGCGGTGTCGCAGCCGATCGCGCCAGCGTCCGCGCGCTGCTCGGTGAGCTCCTGCACCGGCGTGCCGACCCACGGGCCCTGGTCGCGGCTGAGCGGCGGGAGGTCGACCTCGGACAGCATCCAGGGCACCTCGCCCACCGGGAAGGCGGAGACATCGCTGACCCGGGGGGTGCCCGAGACGCAGGCGCCGCCGCCGTCGAGGCGGCACACGGGCGCCACCGCGGCCGCCAGCAGCCGGGCGACACCGTCGCGGCGCACCCGGGCGGCGGGCGTGGTGGTGCCGAGCGACACCGTCACGGTGAACACGCCCGTGCGCGCCACCCCCACGACGTTGGTGCGCGAGGAGTTCTGCGAGCGCAGCACGAGGACGACGGCCCGGTCGCCGACGCCGGCGACCTCGGCCGTGCTCACCAGCTGGGTGCGCGGCGGCTCGGCGTCCGCGGCCGCGGCCCCGCCCACGGGGCCCGTGCACGCGCTGAACCACTCGACCGTGCGGCGGAAGGTGCGCTCGGCGGCGGGCTCCGCGGCCGAGGCCTCGGCGAACTGCAGCACCCGCCGCTTCGCCGTGGCCTCCGGACCGTCGCGGAAGCCGCGCAGCCACGCGGCCGTGCCGCGGGGGTCGGCGTAGCGGGCGCCCTGGCACGGCAGCACCAGACCGTTGCCCGCCGAGTTGTCGGTGGTGGTGATCTCCTGCCACCCCGGTGCGCGCAGGGCGGCGTCGACCGCGGTCGGCGCGAGGAGGGCGGTGCGGGGCAGGTCCGGTGCGGCCGGCTTCGCCGCGGTGGACGACGCCCCGCCCCCGCCGATGCCTTCGCGCGCCAGCGTGGGCCGGGCGCCCGCGGTGTCGAGGCTCAGCGCACCGCCCGCCACGAGTGCCGTGATGGCCACGGCGCTGCCGATGACGGTGTGGGTGCGTCGACGCGCGGAACCGGCCCGGCGCAGGATCGAGGCGCGCGGCCACACGACCGAGCCGGTCGCGGCGGTGAGCCCCGACAGGACGAGCGGGATCGAGGCGGTGGGGATCTCCAGCTGCATCGCCAGGTGCGCGGCGCCGTGCTGCAGCTCGCGCTCGGCGGCCTCGAGCGGCAGGCCCACCTCGTGGGCCATCTCCTCCATCGTCACGGCTGCGAGCTGGGTGAGGAGCAGCGCGCGGCGCTGGGGCAGCGTCAGCGACCCGAGGGCGTCGAGCACCCGGCGGGTGTCGGCGTCGAGGTCGCGGCGGCGTCGCAGCGGTCGGCGGCTGCTGCGACGCAGCGCCAGGCGCCAAGCGAGCGGGCGCACGTACATCTCGGGGTCGTCGAGGGCGTCGGCCTTGCGCCAGTGGTGCCAGGCCACGACCATCGCCTCGCGCACGGCCCCGCGCGCGCTCGCCAGGTCGCCGGTGAGCGCGAAGGTCTGCAGGAGCAGGCGCTCGCGGGCATTGCGGTAGAAGACGTCGAAGTGCTCGGCGAGGTCGGCGCTGGTCGGGTAGAGCGCACGCTCCGTGGGCGATCCGGGGTCCTCGTCGCGTGGCGCGGTGGTGCCGGAGGGGCTGCCGGGGGCGGAGGAGGAATCGCTCATGACCCGCCAACCGTACGACGCCGACCCGGCGCGGCGGCAACGCGCGTCCCACGCGGTCGACCTGCGCTCGCCTCGGCACGGGGAACTGCGGAGTGCGCGGCGTGCCTGCGCCGTCCGGCCTGTCGAGGGCGTGAGGATGGTCGGACCATGACCTCGCTGCACACCCCGCCCGTGCGTCGCCAGGGCGCCCGACCGGACGACGAGGTGCGTCGCGACCTCGCCACCGGCCGGCCGCTCGTGCTCACCGCCACGCTCGGTGGCGCGCTGGCAGCCGGCGGCACGCTGGTGGTGCTGCTCGCGCTGGGTGTGGTCGGCTGGTTCCTCACCGACGCCGGCGCGGTCGGTGCCCCGAGCGACTCGCTGCGCGTGGGCGCCCACCTGTGGCTCATGACCCACGGGTCCGGGGCCACCGTCGAGGGCGTCCGGCTGGGCGTCGTCCCGCTCGGGCTGACCTGGGTCTGCGTGTGGACGACGTGGCGCCTGGGCCACCGCGTGGGCGAGTCGGTGTCGGGGCACGGGCCTGACGCCACCGGCATCGCCGACGGCCAGCGCGACTGGACCGTGCCGCTGGCCACCGCCCTGTTCACCGTCGGTTACGCCGTGGTCGCGGTGATCGCGCAGGCCACCGCCGCCACGCCGGCCTCGGCGCCCAGCGCGGCGCGTGCGGTCGCCACCACCGTCGTCCTCGGGCTCCTGGTCGCCGGCCCCGCGATCGCCCGCGGTTCGGGGCGCGCCGCCATCTGGGTGCCGCTGCTGCCCTCGCCCGCGCGCGACGCACTGCTCGTGGCGCGGCGGCTGCTGCTCGGCTGGGCGGCGATCAGCCTGCTGCTGGTGCTGGTCTCGCTGGCCCTCGACCTCTCCACCGCGGCCAACGTCGTCTCGCAGCTGCACGCCGACGCCGGCGTCACCGTGCTGCTGATCCTCGGCTCGCTGGCGCTGCTGCCGAACGCCGCGCTGTTCTCCAGCGCCTACCTGCTCGGCCCCGGCTTCACCGTGGGCGCGGGCACGAGCGTCACCACCAGTGCGGTCGTGCTCGGCCCGCTGCCCCTCTTCCCGCTGCTCGCCGCCCTGCCCGACCAGGGGGCCGCCCCCTGGTGGGCCGCCTGGCTCGGACTTGTGCCCGTCCTCCTCGCCGCTCTGGCGGCGGCCGGGGTGCAGCGCGCCCGCCCCGTGCTGGCGTGGGACCGCGCCGCCATCCGCGGCTGCGCCGGCGGTCTGCTGGCCGCCGTCGCGCTCGGTCTCCTCACGGCGCTCGCCGGCGGTGCGGTCGGTCCCGGGCGCCTCGCCGAGGTCGGCCCGGCGGCCGGCGCCGTCACGTTGCACGCCATCGCGGCCTTCGGCATCGGTGGCGCCCTCGGGGCGCTCGTCGTGTGCGGCTGGCAGCGCGGCGGACGCGAGCGTCTGCGCGGCCTGGTCGGTCTCGCCGAGCGCTGAGCCGCCGGGAGCGCGCGTCGGCGGTCGTAGACTCCCGCGCGTGCCGTCCCGACTCGTCGTCCTCGTCTCCGGAGCGGGCACGAACCTCGAGGCGCTGCTCGAGGCCTGCGAGCAGGCTGGCTACGGCGCCGAGGTCGTGGCCGTGGGCGCCGACCGCGACGGCATTGAAGGGCTCGAACGTGCGCGCCGACGCGACGTGCCCACCTTCGTCGTCCCCCTGGCCGACTTCGCCACCCGCGAGTCCTGGGACGACGCCCTGGCCGCTGCGGTGGCCGCGCACGAGCCGGACCTCGTGGTGCTCGCCGGGTTCATGAAGCTCGTCGGCCCGGCCTTCCTCGCGCGCTTCGGCGGCCGCACGCTCAACACCCACCCGGCACTCTCGCCCGCCTTCCCGGGCATGCACGGCCCGCGCGACGCCCTCGAGTACGGGGTCAAGGTCACCGGCGCCACGCTCTTCGTGGTCGACGCCGGCGTCGACACCGGCGCGATCGTGGCCCAGACCGTCGTCCCCGTCGAGGACGACGACACCACCGCCTCGCTGCACGAGCGCATCAAGCACGCCGAGCGCGCGATGCTGGTCGACACCGTCGGCCGGATGGCTCGCGAGGGCTTCCGGCTCGACGGTCGGCGGGTTCGCCTCGGAGGGTGATCGGCCCCTAGGATCGGGCCACACGACTGGCGCAGGTGGGTGACCACCGGGGAGTGACGAGTCGGCATCGATCGCCTGGGTGCCCTCGCTCGTTGCAACACACGCACCCCGGAGGAGAAACCCCATGACCGACCGGATCCAGATCAAGCGCGCGCTGGTCTCCGTCTTCGACAAGACCGGCCTCGACGACCTCGTCCGCGGCCTCGCCGACGCCGGCGTCGAGCTGGTCTCCACCGGCGGCTCGGCCGCCCTCATCGAGGGGCTCGGCCTGCCCGTCACCAAGGTCGAGGACCTCACCGGCTTCCCCGAGTGCCTCGACGGCCGGGTCAAGACCCTGCACCCGCGGGTGCACGCCGGGATCCTGGCCGACCGCCGCCTGCCTGAGCACGTGGCCCAGCTCGACGAGCTCGGCGTCGCGCCCTTCGACCTCGTCGTCGTCAACCTCTACCCCTTCGCCGCCACCGTCGCCTCCGGCGCCGGCGTGCAGGACTGCATCGAGAAGATCGACATCGGCGGACCCTCGATGGTCCGTGCCGCAGCGAAGAACCACGCGTCGGTCGCGATCGTCACCGACGGCGCCGACTACGCCGGCGTGCTGGACGCCGTGCGGGCCGGCGGCTACACCCAGGCCGAGCGCGAGCGCCTGGCCGCCAAGGCCTTCGTCCACACCGCCACCTACGACGTCCAGGTGGCCTCGTGGATGGGCAGCGTGCTCACCGACACCTCCGAGGGCACCGGCTTCCCGGCCTGGACGGGCGCCACCTGGGACAAGGCCGCCGTGCTGCGCTACGGCGAGAACCCCCACCAGCCGGCCGCGCTGTACCGCTCCGGCCACGGCCCCGGTGGCCTCGCCGCCGCCGAGCAGCTGCACGGCAAGGAGATGTCGTACAACAACTACGTCGACACCGACGCCGCCCGCCGCGCCGCCTTCGACCACGGCGACGCGCCCACCGTGGCGATCATCAAGCACGCCAACCCCTGCGGCATCGCCGTGGGCGCCGACGTCGCCGAGGCCCACCGCCGCGCCCACGAGTGCGACCCCGTCTCGGCGTTCGGCGGCGTGATCGCCACCAACGTCCCCGTCTCGCGCGCCATGGCCGAGCAGGTCGCCGAGATCTTCACCGAGGTCATCGTCGCCCCCGACTACGAGGACGGCGCCGTCGAGGTGCTGCAGGGCAAGAAGAACATCCGCATCCTGCGCGCCGAGCCCCTCACCGAGGGCGGCGTCGAGACCCGCCCGATCAGCGGCGGCCTCCTCGTGCAGCACGCCGACCGCTTCCAGGCCGAGGGCGACGACCCGGCGAACTGGACGCTCGCCACCGGCAAGGCTGCCGACGAGACCACCCTCGCCGACCTCGCCTTCGCCTGGCGCGCCGTGCGCGCCGCCAAGTCCAACGCGATCCTGCTCGCCGCCGACGGCGCCTCGGTGGGCATCGGCATGGGCCAGGTCAACCGCGTCGACTCCTGCCGCCTCGCCGTCAGCCGCGCCGGCGAGCGTGCCGCCGGGTCGGTGGCCGCCTCCGACGCCTTCTTCCCCTTCGCCGACGGCCCTCAGATCCTGCTCGACGCCGGCGTGAAGGCCATCGTCCAGCCCGGCGGCTCGGTGCGCGACGAGGAGACCATCGCCGCCTGTGCCGCCGCCGGCGTCACGATGTACTTCACCGGCACCCGCCACTTCGCGCACTGACGGTGTTGTCTGGCGCGAGCGTGTCGCCGGTCGACCGCTCGCCCGGACCCTTCGGGCCCGGGCTCTCGGACGACGCGCCTGCGGCGCGGGCGCCACGCTGCCGCGCCGTTGTCTGGCGCGAGCGTGTCGGCCGTCGACCTCGGCCAGGACCCTCCGGGCCCGTGGCCGCGCTCGACGCGGGCTTCGCCCGCTGCCGCCACGCTGCCGCGCGGGTTGTCTGGCGCGAGCGTGTCGGCCGTCGCGGGGTGCCTCAGCGCCAGCGGGTAGCGCCGGCGGCACGTGGGCGCGCGCGGGGCTGATCTGGAATGGAAGGATGAGGACGTGAGCGCACAGAGGTTGGACGGCACCGCCACCGCGGCGGCGATCAAGGACGAGCTGCGGGTGCGGGTCGCGGCGCTGAAGGAGGGCGGCGTCACTCCGGGCCTGGGCACCGTGCTCGTCGGCGACGATCCCGGCTCGAGGTGGTACGTGGGCGGCAAGCACAAGGACTGCGCCGAGGTGGGCATCGCCTCCATCAGGGTCGACCTGCCGGAGAGCGCCACCCAGGCCGAGATCGAGGACGCCGTCGCCGGCCTCAACGCCGATCCGGCGTGCACCGGCTACATCGTCCAGCTGCCGCTGCCGAAGGGCCGCGACGAGAACCGGGTGCTCGGCCTGATCGACCCTGCCAAGGACGCCGACGGCCTCCACCCCACCAACCTCGGCTGGCTCGTGCTCGGCAACCCGGCGCCGCTGCCGTGCACGCCCTACGGCATCGTCGAGCTGCTGCGCCGCCACGACGTGCCGATCGCCGGCGCGGAGGTCGTCGTGGTGGGTCGCGGCATCACCGTGGGCCGCCCGCTCGGTCTGCTCCTCACCCGCCGCTCCGAGAACGCCACGGTCACCCTCTGCCACACCGGAACGGTCGATCTCGCCGCCCACGTGCGCACCGCCGACGTCGTGGTGGCCGCCGCCGGCGTGCCCGGCATCATCACCGGCGACATGGTCAAGCCCGGCGCCGCCGTCCTCGACGTCGGGGTGAGCCGCGTCGAGGGCAAGATCGCCGGCGACGTCGCGGACGACGTGTGGGAGACGGCCGGCTGGGTGTCGCCCAACCCGGGCGGCGTGGGTCCGATGACCCGGGCGATGCTGCTCGCCAACGTCGTCGCCATGGCCGAGCAGCAGGCCGAGCAGCAGGCCGGGCGGGGCTGAGCGCCCTGAACGAGCACGGGAGCGGCGAGGAGCCGCGGCCGTCGTCCACGGAGACGACGGCGGGCGAGGAGTCGATCGAGAGCCGGGAGCCGGGGGCGGCCTCGCGGTCGTACTGGCGTCCGCAGACGATCGGCGGGGCGCTCTACCTGATGGTGCTCGGGGCCTGTGTCGTGGCGCTCGCCGTCGGCGTGCTCGGCGACTGGAGGGTCGGCGTGCGCATCTTCGCGGGCGTGCTCTGCGCGGCCGCCGGCATGCGGCTGGCCCTCCCCGACGACCAGGCCGGCATGCTCGCGGTGCGCCACCGCTTCGTCGACGTCGGCCTCCTCGCAGCGGTGGGGGTGGTGCTGTTCCTGCTCGCCACCTCGATCCCCGACCAGCCCGTCTGAGGCGCGCGGCGTCCGGTCGCCGTGCCGGAGAAGTCGTCGAGTGGTGGGAAACCGCAATAGAACCGCCCGAAATGTTGCGGTTTGGCGCC
>NZ_CAXRAZ010000021.1:0-81667 GCF_964229035.1 Nocardioides sp. | reverse complement strand
CGCGCGCCTCACCCCCGCTCCCGGCCCGGCCGCCCGCCGGCCCGCGCGGGGCCGGCGCCCGTCGTCATCTCCGCCCGGCGGCCGTTGAGCGGGCCAATTGGTAAACCCTTCCTGGGAATACGGCTGAAAAAATCTCGATTTCGCTGGAGTTTCTGCTTCCCCTGCCGAGGTCATTGATTGAATATGGGACCACCGCAGCCCATGCGCTCCCCCCAGTAGGTCGGTGCACTCAGCCGACCACGGGTTGCGGCCTTTCAGCCCGTACGAGAGGCCAGGGAGCCATGTCTGCGATGCTCAGCGACGAGGCGCCCGGTGGTGGTCGCCGCCGACGCGACGTGCCGACCGATTCCCCACCGGTCACCGCCGGTGATCCGCTCGTCGACCCGCTCGTCGACGAGGCGCTGGCCGTGGGCGCTCAGGCCCAGGCCGAGGCCCGTGCACGGCTGATCGAGGAGGAGCGGCGCCTGATGGCGCTCGAGGCCGAGCTGCGTCGCGCCGCCGAGGAGCGCGAGACGGCCGAGGGCCGGCTGCGTCGGGCTCGCGCCGACGCGGACCGTCTCGCCCGGGAGGCCGAGCGGGCGCTCGCCGAGGGCATCGCGGCGGCAGAGCGCGTGGCGGCGGTCCAGCGACTGGGCGAGACGACCCCGGAGCACGCGTCCACGGCTCCCGCCGTCGAGGCCCACCCGCTGCCCCCCGACCCGGTCATGATGTACGCCGCGCAGGCCCTGACCGCGCAGGCGGCGGAGGCAGCTGAGGCGGCACGCGCGTCACGTGAGAGCGGCATCGCGCCGGATGGACGGCACCGCTCGTCCCCGGTGTCGCACCGCGCGCCCCGTGGACGCGACGCCGTGGCCCGGGCCGCGGCGCCCACGCCGCCGTCCACGCGGGGGCCGAGCCGTCTGGGCGGCGCGTTCCGGACGGCGGGCGTCGTCGTCTGCGTCGGCGTGGCCGCCCTCGCCGGGTCGGCGTACCTGGACTCGCAGAAGGCACTCGCGACCTCCGAGCTGTGCCTGAGCGCCGGTCCGATCGACCGGGCCCAGGTGCGCGGCGTGATGAGCGATCTCGGACGGGGGCGCATCAGCGCCGACAACGCCGGTGCCGCCCGGCTGCGCGGCATGGTGACGACCGGTCTCAGTGCGGTGAACGTCCCCGCGGACCTGTCGGGCGAGGTCCCCGCGGCCGCACGGGCACTGCAGAGCGCCGAGCGTCGCATGGCCGCGATGATCAATGCCGCCGCAGCGACCGCGGCGGCCGGCAAGGACTGGAAGGCGACACCGTCGCCGCAGGAGCTGGTGGCACTGCGCAACCGGCTCTTCGGTGCGGAGGACGCCTTCCGGGCGGCCTGCTCCGACCTCGCCTCGTGACCGTCGCCCGGGCCTATCCACCCGTCCGTTAGTTTCGACGGGTGGTCACCAGCACGCAGATCCAGCTCGCCCGTCGTCCTGTCGGAGAACCCGTCGACGACGACTTCCTCATCACCTCCGTCGACCTCCCGGAGCCCCAGGAGGGCCAGGTCGTCCTGCGGACGCTCTACCTCTCCCTCGACCCCTACATGCGGGGTCGGATGAGCGAGGCCAAGTCGTACGCCGCCCCGGTCGGTCTCGGCGAGGTCATGGTGGGCGAGACCGTCAGCGAGGTCGTCGCCACCCGCTCGGAGCACTACGCCGTGGGAGACATCGTGCGCGCCTACACGGGTTGGCAGACCCACGCGGTCGTCGACCAGCGCCACCTGCGTCGCATCGATCCGGCCGTGGCGCCGCTCTCCGCACACCTCGGGGTGCTGGGCATGCCGGGTTTCACCGCCTACGCCGGCCTGCTCGAGATCGGGCGCCCGAAGGAGGGGGAGACCGTCGTCGTCGCTGCTGCGACCGGCCCGGTCGGGTCGGCCGTGGGTCAGATCGCGCGGCTCAAGGGGGCCCGCGCGGTGGGGATCGCCGGCGGTCCCGAGAAGGTGCGCGCCCTCACCGAGGAGTTCGGGTTCGACGCAGCAGTCGACCACCGCTCGCCGACCTTCGCCGAGGACCTCGCCTCCGCCGTGCCCGACGGGATCGACGTCTACTTCGAGAACGTCGGCGGCCCGGTCGCCGACCAGGTGACCCGTCACCTCAACACCTACGCACGCCTCCCGGTGTGCGGCCTGATCGCCAACTACAACGCGACCTCCGCTCCTGAGGGGCCGGACCGGCTCCCGGCGTTCATGGGGCGCGTCCTGACCCTGAGCCTCACGGTGCGCGGCTTCATCCAGACCGAGTTCGTGCCCACGCACGCCGAAGACTTCGCCCGGGAGATGGGCGAGTGGGTGCTGCACGAGAAGATCCGCTACCGCGAGGACGTCGTCAGCGGACTCGAGAACGCTCCCGAGGCCTTCCGGGGCCTGCTGAAGGGGCGCAACTTCGGCAAGCTCGTGGTGCAGGTCGCGTGAGCGACACCCGCGCGGACGCCGCGCCCGTCGAGGAGGCCCGTCGGGTCCACGAGCCGGATCCGACCGCTGAGCTCTTCGCGAGCCGCAGCGTCGCCGAGCATCTCGTTCGAGGCGTCCTCGGGGTTGTGCTCGCCGTCGCTGCCTTCGCGCTCGCCGGGCGCAGCAGCGGGCTCTCGCTGCTCCTGCTCGCGCCGGCCGCCCTGCTGTGGCGCGGGTGCCCGACCTGCTGGGCCCTCGGTCTCGTCCAGACCCGGGCGCGCTGCGCCTCGGGGTGCGAGGTTCGCAAGGCCCGCTAGTCTCGCGGCCGTGGCCAGCCTCGACGATCCGATCACCCTGCCCAGCGGCCTGCGACTGCCCCACCGGGTGGTCAAGTCTGCGATGACCGAGAACCTCGCCGACGCGGACAACCAGCCGACGGGCGCGCACGAGCGGCTGTACCGCCGCTGGGCCGACGGCGCGGCGGGCGGGCTCCTCGTCACCGGCAACCTCATGGTCGATCGTCGCTACCTCGAGCGCAGCCGCAACATCGTCGCCGACGCCCACCTCGACATCGACCGGCTCCGTCGCATCCGTACCGCGGCCGGCGCCAGCCCTCTGGTCGCGCAGCTGAACCACCCCGGCCGCCAGACCAACCGGTTCGTGGCCGCGCGGCCCGCCGCGCCGAGCGCCGAGGCCGGCGCGGTGCCGATGCTGGGCCTGTTCGGCCGTCCCCGCGAGCTGGGCGCGAGCGAGATCGAGGGCATCATCGCCGGTTTCGGTGCGAGCGCACGGCGGTGTGAGCAGGCGGGCTTCGAGGGGGTCCAGGTGCATGCTGCCCACGGCTACCTGCTGGCCCAGTTCCTCTCCCCGCACGTGAACCGGCGCACCGACCGGTGGGGAGGTGCGCTGGAGAACCGGGCCCGGGCCCTCCTCGAGGCGGTGCGCGCAGCCCGCGCCGCCACCGGGGCCGGCTTCACCGTCGGGGTGAAGCTGAACTCCTCCGACTTCCGCCACGGCGGCTTCACCGAGGACGACGCCGAGCGCGTCGTCGCGCTGCTCGTGGAGGAGGGCGTCGACTTCATCGAGATCTCCGGCGGCACCTACGAGAACCCCGCGCTGTTCGGCGAGGTGGAGGAGCTGGCGGCCGGTCGCGGGGAAACGGTCAGTCACAAGGAGGCCTACTTCGCGGGCTTCGCGCGCCGGGCCCGCCAGGCGGCTGGCTCCGTGCCGCTCATGCTCACCGGAGGCATCCGTACCCGCGCCGCGATGGAGTCGCTGCTCGCCGACGGGGGCGTCGACCTCATCGGCCTCGGTCGGCCCGTGGCGCTCGACCCGGACCTCACCGCGCGACTGGTGGCCGGCGGTGACGGCGTCGCTCTGCCTCGCTACGCGCTGCCCACCGTCGCCGGTGTCGCGGGGGAGTCGGAGTGGTACGAGGCACAGATCGCCCGGATGGGCCACGGTCGCGAGCCCGACGCCCGCATGCGCGCGGTCACCGCGGCCTCCCGGTTCGTCGCCGGTGAGGCGCTGCGCGGCCTGGCCGGACGTCGTCGGCGCGCGCGACTGGTCGCCCGCGCCGAGGTGGCCGTCACGACCGACTGAGCGCTTCGTCGCCCGTGATCGAGCGGCGCATCGCGATGAGCCACTCCCGATAGGCGACGTGGGAGGCGCGCAGGCGCTCGCCGGGCCAGTGCGCGGGAAGCAGCGCATCGGGAAGCACGGGATCGGCCAGCAGGTGACGGCCCGCGGTGGCACAGGCGGTGAACCGCAGCCGCGGGTCCTCGGTCGACGTCGCCGCGAGCAGGGCCTCCGCCCGGACGGCCCAGCCGTCGAGGTCCCACAGCGCCCGGGTCAGGCGCACGGGGTCCGGAGGGCGGGCGCCGCTCATCACCTCGCAGTCGCGCAGCACCGATTCGGGCCACTCGATCTCCAGGTTCGCCGGTCGCGTCCAGGCGCCCTCGCGCAGCTCGGCGAGGCGCAGATCGCTCAGCACCGCCCGCAGCTCCGCGCGTTCGGTCGCCGGACGACCCGTCGTGGTGACCAGGACCACGTGCCACCCGCCGTCCCAGTCGCGGCGGCTCGGATGCGTCGCGGCATCCTGGCGCCGCTGGCGCAGCTGGAGGCGTTCGGAGAGCCGGAGGCGGCCGTCGTCCTCGCGGACGAGGTCGCCGGCGGACACCATGCGCGAGAGAGCCACGCGCACGGCGGACTCGCCGAAGCCCACGACCCCGGCGGTCGCGACGATCTCGCGGGGCGTGAGGGCAGGCAGCTCCGCGCCGAGCAGCAGCGTGAGGACGGCGGAGCGCGTCGTCACCGGGACCAGCTCGGCCTCTGCCTCCACCATGCCTGACATCCTCGCCGATATTTCATTTCGCTGTCGAGTGTCGGCGGAGTGTTCCAGCATGTGGTTTCGCTCTGGCTGCGACTGTCGGCGATCTGTAATGGTTCGTCCATGAGCGATCAGACCCCCGCACCACTGGCCGGACGCACCGTGATGATGTCGGGCGGCAGCCGCGGCATCGGCCTGGCCATCGGCCTCGCCGCCGCCCGGCAGGGTGCCAACGTCGTCCTGCTGGCCAAAACCGACGTGCCCGACCCTCGCCTGCCCGGCACGGTGCACACCGCGGCCGCCGAGATCGAGGCAGAGGGCGGGCAGGCGCTCGCCGTCGTCGGCGACGTGCGCGACGAGGCGTCGGTGGAGCGTGCGGTGACGCAGGCGGTCGAGCGCTTCGGCGGCATCGACGTGTGCATCAACAACGCCTCCGCGCTGGCGCTCGACGGCACCGAGGCGCTGCCGGTCAAGCGCTTCGACCTCATGACCCAGATCCAGCTGCGCGGCACCTATCTGCTCACCCGCGCGTGCCTGCCCCACCTGCGCGAGGGCACGAACCCGCACATCCTGTCGCTCTCCCCGCCGCTCAACCTGAACCCCGCCTGGCTCGGCAAGCACCCCGCTTACACGCTCGCGAAGTACGGCATGTCGCTGCTGACGCTCGGCTGGGCGGCCGAGTTCGCCGAGGCCGGCATCGCGGCCAACTGCCTGTGGCCCGAGACCATCATCGCCACCGCGGCGGTGCAGAACCTGCTCGGCGGCGAGGAGGCGATGAACCGTGCCCGTACGCCGGAGATCGTGGCCGACGCCGCCGTCGAGATCCTCGGGCGCGACGCGCGCACCTGCACCGGCAACACCTTCCTCGACGTGGAGGTGCTGCGCGAGGCCGGGGTGAGCGACCTCTCGGCCTACGGCGACGGCGACGACCTCGAGCTCGACATCTTCATCGACGGCTGAGCCCCGCGCGCCCGCTCGCGGGCGCGGATCTCAACCGCCCTCACCGGGCGGCAGGCCGCGCTCGCCGCCGAGCCGTGCCCGCGAGGCCGCCCGCACGCCGGCCGCGCTCGAGGTGGGTGCTGCGTTCGCAGCGCGCGCGGCCCCACGCCAGGTGCCGCGCACGCCGTGCTCGCGCTGCATCCGGCCGAAGTAGTCGACCACCTCGACCTGCTTGGCGCGCAGTGCCAGCTCGGTGCTCGTGGACGCCGCCGACGATCCGGTGCCGCCGGCGGCGCGGGCGTCGTCGGCGCGCGCCCGGGCGTGCGCCTCGCGCTGGGCCTCGCGCTGGGCCTCGCGGAGCCGGGTGCCCACGTGTTCGGCCCAGGCCTCGTAGAAGGCCGCGCGCGCGGTGGATCCGTGGACGGGCTGCTCGACCCACCGCCCGCGGCGGGAGTCCCAGGCCGTGCGGACGTCGCGGCGGTGGGCGCCCGAGCGCAGGTGGTCGTCGCCGTCGCTCACCATCTGCGTGACCAGCGAGGCGTACAGCGCCTTGACGATCGCGATGTCGGAGGGGAAGCCGTAGAGGGTGACCCGGGTGTTGGAGGTGTAGATCGCGACGCGGACGTCGTTGGCCCGGGCGATCTCGAGCATCAGCCGCACGTAGCGGGCGAGCGACCGCTTGCCGCTCTCGCCGATCGGCACCGTCTCCCAGGCCGGCTCCTCGCGGTGCTCCTCGCCGGATGCGGTGGCGCGAGCGACGGCGAGGGCGATCTGGTGCCGGGTGGCGAGGGTCTGCGCCTTGGCGAGGTAGGCGTCGCGCTCGGCGAGGTTGGTGCTGCGCTCGGCTTGGCGCAGCAGGCGGCCGATGCGCAGCAGGGTGCGGTCCTCGCCGTCGACCCCGGTGTCGAGGCCGACCTGCCGGTAGGCCAGGTGGAGCAGCTCGGCGGTGACCGGCAGGCCGAGGTCCTCCAGCAGGCGAAGGAACGTGGTGCGGAAGTCGCCGCCGTGACCGGGGGCCCCGCACAGGTGGTGGGCGACCTCGTGCAGCACCACCAGTCCGCGCAGCGACCATGCGCCGCCGATCTCGCGCGGCGGCAGGGCGATGACGCCGGCCGCGGACGCGGAGCCGGCGTGCTCGTAGTGCGCCCGCGTGGCTCCCCGCCGCCCCCGCACGACCACCGGCACCGCGGCGCGGTCGTCGCCGCCCGGCCCGGGGTAGGACGCACCGGCGCGGCGCAGGTGCCCGAGCACCCGGTCGAGGTAGGGCTGGACGTGCTCGGGATCGGTGAAGCGGGGCTCCACCTCGGGCTCGAAGGTGCGGACCTCCGACCCCACACGCACCCGCACCGGCTCGCCGGGACGGCGGGCTGCGTCGTCGAGCCAGGCGGCGGCGAGGTCCTCGGCCGCGTAGACCTCGCGGGTGTCGTCCCCGGCGGCGGGAGATGGGGCGGGAGTGCTCATGCCGAAAGGCTGGCAGAGGCCCCCGACGGTGGGCGCGCGTCGTCCACAGGGGAGGGGCGGCGGCCGAGAGGGCTCGGGGAGCGACGGGTCACGACGGCGGTCACGCCGCGCCGACGACCGACTCGCCGCGGAGGCGGTCGCGCAGCGCGACGAGGTCGCCGACGGCGTCCACGAAACGGCTGGTCGACTCGCCGACGCCGATGTCGTCGAAGTAGTGGTGCCGGGCGGCGACGCGGGCCATGCGGTGCTCGTCGTGGGCCAGGCGGCTCGTCAGGAGCGCCGCGAGCCCGTCGACCTCCTCCGGGGTGACGACGTCGGCGCACCGGCTGATGGGCGCCTCGCGGCGCAGCCGCTCGGGGTCGCGGTGGCGGTCGGTGATGACGATCGGCTTGTCGGTCTGCAGGTAGAGCCAGTCGAGGCCGACCGAGGAGACGTCCGTGATCATCGCGTCGCACCCGGGGAACACGGCCAGGATGTCGCCCTGCCAGATCGCGCTGTGGCCGGCCTCGGGCTCACGCTCGGCGGCCCGCTCGACGAGCTCGAGGATCGCCTGGTGGCCCTCGCGCACGGCGGGGGTGAGGCTGGTGGTCACCTTCGGGTGGGGCTTGTAGACCAGGCGCGTGTCGGGCGTCGCCAGCACCTGCCGGGCGATGGCGGGCCCCATCAGGTCGACGGAGGTGTAGTCGTTGTACTCGGCGTCGCCCTCCCACGTGGGCGCGTAGAGCACGGTGCGGCGCGGTGTGGCGGGCAGCAGGGGAGCAGGACGCAGGTCGAGCTGCGGGCGGCCGATGCGCACCAGCTTGCTCTCGTCGAGCTCCATCAGTGCCGCCCGGTGACGCTGCACAGCCGCCTCGCCGGCCACGAACACGCGGTCGTAGGCCTTGGCGTTGTTGCTGACCATGCTCTGCTTGTCGCTCTCGCCGTGGTTGATGTGCACGTGCAACATCCGACCGTCGAGCAGCGAGTTGAAATTGAGCATCGAGTTGTTGCAGTAGAGCACGACCTTGGCGCCCAACCGGTCGTAGAGCTCCGCGAGGTCGTTGAACCCCACCGCGAGGTGCACCGGCAGCGACGTGCGTGCCTCGACGACCTCGAGCGTGCCGGCCTCGCGCACCACCACCGCCACCGGATGGGTGGCATCGAGCCGCTCCAGCACGGGCAACCACTGCAGGAGCTGGTAGACGCGGGTCGGGTCGTCGGCGAAGTAGGCGATCACGTGGGGTTGCTGCACCAGCGAATTTTACGGCGTGCACGAGGCAGCCGACGAACCGAAGCCGCACCGCTCCGTGTTGCGTTTCGGTAACCTCCGCGGGTGTTCTCCGCACGCCCTGTCCGGGCGCTCCCGCACCTGCTCCGGCGGCCCGCGCCACGGCGATGGGTCAATGCTGCGGTGCACGCCGCCTGGGCGTGGGGCGAGCGTCTCGGCGACGTCGTGCCCGGCACCGAGCTCGCCGATCGGTTCGCGGCCTTCGGCAGGGGCAGCTGCCTCGCCTTCCCGCTGCAATGCGTCACCGGCGAGTCCGAGATCCACCTCGGTCGCGACACCCTCATCGGCAAGTACGCCACGCTCTCGGTCGGCTACGGTCCGCTGCAGGCCCAACTGCCCCCGCGGGGCCTGGTCATCGGCGATCGCTGCGTGATCGGCGCCCGCGCCTGCATCACCGCCCACGAGTCGATCGTGATCGAGGACGACGTGTGGCTGGGCCTCGACGTCTTCGTCTCCGACGCCAGCCACGGCTACACCGACCCGTCGACCCCGATCGGTCGCCAGTTCGGGGAGCACCGACCGGTCCGCATCGGTGCGGGGTCGTGGATCGGCCACGGTGCGATGGTGCTGCCGGGGGCCGACATCGGCCGCAACGTCGTGGTGGCCGCGGGGTCGGTGGTGCGCGGTCGCGTGGAGGACCACGCGGTGGTCGGCGGGGTGCCCGCGCGCGTGCTGCGCCGCCTCGACGCCGACCGCGGCTGGGTCGCGCCGACCGCTCCGCCGCCCGTCGCGGTGCCGATCGAGCCGGCCGAGCCGGTGTCGATGGTGAGCGAGGTCACGCCCTAGGCTGCCGCGCATGAGCCGCATCAGCGATCTCGCCGCGCTGGCCTCCCGCCGCGTCGGGCGCTCCTTCACCGTCGACGGCCCGGAGGGCTACGACGAGCTGTGGGCCTGGTCCATCGACGACCTCGGCGGCTTCTGGAGCCTCGTCGCGGAGCACCTCGGCTGGTCGCTCCCCGGTCCTGCCCTCGCCGAGGAGCGGATGCCCGGGGCCGTCTGGTTCCCCGGGGCCCGGCTGAACTACGCCGCCGCGGTGCTGGGCGCCACCGCGGCCGATCGGCCCGGCGCGGAGGTCGCCGTCGTCGGGGTCACCGAGGAGGGCGAGCCCGAGGAGATCACCTGGGACGAGTTGCGCGGGCGGGTCGCCGGCGTGGCCGCGATGCTGCGCGAGCTCGGTGTCGGCAAGGGCGACCGCGTGGTCGGCTTCCTCCCCAACACCCCCGATGCGATCGTCGCCCTGCTGGCGACGGCCTCACTCGGCGCCGTGTGGTCGGTGTGCGGCATGGACTACGCGGCGTCCGCGGCCCGCGCGCGCTTCGGTCAGCTCGACCCCGTCGTCCTCGTGCACGCCCAGGACTACCTCCACGGCGGACGACGCCACGACCGGCGCGCGGTCGTCGACGAGATCGTCGCGGACCTCCCGAGCCTGCGGGCGGTGGTCGACGTCGACTCCCCGCAGTGGGCCGACGCCTGCGCGCGCGAGGCCGCGTTCGAGCCGGTCGAGGTCGCTTTCGACCATCCCCTCTGGGTGCTGTTCTCGTCGGGCACGACCGGACGCCCCAAGGGCATCGTGCACGGCCACGGGGGAGCGGCGCTGGAGCAGGCGAAGGTCGCCGCCTACCACTTCGACCTGGGGCCGGGCGAGCGGCTGCTCTGGTACACGACGCCGTCGTGGATGATGTGGAACTTCCTCGTGGGAGCGCTGCTCACGGGCGCCTCGGTGGTGACCTACGACGGCAGCCCGGCGCGCCCCGGCCCCGACGGCCTGTGGCAGCTCGCCTCGCGACTCGGCGTGACGGCGCTCGGGATGAGCCCCGGCTACGTGGCCGCCTGCCAGAAGGCCGGTGTCGGCCCACGTGATCACGACCTCGCGGCACTGCGCCGCGTCGGCATCTCCGGCTCGACCTTCCCGGCCTCGAGCCACGAGCAGCTGCAGGCCGAGGTGGGGGAGCACGTGCAGATCTGCTCCATCAGCGGGGGCACCGACGTGGTGAGCGCCTTCGTCGGCGCGGTGCCGGGGCTCCCGGTCTGGCCCGGCGAGCTGAGCCGCCCCTGCCTGGGTGTCGCCCTCGACGCCTTCGACCCGGCCGGCGCCCCGGTGCGCGGCGAGGTCGGCGAGCTGGTCGTCACCCGCCCGATGCCCTCCATGCCGCTGTGCTTCTGGGGCGACGACGACGGTGCCCGCTACCGCGACGCGTACTTCGGCACCTTCCCGGGCGTCTGGCGCCACGGCGACTGGATCACCGTGACGCCGTACGGCTCGGTGATCATCCACGGCCGCTCGGACGCCACGCTCAATCGCAACGGCATCCGCATGGGCAGCGGCGACATCTACGAGCCGGTCGAGGCGCTCCCGCAGGTGCGCGAGGCGCTCGTGATCGGTGTGGAGGAGGGCGACGGCGGCTACTGGATGCCGCTGTTCGTCGTCCTCGCCGACGGCGTCGAGCTGGACGACGCGCTGCGCGAGCAGATCTGCTCGGCCGTGCGCACCCACGCCTCCCCGCGCCACGTGCCCGACGAGGTGATCGCCGCGCCCGGGATCCCCCACACCCGCACGGGCAAGAAGCTCGAGGTGCCCGTCAAGAAGGTGCTGGCGGGTCAGGACCTCGGCGGCGCCTACGACCCCGGCAGCGTCGACGACCCGGCCCTGCTCGACTGGTACGCCACGGTCGGGGCGGCGCGCCGTGGCTAGGCACCGGTAGGCTTCCCGCACTGTTCCGCCGCCCGCCGCTGACGAAGGACCCCGATGACCGCCTGGCTGCTGCTGGGGCTCGCCATCCTCCTCGTCCTCGCCTGCGGCCTGTTCGTCGCCGCGGAGTTCGCCTTCGTCACCGTCGACCGCTCGCAGGTCGACCGTGCCGCCGAGGCGGGTGACGCCTCCGCCGTCGGGCTGCAGAAGGCGCTGCGCAGCCTCTCGACACAGCTCTCCGGAGCCCAGGTCGGGATCACGGTCACCAACCTGGCGATCGGCTTCCTGGCCGAGCCGGCGATCGCCGAACTGATGCGCGACCCGCTCGCGGGCCTCGGCATCGGCGAGGACGCCCTCGGCCCCACCGCCCTCGCCGTCGCGCTCGTGCTGAGCACGCTGGTGACGATGCTGATCGGCGAGCTGGTGCCCAAGAACGTCGCCATCGCGCTGCCCCTGACCACCGCCCGCCTGACCCAGCGACCCATGCGCGCCTTCACCGCCGCCTGTCGGGGCCCGATCCGCGTGCTCAACGGCTCGGCCAACGCGATCGTGCGGCGCCTCGGGGTGGAGCCGGCCGAGGAGCTCCGTTCGGCGCGCAGCTCCACCGAGCTGGCCTCGCTCATCCAACGCTCGGCCGACGAGGGCACCCTCGATCCCGACACCGCCGAGCTCGTCGAGCGTGCGGTCGAGTTCGGCAGTCGCACCGCGGGCGAGATCATGACGCCGCGCGTGCGCACCCGCAGCCTCGACCTCAACGACCGCGCGAGCGCGGTCATCGACCTGGCCCGCGAGTCGGGGAACTCCCGCTTCCCGGTGCTCGACGAGACGAGCGCCGTCGTCGGCACTGTGCACGTCAAGAACGCGGTCGCCCTGCCGCTGCACGAACGCTCGACCACCAAGGTCAAGCACCTCATGGCGCGGCCGATCGTCGTGCCCGACACGCTGCGCCTCGACCCGCTCCTCGCGCTGCTGCGTGCGGAGAGCTTCCAGATGGCCATCGTGCTCGACGAGTACGGCGACCACGCCGGCATCGTCACCCTCGAGGACGTCATCGAGGAGATCGTGGGCGACATCGCCGACGAGCACGACCGGCTCGGCGCCCGCGGCCGGTTGCGCCGCGACGGCAGCTGGTCGCTCTCGGGCCTGCTGCGACCCGACGAGGTCGAGGACCTCGCCGGCGTCGAGCTGCCCGAGTCCGAGGACTACGACACCGTCGCGGGACTGATCCTCAAGGCGCTCGGGCGGATCCCGGTCGTGGGCGACCGGGCGACCGTCGTCCTCAGCGAGGCCGAGGACGACGAACCCGGACGCCGCGCGGTGCTCACCGTCGACCACATGGACGGGCTGCGCATCGACCGCATCACCCTGCGCGTGGAGCAGATCTACGTCGAGGCGGGTGGGGTCGGTGGGTGACCTCGGTGGAGTGCTGCTGGCGGTGGTGCTGCTGGCGGCCAACGCCTTCTTCGTGGGAGCGGAGTTCGCGCTGATCTCGGCTCGCCGCAGTCAGATCGAACCGCTCGCCCAGCAGGGCTCGTGGGTGGGCGGAGTGACCCTGCGCGCCATGGAGCAGGTCTCGCAGATGATGGCGGGTGCGCAGCTCGGCATCACGATCTGTTCGCTGGGCCTCGGTGCGGTGGGCGAACCAGCCGTCGCGCACCTCATCGAGCCGGTGCTGCACGCGGTCCACGTGCCCGACGGCTGGTTGCACCCGGTCGCCTTCGTCATCGCGCTGCTGCTGGTGGTCTTCCTGCACGTCGTGCTGGGCGAGATGGTGCCGAAGAACATCGCGATCGCCGGTCCCGACCGCGCCGCCCTCGTGCTCGGTCCGCCGATGTTCGCCGTGGTGCTCGTGCTCAAGCCGGTGATCGTCAGCATCAACGCCCTGGCCAACGCCATCCTCCGGGCGCTCCGCGTCGAACCCAAGGACGAGGTGAGCAGCACGTTCACGCGCGAGGAGGTGGCGGCACTGGTGGAGGAGTCACGGGGCGAGGGCCTGATCGCCGAGGGCGAGTACGACCGCCTGTCGGGTGCCCTCGGCTTCACCGAGAAGACCGTCGCCGAGGTGCTGCTGCCGGCGGCGGAGATGACCACGGTCGAACGGGGCTCCACCGGCGCCGACGTCGAAGCGCTCTGCGCCACGACGGGCTTCAGCCGTTTCCCCGTCACCGCGGACGGCACCCTGGTGGGCTACCTGCACATCAAGGACGTCCTCGAACCCGACGAGGAACGCCGGCTTCGGCCCGTGGCCGACCGCTGGATCCGGCCCCTGGCCACCGTGCTGCCCGACACCCCGCTCCACGACGCGCTCGCGGTGCTGCAGCGCCGCGGCTCGCACATGGCGCGCGTGGTCGACACCAGCGGGACGACGCTCGGGATCGCTGCTCTCGAGGACGTCATCGAGGAGCTCGTGGGTGAGATCCGCGACGCCGCCCACGCCGACGACGTCGCCGTCGCTGGGCCGCGCCCGGGGGAGCACCCGTGAGCGATCGGGGGCGGGTGTGAGCACTAGGGTTGGCGACGTGGGAGGACAGCAGCGCGGCGAGCCCGAGGTCGCCACCGACCGCATCCTCACGATCCCCAACGTGCTGAGCGCCTCGCGGTTGCTCGGCGTCCCGCTGTTCCTGTGGCTCGTGCTCGGTCCCGAGGCCGACCTGTGGGCGCTCGTCGTCCTCATGGTGTCGGGGGTCACCGACTACCTCGACGGCTGGCTCGCCCGCCGACTCGGGCAGACCTCCGAGCTGGGCCGTCTGCTCGATCCGGTCGCCGACCGGCTCTACATCCTCGCGGTCGTGCTCGGTCTGGCCCTGCGCGACGTGATCCCGTGGTGGCTGGCGCTCTCGCTGCCGCTGCGCGACCTGCTGCTCTGGGGGCTGGTGCCGCTGCTGCGCACGCGCGGCTACAGCGCCCTGCCCGTGCACTTCCTCGGCAAGGCCGCGACCTTCAACCTCCTCTACGCCTTCCCCCTGCTGTTCCTCGGCGACGGCGAGGGCACGGCAGCCACGCTCGCGCAGATCTTCGGCTGGTCGCTGGCCCTGTGGGGTGTCGGTCTGTACTGGTGGGCGGGGGTGCTCTACGCCTGGCAGGTCCGTCGCCTGCTGGCCACCACCGACCGGCGACGACCGCGATCGGCGACGGCCGATGGCTGACCTGCTCCACCGTCCCGGCACGCCGTCGGACCCCGCCTCCGGCGGGACCGCCGAGGCCGCGGCCCCTCTCGACCGGTCCCGCACGCCGCTGCTGGCGCTCATCACGGCCGACGCGCTGGACCGCGACTACCTCTCCGCCGCGGCGCGTCGAGGCGCGGGTGCCGCCCCGCGACGGTCCAGCGCACGGCTGCGCGTGGCGGTGGTCGGGGTCGTCGGCATCTTCGCCCTGCTGGTCACGATCGCCGCGGCCCAGACCAGTCGCAACGCCGACGTCGACACCGCGAGCCGCGCCGACCTCGTCGAGCGCATCAACATCCGCCGCGACCGGGTCGCCGTCCTGCAGCGCGACATCGCGCGACTGCGTGCGAGCAACACGGCGGCCGACCGCTACCTGGCCGCTCTGAGCGACGACTACTCCGCCGCGCAGGGGCGCCTGGCCTCGGTGGGCGCCGTCACCGGCTTCGAGCCCGTCACCGGCGACGGCATCCGCGTGGTGGTCGACAACGCGCCGGACGCGGGCGGCAACGAGACCCTGCGCGACTCCGACCTGGCACTGCTGAGCGATGCGCTGTGGTCGGCGGGCGCCGAGGCGATCGCGATCAACGGCCAGCGCGTCACCGCCGTCACCGGCATCCGCACCTCGGGGGACGCGATCGAGGTCAACGGCGTCGGCGTCGCCCCGCCCTACACGCTCCTCGCGATCGGCGACCAGCGCACGCTGGCCGCCGACCTCGCCGAGTCGGGCGCCGGCCTGCAGTTCCTGGCCCTCGCCCGGCAGTACGGTTTCCGCTACGACGTCGCGGACGACGACGACATCCGGCTCGCCGCGGCGCCCGCCTCAGCCCGCCAGATCCGCTACGCCCAGCGCAACCCGACCCCCAAGACCGCCGGAGGTGGCGCACCGTGATCGCCGTTCTCGGACTCCTCGTCGGAGTGGTGCTGGGCCTGGTGTTCCAGCCCGACGTGCCGCAGGGACTCGAGCCCTACCTGCCCATCGCGGTGGTGGCCGCGCTCGACGCCGTGCTCGGCGCCCTGCGCGCCTGGCTCGACGGGATCTTCGACGACAAGGTCTTCGTGGTCTCCTTCGTCAGCAACGTCGTCATCGCCGCCGGCATCGTCTACCTGGGCGACCGCCTCGGCGTCGGTGGCCAGCTCTCCACGGGCGTCATCGTCGTCCTCGGCATCCGCATCTTCACCAACGCGGCCGCGATCCGGAGGCACGTCTTCCATGCCTGATCAGGCGCGCGAGGAGCAGCCCGGGCAGAAGCATCCGGACGCCGGGGGAGAGGTCGCGGCCGCCCGGCCGCCCGTCGTCCAGCGGCTGCGCCACGTGCTGACGCGACCGTCGCGACGCCAGGTCGTGGCCGCGGTGCTGCTCGCCGCCCTCGGCTTCGCCGCGGTCACCCAGGTGCGGGTCAGCGGTGGCGACGAGACCTACTCCGGGCTGCGCCAGCAGGAGCTCATCGACCTGCTCAACGGACTCTCGGGCACCCGCCAGCGCACGGAGGCCGAGGTCGCCCGGCTCGAGGACGTCGCGGCGGGTCTGCGTGACGAGGGCACGCGGCGCCAGACCGCCCTGGAGCAGGCGCAGAGCACGGTCGACGGTCTGAACGTGCTGGCGGGGCTGGTGCCGGTCACCGGACCGGGCATCCGCATCCGCATCACCGAGGAGACCGGTCGGGTCCGCCTCGGATCGCTGCTCGACACGGTGCAGGAGCTGCGCACGGTGGGAGCCGAGGCGATCGCGATCAACGGCGAGGTGCGCGTGGTCGCCCAGACCGCCTTCGAGGAGACCGACGGCGGGTTCCTCGTCGACGGCGAGCGCGTCGAGCCGCCCTACGTGGTCGAGGCGATCGGCGAGCCCGGCCTGCTCGCCTCGGCGATCCGCTTCGCCCTCGGTCCCCGCAAGCAGCTGCAGGACGACGGCGCCCGCGTCGCCGTCCGCCAGCTCAAGGTGGTCGACATCGAGGCGGTCTCACGACGCGCCGGGACGCGGTACGCCGTGCCCGATCAGGGGCAGTAGCCTTCTCGCCATGACGAACCCCCCTGAGCTGAAGTACACCGTCGAGCACGAGTGGGTGCGCACGCCCGGCAGAGCGGCGGGTTCGGTCCGCATCGGCATCACCGACTCCGCGCAGGACGCGCTCGGCGACATCGTCTACGTCTCCCTGCCCGAGGTCGGCACCGCGATCGACGCCGGCGCCGCCGTCGGCGAGCTCGAGTCGACCAAGTCGGTGAGCGACGTCTACGCGCCCATCGCCGGCGAGGTCGTGGCCGTCAACGACGCCCTCGACGCCACCCCCGAGCTCGTCAACAGCGACCCCTACGGCGAGGGCTGGCTCTTCGAGGTCGTCCCCGCGCAGGCGGCCGACGTCGACGCCCTCCTCGATGCTGCGGCCTACGAGGCCCAGCTCGACGGTTGATCCGGTAGGTTCGACACCATTCCCTCCATGAACCGCCGAGGAGCTGACGACTGATGCCGTTCTGCACCGCCTGTGGCCGGCAGAACCCCGACGACGCGCGCTTCTGCTCGCAGTGCGGCACGCGCCTGGTGGGCGCCGAGGCCGCAGCAGCGCCGATCGACGCCACGACCACCATCCAGTTCGGCGGCTCGGGGGCCGACCGGATCGAGACCTCCGACCGGGCGCTCAGCGCCGTGGACGCCGCCGCTGTCGACGCGCTGCCGGTGGGTCACGCGCTGCTCGTCGTCCAGAAGGGACCGGGCTCGGGCAGCCGGTTCCTGCTCGACGCCGACGAGGTGACCGCGGGGCGCCACCCCGACAGCGGGATCTTCCTCGACGACGTCACGGTCTCGCGCCGTCACGCGATCTTCCGCCGCGACGGGGCCACGTTCACGGTCGAGGACGCCGGGAGCCTCAACGGCACCTACGTCAACCGCGACCGCATCGAGAAGACCCAGCTGAAGGACAGCGACGAGGTGCAGGTCGGGAAGTACCGACTGGTGTTCTTCGCCGGGCACGAGAGCGTCTAGGCGTGGTGGGCCTCGCCCGCGAGGAGCAGCAGCCGCTGCTCAGCATCGGCCAGGTCCTCGACCGACTCCACCCCGACTTCGAGGACGTCACGATCCCGAAGATCCGGTTCCTGGAGTCCGAGGGCCTCATCAAGCCCGAGCGCACGCCGTCGGGCTACCGCAAGTTCTCCGAGGCCGACATCGCACGGCTGCGCTACATCCTGCGGATGCAGCGCGACCACTACCTGCCGCTCAAGGTGATCGGCGAACACCTCGACGCCATGGATCGCGGCCTGCAGCCGCCCACTCCCGAGCCCGTCGTGCCCACCGTGCCGGTGGTGGCCACCGGCGTCGACGGTCTGCCCTCGCCGGAGTCCTTCCGTCGCAGCGACCGCTTGCGCCTCTCGCGCAAGGAGCTGCTCAAGGTGGCCGAGATCGACGACGCCCTGCTCACCGAGCTCGAGGACTTCGCGCTGCTGAGTCCCTCGGCCACCGGTCACTACGACAGCGACGCGCTGGTGATCGCCCGCACCGCGCGTGAGCTCGGCGACTTCGGCATCGAGCCGCGGCACCTGCGGGCCTTCCGCAGCGCCGCCGACCGCGAGGTCGGACTGATCCAGCAGATCGTCGCGCCGGTGCGGCGCAGCCGCGACGCCGGCGCCTCGGCCCGAGCCGACGACGCCGTCAGCGAGATCGCCGCGCTCACCGTGCGGCTGCACGCGACCCTCGTCAAGGCGGGTCTGCGCCGCTCCTGAGTGCGTGCACGGGGCGCGGTCGACGGGCCTCGACGGTGCGTCACCGCCGCGCAGTACGCTGGCCGCATGCGCGAGGTCGACGTCCTGGGAGTCCGGGTGGAGATGCCCTCCAACCAGCCGATCGTGCTGTTGCGCGAGGCGAGCGGTGAGCGCTACCTGCCGATCTGGATCGGCGCGGTGGAGGCCACCGCGATCGCGTTCGCGCAGCAGGGCGTGGTGCCGCCACGCCCGCTCACCCACGACCTGATCCGCGACATCCTGCAGGCCACCGGACACGGCCTCAGCCAGGTCCGCATCACCGACGTGCGCGACGGCGTCTTCTTCGCCACCCTCGTGTTCGACTCCGGCGAGGAGGTCAGCGCCCGCCCCTCGGACTCCATCGCCCTCGCGCTGCGCACCGGCACGACGATCTACTGCTCCGACGAGGTCCTGGCCGAAGCCGGGATCGCCGCACCCGCCGAGGAGGAGGACGAGGTGGAGGCGTTCCGCGAGTTCCTCGACCACGTCTCGCCGGAGGACTTCGAGCCCGAGGGCGGGGCGAGCTGACCGGGGACGCTGCTGAGGCTCAGGTGGAGCCTGAGGGTTTTCCCGACACGCCCGAGCAGGTCTTTGACCCGCCACGCGCGCCGGCCGTACCGTGAACCGTCGTCGCAACAGCCCGTTCGACACCCGTGAAGTGCCGCGCCCCGTGGAGGACCCGTGAACGAGCAGCCCGAGAAGATCGGCCCGGATGCCGCTGCCGCCACCACGGCCGCCGCCGAGCAGGGTCTGCTGTTCACCGACGACGTCTCGCCGCTGCCCAGCGACCTCGGCTACCGCGGCCCGACCGCGTGCAACGCCGCCGGCATCACCTACCGCCAGCTGGACTACTGGGCGCGCACCGGGCTCATCGAGCCGAGCGTCCGCGGTGCCTCGGGCTCCGGCTCGCAGCGGCTCTACAGCTTCCAGGACATCTTGATCCTCAAGATCATCAAGCGACTGCTGGACGCCGGCGTCTCGCTGCAGCAGATCCGCACGGCCGTCGGCCACCTGCGTGAGCGGGGCACCGACGACCTCACCCAGGTCACGCTGATGAGTGACGGAGCGTCGGTCTACGAGTGCACCAGCAACGACGAGGTCATCGACCTCCTCCAGGGCGGCCAGGGCGTGTTCGGCATCGCCATCGGCGGCGTGTGGCGCGAGATCGAGGGCACGCTGGCCGAGCTGCCCGGCGAGAGCACCGCGGCCGCCGGCCCTGCCGAGGGCGACGAGCTCGCCGCCCGCCGCGCCGCCCGCAGCGCTGGCTGACGCCGATCGCCGCTGCCTGATTCCTGCGCGGCGCCCCGCGGCGTCGGCGCGCTGGGGTAGTCTGGCGGCGCTGTTGATGCTGCACGGGAGAGTCAGGACCCGATCCTGCGCCGAAGGGGCAATTCCTCCCCGGAACCTCTCAGGCGCCCGGACCGTGCGGAGCAGGCAACTCTGGAGTCGCGACGGCGCGACGACAGAGGGGGAGGCTTTTGATCACACGACACCGTGAGGAAGCCGCCCCTGATGAGCGTTCCCTTCGTACGCCGCCACATCGGACCTGACGACGCCCAGGTCGCCACCATGCTCGACCGGCTCGGCTACGCCAGCCTCGACGAGCTGATGGACGCCGCGGTGCCCAAGGCGATCCGCAGCCAGCAGGCGCTCGACCTCCCCGAGGCGGTGGACGAGGAGACCGCGGCTGCGGAGCTGCGAGCGCTCGCGGCCGCCAACGTGCCCGGTGAGCCGATGATCGGCCTGGGCTACCACAGCACCGTGACGCCGGCGGTCATCCGCCGCAACGTGCTGGAGGACCCCAGCTGGTACACCGCCTACACGCCGTACCAGCCCGAGATCTCGCAGGGCCGTCTCGAGGCGCTCATCAACTTCCAGACCCTGGTCGCCGACCTCACCGGCATGGCGACCGCCGGCTCGTCGCTGCTCGACGAGGGCACCGCGGCCGCCGAGGCCGTCGCGCTGGCCTTCCGGGCCAACCGCAAGGCGGCCGGCCCGTTCGTCGTCGACGCCGACGCGCTGCCGCAGACCATCGATGTCGTCCGCACCCGAGCGGAGGGCATCGGCGTCGACATCGTCGTCGCCGACCTCGACGCCGGCCTCCCCGACGGCCCGGTATCGGGCGTGCTCGTGCAGTACCCCGGAGCGTCGGGCCGGGTGCGCGACATCCGCCCGGTCATCGAGGCCGTGCACGAGAAGAACGGCCTGGCCGTGGTCGCCGCCGACCTGCTCTCGCTCACCCTCCTCGAGGCGCCGGGCACCCTCGGCGCCGACGTCGTCGTCGGATCGGCGCAGCGCTTCGGCGTCCCGCTGTTCTACGGCGGCCCCCATGCCGGATTCATCAGCGTGCGCGCCGGTCTCGAGCGTCAGCTCCCCGGTCGCCTGGTCGGTCTCTCCGTCGACGCCGAGGGCCGGCCCGCCTACCGCCTGGCGCTGCAGACCCGCGAACAGCACATCCGTCGCGACAAGGCGACGTCCAACATCTGCACCGCGCAGGTGCTGCTGGCCGTCACCGCCGGCATGTACGCCGTCTACCACGGGCCGGAGGGGCTCAAGGCGATCGCGGAGCAGGCCCACTCGCTGGCCTCGCTGATCGCCACCCGGCTGCGCGAGGCCGGCGTGCGCGTCGTCCACGACGAGTTCTTCGACACCGTGCTCGCCGAGGTGCCGGGCCGTGCCAGCGAGGTCGTGGCGGCCGCCCGCGAGCGCGGCGTCCACCTGCGCCTCGTCGACGCCGACCACGTCGGCATCAGCGTGGGCGAGTCGTCGGGCTCGGCGATCGGCGCGGTGCTCGAGGCGTTCGGTGCGCAGCCCGTCGAGGGCGAGTGGTCCGCGGCGTCGGCCCTGCCGGCCGAGCTCGCGCGCACGACCGACTACCTCACCCACCCGGTCTTCCACAGCCACCGCAGCGAGACGCAGATGCTGCGCTACCTGGCCAAGTTGAGCAACCGCGACTACGCCCTCGACCGCGGCATGATCCCGCTGGGCTCGTGCACGATGAAGCTGAACGCGACCACGGAAATGGAGCCGATCAGCCTCGCCGGGTTCGCCGGCCTCCACCCGTTCGTCCCCGTCGAGGACGCCGGCGGCTACCAGGCGATGATCGACCAGCTCGAGGGCTGGCTCGCCGAGGTCACCGGCTACGACCGGGTCTCCATCCAGCCCAACGCGGGTGCCCAGGGCGAGTTCGCGGGCATGCTCGCGATCCGCAACTACCACCGGGCCAACGGCCAGGCCCAGCGCGACGTCTGCCTCATCCCGTCGTCCGCGCACGGCACGAACCCGGCGTCCGCGGTGATGGTCGGGATGCGCGTGGTCGTGGTGGCCTCCGACGACGACGGCACGGTCGATCTCGACGACCTGCGCGCCAAGTGCGCCGAGCACGCCGACACGCTGGCCGCGATCATGGTCACGTACCCCTCGACCCACGGCGTCTACGAGGAGACGATCACCGAGCTGTGCGACATCGTCCACGAGCACGGTGGGCAGGTCTACATCGACGGTGCGAACTTCAACGCACTGCTGGGCTACGCCCAGCCCGGCGACTTCGGTGGCGACGTGTCGCACCTCAACCTGCACAAGACGTTCTGCATCCCGCACGGCGGCGGCGGTCCGGGCGTCGGTCCGGTGGCGGTGCGAGCGCACCTGGCCCCGCACCTGCCCACCCACCCGCTCCACCCCGACCCGGCCCGACGTGAGGGCACCGGCGCGGTGAGCGCGGCGCCGTTCGGCTCCGCCGGCATCCTGCCGATCTCGTGGGCCTACGTGCGCATGATGGGCGCTGAGGGCCTGACCCGCGCCACCGCGGTGGCGGTGCTCTCGGCCAACTACATCGCGGCCCGCCTCGGCGAGCACTTCCCTGTGCTCTACCGCGGCGACTCGGGCCTGGTGGCGCACGAGTGCATCCTGGACCTGCGCGGCATCACGAGCGCCACCGGCGTCAGCGTGGACGACGTCGCCAAGCGACTCATCGACTACGGTTTCCACGCCCCGACGATGTCGTTCCCGGTGGCGGGCACGCTCATGGTCGAGCCCACCGAGTCCGAGGACCTCGCCGAGATCGACCGCTTCTGCGACGCGATGATCGCCATCAAGGGCGAGATTGACCGTGTGGCTTCAGGGGAGTGGGGCGTCGAGGAGTCGCCGCTGCACCATGCACCGCACACCACCCGTGCCCTGGTGGGCGAGTGGGAGCGGCCGTACAGCCGTGAGCTCGCCGTGTTCCCCAGCGGGATCACGCCCGACAAGTACTGGCCGGCGGTGGCCCGCATCGACCAGGCCTACGGCGACCGCAACCTGGTGTGCGCCTGCCCGCCGCTGGAGGCCTACGCCGAGTGAGGCCCCGGCCGGGCCGCTGATCGCAGCGCCTCGCGGATCTCTCCTGCAGAGTTCCGCGGGGCGCTGCGTCGTCCTCGGGGGTGAGCGGGGATGATGCGGGGGTGGAAGAGAACGCGTTCCAGTTCGCCTGGTTCCGCCCCGCCGGTCAGGACGGTAGCGGACGGGAGGTCGTCGCTCCCGAGCCGCTGGCTGCGAGCCTGTGGCGAAGCGACCAGATGCACGGCGTCGCCGTCGCCGGTCTGCTCGCACGGGGGGTCGAGCAGCGCCTTGCCGACGCCGGGCGTGGTGACGTCGTCCCGGCGCGCTGGCACGTCGATCTCTTCCGCCCGGCTGGGATGGTGGCGAGCAGGGTCGAGGTGCAGGTGCTGCGTGAGGGGCCGCGGCTCGTGCTGCTCGAGGCCCGGCTGCTGCAGGACGACGTGCTGGTGGCGCGCGCCGGGGCGACCTTCCTGCGGCCGAGTGCGGATCCGGCCGGTCGGGTCTGGCCCGTCGGTGACCCCGACCGGGAGCCGGGGCCGGAGGTGCCGGCGATTGCGCGACCCGCGGGGGAGCACCACGTGCCGATGTTCACGAGCCGGGAGCCGTGGTCGGAGAGCTTCGGCGAGCACCAGAACGACGGCCGCCACGCCACCTGGCAGACCGGCGTCCCGATCGTGGTGGGGGAGGAGTGCTCACCGTTCGCGGCCGCGGCCTCGATCGCCGACGCCACCAGCATGGTCACCAACTGGGGCGACCGCGGCGTGGAGCACATCAACACCGACGTCGACCTGGCCCTTACGCGCGCGCCGCGCACGACCTCGCTGGGGCTGCGCTCGCTCACCCACCTGCGCCAGGACGGCGTCGCGGTGGGCAGCGCGGAGGTCTTCGACGCCGACGGGGTCTTCGGGATCGCGACGGTCACCGCCCTGGTGAACACCCGGCGCACGGTCGACCTCTCGGGCCCGAATCCGGACGGCCCGGGCGCGTGACCCCCCCGAGGTCTCGCGCCCGGGCCGGACGGTCATCACTCGTGCGGGCTCCCGGGAGCTGGGAGCCGCTACGAGGTCAGTTCTGCACGCCCGGCGTCTGCGGGCCGGAGATGACCACGTAGAAGCGCTTGCGGGTGGTCTCGGTGGTGACGGTGCCGTCGCTGTTGCGGGGGCTCACGACGAAGTGGTTGGCGTTGTTGGTGCCCGTCGGCGCGCAGGCCACGACGCCGGCGATGCCGCAGCGGCTGGCCGAGATCTCGCCGGAGAACTCCGGGTTGGCGTCGGCGAGGGGGGCGCGACCGTTGACGATGGTGTCGCCGTTCTGGTCGACCTGGTTCTGCAGCGCGATCGTGACGACGATGCCGTTGTCGCTGAGGTCCTCACCGGCGTTGATGTAGACGTTGCCGTTGGCGCGCAGCGAGTTGTCGCCGGGCGCGGCGGCGGTGTTGGGCAGCGTCGGGTAGGCGGCCGCGACGGTGAAGCCGCCGGACTGCGCCTCGATGTTGCCGGCCGCGTCGATGAGGAGCCAGCGGCTCGGGCCGGAGTCGCCCTTCTCGCCCTGCGGTCCCTGGGCGCCGGCCGGGCCCTGGGGACCCTGGGGACCGGTCTTGCCGGGGAGGCCGACCGGACCGCGCGGGCCGAAGCGCAGGGTGCCGGGAGCGAAGTCGCGGCTCTGCAGGGTGCCGTTCTTGATGTCGACGCTGCGGACGGAGTTGTTCTTGATCTCCTCCGAGCCGACCTTGATCGCGGCGTACGAGGTGCCGCCGAGGGCGACGACGAGGGCGCCCGTCGCGACGACGAAGGACGGGGTGGGCTTGCGCAGACGCATGGATTCCTCCAGGAGCAGTGTGATCTGGTGCACCTGGTTCGGAGTCCTGATGAGCGCCGGATGGGAAGATCCGAAGATTTCATAAAGATTGTCGATCCGCCCCCGGCGCCGCGATCGGTTCGACGCGGGGGACGGCGCCCGGCGGGGGGCTCAGCCGGCGTCGCGACCGCGCTGACGGGGATCGACGAGCTCGGCGTCGACGGTGTCGAAGGAGAGCTCGGGCCGCTCGAGGTCGGCGATCGCGGAGAACTCGCTGGAGGTGAGCGCGCGCGGCGACTCCTCGATCTCGACCGGTGCGGGGATGGTGGCGATCGGGTCCGCCGCGTTGAGCTTGCGGGCGGCCGGGAGCACCGAGCGCTCCAGGGAACCGGTGAAGGCGTTGTAGTCCTTCACGCTGCGCTGGATCGACCGGCCCAGCTTGTCGACGTGCTCGGAGAGCTTCAGGATGCGTCGGTACAGCACCTGGCCGAGCTCGAAGAGCTGGTGGGCGTCCTCGGTGAGAGCCTCCTGCTTCCAGGTGAAGGCGACGGTCTTGAGCAGGCCCCAGAGGTTGGTCGGGGTGGCCAGCACGACACCCTGGCCGAAGGCGTGCTCGAGCAGGGAGGGGTCGACCTCGAGCGCCGCGTTGAGCAGCTGCTCGTTAGGGATGAAGGCGACGGTGAACTCCGGGCTGACCGACAGGCCCGTCCAGTAGCCCTTCTGGGCGAGGACGTCGACGTGGCCGCGCACCTTGCGCGCGTGGTCGAGCAGCAGTCGCTCGCGGACCTCGGGCTCGATCCCCTGGCGCTGGGCGTCCATGAAGGCGTTGTAGGGGACCTTGGCGTCGATCGCCATCTGCTTGCCGCCGGGCAGGTTGATCACCATGTCGGGGCGACGTGCCCCCGAGTCGGCCTGCATCGAGTGCTGCAGCTCGAAGTCGACACGCTTGAGCAGGCCGGCGGTCTCGACCAGCGTGCGCAGCTGGGTCTCGCCCCAGGTGCCGCGCACTGCGTTGTTCTTGAGCACCGAGGCGAGGGTGTCGGCCGCGCGCCGCGACTCCTCCACCGACGTCTGGGTGTGGCGGATCTGGGCGGCCAGCTCGGTGTGCTGCTCCACGCGCGCCCTCTCGAGGTCGTCGACCTTGCGCTGCATCGCGCGCAGGTGCTCGACCACGGGCGTGAGGGTCTTCAGCACCTGGCTGTGGCCGCCCTCGGACTCCGCGCGCTGACGGGCGGCGTCCTCGCGCTCGCGCTGGGCCTGCCGCTGCGCCTCGACGAGCCCGCGGTACTGCTCGCGGGCCTCACCGAGACTGTGGCGGAGCTCCTCGACCTGGGCGGCCGCCGCGGCGAGCTCTCCGCGCTCCTGGGCGACGAGCAACTCGGTGCGGCTCTCGGCCAGCGCGATGCGGTGCTCGAGGGCCGCCACCTCCTGCTCGTGGCGGTGACGGAGGTCGACGACCTCCTGCTGGTGGCGGGCGAGGACCAACTCACGCGGCTCGAGGTCGGCCTCGGGGTCGATGCGGACCGGCTCGGGCCGGCTGTGCCGCAGCAGCCACCCGAGGACGACGCCGAGCAGGAGCGCGAGCACGGAAGCGACGAGAGCGGCCATGGCACCAGTCAAACAGGGGGGTCCGACGCAAGGGGGTCGCCCACGCCGCAGCCGCCCGCGTCCGTTACCCGACCGTGTCCGGTCGGCGCGGCTGAGTGCTGGTCAGCGCACCGCGAGGCGACGCGCGAGCTCGTCCACCCGATCGGCCAGCGGACGACGCACGGCTCCCGCCAGGTCGGCGGTCAGGAGGTGTCGGGTCGCGCCGAGCGTGGCGGCGTCCACGTGCGTGATCGGGAAGAAAGCCTCGACGGCCGTGGCCTGGACCCAGCCGCGGTGCGCCTCGACGAGATCGGAGAAGCGCTGCACGTAGGCCTCGGCGTAGGGCGCGGTGAGGGCGAGCTGGTCGGGGCGCCACATGCCGGCGCCCGCGGCCGCGAGCTCGTAGTTGGGCACCCGCACCTCGCCGAGCGCACGCGCCCAGGCGAACTCCTTGGCCTCGGTGGTCGGCAGCGAGGCCACCGCACGAGCGTGTGCCACGGTCGCGGTGCCGCTGGGGGCGTCAGCCAGGGCGGCGTCCAGGGCGGCGCGGTCGGTGCCACCGATCTCAGCGAGGCGCCGGCGCGCCTTCCAGCGCAGGTCGACGTCGGCCTCGATGCCGTCGGGGAGACCCCCACCGGCGGCCCAGCGCTCCAACTCCTCGACCTCGGTCGCGGTCAGCACCACGGCGCGGAAGGCCGCCAGGCGGACCTCCGATCCGGCCGGTGCGTGGTCGGCGGCGGCACGCAGTGCGGCATGGAAGCGCTCGGTGGTGCCGTCGGGGCAGAGGGGGAGTGCCACCTCGATCGCCCAAGGCAGCAGCGACCGGACGCCGTCCGCGGTGTCGGCGACGGGCGGTGCGGCCACGAGCAGGTCGGCGACCTGGGCAGGGCGCACGGCGGCGTCGAAGAGGGCGAGGCGCACGCTGTTCCACATCGTCGCGACCAGCTGGGGGTCGTCCATGGCGCCGGCGAGGCGTGGCAGGAGCGCCATCGTCAGCGCGTCGGGCGGCGTGAGCGCCCACGTGGACTCGGTGGCGTCGAGCAGCACGGCGCTGTCGCCGGCGGCGAAGGCCGTGGTGGTGTCGTCCACGACGAGGGGGGAGCGCTCCCACCGGCCGTCGCGGTGCGTGGCGACGACGATCTCGTGGCGGCGCTGCGCGGGATGTGCCGCGGGCGAGCGCCGCCGCACCACGCCGTCCACGCGGTCCAGCTCGAGGACGTCGGGCCCGGGCGTGAGGAGCCAGGCGTCGACGAAGTCGCCGAGGTCGTCGCCGCTGGCGCGCTCCCAGCTCGCGATGAGGTCGTGCATGGTGGCGTTGGCGAAGCGGTGCTGCGCGAAGTGGTCGCGCACGCCGGCGAGGAACGCCTCGTCGCCGAGGCGGGTGGCGAGCTGGCGCAGCACGTTGGAGCCGCGGGCGTACGAGATGCCGTCGAAGTTCTGCAGCGCCGACGCGGCGTCCTCGGCGGCGTTGCCGGCGACCGGGTGCGTGGTGGGGCGGGCATCGGCCGTGAGCCCCCAGGTGCGCCGGGCGTAGGACTGGTGCAGCCAGGCGTCGTCGTAGGCCGTGGCGTCGGCGGCCACTCGGTAGCCCATGTATTCGGCGAAGGACTCGTTGAGCCACAGGTCGTCCCACCACTGCGGCGTGACCAGGTTGCCGAACCACTGGTGGGCCATCTCGTGGGCGATCAGCGCGGCGCGGAAGCTGCGGTCGGCGCGGGTGGCCGTGCCCTCGAAGAGCAGCTGGTCGCGGATGGTGATGCAGCCGGGGTTCTCCATCGCGCCGGCGTTGAACTCGGGCACGAACGCCTGGTGGTAGTCGCCGAAGGCGTAGCGCACGCCGAAGAGACGGTGGAGCTCGTCGAAGCTCTGCGCGGTGAGGGCGATCAGCTCGGGGGCCTCGCGCTCGAGGGCTTCCGCCAGGCTGCGACGGGCCGAGAACCCGAGGGCGATCCCGTCGTGCTCGGCCTCGACGAGGTGGTACGGCCCGGCGACGACGGTGACGAAGTAGGTGGCGAGCGGGGGAGTCGGCCCCCACGACCAGCGCCTCGTCGCGGCGGAGGCGTCCGTCTGAGCCTCGCGCCGCACGCGGCCGTTGCCCCGCACCAGCCACTGGCTCGGCGCGGTGACGGTCACGGAGTACGGCGCCTTCAGGTCGGGCTGGTCGAAGCAGGCGAACACCGTGGGGGCGGCCTCCATGAACGACATGCCGTACACGTAGAGCAGTCCGTCGGCGGGGTCGACGCTGCGGTGCAGACCCTCGCCGTCGGAGCGGTAGGGCATCGCGGCCGCGACCTCGAGCACGTGCTCGCCCGCCGTGAGCTCGAGCGGGAGGCGACCGTCGTCCTCGATGGCGGTGCGCACCTCGTCGGTGATCTCGCGCCCGTCGAGGACGACGCGGTGCAGCGTCTCGGGACGGACATCGGCGAAGGTCGTGCCGGACGCGACAACCGTGAAGCGCAGCGTGGTGTGCGAGTCGAAGGTGGCGTGGTCGGGGTCGTCGCCGCCGGTGAGGTCGAGGGCCACCTCGTAGCTCTCGACGTGGAGGAGGCTCGCTCGGTGCTCTGCTTCGACGCGGGTCAGGCTCACCCGACCAGCCTACGGAGCGCCGATCAGCTGTCGGCGGTGACCTTGGTGATGCTCACCGGGGTGTTCGGTGCGCCGTCCTCGGGGGCCGAGGTGCCACCGGCGGCCACCTTCTCGACCACCTTCACGCCGGCGGCGTCCACCTTGCCGAAGACGGTGTAGCTCGGCGGCAGCTGGCTGTCGGCGTAGACGATGAAGAACTGCGATCCGCCGGAGTCCGGCTGGCCGGTGTTGGCCATGGCCAGCGTGCCGGCCGAGTAGTCGCCGGCGGTGTCGAGCTCGTCCGGGATCGTGTAGCCCGGTCCGCCGGTGCCGGTTCCCGTCGGGTCGCCGCACTGCAGCACCTTGAGGGCGTCGTAGGTGGTGAGGCGATGGCAGGGGGTGTCGTCGAAGTAGCCCTGCTTGGCCAGCGAGAGGAACGAGTTGACGGTGCAGGGCGCGCCCTTGCCGTCGAGGGTCACCGTGAGCTCGCCCGCCGACGTGCTGATCGTGGCTTGGACCGGGCCGTCGTAGGCGGCCGTGGCCGGAGGCATCTTGGCCGTGGATGTCGTGCCATCGGCCTCGTAGTTGCACGCCACGCCGTCACCGGCCGACGAGGTGGAAGCACTCCCGTCGGCGGCCTGGTCGGCGTCGTCACTGCCGCAGGCGGCGAGCGGCAGGGCGGTCAGCACCAGGGCTGCACCGCCGGCGAGCCGACGCCGGGCGGGGGTCGTGAGCGCGGGCCAGAAGCGAAGTGACGACATGGGCCGCATCGTAGGCAGACTCTCCTGAGGGGGACCTGAGGGGGCCGGGGTGCGGGCCCTCCGCTGACCGTCGACCGGCGTCAGTGGCCCTTGGTGATGCGACCGTTGACGGCCCGCAGGACCCACTGCGGCGCAAAGCCGGAGCTGCTGAACAGCACCTTCGCCTGGGTGCCGACCGGGCGGTGCACCGGCCGACGGAACCGGCCGACGCGGCTGGTCACGGGGTTGGGGGAGACCATGTCGAAGACGGTGTCGGCCACGTCGTCGGCGGTGAGACGAACGCCCAGCGAGCGGGTCGAGCCGATGTCGAGGTCCTGCGTCATCTGGGTGGCCACGAAGAGCGGCCACACTGCACGCACGGTGATGTCGTCGGCGGCCCACTCGATGTCGAGCGCCTCGGTAAGGCCGCGGACGGCGAACTTGGTGGCCGAGTAGGTGGCCAGCTCCGACTGTCCGTAGATCGCGCTCGCCGAGGCCAGGTTGATGACGTGGGCGCCGGGCGTGGCCTTCAGGAAGCGGTGGGCGGTGTAGCAGCCGGTGACCACCCCGGTGACGTTGACGTCGATCTGTCGCACCTGGCGCTCGAGCGGGATGTCGGCGAAGCGGCCGCCCTCGAGCAGACCGGCGTTGTTGACGAGGACGTCGAGGCGACCGCCGGAGACCTCGGTGAGCTGGGCCAGCGCTGCCGTCCACGCGTCGGCGTCGCGGACGTCGAGCCGGCCCGTGACCACGCGCTCATCGTCGAACTCCTTGGCGAGCGTCTCGAGCCCGGCCTCGTCGATGTCGAAGGCGCCGACGAGGTAACCCGCCGCGTGGAAGCGTTTCGCGATGGCGCGGCCGATGCCGGCGGCGGCGCCGGTGACGAGGACGGTGCGAGAGGTCATGGCCCCAGTGTGGCAGCGGGCTCACAGTGGATCGAGGGATCTGGAGACGATCCTCATCACATCGGTCCCACTCGGACACGGGCCCTCAGTCCCTGACGATCGCCTCCGCGGCCCGCAGGCCCGAGCGGTAGGCGCCGTGCACCGTCGCGAAGGACCGCAGGTCGGTCGCTTCTCCGGCGAAGTGCAGGCGACCGCCCACGGGGCGGGTGAGCGCCTTGCGGTCGGCGGGGGACGAGCCGACGGCGTAGAACGAGTAGGAGCCGCGGGCGAGAGGATCGTCGGCCCAGCGGGTGCGCTGCACGCCGATGGGCGTCGGCAGGTCGACGCCCAGCGAGGCGCTGAGCGCGGCGAGGGCCTGGGTGAGGGCTTCGCGATCGGAGAGCCGACTCACCGCGCGCGCGTCGTCCGCCGCGCTGAAGGCCATCAGCGCGGGTCGGCCGGTGGCGCGGGCGAGGTTGATCCACTGCGTCCAACGCCCGTAGGAGCTCGCCGGCGGGACCCGCTCGATCCAGTCGGTGTCGGGCCACAGCCTCTCGGTGCCGGCAGGGAAGCGCACGACCAGCTTGTCGAGGAGTCCGACGCCCAGTCGCTCGATGGCTCGGGCAGCGCGACGGGGGAGCGGTGGGTCGAACGTGATCGCATCTGTCTTCAAAACACCGAGCGGCACGGTGACGATCACGTGATCGGCGCGGTAGGTGGCCGTGCCTGCGGTGACGACGACGCTGTCGGGGCTGTGGGTGATCGCCGTGACGGCGGTGCCGGTGGAGATGTCGAGATCGCGCGCCAGGTGGTTCGTCAGCTGGGCGTAGCCGCCGGGGAACAGCACGTCCTCGCCCTTCAGGGGGGCGTCGCTGTCGTACCAGTAGGTCGAGAGCCGCGTTGCGCTGCCGGCGTACTCCTGCTCGATCTCGTTGAGCGCGTAGGAGATCCAGCGGCGTTCCTCCGGCGACCGTTCCGGCCAGGCGAGCTCGCGCTCGACCACCGTGCGCAGCGACGCGTCCTCCTCGCCATCCTCCTGGTAGGTCGACAGCACGCCTGAGACGGCCTCCGTCGCTCGCTCCAGGAGCGCCTCCTGATCCTCGGTCAGCTGGCCGCGATCGGTGAGGGTGATGGTGGAATCGTAGGTCGTGGTCGCGGTCGTCGCCCCGGCCGCCCTGGCGAGTGCCGTGAGGGGGTTGCCCCCGGTGCCGTGGATCCAGGAGGCGCCCAGGTCGACGGGGAAGTCCCAGGCGTCGCTGGTCCAGATGCGCCCGCCGAGCCGGTCGCGCGCCTCGAGCACCTGCACGCGAGCGCCCGCGTCGGCGAGGTGCCGGGCGGCGGCCAGGCCGCTCATCCCCGCGCCGACCACGATCACGCTCGGACGACGGCCCGGTCCGTCGTCCTCGGTGGGGGAGCAGGCGGCGAAGGCCGCCGCACCGGCGGCCGAGGAACCGAGCAGCAGGCGGCGGGAGATCCTCAGGGGAGTCGGTCGCACCCCAGGAGTGTCCCGCGTGTGCCCGTGCGGGCGTCGGGTTACTGCCACACCCGGACATAGTCGATCTGGGTGGTCACCTTGTCGGGCACGACGTTCGGGTCGTACTCGTTGCCGGTGGTGCCCATCGCCTGGTTCAGGTTGAGGTAGAACGGTTTGTCGAAGGGGCCGTACTGGCCCTGGACGCCACCGACGGTGGAGTAGTTGTTCTCAACACACACCTGGTCGTTGACCAGGATCTTGATCTGGCCGGGCCTCCACTCCATGCCGTAGGTGTTCCAGTCACCGAAACTGATGGGGCACACCGCGCCGGGAACGTTCCTGTTGGTCTTCGGGTCGTTCTCGCCGAGCAGGTAGTGCATGTAGGGGAAGACGTTGTCGGGTGCCGAGGAGTACATCTCCGCGAAGTCGATCTCGCCGGATGCGGGCCAAGGGCCGTAGGTGTCGTTGTTCGGCCACAGCCAGAAGGAGGTCTGAGCGCCGGGGGAGCGCAGGCTCGAGACGCGGGCGCGGACCTCGTACTTGCCGTAGGTCTGGTTGAAGGTCTGGTAGTGCATGACCTGACCGTTGACGAACCGGGTGGTCTGGTTGTTCGCGCAGGCCGCCACCGGAGTGGGCAGCTCCACGAGGGAGAGCGACAGGACGCCGCCGCCCACGCTGATCGTGTCCGGGCGATCGGCCGCGCAGGCGTACCTGCTGCTCGTACCGGTCTGGAAGGCGGTCTGCGGGCGCCACCACTTGCGATCGAGGCTCGTGCCGTCGAACTCGTCGTTGTAGGTGCACCTCCACGGGGTGCCGTCGGGCCTGGTGGGGTTCGCCCCACCGCAGGTGGGGCTGACGGGCTTCGGCGGGCTCGCGATCGTCACGGAGAAGCGGGCGCTGTTGCCCTCCTGGTGGGCGCCGGTCGCCGGGACCTGCGCCCAGTACTGGTACGAGCCGAGGAAGTCGCGCCCGGGCAGCGGCAGTCGGGCCTCGAGGTTGGCATCGAGCTTGGTGGTGCCGACGACGCTGTACCCGAGGTTGAGGAATCCGGCCGTGACCAGGTTGACGACCGTGCCGGGTCGAGCAGGTGCGCTCGCGCGCACGATGACCTGGCTCGACTCGCGCGGGGCGAGCTGGCCGGGGTTGCTGATGACGGTGACGGTGGGGCTCGTCAGGAAGTCGAAGAGGCCGGCGTGGGCCGGCGCGACGCTCCCGGCCAGGATCCCGCAGGCTGCGGCGATGGCCGCGACGAGCGTGGCGACCGATCGGGCCAGCGGGCGGGCGGCGTGGCGGTTGCCGAGGCGGGTGACGGGGCCGACGGTCCGGCGGGAGCCGTGCGGGCGCGGGGCAGCGATGCGTGAGTGGGGGTTCACGACCCGAACCATGCTCGTGTCGGACGCCGCCGCGCTGCAGATTCGACCAAGAACGTGCTGAATCGGCGCACTGCGCACGCTCGCTTGTGAGACAGGTCATAGCGGACGCCGGGGGAGTCTCAATCTCCTTGTGAATCCGCAGCGACAGCGAAAGTCCTCGGCAGCGGTCAATCGCCGATCTCGGCCCCGGAGATCCTCGTGCCCGGCGGGAGGTCCTTGATCTGACGGTGGATCTGGCCGTTGAGGGATGACGCGACCACGAAGTCGGCGACCTGGACGTTGTTCGGCGAGAGCTGACCACCGATCGCTGGCGGGATTGTGAAGTCCAGGATCTCGGAAGGACCGGGCCGCAGACCCTTCCTCTGAGCGGCGAGGGCGATCTCGGCCAGGAGGAAGCGGTCCTGTCCGTCGCGGCTGTCCAGCATCGCCTTGAGGGCCACGGTGTCGTGCCACTGCGGCGTCAAGGTGCCTTCGATCGAGTCGAGGAACCAGATCGCGTCGGGCCCCTGGAAGAAGACGTCTCCGAACATCGAGCAGCCGAGCGGCTGCAGAGGTCGACCGCCCAGCAACCAGGACCAGTCGTCGAGGGCTCGCGCGAAGGTCGGCGGGTCGAAGCGGCGGAGCAGGGCCATGGAGCGAACCTAGGCAGTGGTGAGGCGCAGCGGAAGCGCGTTGGTCGTCTGTTCATCGAGTGCCGGTGATGGCTGGCTCCTGCTCTGCCAGGCTTTGGGCATGCAAAGCGCGCCACCGTCCTTCCGGTACCACCTTGATCCGATCCTCACCGGGTCTGTGGTCAATTCCTCGGATGAGTGCGAACGCTGCGGTCAGGCTCGCGGTCTGATCTACTCCGGGCCTATCTACGCTGTGGACGAGGTCGAGTTCATCTGCCCGTGGTGCATCGCTGATGGCAGCGCAGCGCGAGAATTTAGCGCCGAGTTCACGACTGTGGACGGGGCACCGTCGGACATTCCCCGGGCCGTACTCGATGAAGTCCTGCACCGCACTCCAGGATTCGCAGGTTGGCAACAGGAACGCTGGCTCTTCCATTGCTCGGATGCCACCGCGTATCTCGGCCGAGTGGGCTACGGGGATATCGCCGATCTGCCTAGCGTGATCCAGGCACTGGCCGTCGACGGGTGGGATTCCGGGAGCCTCCAGCACTTGAGTGTTGACGGCGATCTGACCGGCTACCTGTTCCGCTGTCGCCACTGCGAAGCCAAGCTCGCCTACGCTGACGCCTCTTGATGCGTGCGTAGTCAGCGGCAGGATGAGGCTCGTGACAGAGAACTTGGACGCTGCGCGCATCGGGAGTCTGCGAGCGGTCGCGATCGACGTCGCGATGCCGAGCGGACCTGGGCTGGACGAGGCGATCAGGCTTGCCGAGGAGCTCGTTGCCGACGGGCTCGGCGGGCCCGCGACTCTCGACGTCGCATCGTTGCCGATCGGAGCAGCACAGAGGGATGCCGAGCCTGTCGTCCGCGCGATGCTCGCAGAGTTCGACATGGAGGTGCCGCAAGCAGAGGGCGAAGCGGGGCGCTATCGCTTGCTGCTCTGGGCATTCGGGCACGCGGATCTGCCTGTCGAGCTCTTTGAAGGCCGGTTCTACGCACGGCTCGCCGCCTGGGATGAGCAAGCCGGCCGACCGAGCGGCCATCGAGCGCGAGATGAGGGCAGCGGTCCGAGCGGTGGTTCTCAGGGGTTAGCGAACCCGCACGTACGCACAACGCCTCGGGACGGATGCATCTCCAGTTGTGCGGGTCGTTCTAGCAACTCCAGCAGGGAAGTGGGCTAGGCATAAGCCGGCGAGCAATTCCGCAACACGCGAAGAAGTGACATAATGTCACTTATCGGCGATCGGTCGTCAGTCGGGAAGTCGGGTCGTCGCGATAGGCGGCGAGCGTCGTTCTACTGTTCCAGCGTGGTTGATTGGTATCCGGACCGGCCATCGGTCCCGCAGGTTGTGTTCGGCTTTTTCGTGCTCTGCGCCTTAGCGGCTCTGTCGCTCTACTGGTCGGCTGATCTAGTCGGTGGCATCCGCGTCTTCCTGTGGTTCATCGCTGCAGCGTGTGCACTGCTCGCAGCATCACGGCTGGTTGTCGCAGTCATCCTTGTTCGAGAGTCTCGGGCAAGGCGTCACTGACAGTTCAGGACCAGACGCGGGTGATCCAGGGTGAGGGCTTGTCGGATGCCTCGGGGCGCGCGGCCAGGGATGCTTTGCTTCGGACTCATCCTGTCACTCATCGGTGTTTGAGCGGCCAGGCTACCGACGGCCGAATCCGCCCTGTGGCGCAGTCAATCGGGGTCCGCGGTCAAGCTGTAGATGAGATCGTCTACAGGGCCTACCATCGACACCATGGCCGACACCACGACGATCCGCATCAGCCGCGAGACACACGCGTCGGTCACCCGCCTGGCGGCGGAGCGTCACGAGACGATCGACCAGACCGTGAGTCGTGCTCTGCGTGCCTTGCGACAGGACTCGATGGCACGCGACCTCGGCGCCGAGCTGACGGCCGATGAGTTGACGTGGCTGGATGCTGACGCCGGGTGACGTCGTTGTCCTGGATCTCGGTGCGCCCAGCGGCAGCGAGGCAGGGTTGCTGAGGCCGGGAGTCGTCGTGACCGCTGCGCGCATCCTTCGTGGCGGGCCCAACGTCGTCCAAGTGGTGCCGCTGACCCGCACGGTCCGGCGCAGCTCCACCGAGGTAGTGGTAGAGCCAGACGAGCTGAACGGACTCGACGAGCGATCGTCCGCGCAGTGTCAGCATCTCCGCTCGGTCGCGACATCGCGTCTGACGGGCCAGCGCGGGAACGTCGGCGTCGTCGTGCTCGCTGAGATTCGCGAGACGCTCGCGCTGCTGCTCGATCTGTGAGCGGTCAGCAGCTGTGCGAGCTCACCGTTCGAGCGTGACCCTGTCGCCGAGGCTGATCTCACCGCCGTGGACGACGTGCAGGCCGAGCCCGAAGCGCGGCGTGCCGTCGATGCGGTGGTGCCGGGCGAGCGATCGCAGCGGTTCGGGGCCGCTCGTGAGGTCGTCGGGGTCGATGGTCGTGAGGAGGCAGCGGCTGATCGGCTTGCGGGCGCTCAGCACGACGTCGTCGCCGATGCGCACCGTCGTCCAGGCATCCTCGGCGAACGGCTCGATGTCGCCGCTCAGCAGCAGGTTGCCGCGGAACCGGCTGGGCGCGAGGTCATCGTCCGCCCAGCTGGAGACCTGCTGGAGCGAGGCGGTCGTGGTGATGCTGACGGCGGCGGCGTCCTGGAGGGCCGCTCGCTCCCCCGGGTGCGCGAGATGACGGACCAGCTGCACTCCGCCGAGCCCGAGCGCCTCCTGCAGCCACCCCGCCGCTTGGTGGACGACGTCCACACGTACCGCTCTGCCGAAGACCTGCGCGCTGCGCTGCTCCCCTGGCGAACCGTCGATCGACAGCGACTCGAGACCGGGGAACCGCAGGCGCAGCGGTGCATCGAGCCCGGGTGCGGTGAGCGGGGTGTCGGCAACGACACGCAGCAACGGAGGGATCTCCCGGGCGGTGAGCATGTCGCCGACGGAGTCGACAACCATCCACCGACGATCATCGGTGATGCCGGTCGGCCCCACGCGGCAGGTCTGGACCGAGCGCGCTGACGCACTCTTGACGGGATGGAGGGCGATCGCTGCCACCGTGAGCCCGGACCTGGCGCTCTTTGCGGTGCTCACCGCGGTCGTGATCGTCCCCCGCGTCCCACGGGACTGGCGTAGATCGTGGTGAAGACGACGGCGGCGATGATCGGTGCGCTCCACGACCGCGACACGACCGCCGTGACGACGAGGACGATGAGGAGCAGGACCAGCCACTCCTGGGTACGCCGGGGCGTCACGTCGCGGTCCGTTCGGTCATGCGGCTGTTCCCGAGAGTCCTGCCTCGCATGCGCCCATCATGCCTTCCGTGACCCGGCAGACGCCGCAGGGCGCTTCGACACGACTCCGGTGGGTAGATCGTCCACGTGGGATCGGCAGGCAGCAGGAGGGCGCGCGCTCGACGACAGGCTCGGGCGAAGGCGCGATCGCGCCCGCTCGCGGGCGGGGCGGATCGTCGTCCACCATCGGACGAGCGGCACAGTCGTTGGCTCGTTCCGATGTCGCTGCTGGCGCTGGTCACCTCGATCCCGACGGCGGTGCTGGCCCGCGATGAGATCTGGGGTCTGCTCGGGATCATGGGCGGCTGGCCGTCCGCGGGGATCTACGCGGCCTTCCTGGCGCTCCCCTGGGGCGCAGGGGTCCTCGCCTTCCTCCTGGTGAAGCGCGGCGGGCTGGCGGGCGACGTCCTCGGGCCGGTGGCAGGGTGGCTGGCGATCGTCTGGCTGGTCGCGTTCTGGCCGTCGAAGAGCGGCGACATCACCTCCCAGCTGCGCGTCTCGCTCGGCACCTCCGGCATCGACCCGGATCTGGCTGGTCTCCTGGTCGTGGCCGCTGTCTCGGCTCCGCTGGTCGTGCTGATCGCCCTCTCCCTTGCCGCCACGCGGCTGCGCTCGGCCCGTGGACGACGCCGCGGCGCCGCGATCGCGACCAGTGCCGGCGTCCTCGTGGTGTGGGCGGTGCTGCTCTGGTTGATCGCGGGGCCCTGACCGGCCCTGCTCAGCTGGTGAAGTGGCCCGGGTGGTCGCCGAGGGCCACCATCCACCGCTCGGGCTGCGGCAGCGGGGTGAACCCGAAGCGCTCATACAGTCCGTGCGCGTCGAGCGTGGTGAGCACCGTGCGCTTGAGCGCCAGCGGCTCCAGGTGGGCCGTGATGCCCTCCATCAGCTGCACGCCGACCCCTCGACCGCGGGCGTCCGGATCGACGTAGACGTCGCACACCCAGGCGAACGTCGTCGAATCGGTGATGACGCGCGCATAGCCGAGCAGGTGGCCCTCGGCGTCGAGCGCCCCGAAGTTCAGCGACCCGTCGGCTGCCGACTGCATGACGGCGCGCGTTCGACCCAGAGCCCAGTACGCATCGGTCGACAACCAGCGGTGGACGACGTCGAGGTCGATGCGTCGCAGGTCGGTCGTGATCTCGAGGCGGGCGGTCTCGTCGGTCGGCACGGGCGCGAGCCTAGGCAGCCTCTGCCGCCACTCGCGAGCGACTTCCGCGCTCCCCCACGGCCGTTCGCGCGTCTCAGCCCATGGTGCGAGCGCCGTCGATCGACTCGCGGATGATGTCGGCGTGGCCGGCGTGCTGGGCCGACTCCGCGAGCACGTGCAGCAGCATCCGCCGCACGGTCCACGACGCGCCGGGCTCGAACCACGGGGCGCTCGGCAGCGGGTGCGCGGCGTTCAGGTCGGCGCCGGCGATGAACTCCTCCGTGACGGCGGCGACCTCGTCGTAGCGGGTCAGCAGCGCGTCCACGGTGTGGTCGTCGGTGAGGACGAAGCGGGTGTCCTCCCCCGACCAGCCCTCGCTGCCCGGCATCGAACCCGTGCGGGCGAAGGTGATCCACTGCTCCTCGGTGTCGGCCACGTGCTTGAGCAGCGAGGCCAGGGACAGCGCGCTCACGGTCGGCGTGCTGCGCGCGGCCTCGTCGTCCAGACCTCGCACGGTCTGGCGCAGGAAGCCGCGGTGGGTGCGCAGGGTGGTGATGAACTCGTCGCGTTCGCTCATGGCTCGCACGCTAGGGGCGAGCGCCGACATCCGTCGTCCACGAGGACGGCGGGCAGACTGTCGCCATGATCCGCAACGTGGTGGTCGGTCAGGTGCGCGACGGCGTGACGCGGGAGCAGGTCGAGGAGGCGCTGCAGGCGCTGCGCGACCTGCGGGTGGACGGCATCGAGTTCGCCCTCCTGGCCGGCCAGGACCTCGGTCTCCGCGAGGGCAACGTGTCGTACGCCCTCACCGCCGACTTCGCGAGCGAGGAGGCCTACCGGGTGTACGACCTCGACGAGGAGCACAACCGGATCCGGCGGGAGCTGTTCGCCCCGATCTCGGCGTCCATCTCACGCATCCAGTTCGCGCTGCCCGGCTGAGGACGCCCTACTACTCGACCGAATCTCGTGCTGGTCGACTGAAACTTCATGCAAGGAGCACGAGATTCGCCGGTGCACCGGCGAATCCCGACCTCCCTCAGCCGCCGACGTAGGCGGCGAGGTGCCGGCCGGTGAGGGTGTGGGCGCGGGCGACGAGGTCGGCGGGGGTGCCCTCGAAGACGACGCGCCCGCCGTCGTGGCCGGCGCCGGGGCCGAGGTCGATGATCCAGTCGGCGTGGGCCATGACGGCCTGGTGGTGCTCGACGACGATCACCGAGCGGCCGTCGTCCACGAGGCGGTCGAGCAGGGCGAGCAGGTGGTCGACGTCGGCGAGGTGGAGGCCGGTGGTGGGCTCGTCGAGCACGAGCACTCCCCCGGGCTCGCCCATGCGCACGGCGAGCTTGAGGCGCTGGCGCTCGCCGCCGGAGAGGGAGGTGAGGGGTTGGCCGAGGCGCAGGTAGCCGAGCCCCACGTCGTCTAGGCGCCGGAGGATGGTCGCGGCGGCGGGCACTGCAGCCTCGCCGGAGGAGAAGAAGGCGAGGGCATCGGCGACCGGGAGGTCGAGGACGTCGGCGATGGAGAGGCCGCCGAGGGTGAGCTGCAGCACCGAGGCCTGGAAGCGCCGCCCGCCGCACTCCTCGCAGAGCGTGGAGACGGTCTCCATGAAGCCGAGCTCCACCTCGACCATGCCGTTGCCGTTGCAGGTGGTGCAGGCGCCCTCGGAGTTGGCGCTGAAGAGCGCCGGCTTCACGCCGTTGGCCTTCGCGAACGCCTTGCGTACGGGCTCGAGCACGCCGGAGTAGGTGGCGGGGTTGCTGCGCCGCGAGCCGCGGATCGGCGACTGGTCGACCACCACCGTGCCCTCCCGCGAGGCGATCGAGCCGTGAACGAGTGAGCTCTTGCCCGATCCCGCGACACCGGTGACGACGCACAGCACGCCGAGCGGCACGTCGACGTCCACCGCCTGCAGGTTGTGGCGCCTGGCGCCCCGCACCTCGATCACCGAGGACGACGCACGCACGGCGTCCGCGCTCTTGAGCCGTGCGCGGTGCCCCAGGTGGCGCCCGGTGAGGGTGTCGGCGCCGCGCAGTTCGTCGACAGAGCCCTCGAAGCGGATCTCGCCGCCGTGCACGCCCGCCCGGGGCCCGAGGTCGACGACGTGGTCGGCGATGAGGATCGTCTCGGGCTTGTGCTCGACCACCAGCACGGTGTTGCCCTTGTCGCGCAGGCGGAGCAGCAGGGTGTTCATGCGGTCGATGTCGTGCGGGTGCAGGCCCACCGTGGGCTCGTCGAAGACGTAGGTGACGTCGGTGAGCGCCGAGCCGAGGTGGCGGATCATGCGCACCCGCTGGGCCTCGCCGCCGGAGAGCGATCCGGAGGGCCGGTCGAGGCTGAGGTAGCCGAGACCGATCTCGACGAAGGAGTCGAGGAGGTCGCGCAGGGCGTCCAGCAGCGGAGCCAGCGCCGGCAGGTCGAGGGCGCGCACCCAGGCGGCGGCATCGCTGATCTGGAGCGCACAGACCTCCGGCAGCGTGCGCCCGTGCACCTGCGCGCTGCGCGCGGCCTCGTTGAGCCGGGTGCCGCCGCACTCGGGGCACTCCCCCACTGTCGCCGCGCGTTCGACGAAGGTCCGCACGTGCGGCTGCAGCGAGTCGGGGTCCTTGGCGAACATCGACTTGCGGATCTTCGGTAGCAGCCCCTCGAAGGTGACGTTGACTTTGTCGACCTTCACCTTGCGCGGCTCCGCGTGCAGCAGCTCGTCGCGCTGGGCCGGTGTGAGGTCGCGGATCGGCACGTCGGGCGGCACGACCGCCTTGAACGCCGCGACCATCCAACCGTCGGCGGTGTAGCCGGGCACGAGGATCGCGCCGTCGGCCAGCGAGCGGGTCTCGTCGAGGATGACCGACAGGTCGAGGTCGGAGACCGTGCCCCTGCCCTCGCACTGCGGGCACATCCCGCCGAGGTAGACGACGTCGCGCACGACGTCCTTGCTCACCCGGCCGTCGGCCTTCTCCGTGGTCATCACGCCGCTCGCGCGCCGGGTGGGCACGTTGAAGGAGAACGCCGTGGGCGGGCCGACGTACGGCTCGCCGGCGCGGCTGAACAGTGTGCGCAGCATCGTGAGCGCATCGGTGACGGTGCCGACGGTCGAGCGCGCGTTCGCCGCCATCTGCTCCTGGCCGACCACGATGGCCGGTGTCAGCCCCTCGAGGACGTCGACGTCGGGCCGGTTCACCGAGGGCATGAAGCCCTGCACGAAAGCGCTGTAGGTCTCGTTGATCATCCGCTGGGACTCCGCGGCGATCGTGCCGAAGACCAGCGAGCTCTTGCCGGAGCCCGAGACGCCGGTGAAGACAGTGAGGCGACGCTTCGGCAGGGTGAGGGCGACGTCGCGCAGGTTGTTCTCCCGCGCGCCCTCCACCCGGATCACGTCGTGGGAATCGGCGGGATGCGCACTCACGGGCCTCACCGTAGTGGTGGTCGCCGACGGTCCTGCGGAATCCGCTCGGGCCCGACCCGCGTCGGCTTGGCGGCGTCGGCCACCATCGTGTGGTGCCAGAAGGACACACCATCCACCGCCTCGCCCGCCGCCACGACCAGCTCTTCGTCGGCCAGCGGGTGGAGGTCTCGAGCCCGCAGGGTCGCTTCGCCGAGGGCGCCGCGCTCATCGACGGACAGGTCCTGGAGCGCACCGACGCCTGGGGCAAGCACCTCTTCCACCGCTACGACGACCTGTGGCTGCACATCCACCTCGGGCTCTACGGGAAGTTCCGCGACGGCGAGCTGCCCGCTCCGGAGCCGCAGGGAGCCCTGCGGCTGAGGCTCCTCTCCCCCACCCACTGGCTCGAGCTGCGCGGCCCCACCGCCTGCGAGATCCTCACCGACCCCGAGCGCGACCACCTGCTCACGCGCCTCGGCCCCGACCCCTTGCGCAAGCGCCCCGACATCGACGCCTTCATCGACCGCGTGCTCCGCAGCCGCGCGCCCATCGGGACGATGCTCATGGACCAGGCCGTCATCGCCGGGGTCGGCAACGTCTACCGCGCCGAGGTGCTGTTCCGCCAGGGGCTCAGCCCCTTCCGCCCCGGCCGCGAGCACCACGAGGCCGTGCTGCGCGCCATGTGGGAGGACCTCGTCGTCCTCCTGCGGTCGGGGGTGCGGGCGGGTCGCATCATCACCACCGCTCCGGAGGACCGGGAGCGTCGCAGCGGCCGTGCGCGCCGGGTCGACGCGCACTACGTGTACGGCCGCGCCGGCCAGCCGTGCCGCCGGTGCGGCACCGAGGTCGAGGACACCCAGGTGGCGGGGCGCCGCCTGTTCTGGTGTCCGACGTGTCAGCCCTAGGGGCCGGGAGCCGATAGGCTGGTCGTGACCTGCACCACACCCGCGGGTCGACCACAACCTGCGCCACCCACCTGTGTGGCCGACACATCGACAAGGACGGGTTCACCCATGACCCTGCAGCACTCCCCCGCCCCCGCGGCACCGGTCTCCCCCGCCGGCGAGGCCCTCGACGTCTTCGAGGCCGCCCACGAGCACGAGCAGGTCGTCTTCGCCAACGACCCTGCCACCGGTCTCCGCGCCGTCGTTGCCGTGCACTCCACGGCGCTCGGTCCCGCGCTCGGCGGCACCCGCTTCTACCCCTACGCCTCGACCGCTGCGGCGGTGCGCGACGTCCTCGACCTCTCGCGCGGCATGTCGTACAAGGCCGCGCTCGCGGGCCTCGACCTCGGTGGCGGCAAGGCCGTGATCATCGGCGATCCTGCGCAGGTGCGAGCATCCGGCGGCGCCGAGGCCCTGTTCCGCGCCTACGGTCGTTTCGTGCAGTCCCTCGGCGGTCGCTACTACACCGCCTGCGACGTCGGCACCTTCTCCCCCGACATGGACGACATCGCTCGCGAGTGCGACTACGTCACCGGTCGCACCGTCGCCCACGGCGGCGCCGGCGACAGCTCGGTGCTCACCGCCTTCGGCGTCTTCCAGGGCATGCGCGCCGCCGCGCGGCACGTGTGGGGCGAGCCCACTCTCGGCGGGCGCACCGTCGGCGTGGCGGGTGTCGGCAAGGTCGGGCACCACCTCGTCCGCCTCCTCCTCGAGGACGACGCCCGCGTCGTCGTCACCGACGTCTCCCCCACCGCGGTGGCGCGGGTGCGTGAGGAGCACCCGCAGGTGTCGGTCGTCGACTCCACGGCCGCCCTCGTGGCCGGCGACCTGGACGTCTATGCGCCGTGCGCCCTCGGTGGAGCCCTCACCGAGGAGGTCGTGGCGGGACTGCGTGCGCGCATCGTGTGCGGTGCGGCGAACAACCAGCTCGCCCACCCCGGGGTGGAGAAGGTGCTGCTCGAGCGCGGCATCACCTACGCCCCCGACTACTGCGTCAACTCCGGCGGTCTCATCCAGGTGGCCGACGAGCTCGACCCCGCCGGCTTCCGCTTCGAGCGCGCCGAGCAGCGTGCCCGCGGCATCTTCGACACCACCGCCGCCGTCCTGGAGAGCGCAGCCGCCGACGGCCTGTCGCCCGCCCTCGCGGCCGACCGTCTCGCCGAGCGCCGCATGCGCGACGTCGGGCGCCTGCGCGGCATCTGGCTGGGCTGAGCCCCCACCGCCCGGGGGATCTCGACCCGCGGGCACCTCGACGGGTGCCAGGTCCGACCTGGCACCCGTCGAGCCTTGTGTGCGCACTCGCGGGTGCCACGTGTCACGCAATACGCCACCGGGCAGGGATGTTGTGCCCCCTGTGCCAGTCGGCGCCCACCCGCGCCGGCGTGGCCGCTCGGTCTCCGTTCGAAAGGAACACTCGTGACGACCTCCACGTCCTCCCCCACCGGGGAGTCCGGAACACCTGCGCCTTCCCAGCAGCCGGCTGCACCTCACCACTGGTGGCAGATCCCGTTCTGGGCGCAGGTCCTGGGCGCGCTCGTCGTCGGTGCCGCCCTCGGCGCGCTCGCCCGCAGCCAGGAGCTCGACGGTCTGACGACCACGCTGCAGACCATCGGCGACACCTTCGTCACGCTGCTGCGCACCGTGGTGGTGCCGCTGGTGTTCTTCGCGATCGTGGTGAGCATCGCCCGCCTGCGTGAGGTCTCCAACGCGGCCCGCCTCGCCGCGCAGACGCTGCTGTGGTTCGCCATCACCGCGGCCGTCGCCGTGGTCATCGGCATCACGATCGGCCTGCTCACCGACCCCGGCGTCAACACCTCCGTGTCGCGCGACGCCGCTGGCGACCCCGGCACCACCGGCTCCTGGACCGACTTCCTCACCGGCCTCGTGCCCTCCAACGTCTTCGGCCTCAGCGGGTCGGTGGACGACGGCGGCTCGGTGTCGATGAACTTCAACGTGCTGCAGATCGTCGTCCTCGGCCTCCTGGTGGGCGCGGCGGTGCTCAAGACCGGCGAGAAGGCCGAAGCGTTCCTGTCGTTCGCCGAGAGCTTCCTCGCCGTCGTCCAGACGGTGCTGTGGTGGATCATCCGCCTCTCGCCGCTTGGCACGCTCGGCCTGATCGGCACCGCGGTGGCCACCTACGGCTGGGACGCCGTGAGCCCGCTGGCGGTCTTCACGATCGACGTCTACGTCGGTTGCGCGATCGTGCTGCTGGTCGTCTACCCGGTGATCCTGCGTCTGCACGGCCTTAACCCGCTGCGCTTCTACTCGGGCGCCTGGCCCGCGCTCCAGCTGGCCTTCGTGTCGCGCTCCTCGGTCGGCACGATGCCGGTCACCGAGTACGTCACTACCCGCAACCTCGGCGTGCCGCGCGAGTACGCATCCTTCGCCGTGCCGCTGGGTGCGACCACCAAGATGGACGGCTGCGCGGCGATCTACCCGGCGCTCGCGGCGATCTTCGTGGCGCAGTTCTTCGGCATCGAGCTCGGTCTCTCCGACTACCTGCTCATCGCCTTCGTCTCCGTCGTCGGTTCCGCGGCCACCGCCGGGCTCACCGGTGCGGTCGTCATGCTGACGCTCACCCTCAGCACCCTGGGCCTGCCGCTGGAGGGCGTCGGCCTCCTGCTCGCCGTCGACCCGATCCTCGACATGATGCGCACGATGACCAACGTCGCCGGCCAGGCACTGGTGCCGACGATCGTGGCGCGGCGCGAGGGCATGCTCGACCAGGCTGCCTACGACGCGCCCCGCGAGGGTGACCCGATCGGCCGGGGCGTGCCAGTGGCCGCCTGAGACCACGGCGGCGCGACGCCTCGACGTCCACCGAGCCTTCACCGACACGACACCTCGCGTGCACGGAGGCGCGAGCCCGGCCCGAGAACCTCGTCCGGCCGGGCCGCATCGGGTGGCCCGTGTCTCGGGAGGTCCACGCATGTCCAGTCCTGTCCCCGTCGCGCCCTCATCGGCCGGTGTCGCCGCCTCCGCCGTGGGGCGCCGCGTCGTCCTCGGTGGAGGGCTCGCGATCGCCGGCGCCGGCGGTCTCACGCTGCTCGGCTCGGTGGCGCCTGCCGTGGCGGCACCGTTGCGCGACCCGTTCACGCTGGGGGTCGCCTCGGGCGACCCGCTGCCCGACCGCGTGGTCATCTGGACCCGCCTGGCACCGCAGCCGCTGGCCGCCGACGGTCGCGGCGGCATGCCGAACCACCCCTACCTCGTGCAGTGGGAGGTGGCCGAGGACGAGCGCTTCCGCCGCGTCGTGCGACGCGGTCGCGCCCTGGCCCGCCCCGACTTCGGCCACAGCGTCCACGTGGACGTCGAGGGCCTGCGCCCGGCGCGCGAGTACTGGTACCGCTTCCGCGTGGGCTCGGAGATCTCACGCACGGGTCGCACCCGCACGGCCCCCGCCCGCCGCGCTCGCGTGGCCGAGCTGATGGTGGGGGCGGTGTCGTGCTCGCAGTACGAGCACGGCTTCTTCACCGCCTATCGCCGCCTGGCCGAGGAGAACCCCGACCTCGTGCTGCACCTCGGCGACTACCAGTACGAGTACAAGGCGAAGGACTACCTCGCCCCGGGCGGCAACGTCCGTGACCACGAGGGTCCGGAGACCGTGGACCTGGCGGGTTACCGCCAGCGCCACGCGCAGTACAAGACCGACGCCGACCTGCAGGAGTTGCACGCCGTCGCGCCGTGGGCCGTGATCTTCGATGACCACGAGGTCGACAACAACTGGGCCGACGAGATCCCGGAGAACGTCAGCGAGACCGCGGGCTTCCGCGCCCGTCGCGCCGCCGCCTTCCGGGCCTACTACGAGAACATGCCGCTGCGACGCTCGTCGATCCCGCGCGGGCCCGACATCCAGATCTACCGTCGCCTCGGCTGGGGCGCGCTGGCCGACATCCACCTGCTCGACACTCGCCAGTACCGCGACGACCAGGCGTGCGGCGATACGGTGGCCGTCGGCTGCACCGAGGCGCTCGACCCGGCCCGCTCCCTGTGCGGTGAGCGCCAGGAGCGGTGGCTGCTCGACGGCCTCAGCAGCTCCCGAGCGGGCTGGCAGCTCATCAGCCAGCAGGTGTTCTTCTCGCGGCGCGACTTCGCGGCCGGCCCGGACGTCGGTCTCTCGATGGACGGGTGGGACGGCTACGCCGCGAACCGCCAGCGACTCGTCGACGGCATCGTCGAGCGCGGCGTCGACAACGCGGTGGTGCTCACCGGCGACGTCCACCGCCACTACGCCTCGCAGGTGCTGCAGGACTTCGACGACCCCGACAGCCGGCCCGTGGCCGCGGAACTGGTGACGACGTCGATCACCAGCGGCGGCGACGGCTCCGACACCAGCGCCGCGACCGATCTGCAGCTGCGCGAGAACCCCTGGATCAAGTTCGCCAACAGCCAGCGCGGCTACGTCACGGCCACGGTGACCCCGAGCGAGCTCACCGCCCGCTTCCACGTGCTGCCCTACGTCAAGCGTCCGGGGGCGCCGTCCAGCGTGCGCGCCGCCTTCGTCGTCGAGTCGGGCGACCCGACGCTCAACCCGGTCGTCGCATGAGCGCCCGCAGCGGTGCCGTCGCACGCCCGCGCCTGGTCGCCCCGTCGCGGGGCCAGGTGCTCTCGGCGGTGGTGTCGGCCCTCGTGGCGCTCGGCGTGCTCATCGCTCCCCCGGCCCACGCGGCGTCCTACAGCGGAACGCTGGCCGGTGCCGTCGCGCAGATCCCGACCCGCGCCGAGGTGACCACGGGCTACGACCGTGCCCTGTTCCCGCACTGGGTCGACGCCGACGGCGACTGCCACGACACCCGCGCCGAGGTGCTGATGGCCGAGGCACGCTCGTCGGTCACCTACGGCTCGACCGGCTGCTCGGTCGTCTCGGGCTCGTGGCTGTCCTACTACGACCGTGCCACCTGGACGGCTGCCTCCGACCTCGACATCGACCACATGGTGCCGCTCGCCGAGGCGTGGGGCTCCGGGGCGAGCTCGTGGACGACGGCCCGCCGCCAGGCCTACGCCAACGACCTCGGCGACGCCCGCAGCCTGGTGGCGGTCACCGACAACGTGAACCAGTCCAAGAGCGACCAGGACCCGGCCGAGTGGCTCCCGACGTACGACAAGTGTCGCTACGTGAGCGAGTGGGTCGCGGTGAAGATCCGCTGGGGGCTCAGCGCCGACAGTGCGGAGAAGGCCGTGCTGCAGCAGTACGCGAGCTCCTGCGGCGGCAACCTCACCGTCACCGGCGCCTGAGGCGGGTGCCTCCTCGCCTAGCCAGCGGGACCCCCGCCCGGTTTGGTGACGTGAGCCGCATCACGACTACGGTGCCGTGGTGGCGCTGAGCGTGTTCGACCTCTACTCGGTGGGCATCGGACCGTCGTCCTCGCACACGGTCGGCCCGATGCGCGCGGCCCACCGGTTCGCGGACGCCGTCGTGCAGGCGGGAGTGCTCGACCGCACCGACCGGGTGCGCGCCGAGCTCTTCGGCTCCCTCGGCGCCACCGGCCACGGCCACGGCTCCGAGCAGGCGGTGCTCCTCGGCCTCGAGGGCGCCGACCCGGCCACCGTCGACATCGCCTCCGCCCCGGCCCGGGTCGCTGCGATCCGGGCCGAGGGCGCCGTCGTCCTCGGTGGACGACGACGGGTGCGCCTCGGTGCCGGCGACCTTGTCCTGCACCGGCGCCGCTCCCTGCCCGGGCATCCGAACGGCCTGCGCTTCCGCGCCCTCGACGACGCCGGCGACGTGCTGATCGAGCGCGTCTACTACTCCGTGGGCGGGGGCTTCGTCGTCGACGAGGATGCCGTCGGCGCCGACCGCGTCGTGCTCGACGCGACGCCGGTGCGCTACCCGTTCAGCACGGGCGCTGAGTTGCTCACGATCTGCCATACGCTCGGGCCGGGCACCCGCATCAGCGACGTGATGCTCGCCAACGAGCTCTCCTGGCGCACCGAGCAGGAGGTGCGCGACGGCCTGCTGGAGATCTGGCGCGTGATGCAGGAGTGCGTGACGAACGGTTGCGCGAGCCACGGCGTGCTGCCCGGTGGGCTGCGCGTCGCGCGCCGCGCGCCGGCCCTCCACGCCCGCCTGAGCGCCGGCGAGGGCGCTGCCGATCCCCTCCACGCGATGGACTGGGTCAACCTGTTCGCCCTCGCGGTCAACGAGGAGAACGCCGCTGGCGGTCGGATGGTCACCGCCCCCACCAACGGCGCCGCGGGCATCCTGCCGGCCGTGCTGCACTACTACGCCCGGTTCATCCCCGGCGCCGACGACGACGGCGTGGTCCGCTTCCTGCTCACCGCGGGCGCGATCGGGTCGCTGTTCAAGCAGAACGCCTCGATCTCGGGGGCGGAGGTCGGCTGTCAGGGAGAGGTCGGCTCGGCCTGCTCGATGGCCGCCGGTGCGCTGTGCGAGCTGATCGGCGGCTCGCCCGCTCAGGTCGAGAACGCCGCCGAGATCGGCATCGAGCACAACCTGGGCCTCACGTGCGACCCCGTAGGCGGACTCGTGCAGATCCCGTGCATCGAGCGCAACGCGATCGCCTCCGTGAAGGCCATCAACGCCGCCCGCCTCGCCCTTGCCGGCGACGGCGCGCACACCGTGTCGCTGGACCGGGCGATCCGCACGATGCGCGACACCGGGCGCGACATGCACACCAAGTACAAGGAGACCTCGCGCGGCGGCCTCGCCGTCAACGTCATCGAGTGCTGAGCCGGAAGGACGCCGGAAGTCCCGGGCCGGAAGACCCTGGAAATGTGACGTGGATCATGTGAAGGTGATCACATGAGCACTGTCCTTCTCGTGGCCCTGGCCGCCGTCGGCCTGTTCGTCGTCCTGCTCGGCGCCCTCTTCGGCGTCGTCTGGCTCGCTGGTGAGCGCAACCGCCGTGACCAGGCCCGCGCCGAGCACCTCCTGCACCCCGCGGCCGGCCAGGCCTTCGAGGGTCAGGTCAAGGGCGCAGCATGACCTTGACCGCGCGACGCTCGTCCATCGCGCGGTAGCCCTCGGGCGACTCCTCCAGGGGCAGCTCGAGGTCGAAGACCCGGCCGGGGTCGATCGCCCGCTCGAGCACGAGGTCCAGCAGCTCGGGCAGGTAGCGCCGCACCGGGGCGATGCCGCCCCGCACGCCGATGTTCTTGGCGAAGAGCTGACGCACCGGCAGCTTCACGCCGTGGGGCACGCCCACGAAGCCCACGCCCCCGCCAGGGCGGGTCACGGCGATCGCGGTCGACATCGACTGGTCGGTGCCGACGCACTCGAGTGCCGCGTCGACCCCCACTCCGTCGGTGATCTCGAGCACCGCGGCATTGCCCTCGGCGCCGCGCTGCTCCACGACGTGCGTGGCGCCGAAGGCGCGGGCGAGGTCCTGGCGGGCGGCGTGGCGCGACATCACGATGATCCGCTCGGCGCCGAGCTGCTTGGCGGCGATGACGCCGCACAGCCCGACCGCGCCGTCGCCGACCACCACCGCCGTGCTGCCGGGGGCGACACCGGCGGAGACGGCCGCGTGCCAGCCCGTGGGCATCACGTCGGTGAGCGTGAGCACCGAGGCCAGCAGGTCGTCGTCCGGGAGGCCGTGGGTGGACACCAGGCTGCCGTCGGCCTGGCCGACGCGGGCGTACTCCGACTGGCCGCTCACGGTCATCGACAGGTTCTCGCAGGCCGACTGGGCGCCCGCGCGGCAGTGGGCGCAGGTGTTGTCACAGTGGCAGAACGGCACGACCACGTGCTCGCCCACGGCGACGTCGCGCACGGCCGAGCCGACCGCCTCCACGACGCCGATGCACTCGTGGCCGATGGTGTTGCCCGGCGTGATCGGGTTCTCGCCGCGGTAGGGCCACAGGTCCGAGCCGCAGATGCAGGCCGCCGTGACGCGGATGATCGCGTCGGTGGGCTGCTCGATGGTCGGGTCCGGGATCTCCTCGACGCGGATGTCGCGGGTACCGTGGATCGTCGTGGCGCGCATGGCCCGATCCTGGCAGATGCCTCCGCGTGACCGCCCCGGCGCGTGCGGGCTTGTGTTATCTCATATATGAGTTAACGTCGACGGCATGACGCACGACGACGCCGCTGAGGACTACAAGGGCCGCATCGGCAACCTGATCCGCGACGCCCGCAAGCACCGCGGGCTCACCCAGGCGCAGCTCGCCGAGCGGCTGGCCACCAGTCAGAGTGCGATCAATCGCATCGAGAAGGGTCATCAGAACCTCTCCCTCGAGATGATGGCGCGCATCGGCGCCGCCCTCGACTCCGAGATCGTCGCGCTCGGCGCCGGACCCACCCACCTGCGCGTCAAGGGGCCCACGACGCTGCACGGCAGCATCGACGTCAAGACGTCCAAGAACGCCGGTGTGGCCCTGCTGTGCGCGAGCCTGCTCAACCGCGGCCGGACGACGCTGCGCAAGGTCGCCCGCATCGAGGAGGTCAACCGCCTCCTCGAGGTGCTGGCCAGCCTCGGCGTGCAGACCCGGTGGATCAACGAGGAGAACGACCTCGAGATCGTGCCGCCGAAGGAGTTCGACCTCGGCAGCATCGACGAGGAGGCGGCGCGCCGCACCCGGTCGGTGATCATGTTCCTCGGCCCGCTGCTCCACCGCGCCGAGACCTTCGAGCTGCCCTACGCCGGCGGTTGCAACCTCGGCACCCGCACCGTCGAGCCGCACATGTCGGCCCTGCGCCCCTTCGGCCTCGAGGTCAAGGCCACCGACGGCTGGTACCACGCCCAGCTCGACCGCTCGGTCAGCCCCGTGCGGCCGATCGTGCTCACCGAGCGCGGCGACACCGTCACCGAGAACGCCCTCATGGCGGCCGCCCTCCACCCCGGCACCACGGTGATCCGCAACGCCTCCTCCAACTACATGGTGCAGGACCTCTGCTTCTACCTGCAGGCGCTCGGCGTGACGGTCGAGGGCATCGGCTCCACGACGCTGACCGTCACGGGGTGCGAGGTGATCGACGTGGACGTCGACTACTCCCCCAGCGAGGACCCGATCGAGGCGATGTCGCTGCTGGCCGCGGCGATCGTCACGCGCTCGGAGATCACCATCCGCCGCGCTCCCATCGAGTTCCTCGAGATCGAGCTCGCGGTGCTGGAGGAGATGGGCTTCCGCTACGACACCTCGCCGGAGTACCTGGCCGCGAACGGACGCACCCGCCTGGTCGACATCACCACGCACGCCTCCGACCTCACGGCCCCGCGCGACAAGATCCACCCCATGCCCTTCCCGGGCCTCAACATCGACAACCTGCCGTTCTTCGCCGTGATCGGAGCCGTCGCCGAGGGCCAGACCTACCTGCACGACTGGGTCTACGACAACCGCGCCATCTACCTCACCGAGCTCAACAAGCTCGGCGGCCGCGTCACCCTCCTCGACCCCCACCGGGTGCAGATCGAGGGGCCCACGTCGTGGACCGGCACGGAGCTCGTGTGCCCGCCGGCGCTGCGCCCGGCGGTCGTCGTCCTGCTCGCGATGCTGGCCAGCAAGGGCACGTCGGTGCTCCGCAGCACCTACGTGATCCACCGCGGCTACGAGGACCTCGCCGAGCGCCTGAGCTCCCTGGGCGCCGACATCGAGACCTTCCGCGATATCTGATTCCTTCGGCGCGAGCGTGTCGCTCGGTCGGCCGCTCGCCCGACCCTCCGGGCCGGACTCTCGGACGACGCGCCTTCGGCGCTGAGCGACACGCTCTCGCGCGCGGGCGACACGCTGCCGCGCACGGTGGCGGCGGGTGACTCTGGGATGCTTCGGGCGTGCCCTACCTCGAGCCCGGCCGCATCATCGCCTTCGCCCACCGGGGCGGCTCCTACCACCCCGAGATCGAGGGGTTGGAGAACACGATGGCGGCCTTCGCTCACGCGTGGGCGCTCGGCTACGACTACCTCGAGACCGACGTCCACCTCACCGCGGACGGCGTGCTGCTGGCCTTCCACGACGACGTGCTCGACCGGGTCAGCGACCGGGTGGGGGCGGTCGGCGACGCGACCCTCGCCGAGGTGCGGGAGGCGCGGATCGGGGGCCGTGAGCAGATACCGACGCTGGTGGAGCTGTTCGACGCCTTCCCTGAGGCACGGTTCAACATCGACCTGAAGGCCGACGCGGCGGTGGGGCCGTTGGCCGCGCTCGTGCTCGAGCGCGGGCTCGAGGGGCGCGTGCTCATCGGCTCCTTCTCGCGCCGGCGCCTGCGCGAGTTCCGACGGCTCACCTCCGGGCAGGTGGCGACATCGGCCGATCCGCTGCAGGTGGCGCTCTACCGCTTCTCCCCCACCGCCGCGATCGCGCGCGTGCTGGCGGGGGGCTCGTTCGCCGCCCTCCAGGTCCCGCACCGCCGGGGCCGAGTCGTCGTGACGACCCCGGGCCTCGTGCGCCGGGCCCACCGCAACGGCGTGGCCGTGCACGTGTGGACCGTCGACGACCCCGACGAGATGGGCGAGCTGCTCGACCGGGGCGTCGACGGCCTCTTCACCGATCGCACCGACGTGCTGAAGGATGTGCTGCAGGCGCGCGGCCAATGGTGGTCGGCGCGGGGAGGACTCACGTGAGCATCGCCGATCTCGCGCCCGTGCGGCGCGCCCGCGAGCAGCGCAGCTGGTACTTCACCGACTGGGCGGCCTCGGCCTTCCAGACCACCGTGGCCGGCGTCCTCTTCGCGCCCTACCTCATCTCGATCGCCGAGAACGACGTCGGCGAGAACGGCCACCTGCACGTGCTCGGCCTCTCGATCGCACCGGGGGCGCTGCCGTCGTACGTGATCACGTTCTCGACCGTGCTCAGCGCCTTGGTCTATCCGCTGCTCGGCGCGCTCGCCGACCGCACCGAGCGCAAGCCCGACCTGCTCGCGGGGCTGGCCTGGGCGGGCGCGGTGGCCACCGGTCTGCTGTTCTTCCTCGAGGGCGACAACTGGGCCTTCGGCAGCATCATGTTCGTCATCGCGAACCTGTGCGCGGGAGCGGCCGTGGTGGTGAGCGACTCGATCCTCCCCCAGATCTCCTCCGAGGCCGAGCGTGACCGGGTCTCGTCGGTCGGTTGGGCCTACGGCTACGCGGGCGGTGGTCTGCTGCTCGCGGTGAACTTCGCCGTCGTCACCTTCCACGACGCGCTGGGCCTGAGCACCGAGACGGCCGTGCGGCTCAGCCTGCTCTCCGCGGCGCTGTGGTGGGCGGCCTTCACGATCATCCCGTGGCGCGGCATCCGGCGTCGTCCGCCGGTCGAGGTCACCCACGTGGACGGCGGCCTGCTGGCGCGCTCGTTCGGCCAGCTGTGGGCGACGCTCAAGGATCTGCGCAACTACCCGGTGGCGCTGTCGTTCCTGGTGGCCTACCTGTTCTTCAACGACGGCATCCAGACCGTCATCGCCTCCGCCTCCACCTTCGGCATCGAGGAGCTCGGCTTCGCCGAGGGCACCGTGCTCGGCACCTACCTGCTCGTGCAGTTCGTCGCGATGTTCGGCGCGATCGGCTTCGGGCGCGCGGCCGACCGCTTCGGTGCCAAGCAGGTCATCCTGGCCGGCCTCGCGGGCTGGATGGCGATTGTCAGCGCCGCCCTCGTCATCCCGGCGGGTTCGCTGGTGCCCTTCCTGCTCCTCGGCACGGCCATCGGCGTCGTGCTCGGTGGCACCCAGGCGCTGGCCCGCTCCTACTTCTCGCTGTTCATCCCTCGCGGGAAGGAGGCCGAGTACTTCAGCCTCTACCACGCCATGGACCGCGGCACGTCCTGGTTCGGCACCCTCACCTTCGGCCTCGTCTACCAGTTCACCGACTCCTACCGGCCGGCGATCTTCGCCCTCATCGTCTTCTTCGTGGTGGGCGGACTCCTGCTGCTGCGCGTCGACACCGAGCGGGGTATCCGTCAGGCCGGCAACGCTCCTGCCGATGTGATCTGAGCGAGGCGGCGTGTGACCACCGGCTCACGCGCGGATGGAACCTTGGAGCCCTGGGTAGCGTTGAGACGTACGACACGGGACACACCCGGGACAGTCCGAGACAGAGAGGTGCTCAATGGCTGAGCGAACACTGCGCGGGGCCCGGCTGGGGGGCCAGTCGTTCGAGGACGAGCGGGGGATCGAGTTCGCCGCACGTCAGCAGGTCGGCTACCGCTGTCCGCAGGGTCACGACTTCGAGATCACGATGTCGATCGAGGCCGACGTGCCGGCGGTGTGGGAGTGCCCGCGCTGCGGCGTCGAGGCCGAGTCGACCGCTGGGATCGAGCGGGAGGTCAAGGTCGAGAAGCCCCAGCGCACGCACTGGGACATGCTGCTCGAGCGTCGCAGCGAGAAGGAGCTCGAGGAGATCCTCTCCGAGCGACTGGAGCTGCTGCGCGGCGGCGAGATCGGCCCGGCCCACCTGCACCGCCCGTCGGCCCGCAAGAAGAAGCCCGCCAAGGCCTGATCCGAGACCCGTGGAGGAGGCGCTGCCTCACTCCTCGTCGATCACCTCGCCCCGGACGACCGTCGGTCCTCCGGGGCGAGTCGCGTCCGGGCCCGGCCCGCTCGGCGGACGCCAGGTCGCGTCCATCCCGGGGCGCTTCATCCGCGATTCGGCGTAGCCCATCGCCACGCGCCGGAACAGGGGTCGGGTGAGCGGCAGCACCAGCAGGATCCCGAGGACGTCGGTGACGAAGCCGGGGCTCAGCAGCAGTGCGCCGCCCAGCACCACCAGCGCGCCGTCGGCGAGCTCTCGCGCGGGCAGGCGGCCCTGCTCGATCCGCGTGCGCAGGGCCTCCAGGGCGCGGCGTCCCTCGCGCTTGATCAGCCAGGCGCCCAGGATGCTGTCGGCGAGCAGCAGCAGGATCGTCCACCACGCCCCGATGACCCGACCCACCTGGATCAGCACCGCGAGCTCGGCGAGGGGCACGACCAGGAAGATCAGCACCAGGAGGGCGGGGATGCGCCTGCTTCGCCTGCTCAACGGCGTGAGTATCCCTGCGCGCCGCTACCGGTGAGCTCGAGCGGACGACGCTCCGCGCCGCGGCGGCGCAGGCGCCCCCAACGCTCGCGCAGACCCCAGGCGGTGATGCGGCGCAGCGACTCCACGGCCACGGCGCCGCTCATCTTCGATTCGCCGCGCACCCGCTCGACGAACTCGATCGGCACCTCGCGCACGCTCAGGCCGGCGTTGAGGGTGCGGGCGACGAGATCGGTCTGGAAGACGTAGCCGGTGGAGCGGACGTCCTCGAGGTGCAGCTTCTCCAAGGTGGTGCGGCGGAAGACGCGGAAGCCCGCGGTGGCGTCGCGCACGGTGACGCCGAGCAGGAGGCGGACGTAGAGGTTGCCGCCGCGCGAGAGCGCCTCGCGCTGCCAGGGCCAGTTGACCACCGAGCCGCCGGGAACCCATCGCGAACCGATCACGAGGTCGGCGTCGAGGAGGGCGCCGAGGAGTCGGTGCAGCTGCTCAGGCTGGTGGGAGCCGTCGGCGTCCATCTCGCCGATCACGTCGTAGCCGTGCTCGAGCGCCCACGCGAAGCCCGCGAGGTAGGCGGCGCCGAGGCCCTCCTTGGTGGTGCGGTGCAGTGCGTGCACCTGCGCGTCGGAGGCGGCGAGGTCGTCGGCGACCGCACCGGTGCCGTCGGGCGATCCGTCGTCCACCACGAGCACGTCGACGGTCGGCTGCGCCGCGCGCAGGCGCCCGACGATCCAGGCGAGGTTGGCGGCCTCGTTGTAGGTCGGGATCACCATGATGACGCGCCCGAGCTCGGTGAGGTCGCGGTGCAGGGAGGCCAGGGGATCGATCCGGCCCGAGATGTCGGATGAGGGGTGGATGTCAGCCACGGGGGGCCTCGCTAGTGGTCGGGGGTGGTGCCGGAGTCTCGGCGGAGCCACCCGTCGTCAGGGGTCCGCGAAACTCTCGCCCTCGACGGTACGCCACGGCGCCGAACACGAGAGCAACCAGGAACGACCCGGTGAACACCCGGGTGGGCCACTCGCCCATCCGCAGCGCCGGCGTGAGCTCATCGCTCAGCCCCATCCGCTCGACGAGCACCCGCGGGGTGCGAGCGGGCGCGTCGGCCACGACCCGGCCGTCGGGGTCGATGATGCCCGTGAGGCCGTTGGTCGACGCCACGGCCAGCCAGCGTCCCGACTCGATCGCGCGCAGCCGCGTGATCGCGAACTGCTGCTCGATCTGGTGGGTGAAGATGAAGCTGGCGTTACTCGTCTGCACCGCGAGGAACTGCGCGCCGTTGCGCACCTGCCGCGGCAGGACGTCGTCGTAGGCGACGTCGAAGCAGATGGCGTCGGCGAAGCGGAGGCCGGCGGCCTCCATGGGCGTGGCGCCGGTGCCCGGCCGCACGTCGCGCCGGATCAGCCCCAAGCGCCCGAACTGGGGGTTCCACAGGTTGCGCCACGGGATGAACTCGCCGTAGGGCACCGGATGGTGCTTGCCGTAGCGTTGCCCCGGCCCGGTCACGGGATCCCAGATGATCCCCTGGTTCAGGATGTGCTTCGGGCCGTCGTCCACGATGGCGCCGACCACGACCGGGACGCCGATGCGGGCCACGGCCTCCTCGATGCCGTCGCGCACGACGCCGGGCTCGAAGGGGTCGCTCGTCGTGGAGTTCTCCGGCCACACGACGAGATCGGGACGGGGCTCGCGACCGGCCGCGACGTCCTCGGCGAGCCCGATCGTGGCCCGCACGTGGTTGGCCGTGACGCCCGGGGGGTCGTAGAGGATGTTGTTGCCGGGGCCGGGGACGTCGCCCTGGACGACGGCCACCGTGGCCTCACCGTCGTACTCGAGGTCGACCGGTGCCAGAGCGGGCAGCAGGATGCTCGCGCCGACGAGCACGGCACCGACGGCGGGCAGCAGGACGACGCGTCGCGGGCCGGTGCCGCCGCGTGCGCGATCGGCGGCCACGATCGCCTCCGCGAGCACGAACGCCAGGAGCGCCAGCGCGAACGAGAGTCCGGTCATGCCGACGTAGGCCAGTGCAGGAGCCGCGGGGGTGTCGATCACGGCGAAGGAGAGACGCCCCCACGGCATGCCCGAGAGCGGCCAGGTGCTGCGCAGGTTCTCCATCGCGGCCCACCCGGCCGCGCACCACAGCGGCGCGGCCGGCAGGGTGCGCAGCAGCGGCAGCGTGGCTGCCAGCGCCCCGTAGAAGAGTGTCTCCACGGTCGAGAGCGTCAGCCAGGCGGGCGCGCCGATCGAGGAGCGCATCCACGCGATGTGGGTGAAGTAGAAGGCGGCGCCGAACAGCAGGCCGACCAGCGCCGAGCGGCGGGGCGTGAGTCCGCGCGTCGTCAGCGCGAACCCCAGCACGCCGAACGGCAGCAGCCACGCGAAGGCGAGGGGCTCGAAGGCGGCAGAGAGGGCCAGACCGGAGACCACGGCGGCGACCGATCGCATGAGCACGCCACGAGCCTAGGGGCCGACCGCAACGCCGGCGGCGCCGGGCGCGTTCCAGGGGTGCGGAGGAGTCCTCGACCGTCTCGGGTCCGTCGCGCCGCGGGGCTGGCTGCCCCGGCGCGCGCCGTTGTCCTCGACGGCACGAGGACTCCTCCGATCCGCTCTCGGGGGGCGAACCGACCTCCGCGAACCGCCATCGGGCGGAGTTGGTGCCACTCCCCCGTCGGACGGCCACTCGGACGCCGGTCCGCTGGCCTCGACCTGCGCGAGCGGACCCGGGTACTTTCGCGAGCCGGCAGGCCTGTGTCAACCGGCTCGTGACCTGCGCCGATGTGCGTTGTCGCAGGTCAGGGTGACCTGCCGACGGCCCGAAAAACCGCCGGAAATCGCTCGGATCATCGGCGTGTCGCCCGCGACGCGCCGAGCGAGGCCGCCTGGAGGTCGATCGGAGGCCGCAGGAGCCGCCGGCTCAGCCGCTGACGGGCCGGTTCTCGTAGTAGGTCGAGAGCACGATGGTGGTGCGGGTGGCGACGTTGGCGGCGGCGCGGATGCGTCCGAGCAGCCGCTCGAGCTCCAGGGGCGAGGTGGAGCGCACCTTGAGCACGTAGGACTCCTCCCCCGCCACCGACCAGCAGGACTCGATCTCGGGCATCGCGATCAGGCGCTCGGGGCAGTCGTCGGGCTGGGAGGGATCGATCGGCCTGATGGCGATGAACGCCGTCAGCGGGAGGCCGATCTCGGCGTAGTTCACGGTGGCGCCGTAGCCCAGGATGAGGCCGCGCTGCTCGAGGCGCTTGACCCGCTGGTGCACCGCGGAAGTCGACAGGCCGGTGGCTCGACCCAGGTCGGTGTAGCTCATGCGGCCGTCGGTGGCCAGCAGCTCGAGGATCTGTCGATCGATCGCCTCGACCGGCGTGGGGCTGCTCTGACTCACGTCCCGCACCCTAGTGGCGGGCGCCGACGCGCCGCGGGCGATCCCGTGGTCCGAGCCGGAGCGACTGAGGCGTCCCGCCAGCTCGTCGGCGCCGTAGGGTGGCCGCGATGAGCGCTTCCGAGACCAGCCCCTCCACCCCCGCCTCCACGGGCGCCTCCACCGGCGCCGGCGCGCCGCGCCTGCTGCTGCTCGACACCGCGAGCCTCTACTTCCGCGCCTTCTTCGGCGCACCGGAGATCGCGGCACCCGACGGCACCAACGTCAACGCGGTCCGCGGCCTGCTCGACTACATCTCCCGGTTGGTGGAGCAGTACCGGCCCACCCACCTGGCGTGCTGCTGGGACGACGACTGGCGCCCGCAGTGGCGCGTCGACCTCCTGCCGACCTACAAGGCGCACCGGGTCGTGGAGGAGGTGGCGGACGCCCCCGACGTGGAGGAGGTGCCCGACCCGCTCGGCCTGCAGGTGCCGATCATCCGCGAGGTGCTGGCGGCGCTCGGCATCGCGGTGGTCGGTGCGCCCGAGCACGAGGCCGACGACGTGATCGGCACCCTCGCCGACCGCGGTGTGGAGGCCGGGCTCGCCGTCGACGTCGTCACCGGCGACCGCGACCTCTTCCAGCTCGTGGACGACGCCGCGGCCGTGCGCGTGCTCTACGTCGCGCGTGGCGTGGGCCGCCACGAGCGCGTGGACGAGGCGTGGGTGCGGGAGAAGTACGGGGTGCGCGCCGACCAGTACGCCGACTTCGCCACGCTGCGCGGCGACACCTCCGACGGCCTGCCCGGCGTCAAGGGCGTCGGGGAGAAGACCGCGGCCTCCCTGCTCGAGCGCTTCGGCGACCTCGCCGGCGTCCGCGCGGCCGCGAGCGACGCGTCGTCCGGGCTCACGCCCGCGGTGCGCACCCGGATCGGCGAGGCCTCCGACTACCTCGACGTCGCGCCGCGGGTGGTGGCCGTCGTCCGCGACCTCGACCTGGGGCTGGATGTCGCCGGCGACCTGGCGCTCCCGAGGTCGGCCGCTGACGGCGCCGCGACCGAGGAGCTGGTGGCCCGGTGGGGCCTCACGAGCCCGGTGGAGCGGCTGCTCGGAGTGCTCGCCGACTCGTAACGCAGTCGGGCTCCACGAAACACGGAATTAATTCCATTCGGTAATAAATGGAAATCCGCCCTCCCTAGGTTCATCGCCACCGGGGCCCGTCGCCGTGCCCCCAGGCCCCCCGACGCCGCCGACCGGCAGCGTCTGATGACCGAGAGGGTTGTCCCACGTGAACCACTTCCGCTCCCGCCTTGCCACGGGCTCCGTCCTGGCTCTCACCGTCGCGCTGGGCCTCAGCGCCTGCGGTGGCTCCAAGTCCGGGGAGGAGAGCGCGGCCTCCAGCTGCGTCGACACCTCCGGCGACTCCGTCAAGCTCGGTTTCCTCAACTCCCTCTCGGGTGCGATGTCGATCAGCGAGACCACGGTGTCGAAGTCGCTCGGCATGGCCGCCGAGGAGATCAACGCCGACGGCGGCATCCTGGGCAAGAAGATCAAGATCGTGCAGGAGGACGGCGCCTCCGAGCCCACCGTCTTCGCCGAGAAGGCCGAGAAGCTCATCCAGCAGGACTGCGTGGCCGCGGTGTTCGGCGGCTGGACCTCCAGTTCGCGGGTCGCCATGCGCCCGGTGTTCAAGAGCCTGAACTCGATCCTGTTCTACCCCGTGCAGTACGAGGGCCTCGAGGCGGACCGCAACATCTTCTACACCGGCGCGACGACGAACCAGCAGATCATCCCGGCGCTCGACTTCCTGCGCGAGGAGAAGAAGATCAAGTCGATCTTCCTCGCCGGCTCCGACTACGTGTTCCCGCGCACCGCCAACAAGATCATCAAGCAGTACGCCGCCGAGTACGGCATCGAGGTCGTGGGCGAGGAGTACCAGCCGCTCGACCAGGGCGCCTGGGGCACCGCAGTCGACAAGATCGTCGCCACCAAGCCCGACGTCGTGTTCAACACCATCAACGGCGACTCGAACGTCGCCTTCCTCCAGGCCTACTCCGAGAAGGGCCTGTCGGCGAAGAACACCCCGATCATCTCGGTCTCCATCGCCGAGGAGGAGGCCGCGGCCATCCCCGTCGACCTCACCGGCCAGATGACGTCGTGGAATTACTACCAGACCGTCGACAGCCCGGCGAACAAGAAGTTCGTGGAGGCCTTCAAGGCCAAGTACGGCGCGGACGCGGTGACCTCGGACCCGATGGAGGCCGCCTACACCTCGCTGTACCTCTACAAGGCGATGGTCGAGAAGGCGAAGTCCTTCGACGTCGACAAGGTCATCGACGCCTCCGGCGGCACGACCTTCGAGGCGCCCGAGGGCACCGTCACCGTGAACGGCGACAACCACCACATCGCCAAGACCGCCCTCATCGGCGAGGTCCAGCCCGACAAGCTCATCACGACCATCTGGTCCTCAGGCGAGCCGATCGAGCCCGACCCGTTCCTCAAGGGCTACTCGTGGTGGGACCCCAGCAAGGACTGACCGCCTGACCCGTCCCGCTCTCCTCGAGCACCTACCGCTCGTCCCCTTCCCCCACGCGGGGAGGGGGACGGGCGGCCCTCCCCCGGAAGGACCTTCGTGGACGTCGTCATCTCCCAGGTCTTCACCGGCGCCTCCTACGGCGCCGCTCTGCTGCTCGTCGCCCTCGGCCTCTCGCTCACCTTCGGGCAGATGGGCGTCATCAACATGGCCCACGGCGAGTTCCTCATGGCCGGCGCGTACACCGCGTTCCTGACCCAGCAGGTCGTGACGAACGCCGACATCTCGCTGCTGGTCGCACTGCCCGTCGCCTTCTGCGTCGCCGGCCTCCTCGGCGTGCTGCTGGAGCTCACTGTCATCCGCTGGATGTACCACCGCCCCCTCGACACCCTCCTGGTGACCTTCGGCGTCAGCCTGGTGCTGCAGCAGGCCGCGAAGGACGTCTTCGGCGCCCAGGCGGTGGCGGTCGAGGGGCCCGGCTGGCTCGAGGGGCAGATCCCGATCCTCGGCTACCGCTATCCGCTCAGCCAGCTCTTCATCCTCGTCCTCACGCTCGTGTGCCTGGGCGCCGTGGCCTGGATGATGCGCACCACCGCCTTCGGACGACGCATGCGCGCCACGGTGCAGAGTCGCGACCTCGCTGAGACCCTCGGCGTCTCGACCCGCAACGTCGACCGCGCCACCTTCTTCCTCGGCTCCGGCCTGGCCGGCATCGCCGGTGTCGCCGTCACCCGGGTGACGGCCACGGAGTCGACGATGGGCTCGGAGTACATCATCGCCGCCTTCCTCGTGGTCGTCGCGGGCGGCATCGGCCAGATCCGAGGCGCGGTCATCGCCGCCTTCGGGCTCGGCATCATCCGCGCGTTCCTCACCTACTTCACCGACGGGAGCATGGCCGTGGTCCTCACCTTCCTGCTCGTCGTGGTCCTGCTCCAGGTCCGTCCCCAGGGCCTCTTCACGGTCCGGACGAGGAGCCTGGTGTGAGCCCCCGCTCGGCGCACCTGCTGCGCTCCTCGCTCCCCCTGCTCGGCATCGCCCTGATCGCGGTGCTCCTGCTCGTGGTGGCGCCCAGCGTGCTCACCCCGTTCCGGCTGAACAACCTCGGCAAGTACTGCTGCTACGCGATCGCGGCCGTCGGCATCGGCATCGCCTGGGGGCGCGGCGGCATGCTCGTGCTCGGCCAGGGACTGTTCTTCGGCATCGGGGCCTACGCGATGGGCATGCACCTCAAGCTCGAGGCCGCCGCAGCGACGGGCGGGGTGCCCGACTTCATGCTGAACTTCGGCGACGGCTCGCTACCCGTGTGGTGGGAGCCCTTCCGCAGTGGGGGCTTCACGATCGCAGCGATCATCGTGCTGCCGGCGGTGGTGGCGACCGCGCTCGGCGCGGCGGTGTTCAAGCGACGGATCAAGGGCGCCTACTTCGCGATCCTGTCGCAGGCGCTGACGGTCGCGTTCGCGGCGCTCCTGGTCTCGCAGATCAAGTACACCGGCGGCCAGACCGGCCTGAACTCACTGAGCTCGTTCTTCGGCTACAACCTCTACGACCCCGTCAACAAGCAGATGATCTACTCGATCACCGCCGGCGTGCTGGTGGCGATGCTGCTGCTGACCTGGCAGCTGTACCGCAGTCGGTTCGGCGAGCTGCTCGTGGCGGTGCGCGACGGCGAGGAGCGGGTGCGCTTCCTCGGGCACGACCCGGCGAACATCAAGCTGCTGGCCTTCGTGATCGCCGCCGTGATGGCGAGCATCGGCGGGGCGCTGTTCGTGCCGCTGGCCGGTCTGATCAACCCCCGTGAGGTCAACGCGCTCGCCTCCATCATGCTCATCGCCGGCGTGGCCCTCGGCGGGCGCGCCGCACTGCTCGGCCCCGCCCTCGGAGCACTGGCCGTCGGCTACGGCCGCACCACGCTGTCGGAGGCGTTCCCCGACCAGTGGACCTACTTCCTGGGCCTGCTGTTCGTGGTGGTGATCCTCTTCCTGCCGGCCGGCCTGGCCTCGGCCCTGTCGCGCTGGGGCAGGGCGATCGCCGACCGGGTCAGGAGCCGACCGCCGTCGTCACGCCACCGGGCATCCTCCGGCGTCACCGAGGAGGTCGCGGCATGAAGCACGTCGTGCCTCCCGACGAGCGCGGGCTCGACTACCTCGAGATCCGCGGCCTCACGGTCGAGTTCGACGGCTTCCGAGCCGTGGACGGCGTCGACCTCACCCTCCTGCAGGGGCGCCTGCACTTCCTCATCGGCCCCAACGGTGCCGGCAAGACGACGCTGGTGGACGCCGTCACGGGGCTCGTGCCCGGCAGCGGGCTGGCGCGCTACCGGGGGCGCGAGCTGCTCGGCCTGCGCTCCCACAAGGTCGTCCAGGCCGGCGTGGGCCGCACGTTCCAGACCGCCACGGTCTTCGAGGAGCTCACGGTGCTGCAGAACCTCGACATCGCCGGAGGCGTCCACCGCTCGGCCTGGGGGATGCTGCGGGCCCGCCGCGGAGTCCCGGAGTACGTCGAGTCGGCGCTGGAGACGATCGGTCTCAGCGACCTGCGCGACCGGCCGGCGGGCGTGCTGGCGCACGGTCAGAAGCAGTGGCTGGAGATCGGCATGCTGCTCGTGCAGGACTCCAAGGTCATGCTGCTCGACGAGCCGGTCGCCGGCATGAGCGCCGAGGAGCGCACCGAGACCGGCGAACTGCTGCGTCGCATCGGCGCCGAGCGCACGATCGTGGTCATCGAGCACGACATGGAGTTCGTGCGCACCTTCGCCGACGTCGTCACCGTGCTGCACGCCGGCAAGGTGCTCACCGAGGGGACGGTCGCCGAGATCCAGGCCGACCCTCGCGTGCAGGAGGTCTATCTGGGTCGCACGGCGGAGGGAGCCGATCATGCTTGAGCTACGAGGAGTCACGGCCGGCTACGGCCGCACCGTGGTGCTCCACGACGTCACCGTCGAGGTTCCCCAGGGCGGTGCGGTGGCGCTGATGGGCCACAACGGGGCGGGCAAGACCACGCTCCTGCGGGTGGCCGTGGGGCTGCTCCCGGTGCGCAGCGGCCAGGTGCTGCTCGACGGTGAGGACGTCACCGCGCTGCGCCCCAGTGCGCGGGTGCGCCGCGGCCTCGGCTACGTGCCCCAGGGGCAGCAGTCGTTCCCGCAGATGACGACGCTGGAGAACCTGCGACTCGTCTCGAACGTGCGCAGCGAGATCGACGGCGTGCTCGACACCTTCCCCGCGCTGCGCGACCTGCTCGGACGACGCGCCGGCCTGCTCTCGGGCGGCCAGCGCCAGCAGTTGGCGATCGCCCGCACGCTGCTCACGAAGCCGCGCATGCTCATCCTCGACGAGCCGACCGAGGGCATCCAGCCTAACGTGGTGGCTGAGATCGAGAGCGTGATCGGCGCCCTGACCGAGCGAGGCGACCTCTCGGTGCTCCTCGTCGAGCAGCACGTGGGCTTCGCGCTCCGCAGCACCGACGCGTACTACGTGATCGAGTCGGGTCGGATCACCTCCAGCGGCGACGGCGGTGCGGGCGCGCTCGAGGCCGTCCGCGCAGCGATGGCCGTCTAGAGCAGGGGGCCGCTCGTGTACCTGACCCCCTCCGACACGGAGAAGCTGCTGCTCAGCGTCGCCGGCATGGTCGCGCGCGACCGGCTCGCCCGGGGCGTGCTCCTCAACCACCCCGAGACGGTGGCCCTGCTCTCCTGCTGGGTGATCGAGGAGGCACGGGCGGGCGCCGGTGTCGTCGACCTCATGGAGCGCGGACGCACCGTGCTCACCCGCGACCAGGTGATGCCCGGGGTCGCGGAGATGCTCACCGACGTCCAGGTCGAGGCGACCTTCCGCGACGGGCGCAAGCTCGTCACGCTGCACCATCCGATCGCCTGAGCGCGCCGGCCCCCTACCTCGGCCCCACCCCTCCCCTGTTCCGACCGTTCGTCCCGACTCCCAGGAGGCCCCCGTGGCGATCCGCACCGACGGCCCCGGCGCCACCCGCACCGCGCCGGGGACCGTCGTCCTCAACGGCGACCGCGGGCCCGAGCAGCGCGCTCGGCTCGTCGTCACCAACACCGGCGACCGGCCCGTGCAGATCGGCTCGCACGTGCACCTTCCCGACGTCAACGCCGCCCTCGACCTCGACCGGGTGAGGGCGCACGGGTTCCGCCTCGACATCGCCTCCGGCACCTCGCGCCGCTTCGAGCCGGGCGCCTCGCAGGAGGTCGACATCGTCGCGATCGCGGGAGCGCGCGTCGTCCCCGGCCTCCAGCTCAAGGACGACGGGGGCGCGCTCGATGGTTGAGATCAGCCGGGCCGCCTACGCCGCGCTCTACGGCCCCACCGTGGGCGACCAGGTGCGCCTGGGCGACACCGACCTGTGGATCGAGGTCGAGCAGGATCTCTGCATCGGCGGTGAGGAGGCCGTCTTCGGGGGCGGCAAGTCGATCCGCGAGTCGATGGCGCAGTCCACGCGCACCAGTGCCGAGGGAGCGCTCGACACCGTCATCACCAACGCGCTCGTGCTCGACCACTGGGGCGTCGTCCGCGCCGACGTGGGCATCCGCGCCGGTCGGATCGTGGCGCTGGGGCGCTCGGGCAACCCCGACGTGGCCGATGGCGTCCACCCCGACCTCGTGATCGGCCCCGGCACGGACGTGATCTCCGGCGAGGGCCGCATCCTCACCGCGGGGGCGATCGACGTCCACGTGCACTTCCTGTCGCGCTCGCAGCTGGTGGAGGCCCTCTCCACCGGCATCCCGACCGTCGGCGGCGGCGGCACCGGGCCCTCGGAGGGCTCCAAGGCGACCACCGTGACGCCCGGGGTCTGGCACCTGCACGCCGTGCACCGCGCCCTCGACACGGTGCCGCTCAACGTGCTGCTGCTGGCCAAGGGCAACACGGTGAGCCGCGGCGGCCTCGCCGAGCAGGCGCTCGCCGGAGCAGCCGGCTACAAGGTGCACGAGGACTGGGGATCGACGCCCGCGGCCATCGACGCCTCGCTGCGCGCGGCCGAGGAGTGGGGGCTGCAGGTCGCGCTGCACTCCGACAGCCTCAACGAGGCCGGCTACGTGGAGTCGACGATCGGCGCGATCGCCGGGCGCGGCATCCACGCCTTCCACGCCGAGGGCGCCGGCGGCGGCCACGCCCCCGACATCCTCACCGTGGCCTCGCTCCCCCACGTGATCCCGGGCTCCACCAATCCCACGTTGCCGCACACCGTCAACACCGTGGCCGAGCACCTCGACATGCTGATGGTCTGCCACCACCTCAACCCGCAGGTGCCGGAGGACCTCGCGTTCGCCGAGTCGCGCATCCGCGCCACCACCATCGCCGCGGAGGACCTGCTGCACGACATCGGCGCGCTCTCGATCACCTCCTCCGACGCGCAGGCCATGGGGCGCATCGGGGAGGTCGTGTGCCGCACCTGGCAGGTCGCCCACGTGATGAAGCGCCGCTACGGCGACCACGGCGACCTCGCCGGCGGTAGCGCCGACAACCTGCGCGCCCGCCGCTACGTGGCCAAGTACACGATCAACCCGGCCATCGCGCACGGCATCGACCACGAGGTCGGCTCGGTCGAGCCCGGCAAGCTGGCCGACCTCGTCCTGTGGGACCCCCGCTTCTTCGGCATCCGCCCCGACGTGGTGGTCAAGGGCGGCGCACTGGTCTGGGCGGCCCTCGGCGACCCCAACGCCTCCATCCCCACGCCGCAGCCGGTGCTGATGCGCCCCACGCTCATCGAGGACGCCAGCCCCTACGCCCTCAGCTTCGTCTCCCCCGCAGCCCTGGACGACGGGCTGGCCGACCGTCTCGGCCTGCGCCGGCGGCTGGTCGCGCTCCGGCCGACGCGGGCGATCACGAAGGCCGACATGGTCAACAACAGCGCCCTGCCGCGCATCGACGTCGACCCGGAGACCTTCGCCATCGACGTCGACGGGGAACGCGTCGAGCCCGCACCCGCCGAGGAGCTCCCCCTTGCCCAGCTCTACTCGATGTTCTGAGGGCACGGTCATGACCTCCCCCGCCACGGAGACCCAGGGCGTCGCGACACCGGAGCTGCTCACGCTGCTCCTCGCCGACGCGCGCCTGCCGGTGGCCGGGCACACCCAGTCCAACACCCTCGAGGGCGCCGTGCTCGCCGGCCTCGGTGCCGCCGACGTGGCCACCTTCGTGCGCGCCCGGCTCCTGGGCGTGACCCGCGTGGAGGCCGGCACGGCGGGGGCGGCGCGGGCGGGCGTCGTCCACGGGTGGGGGGTGCGTCCGGTCGAGCGGGCCTGGGCGGCCCGCACCGCCTCCCCCGCGCTGCGGGAGGCCTCGCGCGTGCAGGCACGCACCCTGCGTCGGCTCGCGGGCTCGCTGTGGCCGGCCTCGGTCGTGCCGCTCGCCCCGGAGGCCGGTGGGGTGGCGCGGCCCGCGCGGGCCGTCGTCCTCGGTGCGGTGGCGGCCCACCTCGGCCTGGACGCCGCCCAGACCGCCCGGATCGTCGCCTACGACGACGTGCAGACCGTGTGCGCTGCCGCCCTGAAGCTGCTGCCGCTCGACCCGCTCGAGGTGACCGGCTGGGTGGCGGACGCGCTCCCCGGGGTGGCCGCGGTGGTCGACGCCGTCGTCGACGTCGAGCTGCCCGGCGACGTCCCCGCGCTCGCAGCGCCGCAGATCGAGGTGTGGGCACAGGCCCACGCCCGTACGACCAGGAGGTTGTTCCGTGCCTGACCCCACCACGTCCCCGACCGGCGACCACACCTCCGCCCCTGGGCGGCCGCTGCGCCTCGGCGTCTGCGGCCCCGTCGGCACGGGCAAGAGCTCGCTCATCGCCCTGCTGTGCCGCGAGCTGTCGGCCGAGCTGCAGCTGGCCGTGGTCACCAACGACATCTACACCGACGAGGACGCCCGCTTCCTCCGCTCGGCCGGCGTGCTGGACGCCGATCGGATCAGGGCCGTGGAGACGGGCGCGTGCCCCCACACCGCGATCCGCGACGACATCAGCGCCAACCTCCTCGAGGTCGAGACCCTCGAGGAGGACTACCCCGACCTCGACGCCGTGCTCCTCGAGTCGGGCGGCGACAACCTCACCGCGACCTTCTCCCCCGCCCTCGTCGACGCCCAGATCTTCGTGCTCGACGTGGCTGGCGGCGGCGACGTGGCCCGCAAGGGCGGCCCGGGGATCGAGCGCGCCGACCTGCTCGTGGTCAACAAGACCGATCTCGCCCCGCACGTGGGGGTGGACGCCGCGCTCATGCGCACCGAGGCCGCCTCAGCCCGCGGTGGGCGCCCGGTGATCGCACTCTCGCGCCACGACCGGACCAGCATCGACCTGCTGCTCGCCTGGGTGCGCGAGGTGCTCGCCACCCACCGCGCCGGCGCGCTGGTGCCGGTCGACCCCGGGCCGATGGCACGCCACTCGCACGCGCACGAGCACGACCACCCGCACGAGCACGAGCACGAGCACGCGTGAGCCCGCAGCCGGAGCGCCTCGGGCGCACGGAGATCCGCCTCGATCCCCCCGACGGCGCGGCCCGCTGCGGCGTGCGCACGACGCTCGTGCGCAGCGATCCCACCGCCACCGTGCTGCGCGCGATGGTGCTCGAGCACACCGCCGACGCCGCGCGACTGGCTCTCCTGCCCGACGGCGCGCTGCTGCTGGCGGGCGACGCGATCGAGGTCGACGTGCACGTCGGCGCGGGGCTGCGCCTCGACCTGATCGAGCCCGCCGGCACGGTGGCCTTCGACATGCGCGGCGCGCGGGCGCGGTGGGACGTGCGCGTCGTCCTCGAGGCAGGAGCGGTGCTCACCTGGGCGGGTGAGCCCTTCGTGGTCGCCGCCGGCGCGGAGGTGGAGCGCGACATCAGCGTGCAGTGCGGCCTCGGAGCGCGCGTGGCGATGCGCGAGACTCTGGTGCTCGGCCGGTTCGGCGAGGGTCCGGGCAGGCTGCGCCAGCACACCCGGGTCGTGGACGACGACGGCCCCGTCCTCGTGGAGGACCTGGTCCTCGACGCCGCCTCGGCCCCGCTCGTGCTCGGCGGCCACCGTGTGCTCACCTCCGTGCTGGCCGGCGCCGTGGCGGTGGCGGTCGACGAGACGGAGACCGGTGGGGCTGGCGACCCCGACCGGCTCGAGCTCGACGTGCAGGGCTGGACCCTGTGGCGGCGTCTGGGCCAGGAGGCGCACGCGGCGGCCCTTCCCGAGCCGTGGCGCCTCGTCGTCGAGGCGGTCGGTGGGGTCGACGGCCGGCTGGAGCCGCATCCGCTCGCCGGGTCGGGAGCGGGGCGACCGTGACCGCGTCAGTGCGCGCGGGCGATCTGCTGCTCGACACGGAACTCCAGGCCGTCGGCGCGCGCGAGGTAGACGTCCTGGTCGAGCAGGTTGCCCGCCAGGCGCACCAGCCCGCGCGGGCTGGAGTAGAAGTGGCCGTCCGGCAACGTGGCGGCGGCGGCGACGCTGATCTCGCCGCACGTCTCACCGAGGCGGGCCAGGAACCAGATCGCCTCGTAGCAGGACTCGCCGACCGCGTTGAGCGCCGGTGCCCAGCGGCCCCAGCGGGCGTAGTAGTCGCGGGCGAGCTGCGAGCTCTCCACCGTGCCGAGGTCGTCGAAGTAGGCGGCGGCGGCGTAGAGCCGGTCGTTGGCGGCTGCACCCGCGGCCAGGAGGGTGTTCTCCTCCACGGCCGGGCTCAGCCGCGGCAGCTGTGCGGTCAGGCCGGCGCGGGCGAACTGCCGGTTGAAGTGCACGGCGTCCTGGCCCATCAGCAGCATGATCACGCCGTCGACCGGGCTGCGCTCGAGCTCGGCGATCACGCCGGCGAAGTCGCTCGTGCCGAGGGGCACGTAGGTCTCGCTCACGACCTGCGAGGCGGTGCCCTGCAGTGCCAGGCGGGCCGTGGCACCGGTGACGCGTGGGAACACGTAGTCGTTGCCCAGGATCGCCCAGCGGCCGACGCCGAGCTCCTCGCGCATCCAGTGCGCGGCCGGCAGCAGTTGGTTGATCGGGCGCTCCCCGATCATGAACAGGCCGGGGGTGTCGTCGCTGCCCTCGTGCATGGCCGAGAAGGCATAGACCACGCGCCCGCCGACCCTACGAGTGATCGCCTTGCGCACGGCGGAGATGTGCCAGCCGGCCACCGCCTCCACTCGGCCCGCCTCGACGAGCCGCGCGACGTCGTGGGCGACCGTCTCGGGGTCGCGGCCGGCGTCCACCACCTCGAGCCGCACCTGCCGTCCGGCGATGCCCCGGCCGGAGTTGAGCTGCTCGACGGCGAGCTCGCCGCACGCCAGGCAGGAGGGACCGTAGAGCCCGGTCGGCCCCTGCAGCGGGACGACGAAGGCCACCGACAGGACGTCGGACTCGGCTCGACTGCTCACCAGGCCTCCGCACGCGCGTCGGCTGGCGTGGGCCGGCGACATTGCGGGCGCTCGATCAACCGTGGGGGTTTCGCGGTGCGCCCTACGATAAGGGCGCCGATGCCAGCGCGTGGCCGTGACGGCCACGATGTGACCTTCTCAACGCCACACGGCCGCCACCGCGACCAGGAGCCCACGTGATCGAGCAGCCCTCCCCAGCCCCGGGCGCCAGCAGCGCCGCGGTGCGCGTGCGGCGCCTCGAGGCCGCCCTGCGCGCGGCGCTCGAGCCGATCCTGGCCGAGCACGACCTGGCCATGGACCACTGGCGCATCATCGCCGTCATCGACGACGAGCCGGGTCTGGGCATGAGCGAGATCGCGATCGCCGCCGTCGTTCCGGCCGCCTCGCTCACCCGCCACATGGACCGGCTCGTCGAGCGCGGCATCGTGGTGCGCCGGATCGACCCGGTCGACCGGCGTCGCTCCGTGCTCGCCCTCGCGCCGCACGGGCGTGCCTACGCGGAGCGGTTGCGGGCGGCCGAGCGTGAGGCGCTCGTCGTCCTCGGAGCGGTGGACGGCGCGCTCGAGGACGCCGAACCCCGCTGAGGCTCAGCTGCCGGCGACGATGCCGCGGCGCAACAGCCCGACGAGCTGGCGGGCGGTGGTACGCACCGGGCTGCCGCCCGCCGCGTCGGCCACCTGCCCCGCGAAGTCGATGAGCTGCTTCATCTGGCGCACGAAGTCGCCCGCGGTCTGGTCGTTGCGGGTGATGATCTCGTCGAGGTCCTGGCCCTCGGCCCAGCGGTAGGCCGTCCAGGCGAACCCCGGGTCGGGGCGCCGCAGGAAGTCGAGACGGTTCTCGCGCTCGAGTCGCTCGAGACTGCCCCAGAGCCTGGTCATGGCGTCGATGGTGACGGCGATGGCGCCCCCCGGCACGTTGGGTGGGGAGTCCTCGGGCCGGCGCGCCTCGTAGACGAGGCAGGACAGCACCGCGCCCAGCTGCGCCGGGGACAGGTCGTCCCACAGCCCTTCGCGCAGCGACTCGGCGGCCACCAAGTCGAGCTCGGAGTAGATGCGCATCAGGCTTCGACCACGCGGGGTGACCTCGTCGCCGTCGACGTACTCCAGGGCCGTGAGCACGTCGCAGACGCGGTCGAAGGTGCGGGCCACGGTGTTGGTGCGCCGCTCGATGCGCTGGGCGAGGGTGTCGGCGTCGCGCTTGAGCTTGGCGTGCCGTTCGGCCCAGCGGGCGTGGTCCTCGCGGTCGGAGCAGCCGTGGCAGGGGTGCTCGCGCATCTGCTGGCGCAGGGTCGCGATCTCCTGCGCCACGCCGGAGTCCATCGGCGCCCGCTCGGCGCGGGGGCGCACGACCGAGGCGGGCAGCTCGCGCACCGCCTCGCGCACCGCCTGGGCGATGTCCTTGCGCTGGTGCGGGTTGCGGGCGTCGACCTTGCGCGGCAGCCGGATGCGGGCCACCGGCTCGACCGGCGTCGGGAAGTCCATCATCGCCAGACGGCGGCCCTGACGCTCGGCGGTGATCACCAGCGGGCGGTGGGCGTGCGGCCCCTGCTCCGACAGCCCCGGTTCGAGGACGACGGCCGGCCCGGCGAACTTGCCCACCGGCACGACGATCACGTCACCCGGCTTCAGCTTCTCCAGCGAGGCGCCGGCCTCGTCGCGGCGGTCCTGCCGACGGGTGCGGCTGGCCTCCTTCTCGAGGTCGCTGATGCGCCGACGGAGGTCGGCGTACTCCATGAAGTCGCCGAGGTGGCACTGCGCGGCGTCGGCGTAGCCGGCCAGGGCGTCCTCGGCCTTGCGCAGCTGGCGGGCCAGGCCGACGACGGCGCGGTCGGCCTGGAACTGGGCGAACGACTGCTCGAGCAGCTCGCGGGCCCGGGCGCGGCCGAAGGCGTCGACCAGGTTGACGGCCATGTTGTACGACGGCCGGAAGGAGGAGCGGAGCGGGTAGGTGCGCGTCGAGGCCAGGCCCGCGAGCTCGCGCGGGTTCATCCCCGGCTGCCACAGCACCACCGCGTGACCCTCGATGTCGAGGCCGCGGCGTCCGGCACGGCCGGTGAGCTGGGTGTACTCCCCCGGCGTGATGTCGGCGTGGGTCTCGCCGTTCCACTTCGTCAGCTTCTCCAGCACCACGGTGCGCGCCGGCATGTTGATGCCGAGCGCGAGGGTCTCGGTGGCGAAGACGATCTTGATGAGCCCGCGGAGGTAGAGCTCCTCGACGCACTCCTTGAATGCCGGCAGCATGCCGGCGTGGTGGGCGGCGATGCCGCGCGAGGCGGCGTCGAGGAAGTCGTGGTAGCCGAGCACGTTGAGGTCGGCCGAGGGCAGGCCGCCCAGCGAGCGTTCGACGAACTCGATCGCCGCATCGCGTTCCTCGGGCGAGGTGAGGCGCAGGTTCGCGTCGAGGCACTGCTTCACGGCAGCGTCGCAACCGGCGCGGCTGAAGATGAAGTCGATCGCCGGCAGCAGGTTGTCGCGCTGCAGGCGCTCGATCACGTCGATGCGACCGGGGATCCAGATGCGACGGCCGCTGCCGACGTTGCGGCTGCCCGGCCCGCCCTGGCGTCCGCGGGCCCCCTTCGGGGTGCGGCGGTCCTTGAGGCGGCTGGCGGCCCAGTCGTCGCGGGCGAGCTTCATCAGCTCGTCGTTCACGGGCGCGCCCTCGCGCACGAAGCCGGCCGAGGCGTCGACGTCGGAGTCGGCGAAGAGGTCGAGGAGGCGTCGTCCTGCCATGACGTGCTGGAACAGCGGCACCGGACGACGCTCCGCCACGATCGTGCGGGTGGAGCCGCGCACGGTCTCGAGCCACTCGCCGAACTCCTCGGCGTTCGACACCGTGGCCGACAGCGAGATCACCGACACCGACTCGGGCAGGTGGATGATGACCTCCTCCCACACCGCGCCGCGTGACCGGTCGGCGAGGTAGTGCACCTCGTCCATCACCACGAAGCCGAGGCCCACGAGGGTGCGCGAGCGCGCGTAGAGCATGTTGCGCAGCACCTCGGTGGTCATCACCACGATCGGCGCCTCGCCGTTGACCGTGGTGTCACCGGTGAGGAGGCCGACCTGATCGGGGCCGTAGCGGGCCACGAGGTCGGCGTACTTCTGGTTCGACAGCGCCTTGATCGGCGTGGTGTAGAAGCACTTGCGATCGGTCTGCAGGGCCAGGTGCACCGCGAACTCGCCGACCACCGTCTTGCCGGCACCGGTGGGCGCCGCGACGAGCACGCCGTCGCCGTTCTCGACGGCCTTGCACGCCTCCACCTGGAAGTCGTCGAGGCCGAACGGGTAGCCGGTGCGGAAGTCGTGGAACACCGGGTGGGAGCGGTTGCGCTTGAAGGCCGCGTAGCGCTGGGCGGGGCTGAGGTCCTCGCCGTCGGCCGGGTCGTGCCCGCGGGTGCTCACGCGATCACCGACACCGCGCGCGGGGCGATCTCGACCGTGAGCGGCAGGCGCCCCCACCGCTCGCCGTCGGCGTAGCCGACGATGCCGGTGCTCGCGATGGTGACGCGGTGCACGCGGTGGCGCTCGTACTGCGGGTGGTCGACGTGGCGGCCGGAGTAGAGCTTCGGGAACGTCCTCACGAGCTCCATCCTGCCGACCGGCCCGATGAGCACCACGTCGAGCAGGCCGTCGTCCATGAGGGCGCCCTCGGCGATGCGCATGCCACCGCCGAAGCAGGGACCGTTGCCGACCGCCACGAGCATCGCCCGCACGTGCTTGGTCGCACCGTCGAGCTCGAGCACGTAGTCGAGGGGCGTGAAGGTGCGCAGCTCGGCCAGCGTGGCCAGTGCGTACCGGCTCTGCCCGCGCGGACGACGCATGGCGTTCGCCCGCTCGTTGACCACGGCGTCGAAGCCCGCGGCCAGCACTCCGCCGAAGTAGCGCTCGCCCACGCGGCCGAGGTCGATGCGGCGGGTGCGTCCGCCGACGATGCGGCCGGCCGCTGCCGCTCCGTCGCGCAGCGGCAGACCGAGCGCGCGGGCGAGGTCGTTGCCGGTGCCGGCCGCGAGGATGCCGAGCGGAACCTCGGTGCCGGCTGCCGCCTGCAGCCCGAGGTTCACCAGCCCGTCGCCTCCGCAGAGGACGACGGCGTCCGGCTCCTCCTCCACCGCCTGCCGCGCGAGGTCGAGGGTCTCGTCGGCGTCGCGTCCGGTCGTGACCCGCGTGCGCCATCCGGCGCCGTGCAGGCGGGGCAACGCCTCCTCGACCACCCGCAGACCGCGGCCCTTGCCCGAGGCGGGGTTGGTGACGACGACCGCACGAGGCACAGGGTGAAGGCTAGCCGTGCTGGCCAGCGCGGCAGCGCACCGGTGCGGCGACGCCGTCAGACGTCGAGCTTGCTGGGCTCGTCGGGCGAGAGGCCGGCGTTGATGCCCCGGCTCGCCCGACGTCGGTCGTTGAGGCGGGCGATGATCTCGGAGACGAAGAACAGCACGACCATCGGCACGGCCATGAAGGTCATGGTGAACGGGTCGGTCGACGGCGTCGCGGCGGCGGCGAAGACGAAGGACCCGATGATGATCCACGGCCGGAAGCGCGCGAGCGTGCGGCCCTTGACCACGCCGGCGGCGTTGAGGAGCACGACGAAGACGGGGATCTCGAAGGCGATGCCGAACATCAGCAGCGTGCGGCTGAAGAAGGTGAGGTACTCGTTGAAGTCGACGAGGTTGGTGAGATCGGCCGGGGTGAAGCCGATGAGGATCTCCAGGCCCTTCGGCAGCGTGACGTAGCCCAGCCAGACGCCGACGAAGAACAGCGGCCCTGCGATGACTGCGAAGACGCGGGTCCACTTCTTCTCGTGGCTGTGGAGCCCGGGGACGATGAACGCCCACAGCTGGTAGATCCAGATGGGGCTCGCGCTGATCACGGCCGCCATGCCGCAGAGCTTCAGGTAGAGGAGGAAGCCGCCGGCCGCGCCGGAGGTCGTGGGAAGGGTCGAGCCCTCCGGGAGGTCGGCCTGAGCCTGCTGGTAGGGGCCGTAGACGAGCTCGTAGATGGGGTCGAAGAAGAACAGCGCGATGATGAAGAGCACGGCGAGCGCGGTCACCGACTTCAGGAGCCGCGCGCGCAACTCACGCAGGTGGTCCGACAGGGCCATCTGCCCGCCCTCCCCCACGGGGTGGAGGGGCTTGACGACGAAGAGTCGGAGCAGGCCGGTCAGCACCGGCTCAGAGGTTGTTGGGGTTGTTCTCGCGACGCTCGTCGACGATCTCGGCCTCGGCCACGTCGGACTCGGTGAGCTCGCGCGTCGGGGTCGGCGCCGGGGTGTCGGAGGCGATCTCCGCCTCGTCCTTCTTCTCGTCCTCGCGCAGGCCCTTGGTCTCGGCCTTGAAGATGCGCAAGGCCTGGCCGGAACCGCGGGCGAGGTCGGGGAGCTTCGAGGCACCGAAGACGAGGATGACGATGGCGAGGATGATGAACCACTCACCGCCGGCGGGCATGCTGATCAGCGGGATCATGGGTTGGGACCAACTCTCGGTGGGGTGCACTGCTTCGTTCCCCCTCATCGTACGCCGGTGGCTTCGTACAACCTGAGGGTGTGCCGTGCCGTGGATGTGAATTCTTGGGTGAGGCGGTCGTCGTCCACGACCGTGGCGTGCGGCGCCAGGCGCAGCAGCAGGCGCTCGAACCAGCGCTGGTCGACCACCACCAGCTCGACCTCGAGCCGACCGTCGTCGTGGCGACGGGCCGAGCGCACCGGGTAGTAGTCGGCCGCCCACGCGGCCGGGGCGTCGAGCACCAGTCGGACGACGCGGGCCCCCGGCTGGTCGGCGTCGTCGAACATCCCGGCTCCCGCGTCGCGCGGTGCGCGTCGCGGCTGCTCGGTGGGGCCGTCGAGGACCTCGACCTCCCGAACGCGGTCGAGTCGGAACAGCCGGTCGCCGCCCGCGCGCCGGCACCAGCCGTCGAGGTAGGCGTGCGCGCCCCGCTCGACGACGCCGTAGGGCTCGACGATCCGCTCGGACTCCTCCTGGCGTGAGGGCACGAAGTAGAGCAGGCGCACGGGGCGCCCGGCGGCGATCGCCTCCTGCAGCACGGCGGTGTGACGCTCGACCTCGGCGCGCACTGCATCGAGGGGCGAGGAGGTGATCTCGACGGGCGCCGGCCCTGCTGCCTCGACCGCCGCGGCCAGCTTCGACAGCACGCCGTCGATCACGGCCGCGGTCTCGGAACGAGCGCCGTCGCGCATCGCGTGCAGGGCGACCTGCAGCGCCGAGGCCTCGGTGGCGGTGAGGCGCAGCGGACGCGCGAGGTACTCGGCGTTGCGCACCCGGATGACGCCGTCGTGGATCGGGCCGCCGTCCTCGGACTCGAGGGCGTCGAGGTCGACGTCGATGAGGTCGTCGGGCAGGCCGCCGGGAAGACCGCAGAGGAAGAGGACCTTGAGGTCGCGCAGCAGTTGTGCGGGCGTGATGCCGAGCAGGTCGGCCGCCTCGCCCAGACGCACGCCGTCGCGGCGGTGGACCAGCGGCACGAGGGTGAGCAGGCGCGCCACCTGTTCCCGCGCGCCGCCGGCGGCGTTCGGTGCGACAGCGGGTCCGGTGCCCCGCGACGACCGCGTGGATGCCGTGCTCACGCCACCACCGCCCGGAGTCGGCTGACGATCTCGTCGCGGATCGAGGCGGGCTCGAGCAGCACCGCATCGGCGCCGAGGGCGAGCACCTCGTCAGCCAGGCCGGAGGCGGGGCGCCGGACCTCGATGCGGTCCCAGGCGGTCGCGTCGTCCGGACCCTGGACGCCGTGCACGACCCGGCTCGCGGCCGCGCGCAGGTGCCCGCCCGCGCCCTCACGCACGAGCAGGGCGGCCTGCTCGGTGGCCGGCGGCGGCGCCAGTCGTCGAGCGGTCTCGCGGATGTCGGTGCCGACCGGGATCGTGAAGGCGTCGGCCGGACCGCTCGGACGAACCGTGCCGACGATGCGCGAGAGGCGGAACACGCGCTCGGCCTTCCGGTCGGTGTCGTGCCCCACGACGTACCAGCGGCCCGACGAGCGCACCACCCCCCACGGCTGGAGGTGGCGCGTGGACGGCGAGTCCTGGGCCGGTCGGCGGTAGTCGAAGACGATGGCGCGGCGCTCGCAGGCCGCTCGCCAGCACACCTCGAAGGCGGGGTCGTCGGCGCCGATCAGAGCCGGAGCGAGGTCGGGGGCGTCGTCGACCGGGCCGGGCTCGCCCGCGTCAGGACCCGCGTCGGGACCGGCGAAGGGATCAGGGTCCGGCTCGGCGTCCACGAGCTTGCGGACGGCGGCCGTGGCTGCCTGCGCCACCGAGGCGTGCTGCCACACGCGCGAGGCCAGGCCCACCACGGCGGCCTCCTCCGCGCTGAGCTCGACGTCGGGCAGGGCGTAGGCCTCGGGGGCGATGCGGTAGCCCACCTCGTCGTCGAAGAAGGCGTCGACGACCTCGACGTCGACGGGGACCCCGAGCGAGCGCAGCTCCTCCTTGTCGCGCTCGAACATCTTCTCGAAGGCCTCGGGCCGCGAGTCGGCGTAGAGCAGGGCGCGGATGCGCTCCTTGGGCAGCGGTCGACGCTGCACCAGCAGGAGGATCAGCAGGTTGAGCAGCCGTTCGCTCTTGGGGGCCGGCATGCGCCTGATTCTTGCTGCTGGCGACCCCTGCGTGCCAGTCGGGGGCGGGAGCGGACGCCGTCGCCGTGCGGCGGGGCCGGCCCCGAGCCGACCGCAGCGGGTCAGGCAGCTCCGAGGACGTCGATGACGAAGTAGAGCGTCGAGTTAGCCGGGATGTCGGCGCCCTGCGCCTGGTCGCCGTAGCCGAGCGCAGGCGGGATCTTGAGCAGCACGCGGCTGCCGACCTTGACGCCGATGAGGCCCTGCGACCAGCCCTTCACGACGGTGCCGAACTCCTCGCTCAGGATCGCCGACAGCGGCTCCCCGCGGCTGTAGCTCTCGTCGAAGGGTTTCTTTCCCTTGTAGACCGCGCCCAGGTAGTTGGCGGCGATGACGTCGCCCGACTTCACCTCGGGGCCGGCGCCCTGGATGAGGGTGCTGACCTCGAGCTTGGCGTCGGGCTTGGCCACGCCGGCGAAGTTCAGGCCGCTCGGAGTGGTGCCCTTGAGGGTCACCTCGGGCGCCCAGGCGGGCTTGGCGGTGGTGACGGGCGTGCCGGCGGGCTCCTTGGCGGCGACCGCGACGAGGTCGGCGACGATCACCAGCCCGTCCTCGTTGCCGATGTCCTTGCCCGCCATGTACGACGACACCTGCTGGTCGCCGAGGTACTGCCCGATCAGCTTCTCGCTGCTGACCGTGACCGCGAGGCGCGTGCCGACCTTGAGGCCCGCCTTGATCTGCTTGCGCACGGGGTCGACGAGGAGGTCGGTGATCTGCTGGGGCTCGACCTTCGCGCCGACCTTCTGCACGAAGCCGCCGGCCTCGTCGCCGAAGGTGTCGATGACGGTCTTCTTGGTGAAGCCGTTGGCCACGGCGTAGTTGACCAGCACCTGGTCGCCGTCGGCCAGCGTGGCGCCCGTGCCCTCGGTGATCACCTTGTCCTGCGCGGCTCCGGGAGCGAGCGTGCCCTTGAAGTCGAACTTCGGAGCCGAGCCCACGTCGCCGGACACCGACACGGCGTCGAAGCCCTTCAGGTCCTCCTGCTCGCTGCCGCAGGCCGACAGAGCCAGCGTGGCCGGCAGGGCCAGGGCGAGGAGTGCGGTCAGGGAGCGGTGACGGAGCGCGCGCGGTCGAGACACGCGGGTCACCCTAGCGAGTGGACCTGAGAGGAACCTCAGCGGCTCGCCCGCGCGGCGGCGGTGCGGAGCGTCGTCCTCACATGCCGTCGATGAGGCGCTGCACCCGCTCGTCGTAGGCCTTGAACGGGTCCTTGCAGAGCACGGTGCGCTGCGCCTGGTCGTTCAGCTTGAGGTGCACCCAGTCGACGGTGAAGTCGCGACGGCGCTCCTGGGCGCGACGGATGAACTCGCCACGCAGCCGGGCGCGGGTGTTCTGCGGGGGCACCGACTTGGCCTCGAAGATGCGGAGGTCCTCGGTGACCCGGGCCACCGCTCCCCGCTTCTCCAGGAGGTAGTAGAGGCCGCGGCCCCGGTGGATGTCGTGGTAGGCGAGGTCGAGCTGGGCGATGCGCGGGTGGCTCAGCGGGAGGCCGTGCTTGGCGCGGTAGCGGTCGATCAGCTTCCACTTGATCACCCAGTCGATCTCGCGGTCGACCAGACCGAGGTCGTCGGAGTCGACGGCCTTGATCGTGCGCTCCCACAGGTCGAGGGTGCGCTCGATGATCGGCGTGCTGATGCCCCGGCGGTCGACGAAGTCGCGCGCCTTCGACAGGTACTCGGTCTGGATCTCCAGCGCGCTGGCTTCGCGGCCGTTGGCCAGGCGGACCTTGCGACGGCCGGTGACGTCGTGGGAGATCTCACGGATGGCCCGGATCGGGTTCTCCAGCGTGAGGTCGCGCATCACCACGCCCTCCTCGATCATGCGCAGCACCAGGTCGCAGGAGGAGACCTTGAGCATCGTGGTGGTCTCGCTCATGTTGGAGTCGCCGACGATCACGTGCAGGCGGCGGTACTTCTCGGCGTCCGCGTGGGGTTCGTCGCGGGTGTTGATGATCGGTCGGCTGCGGGTGGTGGCGCTCGAGACGCCCTCCCAGATGTGCTCGGCGCGCTGGCTGACCGCATAAGACGTGCCGCGCGGCGTCTGCGTGACCTTGCCCGCGCCCACGATGATCTGGCGCGTCACCAGGAACGGGATCAGCACGTCGGCCAACCGGGTGAACTCCCCCGCCCTGCTGACGAGGTAGTTCTCGTGGCAGCCGTAGGAGTTGCCCGCCGAGTCGGTGTTGTTCTTGAACAGGTAGATGTCGCCGGCGATGCCCTCGTCGTGCAGGCGTTGCTCGGCGTCGAGGAGCAGCCCCTCCAGCACCCGCTCCCCCGCCTTGTCGTGGGTGACCAGGTCGACGATGTCGTCGCACTCCGGCGTCGCATACTCGGGGTGGCTGCCGACGTCGAGGTAGAGCCGGGCGCCGTTGCGCAGGAAGACGTTGCTCGAGCGCCCCCAGCTCACCACCTTGCGGAACAGGTAGCGCGCCACCTCGTCGGGGCTCAACCGACGCTGGCCCTTGAACGTGCAGGTCACGCCGTACTCGTTCTCGATACCGAAGATGCGCCGGTCCATGACGCGACACTACCGGCTCGGCGGTGGGCCGGTGCTCCGACGCGGCGGCCCGTCGCTGCTGCTCCGGCGGCCGGCGGCGAGGGTTGCGGTTTGGCGCCAATCCGCAACATTCGTGCCGATTCGGTTGCGGTTTCCCACCAATCGATGGTGCTGTCAGTGAGGCCCCGGCATGCGGAACCACCGGTTCATCACCCGCTCGCGGCAGATCGGCGAGAAGAGAGACTCCTCGAGCAAGCGTGTCCAGCGGTGGACCCGTCGAGCGTCGTGGCGGCGTCCCAGGGCTCGGTCCAGCTCCTGCGCGGTGACGGCGGGGTAGGTGATCAGGTCACCCATGGTGAACCCCCTGCGGATGAAGCCGGCAGCGAACCATCCGCGGTCCCGCCTGAGGTCGGCGGTGTGCGCGCGTGTCCCACGATGGACGGCGCCGTCGTACTCGTGCACGTGATGAGAGCCCGTCACGAGGAGGTCGGCACGCCCAAGGAAGCGCCCGTCATCATCGTGCAGCGAGACCTGCGGCGTGGTCGGGATCTCCAGTACATCGTGGAAGCGCCGCAGAAGGGTCTCCCCAGGTGACTCCGCCCGGCCATCGGCGTGCATCAGCGCTCGACGAAGCACCCGGGTGCCCGGCCGGCTACTCCCGACCAGGTCGTCGAGCGCCGACGCCTGGATGTGCCCGGCCCTCAGGGCGGAGTCAGCCATGATCGTGAGATCGAGCTCGCCGAGATCTCGCGCCGATCGCAGCAGGACCTCGACCGGACTGTCGACGCGGAGGCCCAGGGCGACCTCGACCGACGGACTGTCGTGCGTGAGTCGTGAGCAGATGATCCCGGGGCGCCGCGGCGCGAGCGCCCCGCGCACGGCCGCGAAGATCGGAACCTGCTCAGGCAGAACGGGGAGGTGCCATCCCAGGAGACGTGAGGCGGTCACGTGGGTGAACACCGCATCGGGGGGGGAGCAGTAGCCGCGTGGCACGGATGTGAGCCAGGTGGGACTCCACCGTGAACGCCTCGGCGGCGCTGGGCCGCGGCACGTAGAGGCCGTGCGCGACCCGGCGATAGTTCCGCGACCGCACCTCGCCGCGGATGGCTCCATCCTCGTCCGACTTCACGCCGCTGATCGTCCCCGTCCGAGCGAACGCGATCCAGTGCCTCTTCCTGACCTGTGGATGACGACCTCGCGGGCCGCCCGGAGGGGTACCGAAGCGGCCGCCGATTGGTGGGAAACCGCAACCGATCACCGCGAAATGTTGCGGTTTGGCGCCAAACCGCAACCACCGCCGCCCGCGCGCCGGTACGCGCGTGGGGCGACGGTGGGGGAGGTGGAGGGGCAGAGCGGCGGT
>NZ_CAXRAZ010000020.1:0-29751 GCF_964229035.1 Nocardioides sp. | reverse complement strand
AACCGCCCTCGACCCGTGCGGGTCGAGGGCGGTTCTCGTTCGGTCGGGCTGACAGGATTTGAACCTGCGACCCCTTGACCCCCAGTCAAGTGCGCTACCAAGCTGCGCCACAGCCCGAACACCCCTGCGGCGTTCACCGCGCGGGGCGGACGGAACCTTACCGCAGGCGGCTCGCCGCCCCGAATCGGCCTCCACCACGGCGATCGCGTCGACCTGGTCGAGGTGTGCGGCGAGGTGTGCGGCGAGGCGTCAGCGGAAGTCGCGCGAGCTCTGTCGCGCCTGCAGCGCCTCGCCAGCGCCCGGAAGCACGCTGTCGAGCGGCTCGATGCGGTCGGCGACCAGGTTCGTGACGCCGTCCTGGCGCTCCACCCGACCCCGGACGACGACCGCGACCCGGTTGCGCGCGGCGTGACGGTGCGCCTTCATCACGCCGGGTGAACAGACGACGTTGAGCATCCCGGTCTCGTCCTCGAGGTTCAAGAAGGTGATGCCGCTGGCGGTGCCGGGCCGCTGGCGGTGGGTGATGAGGCCGGCGACGTGGATGCGGCGACCGTGCTCGAGCCCGGACAGCTCCCCCACCGCGCGCACGCCGGCGCCGACGAGGACGTCGCGGAAGTGCGCCACCGGGTGGGTGTCGGTCGAGATCCGGGTTGCCCAGAGGTCGGCCATCGTGGTCTCCCAGGCGTCCATGCCCGGCAGCGCGGGAGGTGCCGGCGCCGGCGTGCTGCCCGGGATCTGGGAGGCGTTCTCCGCGTAGCCCGCGATCCACAGCGCCTGGCGCCGATCGACGCCGAAGCAGTCGAAGGCACCTGCGGTGGCGAGCGCCTCGAGCTGGGCGGTGTTCAGGCCCGCCCGACGGGAGAGGTCGGGGATGTCGACGAACGGCGCCTCGGCACGCACCGCGACGATCCGCTCGGCGACCTCGACCCCGATGCCCTTGACCTCGTCGAGACCGAGGCGCACGGCCCAGCCGTCGTCCCAGCGGTGCCGGTCGACGCTGCCCGACGCCGGTTCGCACGGCTCGAGATCGGCGCGGGCCGAGGAGCGCGCGAGGTCGGGACGCAGCACGGTGACCCCGTGGCGGCGGGCGTCGGCCACGAGGGACTGCGGCGAGTAGAAGCCCATGGGCTGGTTGCGCAGCAGTCCGGCGAGGAAGGCGGCCGGGTAGCGCAGCTTGAACCACGACGAGGCGTAGACCAGCAGCGCGAAGCTCAGCGCATGCGACTCGGCGAAGCCGAAGCCCGAGAACGACAGGATCTTCACGTAGATGGCGTCGGCGTGGTCGCCGACGATGCCCTTGCGGGCCATCCCGGCGTAGAGGCGTTCTTTGATGCTCTCGATGCGCTCGATGCCGCGCTTGGAGCCCATCGCGCGACGCAGGAGGTCGGCGTCGTCCTGGCTGCAGTCGCCGAGCACCACCGCCATCGCCATCAGCTGTTCCTGGAACAGCGGCACACCCAGGGTGCGCTCGAGCACCGGCCGCAGGTCGGGGTGGTCGTAGCTCACCGCCTCCTTGCCGGTGGCGCGGCGGATGTAGGGGTGCACCGCGCCGCCCTGGATCGGGCCGGGGCGGATGAGCGCGATCTCGATGGCGAGGTCGTAGAAGCACCGGGGCTTGAGGCGCGGCAGGGTGCCGATCTGCGCGCGCGACTCCACCTGGAAGACGCCGATCGAGTCGGCGCGGCAGAGCATGTCGTAGACGGCAGGGTCCTCGCGCGGAACGGTCTCCAGCGCCCAGGTGCGACCGATGTGCTGCTCGACCAGGCGCATCATGTGGTCGAGGGCACCGAGCATGCCGAGTCCGAGCAGGTCGAACTTGACCAGCCCCATCGACTCGCAGCCGTCCTTGTCCCACTGCAGCACGGTGCGGCCCGGCATCCGCGCCTTCTCGATGGGGCACACCTCGCCGATCGGGCGCTCGGTGAGCACCATGCCGCCGGAGTGGATGCCGAGGTGCCGCGGGGCGCCCATCAGCTCCTCGGCGAGCTCGACGACCTGCTCGGGGATGCCCAGCCCCTGCTCGACGTGCTTGCCCCACCCGTCGATGGACTTCGACCACGCGTCCTGCTGGCCCTGCGAGAAACCCAGCGCCTTCGCGGCGTCGCGCACGGCCGACCGTGGCCGATAGCTGATCACGTTGCACACCTGGGCCGCATTGCGCCGCCCGTAGGTGTCGTAGACCCACTGGATGACCTCCTCACGCCGATCGGAGTCGAAGTCGACGTCGATGTCGGGCTCCTCCTCGCGGTGCTCGGAGATGAAGCGCTCGAAGGGCAGGTTGAAGTAGACGGCGTCGACGGCGGTGATCCCGAGGGCGTAGCAGACCGCCGAGGACGCCGCCGAGCCCCTGCCCTGGCACAGGATCCCCTTGCTGCGCGCGAAGTCGACGATGTCGTGGACGATGACGAAGTAGCCCGCGAAGTCCTTGCGCTCGATGACGTCGAGCTCGCGTGCGACGCGAGCCCGCGCCGCCTCCTCCTGGGCGGTGCCGGCGTAGCGGCGGGCGAAACCGCGCTCGGTGAGCTCGCGCAACCACGAGGCCGGCGTGTGGCCGGCCGGGATGTTCTGCTTGGGCAGCCGGGGTGAGGCCTTGCGCAGGTCGAAGGCAAGCTCGGCGGCGACCTCCACGGTGCGGTGCACGGCATCGGGACGACGCGCGAAGCGCTGCAGCATCTCGGCGCCGCTGCGCAGGTGGGCACCGCCAGAGAGGTCGAGCCAGCCGTCGAGCTCGGCGATGCTGCGCCGCGCGCGCACGGCCGCCATGGCCGCCGCGAGACGACGCCGTTCGGGGGTGGCGTGGTGGACGTTGCCGGTGGCGACCACGGGCAGCCCGCGCTCGTCGGCGATCTGCGCCAGCAGGTCGTTGGCCTCCTCCAGGCCCGGCAGGTCGCCGGCGATGAGCTCGACGAGCACGTGCTCGCGGCCGAAGCGTGCGACGAGGTCGTCGAGCTCGGCTGCGGCAGCTCGCGGCCCGTCGGCGAGCAGGGCGCGCCGCACCGCACCCTTGCGACACCCGGTGAGCACGGTCCAGTGGCCGCGTCCGCGCTCGGCGAGCTCGTCGAGGTCGTGGGCCGGGCTGCCTTTCTCGGGAGCACGCAGACCGGCCTCGGTGATGGCACCGGCGAGGCGGTGGTAGCCCTCGACGCCGTGCGCGAGCACGAGCAGGTGCGTGCCCTCGGGGTCGGGGACGCCGTTCTGGGCGCGGGTGACGCCCAGGCTCAGCTCGGCACCGTGCACGGTGGGGAGCGCGAGGTCGCGCGCCGCCTCGGCGAACAGCGGAGCGCCGGCGAAGCCGTCGTGGTCGGTGAGCGCGAGGGCGCTGAGCCCGAGCCGCACGGCCTCGGCGACGAGTTCGCCCGGCGCGCTCGCGCCGTCGAGGAAGCTGTAGTGGCTGTGGCAGTGCAGCTCGGCGAAGGGCATGGCGTCGTCGGGGCGGTGGATGCCCTCGGCGACGAACCGCTCCCGCTTGCGCCGCGACACCGGCGCCTCGGGATGCGGGGCCCGCCCGGAGAGGCGGCGCTCGAGCTCGCTCCACGGGACGGGCGGGTTGTTCCAGCCCATCGCCCCATGGTGATCGAACACATGTTCGACGTCAACCGAGCGAGGTCGGGCTGTGGAACCGCCCCAAAATCTAGAACGTGTTCTATCGTCACTCCATGGACCTCGTCGCCATCGAGCAGATCAAGCGCCTCAAGTACCGCTACTTCCGCAGCCTCGACCTCAAGCAGTGGGACGACTTCGGCGACTGCCTCGCCACCGACGTCGACGCCCGCTACGGCACCAAGGCCATGGGGGCACCGTTGGACTTCACCGCGCGCGAGGAGGTGGTCGAGTACATGCGCGCCAACCTGGGCGAGCAGGTCGTGACGATCCACGTCGCCAACCACCCCGAGATCGACGTCGCCGACGACGGCCTGACGGCGTCGGGGTCCTGGGCCTTCGAGGACACCGTGATCGTGCCGGCATTCGGCGTGCAGATCCGCGGCGGCGGCTACTACCGCGACACCTACCGCTGCGATCCCGACGGGGCGTGGCGGATCGCCTCGACCGCCTACGACCGCATCTACGAGGCCATGACCTCCCTGGCCGACACGCCCAGCTTCAAGCTCATCGCCAACCGCTGGGACCCCGAGCTGCAGCACTGAGCGCCCGGCCCACCCAGCCCACCCGGACGCTCGTCGTCCCAGCCGACGGCGCCGACGCACGTCCTCCGGAGTCGCTCCCCTAAGTTTGACCCGTGAAGGCGCTGCTGCTCGAGAACATCCACCCGGCCGCCGTCGCGTACCTCGAGGGTCGCGGCTACGACGTCGAGCTCCGAGCGGGCTCGCTCTCGGAGCAGGAGCTCATCGACTCCCTCCCCGGCGTCTCCCTGCTCGGCATCCGCTCCAACACCACCGTGACCCCCCGCGTGTTCGACGAGGCCCCCGACCTGCTCGCCGTGGGCTGCTTCTGCATCGGCACCAACCAGGTCGCCCTCGCCGCGGCGTCCGAGCGCGGCATCGGCGTCTTCAACGCCCCCTACTCCAACACCCGCAGCGTGGTCGAGCTCGTGATCGGCGAGATCATCGCGCTCGCCCGCCGCCTGCCGGAGAAGATCCAGCGGATGCACGACGGCGTGTGGGACAAGTCGGCCAAGGGCAGCCACGAGGTGCGCGGCCGCACGCTCGGCATCATCGGCTACGGCAACATCGGCACCCAGCTCTCCACGGTGGCCGAGGCCCTCGGCATGCGCGTGGTGTTCTACGACATCGCCGATCGTCCGGCCCACGGCAACGCCCGCCGCATGCGCACCATGGCCGAGCTGCTCGAGGTGGCCGACGTCGTCAGCCTCCACATCGACGGCCGTCCCGGCAACGCCGGCTTCTTCGGCCCGGCCGAGTTCGCGGCCATGAAGCCGCGCTCGCTGTTCATCAACGCCTCGCGCGGCATGGTCGTCGACTACGAGCCCCTGCGCGAGCACCTGCTCTCGGGCCACATCGCCGGCGCCGCGATCGACGTCTTCCCCTCCGAGCCCAAGGCGCAGGGCGACGCGTTCGAGTCGGCGCTGCGCGGCATCGAGAACGTCATCCTCACCCCGCACATCGGCGGTTCGACCCAGGAGGCGCAGGAGGAGATCGGCTGGTTCGTGGCCGAGAAGCTCGCCCGCTTCGCGCAGGAGGGCAGCACCGCGCTGTCGGTCAACCTGCCCGACGTCCAGCCCGGCGCGGTCGTGCCGGGCACCCGCCTGGGCTTCCTGCACCGCAACCTGCCCGGCGTGCTCGCCGAGCTCAACGCGGCCTTCGCCTCCGCCGGCGACAACGTGATCGGCCAGCTGCTCTCCACCCGCGACGACCTCGGCTACGTCGTCACCGATGCCGCGGAGGCGCTGACCACCGAGGCCGTCGAGACCCTGCGGGCCTCCGAGCACTGCGTGTGGGTGCGCACGTTCTGAGCGCCTGAGCGCCCCGTCGAGCGAGGACGACGCCCGGGTGGGCCCGGGCCTCAGTGAGCCTCGGCAGGACTCAGTCGTAGGCGGCCTCGACCTCCCAGCCCGCACCCTCGATCCAGCGCAGGAGCCAGGCACGGCCGTCGACCCCGACCAGCTGGAAGCGCGCCGAGCGGGCACCGGCACCGGGACCGAGCCACCACGACTCGTCGACCGGCCACGGCCCGGCCCACGCGGCCACGGGCCACCAGCGCTCGCGGCCGCCGATGCGCACCAGGAAGCGCCACGGCTCGCCGGTGACCTGACCGCGCGAGGTGACGGCGATCGACGTCTCCGCCTCGTCGACGACGTCGGCCTCCAGAGGCGAGGCGAAGACGCGGGTGGGCGCGGGGCCGGGGATGCGGCCGGGCCAGGGGCGATCGAGCGGACGCAGGCCGGCGGGACGCTCGCCCCAGGGCACGAGGGCCTGACGGTCGGCGGCGCCGCGCCCGCCCTGGAGCACCGGTACGCGCACGGCGTCGTAGCCGATCATCGCCTGCACCCGCGCCACCCCGCGCACGACCTGCTCCTCAGCACCTCCGCCCCACAGCCCTTCGGCGTGGTCGCCGGCGGGCTCCACGACGTCGGGGACGAACCGGACCCGCATGACCGGTGCCGTGACGGGCGCGGCGTCGCGATCGGCGCCGGCACCGCGGCGTCGGACCTGGCGCGAGGCGAGCCCGGACTGCAGCTGCCAGTGCACCCGGTCGACGAGGTCGCGGGAGGTGAAGCAGCGCGGGTGCAGCCAGGTGCGGGCGCTGAGCCCGGCGCCCTCCGACGGACCCTCGGAGGCCTCGTAGGTCTCGAACTCCGCCTCGATGCGCACCGACGTGGCCACCAGCTGCCGCGAGGCCAGAGCGGCGATGAAGCGCTCCGCGGTGGTGCGCACGCTGAAGGTGACCGCCTCGGCGCTCTCGAGCGGCGGCTCGAAGGAGATCTCGCACGCCAGCTCGGGCGGCGGCGTGCGCGAGGCGAGGACGACGGACCGCTCACCGCGCACGCGACGCCACACGTCGCGGCCGTAGGAGCCGAAGCGGTTGCTCACCTCGTCGCCGGAGAGGCGCGCGAGGTCGCCGAGCAGGGCCAGGCCGAGGCGGCGCAGCAGGTCGGCGAGCTCGACCCCCTGCGGCCCGTCGTCGCCGAGGACGTCGACCGGCAACCCGCGCAGGAACTCCGGCGACCCGCCGGCCGGCACCGCCACGCACTCCTGCGGTGATGCGCGACGCGCCGCGCGCTCGGCGGTGTAGAGGTCGTCGGCGGCGCCGAAGCGGCAGTCCCACACGCCGGCGCCCACCAGGTGCTCGGCGAGCACCGCGGCGGCGGCCTCCTCGCCGCCCACGCCGCGGCGGGCGAAGAAGCGACCGGGGGCGGGCAGGGCGAGCAGCCCGGGGCGCAGGGGCGCCACGCCTGGGCGCACCTCCTCGACCGTGGCCAGCACCGGCTCGAACCAGCGCGCATCGCGATCGGGGTTCGCCGCGAGCAGCACCAGCTCGGGACAGCGGGCCTGGGCGTCGCGACGCCGGTGCCCGCGACGCACTCCCTCACGGCGCGCCGACTCGTTGCAGACCACCACGCGGTTGGCCGAGAGCACAGCCGCCGGCGCGCCCGGGGTGACTGGGTCGTCGATGTCGGCGCGTTCGAGCACCGCCGCGGTGACCGACCAGTCGGGGCACCAGACCACCATCGTCCTCATCGAGGCAGCTCCGCCGCGTCGCCCACGCCTCAGCCCGCCAGCCGCAGGCGAGCACGTCCGGCGGCGCGCCCACCCCGGTGGACGACGACCTCGGCGCGCCGTTCCCGCAAGCGACCGCGCCCCTGCTCGACGCCCTCCCAGACGACCTGCGCGGTGCTCACCCGCGCCTCGCAGCGCGGCCACTCCCCCTGCACCACGAGCACGGCCGAGCGGGCCCGCAGGCGTGCCTCGAGCACCGAGGCCGAGCGGGCGTCGACCGGGCCGGACGGGCGCAGGACCAGCACGCTGAGCACGTCGACGAGCGCGGCGGCGACCTCGAGCCAGTGCTCGCCCGGGGCGGGGACGAGCACGGTGCGGGCGAGGTCGATGCCGATCTGCTGGGCCGCCTCGGCCCCGAAGTCGTCCCACCCCGCGAAGCCGACCCAGGACCCGGCGCGCGAGGCGCCGGCGGCCAGGCTCATCGCGAGGCTGGCCGAGTCGACGCCGTAGACGCCGCCGGTGCGCAGGGTGAGCACCTCGTCGAGGTCGCCGAGCCGGTCGGAGGTGGGCACGGTGAGTCGCGTCGGCCCGCCCTGCAGGGCGTGGATGCGCCCGCGCAGCTGCTCCACGACCGCGCGGGGGTCGTCGGGCAGCCCCTCGGGCGGCGTCTCGAGCGGGTGCGCGGTCACCCGTCCATGATCGAACACTTGTTCGAACAGCGCAAGTCCCGTCCTCGCGAGGAGCGGCCCGCGGACGCAGGGATCAGGTGCGGTTCTTGCGCTTCTCCCGCGCCTGCACCTTGATCTCGATCGGGGTGCCCACGAAACCGAACTCCTCGCGCAGACGACGCTCGATGTAGCGCTCGTAGCCCTGGTCCAGACGCCCGGTGGTGAAGAGCTTGAACACCGGGTGGGCGCTCTGCACCTGGCTGCCGAAGAGCACGCGCGGCTGCTTGCCGCCGCGCACCGGGTGCGGGTGCTCGGCCACGAGTCGGCCGAGGAAGGCGTTGAGCGCTCCGGTGGTCACCCGGGTCTCCCAGCCCTCGATGGCCCGGTCGAGCGCGGGCACGAGGCGGTCGATGTGCCAGCCGGTGCGCGCGGTGATGTTGATCCGCGGCGCCCACTGCACCTGCACGAGGTCGCGCTCGATCTCGCGGTCGAGGTAGTAGCGGCGCTCGGAGTCGACGAGGTCCCACTTGTTGAAGGCGATCACGAGCGCCTTGCCGGCCTCGCGCACCTCCTGCAGGATCCGCATGTCCTGCTCGGCGATCGACTCGTTGCCGGCCAGCACGAGCACGCACACCTCGGCGCGCTCGATGGCGGTCGAGGTGCGCAGCCACGCGTAGTACTCGTGGCCCGAGGCCTCCTTGACCCGCTTGCGGATGCCCGCGGTGTCGATGAAGCGCCAGGTGCGCCCGCCGAGGTCGACGAGCTCGTCGACCGGGTCGACGGTCGTGCCCGCCACGGTGTCGACGACCACGCGCTCCTCGCCGGCGAGCTTGTTGAGCAGCGACGACTTGCCCACGTTGGGGCGGCCGACGATCGCGATCCGGCGCGGACCGCCCACCTCGGGCTCGGCGTGCTCCGGCGCCTCGGGCAGCGCCGCGAGGACGGCGTCCAGCAGGTCGCCCGAGCCGCGCCCGTGCAGTGCCGAGACCACGTGCGGCTCGCCGAGGCCGAGGTTCCACAGACCCTGCGCCTCGAGCTCGGCGCGCTGGTCGTCGACCTTGTTGGCGGCCAGCACCACCGGCTTGCCGGAGCGGCGCAGCACGCGCACGACGGCCTCGTCGGCGTCGGTGATGCCGATCATCGCGTCGACCACGAACAGCACCGCGTCGGCGAGGCCGACGGCGATCTCCGCCTGCGCCTTGATCCGCTCCGCGAGTCCGCGGGCGTCCGGGTCCCATCCGCCGGTGTCGACCACGGTGAAGGCGCGTCCACTCCACTCGGCCTCGTAGGAGACCCGGTCGCGCGTCACTCCGGGGATGTCCTCCACCACGGCCTCCCGGCGACCGATGATGCGGTTCACCAGGGTCGACTTGCCGACGTTCGGGCGGCCGACGACCGCCAGCACGGGCATGTCACTCATCACGTTCTCCTACCGGGAGCGGACCGGGCAGGCTCCGCCCCGTCTCGTCGAGGGCGTCGGCGAGCCCGGCGCGCAGACGCGCGTGCAGGTCGGCCGACATCAGGCGTACATGATCCCGCGTCCGGGGCCAGGGCACAGCATCCACGGCGATCGGGTGGCCGACGACGATGTCGATGCGGGCCCCGCGCGGGGGCAGCCGCCCGCCCGGGGCCCCGCTCTCGCGGGTGCCGAGGAAGGTCAGCGGGGCCACCGTCGCGCCGCTGACGAGGGCGAGGTAGGCGGCCCCGTGCCGGAAGGTCGTGAAGTCGCCCGGCCCGCGGGTGCCCTCGGGGAAGACGCCGACCGCTCCGCCCTCGGCCAGCACCCGCAGCGCCGTGCGCACGGCCCGCGGATCGACCGCGTCGCGCTCGAGCGGGATCTGACCGGAGCGCACGAGGAAGGAGCCGAGCCGGCCCTCGAACATCTCGAGCTTGGTCAGCGCGTGCACGGGGCGCGGCGCGAAGATCGCCATGAGCGGCCCGTCGAGGAAGCCGATGTGGTTGCCCACCACCACGACCGGCCCGGACGACGGGAAGCGCTCCGCGTGGTGCACCCGTACGTCGTAGCGTCGGCGGATGAGCCGCTGCGCGGTGGGGCGTCCGCGCCGCAGCCAGGTGCGAGCCGGATGCTCCGCACCTGCCGCCCAGGAGCGCCAGTCCGTCCCGCTCGGACCCGCGTGGTGCGAGGGCTCCGCGGAGCCGTCGCTCACGCCGGTGCGGTCACCAGACCCGCCACGAGGTCGACGACCTCCTCCAGGCTCAGGTCGGTGGAGTCGATGTGGGTGGCCCCCTCGGGCACGGTGAGGGGATCGACCGCGCGGCTGGAGTCGATGCGATCGCGAGCGAGCAGCGAGGCGCGGGTGGCCTCCACGTCCGCCGTCCCGCTCTCCAGCGCCCGTCGCGCGGCGCGCGCGGCCGGATCGGCGGTGAGGTAGACCTTCACGCGAGCCTCGGGCCACACGGCCGAGCCGATGTCGCGGCCCTCCACCACGATGCCGCCGGCGCCGATGATCTCGCGCTGCAGGGCCACCAGGCGCGCCCGCACCGCGGGCACCGTCGCCACGGGCGACACGGCCCCGTTGACGGCCTCGCCGCGGATCTCGACCGACACGTCGCGTCCGTCGACGGTGATCGTCGGCGCGGCGGGGTCGGTGCCCGAGAGGAGGTCGGGCTCGCCGGATCGGGCCGCAACGGCGTCGGCGTCGTGGACGTCGACCCCCTGCTCGAGCATCCACCAGGTCATCGCGCGGTACTGCGCCCCCGTGTCCAGGTAGCGCAGACCCAGGCGCTGGGCCACCGCCCGGCAGGTGCTCGACTTGCCCGAACCGGAGGTGCCGTCGACGGCCACGACCACGTCGTCCACGGTGCTCGAGGGGGCGAGCGGACTCGCGTCGGGAGCGGTCGGGGCAGGGGTGTTCTGGTCCGGCACGGCCCGCAGACTACCGGTGGACCGTCCAGCCCCTCGACTCCAGCGCTCCGCGCAGCTCCTCGGCGCGCGAGGCCACCACGTCGAGCTCGACGAGACCCACCGGTCGCCCCGGGTCGTGGTCGATGCGGACATCCTCGATGTTCACGCCGCTCTCGCCGGCATCGGCGAAGAGCCGGGCGAGCTCGCCCGGATGGTCCGGCACCGCGACGCGCACGGGAGTCATCGGCTGGGGGGCGCCGCCGTGCTTGCCCGGGATGGCGTGGGTGCCGGCGCGGCCGTAGGCGAGCAGCGCCTCGAGTCCGCCCTGGTCGCCGGCGATCACGGCCTCGAGCACGAGGTCGAGGCGCTCGCGCACCTCCGACAGCAACGAGGCCACCGCCGAGGCGTTGCCGCTGATGATCTGGCTGTAGAGGCGCGGGTCTCCCCCGGCCACGCGCGTCACGTCGCGCACGCCGGTGCCCGACAGCGCCAGGTGGCTCGCCGAGGCGCCGGCCAGGGTCCCGGCCACGAGGGAGGCCATCAGGTGCGGCACGTGGGAGGTGCGGGCGACGGCCCGGTCGTGCTCGTCGGGCGAGAGCAGCACGGGCTGGGCACCGCACAGCCGCACCAGCGCCTCCACGACACGGGCGCCGACGGGCGCCGCGTCCGGGCCGGGCGTGATCGCCCACGGGCGGCCCTCGAACAGGGCCGGGCTGGCGGTCAGCGGACCGGAGTGCTCGGTGCCCGCCATCGGGTGGCTGCCGATGTAGCGGGATCGTCCGCGGTGCTGGGCCACGGCCTCGAGGGGCGCGCGCTTGACGCTGCCGACGTCGGTGACCGTCGTGGCCTCGCCGGTGGCGTCGAGCACCGAGGCGATCACACCGCCCAGCGCCGCCGGCGGCACCGCCACCACCACCAGCTGCGGCACGTCGTCCGGACGACGGGCGCGCCCGGCCCCCAGGCCGCTCGCCGTGCGCACGTGGTCGCTCGAGGCGTCGGTGAGGATCACCTCGAGCCCGGCCCGGCGACAGGCCAGGGCGATCGAGGTGCCGATGAGCCCGGTGCCCACGACCTCGACCGGCCCGATGAGACCGACCGTCGCGGCGGGCTCGCGATCGTCCGGGGTGCTGGGGAGCTGCTCGGCCACAGCGAGGAGGCTACGGCCTCAGAGCCCGACGAGCTCGAGCAGGTCGCCGAGCTCGGCGTCGGTGAGCTCACGCAGCGTGCCGGCCCCGAGGGTGCCGAGCTCGACCGGGCCGAAGCGGGTGCGGCTCAGGCGCCGCACCGGGTGGCCGACCTGGTCGAGGAGGCGACGCACGATCCGGTTGCGTCCCTCGTGGATGACCAGCTCGATGATCGAGCGCTCACCGGTGCTGTCGATCACCCGGGCTCGCCGCACGGTGACCGGCCCGTCGTCCAGGGTGACGCCGGCGAGCAGCGCGGCGACGGTGGCCTTCGTGAGCTTGCCCGTCACCTCGGCCACGTAGGTCTTCTCGACCTCGAAGGAGGGATGCGCCATGCGGTGGGCGAAGTCGCCGTCGTTGGTGAGCAGCAGCAGGCCCGAGGTGTCGGTGTCGAGACGGCCCACGTGGAACAGTCGCTCGGGCCGCTCGGCGACGAGGTCGGCGAGGGTGCGACGGCCCTCGGGGTCCGACATGGTCGACACCACCCCCCGCGGCTTGTTCAGCACCAGGTAGACGTGGTCGGAGATCGGCGGGAGGCGACGCCCGGACACCTTGACCACCGCGGTGCGGGGGTCGACCTTCGTGCCGAGCCGGGTGACGACCTCGCCGTCGACCTCGACCTCGCCGTCGAGCATCAGCTCCTCGCAGCGCCGACGCGAGGCCACACCCGACTGGGCAAGCAGCTTCTGCAGGCGCACCAGGCCGTCGTCGTCCACGGCGATCTGGCGGCTCATGCGGTCTCCTGGTCGATCGGTTCACGGGTGGGGTCGGGGCCGTCGGGACCGTCGGGACCGTCGGGGCCGGCCGGCGCCGCGGTGCGGCCCGCCTCGGCGACGGCGAGCTCCTCCTCGACCTCGGCGAGGTCGGGCAGGTGGGGGGCGAGGGCGGGGAGCTCGTCGAGCGAGAGGATCCCGATGCGCTCGAGGAAGTAGGAGGTCGTGCGGTAGAGCGTGGCGCCGTGCTCGCCGTCGCGACCGGCCTCCTCGAGGAGTCCGCGGCTGAGCAGCGTGCGCATGACACCGTCGACGTTGACGCCGCGCACCGCGGAGACCCGGGCCCGGGTCACCGGTTGCTGGTAGGCCACCACCGCCAAGGTCTCGAGCGCGGCCTGGGTGAGCCGCGCCTGCTGTCCCTCGAGCACGAACGCCTCGACGACCGGAGCGAACTCCTCGCGCGTGTAGTAGCGCCAGCCGCCGGCCACCCGGCGCAGCTCGAAACCGCGCCGCTGCTCGTCGTACTCGGCGGCGAGCGCGCCCAGCGCCTCGACGACCTCGACCTCGGGGTGCCCCACCGCTGCGGCGAGGCTGACGGCGTCCAACGGCTCGTCGGCCACCATCAGCACCGCCTCGAGCGCCGGGCGGAGGTAGGCCGCCGGTGCCGCGATCTCCTCGCTCGACGCGCCCTCCTGCTCAGTCGTCACTCTCGCCCTCCCCCGGTGTGTGCTGCACGGCTGTCGTGGCCTCCGGCGCAGCGCCGTCGAACTCGTCGGTGATGACGTCGTCCACGTCGACATCCTCGTCACCGGTCCAGCGCACGGTGAGCTCGCCCAGCGGCGTCACCTGGTCGAAGGCGACCACGCCCTCGCGGAAGAGCTCCAGCAGGGACAGGAAGCGCGCGACCGTGGTGAGGGTGTCGGGCGAGTCGCCGCACAGCGACCGGAAGGTCATCGTGCCACTGCGGCGCAGTCGCTCCACCACCAGCGCCGCCTGCTCGCGCACGCTCACCGTGGGCGCGTGGATGTGGTGCAGGGTGAGCTGGAGCTCGGGCCGCGGCGTCATCGCCGTGGCGGCCAGCGCGGCGAAGGCGTCGAGGCCGATGCCGATGAGCACCTCGGGCAGGAGACCGGCGAAGCGATCCTCGAGCCCGACGGCGCGAGGGAAGCGACGCCCCTCCGCCTGCAGGCGCTGCTCGAAGATCCTGGCCACCTGCTTGTAGGCACGGTACTGCAGGAGCCGGGCGAAGAGCAGGTCGCGCGCCTCCAGCAGGGCGAGGTCCTCCTCGTCCTCCACGTCACCCGAGGGCAGCAGCCGGGCGGCCTTGAGGTCGAGCAGGGTCGAGGCCACGAGCAGGAACGAGGTGGTCTGCTCGAGGTCGGCGTCCGGCAACCGCTTGATGTGGGCGATGAACTCGTCGGTGACCTTCGAGAGCGCGATCTCGGTGATGTCGAGCTTGTGCTTCGAGATCAGGCTGAGCAGCAGGTCGAAGGGACCCTCGAAGTTGGCCAGGTGGACGGCGAAGCCGCCGCTCGGCTCCGCTGCCGCATCGCCCGCTGGCGCATCGCCCGCCGCCGCATCGCCCGCCTCGGCGCCGGGCGCCTCGACGCTCACTCCCGCAGGCGTCGGACGAGCGCGGAGTCCTCCCCCTGCTCGCCGAGGTCGGCGAGCACGAGGTGCAGCGCCTCGCGCACGAGACGTCCGCGGTCGACGGCGAGGCCGTGCTCACCGCGCAGCCGCAGTCGCGCCTGCTCGAGCTCCATGAGCTCGGCGGAGGTGACGTAGACCGTGATCTTCTCGTCGTGGCGCACCCGCCCGCTGGGGCCCTTGACAGGAGGCGCGTCGGCCTCGTTGCCGCTCGGGCGCGACGGCTCCTCCGGCGCGTCGGGAACGGCGCGGACAGGTGAGTCGGAGGTCGGCCGGAACAGGTCGTCGGCCGCGGGCAGGCTCACACGTCGAGGCACCGCAGCGCCACCTCCTTCGCCAGCTGGCGGTAGGCCTCGGCACCGCTGGAGCCCGAGGCGTAGGAGGTGATCGGCTCGCCGGCGACGGTGGAGTCGGAGAACTTCACCGTGCGGCGGATGACGGTGTGGAACACCTGATCGCCCCAGGCCTGCACCAGCCGCTCGAGCACCTCGCGACCATGCAGGGTGCGGCCGTCGAACATCGTGCCGAGCACGCCGTCGACCTCGAGGCCGGGGTTGAGGCGCTGCTTGACCTTGTCGATCGTGGCCTTGAGCAGGGCCACGCCGCGCAGCGCGAAGTACTCGCACTCGAGCGGCACGATCACCCCGTGCGAGGCGGTGAGGGCGTTGACGGTGAGCAGGCCGAGCGAGGGCTGGCAGTCGATCAGGATGACGTCGTACTGGGCGAGCGCCGGGGCGAGCACACGCTGGAGCGTCTGCTCGCGGGCGACCTCGTGCACCAGCTGCACCTCCGCGGCGGAGAGGTCGATGTTCGAGGGCAGCAGGTCCATGCCGGGCACGCCCGAGGGCACGACCACCTCGTCGAGGGTCGTCTCGGGGTCCATCAGCAGGTTGTAGACGGTGGCGTCCATCTCGTGCGGGTTGAGGCCCAGACCCACCGACAGCGACCCCTGCGGGTCGAAGTCGACCAGCAGCACCTTGCGACCGAACTCGGCCAGCGCCGCACCGAGGTTGATCGTGGTGGTCGTCTTGCCGACGCCACCCTTCTGGTTGCACATCGCGATCACGCGCGCGTTGCCGTGCTCGGTGACCGGACGCGGATCGGGCAGCACCGGCATCGGGCGGCCGGTCGGACCGATCTCGCCGGCCGGCGCAGCGGCCGCGCGATCGGTGCGGGTCTCGGGTGCGGGCAGCGGGAACTGCAGCGTCATGGCGTCCTCCGTGGCGGGTGCGCCCAGCGGCACCTCGGCCTGCGCCTCGCGCGGTACCCGCGGCGGCATGTCGGGTGCGCTGGATCCTCCGTAGTAGCCGACCATCGCCCTCACCTTGTCGTGTCGTGGTTGCGGGCTCCTTCCCCAGAGCCCGGGACCTCCCCATCGAACAATGTCGACACGGCGACATTGGGGAGGCGCGCCGCGACCGGTCGCCTTTCCGACGTCGCAGGCGCGGTTCAGCCCGTGAGGCAGGCCATCCGCACCGTGTGGACGACGGCCTCGCCCACCGCGTCGCTGGCGGCGAGGTCGACCTCGGCCTCGATCACCCAGTCGTGGTCGCCCTCGGGATCGGCGAGGGTCTGGACGACGCGCCAGCGCCCGGCGCCGGCCTCACCACCGGTGCGGTCGATCGTCAGCATGGCGGGGCCGCGGGCGTCGGCGTCGGTGAGCACACGCGGGTGCTCGGCGTAGTACTCCTCGATCGCGGCGTCCCACTGCTCGCGGGTCCACCGCTCGCGCTCCTCGCCCGCACGACCCTCTTCGCCCGCTCGCACCCCGTCGGACTCGCCGAGCGCTGCTGCGGCGTCGTCCAGCGCGGCGAGGGCGTCGACGTCGTCGCGCGCCACCAGGTCGACGCGGCGCCACAGGGCGTTGCGCACCATCACGTCGAAGACCCGGCCCTGCTGCGAGAGGGGGCGCGGGGGTCGGGGCGGCGCGTCGGCGTCGCGCGCGCTCGGCACGTGGTCGGGGTCGTTGAGGGCCTCCCACTCGTCGAGCAGGGAGGAGTCGACCTGCCGCACCGTCTCACCGAGCCACTCGACCAGCAGGTCGAGCTCCTCGGTGCGGTGCTCGGCCGGCACGCTCTGGCGCAGGGCCCGGTAGGCATCGGTGAGGTAGCGCAGCACGAGCCCCTCCGACCGGGCGACCTGGTAGCGCGAGACCAGCTCGGTGAAGCCCATCCCCTGCTCCCACATCTCCCGCACCACCGACTTGGGCGCGAGCGCATCGGGGTCGAGCCAGGGGTGGCGTTCGCGGTAGATCTCGAAGAGCGGTTCGAGCAGCTCGGCGAGCGGCTCGGGCCAGCCGATGTCCTCGATGATCGCCATGCGCTCGTCGTACTCGACGCCGTCGGCCTTGAGCTCGGCGATCGCCTCGCCGCGCGCGGCGTGCCGCTGGGCCATCAGCAGCGGGCGCGGCGCCTCCAAGGTGGCCTCGACCACCGAGACGACGTCGAGGGTGAAGGTGGGGGCGTCGGGGTCCAGCACGTCGAGGGCGGCGAGCGCGAAGTGCGACAGCGGCTGGTTGAGCGCGAAGTCCTGCGGCAGCTCCTCGGTGAGCACGTAGCGTCGTCCGAACTCGTCGACCTCGTCGAGGCGGGTGACGACCTGCGAGGCGACCAGGCTGCGCGTGAGTCGTACCGCCCGCTTGGCCAGCTTCAACTGGGTGCGCCGCTCCTCGTGGTTGTCCATCATGAGGCGGCGCATCACCTCGAAGGCGTCCTCCTCGCGCGAGAGCACGTTGACGAGCATCGAGTTGTCGACCTTCATCTGCGAGCGCAGCTGCTCGGGCCGACCGGCCACGAGCTTGTCGAAGGTCTGCTCGCTCCACACCACCGTGCCGGGCGGCGGCTTGCGCAGCTGCGCCTTCGAGGCCTTCTTCGCCCGCTGCTGCTCACTCATCGCGGCGTTCTTGGCCGCGGCCTTGGCCTTGGCCCGCTCGTTGTCGATCACGTGCTCCGGCGCCTGGACGACGACGTGGCCGGCGGTGTCGAAGCCCGCCCGCCCCGCGCGGCCGGCGATCTGCAGGAACTCCCGCGTGCGCAGGACCCGCTGGCGCGAGCCGTCGAACTTCACCAGACCGGTGAACAGCACCGTGCGGATCGGCACGTTGATGCCCACCCCGAGGGTGTCGGTGCCGCAGATCACCGTGAGCAGCCCCGACTGGGCCAACTGCTCCACCAGGCGCCGGTAGCGCGGCAGCATGCCGGCGTGGTGCACGCCGATGCCCTGGCGCAACAGCGCGCTGAGCGTGCGTCCGAACCCGGCCGCGAAGCGCACCCCGGCCAGGCGTTCGGCGATCTGCTGCTTGCGCTCGGGGGTCATCGGCACCTGCAGGCGGCTCGACCCCGCCACGAGCGAGGTGGCGTGCTCCACGGCGGCAGCCTGGGTGAAGTGGACGACGTACACCGGTCCCTGACCGGTGGCCACGAGCTCCTGCAGCGTCTCGCCGAGCGGTTCGAGCGACCAGGTGAAGTCCAGCGGAACGGGGCGCTCGGCGTCGTCCACGAGGGCGGTGGGGCGCCCCGTGCGGCGCGTCAGGTCGGCGCGCAGGTCGCTGACGTCGCCGAGCGTGGCCGACATGAGCAGGAACTGCGCCTGCGGCAGCTCGATGAGCGGCACCTGCCAGGCCCACCCGCGACCGGGCTCACCGTAGAAGTGGAACTCGTCCATCACCACCATGCCGACGTCGGCGGCCGCACCCTCGCGCAGCGCGATGTTCGCGAGCACCTCGGCGGTGCAGCAGATCACCGGGGCGTCGGCATTCACGGCCACGTCGCCGGTCAGCATCCCGACGTCGGCGGCGCCGAGCACGCCCACGAGGTCGAAGAACTTCTCGCTCACCAGCGCCTTGATCGGCGCGGTGTAGAAGGTCACCCGGTCACTGGCGAGGGCGGCCATCGCCGCGGCGACGGCGACCATCGACTTGCCCGAACCGGTGGGCGTGGCCAGCACGACGTTCTCGCCCGCGAGCAGCGCGACGATCGCGTCCTCCTGGTGCGGGTAGAGCTCCAGCCCGCGCGACTCCGCGTGCGCGACGATGCGGTCGTAGGCCGCGTCGGCGCCTGCTGTCTCGGTCATCTCACTCATCACGGGCTCGGGGGTGGGCGGTGGCGAAGACCTCGCGCAGGTTGTCCACCGTCACCAGGGTGTACACCTGGGTCGTGGTCACCGAGGCGTGCCCCAGCAGCTCCTGGACGACGCGCACGTCGGCGCCGCCGTCGAGCAGGTGGGTCGCGAAGGAGTGCCGCAGCGTGTGCGGCGAGACCTCGCGGGTCACACCCGCCCGGTCCGCCGCCTTGGCGAGCACCGCCCACGCCGACTGCCGCGAGAGGCGCCCACCCCGCGCGTTGAGGAACAGCGCCGGCCCCGACGCTGCGACAAGCGCCGGCCGGCCGCGCACGAGGTAGGCGCCCACCGCCTCGCGCGCGAAGGTGCCCACCGGCACCAGGCGCTGCTTGCCGCCCTTGCCGTGGAGCAGCAGCGTGGCGTCGTCGTCGTCCTCGAGCAGCGTCGTGACGTCGTCCACGTCGAGGCCGACGACCTCCGAGATGCGCGCCCCCGTGCCGTAGAGGAGCTCGAGCAGCGCCCGGTCGCGCAGGGCGAGCGGGGTGTCCTCGGCGCCGGCGGCGTCGATGATGGCCTCCACGTCCGCGAGGGGAAGCGCCTTGGGCAGTCGCTTGGCGGGCGCCGGCGGACGCACCGCCGCGGCGGGGTCGGCCGCGGCAAGGCCGTCGGCCACCGCGAAGCGGTGGAGCCCGCGCACCGCCACGACCGCCCGCGCAGCCGACGACGCACCGAGCGGCGGGTGGTCGGCGTCGCCCTCGCGCAGGCGCACCAGGAACGCCGTGACGCTCGACTCGGCGACGTCACCGAGGTCGTCCACCCCCTGCTCGGCGAGGAAGGCGCGGTAGCGACGCAGGTCGCGGCGGTAGGAGCTCAACGTGTTGGCAGCCAGGCCCCGCTCGACCGCGAGGTGGTCGAGGTAGGCGCGGATCGCCTGCTCCACCCCGCCTGCGCCACTCACGTGGTCAGGCTAGCGTCCGCCGCCGGGGCGGACGCACCCGCACGCGGCGGAGCGCAGGCGCCCGCCTCAGCCGGCTCAGCCGGCCAGCACCTCGTGCGGCGTCACGGCGTCGATCCCGACGGCCTCGCCGACGGCGAGGTTGGTGAGCTGGCCGTCGTGGGTGTTGAGACCCGGCACCAGGCTGGCATCGGCCTCGAGGGCACCGCGCCAGCCACGGTCGGCGAGCGCGACCGCGTAGGGCAGCGTGGCGTTGGTGAGGGCGTAGGTCGAGGTGTTCGGCACCGCACCCGGCATGTTCGCCACGCAGTAGAAGGTCGATCCGTGCACCTGGTAGGTCGGATCGGCGTGGGTCGTGGGGCGGGTGTCCTCGAAGCAGCCGCCCTGGTCGACGGCGATGTCGACGAGCACCGAGCCCGGCTTCATCTGCGCCACGAGCTCGTTGCTCACCAGCTTCGGCGCCGCCGCACCCGGGATGAGGACCGCGCCGATCACGAGGTCGGCCTGCGTCACCTGCTGCTGGATCGCCAGGCGCGAGCTGGCCAGCCCGTGCACCCGGTTGTTGTAGCGCCAGAACGACATGCGCAGCTTGTCGAGATCGGTGTCGAGGAGCGTGACGTCGGCACCCATGCCGAGTGCGATGTTGGCGGCGTTCTGGCCGGCGACGCCGGCACCGATGACGACGACCTTGGCGTTGGCCACGCCACCCACGCCACCCATGAGGACGCCGCGCCCGCCCTGCGCCTTGAGCAGCGAGTGCGCGCCGACCTGCGGGGCCAGGCAGCCCGCGACCTCCGACATCGGGTAGAGCAGCGGGAGGCCGCCGGAGGGCAGCTGAACGGTCTCGTAGGCGATGGCGGTGACCTTGCGCGCCACCAGCTCCTGGGTCAGCGCCTTGTCGGCGGCCAGGTGCAGGTAGGTGAAGAGCAGCTGGCCCTCGCGCATGCGGTGGTACTCCTCGGCCACCGGCTCCTTGACCTTGAGGATCATCTCGGCCTGGGCCCAGACGGCATCGGCGTCGGGGAGCACCCGCGCTCCAGCGGCGGTGTACTCCTCGTCGGGGATGGAGGAGCCGACGCCCGCTCCGGCCTGGACGACCACCTCGTGGCCGCGGGTCACGAGCTCGTGCACGCCGACCGGGGTGATGGCGACGCGGTACTCGTGGTTCTTGACTTCCTTGGGAACGCCGATCTTCACGTTGCCCTCCTCATCGACTCGTGCTGCGAAGGCCCGGATCGCGGGCCGCACCAGAGTCTAGTGGCGTCGATGTGATCCAGACCTCATCCGGACGTCTCGTCCGCGGAGGTCCCACGGCCCTGGCCCGCACGTGCCGACGGCCACTCAACACCGCTCAGCGCGGTCGGAAGTCGGGGTTGCTGCGTCCCGCGCGGCAGGCCTGCGAGCAGTAGCGCACCTGGTCCCAGTCGCGCTCCCACTTCTTGCGCCAGGAGAACGGACGGCCGCAGGTCTCGCAGATCTTGTCGGGAGGCGTGCCGGGGCGCTTCGCGCCGTCACCTCGTCGTCCACCGCGAGCCATGGCTCAGCGACCGCGCCGGGCGAGCTCGGTGAGCACCGCAATCGCCAGCGGCCCGTCGGCCGTGCGGCCCTCGAGCACGATGTCGACCAGCTCGGTGAAGGGCACCCAGATCACCTCGAGGTCGGCCTCCTCGTGCTGCAGGGCGAAATCGCCGCGATCGGACGGGCTGAGGTCGCGGGCGCGGAAGTAGTGGATCATCTCCTGGCTGATGCCCGGGGTCGAGTGCATGGAGAGCAGGTGGGTCCACTCCCCCGCCGCCATGGCGGCCTCCTCGACCAGCTCGCGTCGGGCCACCTCGAGCGGCTCCTCGTCACCGGCGTCGAGCAGCCCGGCCGGCAGCTCGAGCAGCCGCGCCTGCACCGGGTGGCGGTACTGGCGCAGCACCAGCACCCGGTCCTCGTCGTCCAGCGCGAGGACGACGGCCGCCCCCGGGTGCTCCAGCACCAGACGCCGGAACGGCGGCTCGTGGGTGGCACCGGGACGCTGCACGCGGTCGGCGCGCAACGCCATCACCCAGTCGTCGCGGTGCAGGTCGACGCTGTCGACGACCCGCCAGGCGGCGGGCTCGTCGGCGAGCAGCGTGGGGTCCTGCGACACGAGCAGCCTCAGCCCTCGACCGGCTCGGGGTGCAGGCCGCTCTCGTCGATCTCCAGTCGCAGCTCGCGCTGGCGTTCCAGGGCAGCTCCGACGAGGCCGGCGAAGAGCGGGTGCGGCCGGGTGGGACGCGAGCGCAGCTCGGGGTGGGCCTGGGTGCCGATGTAGTAGGGGTGCACCTCGCTCGGCAGCTCGACGAACTCCACGAGGTCGAGGTCGGGGTTCAGGCCCGAGAACACCAGGCCGGCCTCGGCCAGCGCCGGACGGTAGGCGTTGTTGACCTCGTAGCGGTGGCGGTGACGTTCTTCGATCGACTCCGCGCCGTAGGTGTGCGCCGCGACCGAGCCGGGTGCGAGCTGGGCGGGGTAGAGGCCCAGGCGCATCGTGCCGCCGAGGTCGCCCGCACCGTCGACGATGGACTTCTGCTCCTCCATCGTCGCGATCACCGGCTCGGGGGTGTTCGGGTCGAACTCTGTGGAGCCCGCACGCGTCAGCCCGAGCTCGGTGCGCGCGTACTCGATCACCATGCACTGCAGGCCGAGGCACAGCCCGAGGGTCGGGATCTTGTGGGTGCGGGCGTAGGTGAGCGCACCCAGCTTGCCCTCGAGACCGCGGATGCCGAAGCCGCCCGGCACGCAGATGGCGTCGACGTCGGAGAGCTGGCGGGCCGCGCCGGCGGCGCTCTCGCACTCGTCGGAGACGACCCAGCGCAGGTTGACCTTGGTCTCGTGGGCGAAGCCCCCGGCGCGCAGCGCCTCGGCGACCGACAGGTAGGCGTCGTGCAGGTCGACGTACTTGCCGACCAGTGCGATCGTCACCTCCTCCTTCGGGTGGTGCACCCGGCGGAGCAGGTCGTCCCAGACCGTCCAGTCGACGTCGCGGAAGGGGAGGTTGAGGCGGCGCACCACGTAGGCGTCGAGGCCCTCGCGGTGCAGCACCTTCGGGATGTCGTAGATCGACGGCGCGTCGGCCGCCGTGACCACGGCGTCCTGGTCGACGTCGCACATCAGCGAGATCTTGCGCTTGATGCTCTCGGGCAGCTCGCGGTCCGCGCGGCACACGACCGCGTCGGGCTGGATGCCGACCTGGCGCAGGGCGGCGACCGAGTGCTGGGTGGGCTTGGTCTTGAGCTCGCCGGACGGCCCGATGAAGGGCACGAGCGAGACGTGGAGGAAGAAGCAGTTGTCGCGGCCGATGTCGTGGCGCACCTGGCGCGCGGCCTCGAGGAACGGCAGCGACTCGATGTCGCCGACGGTGCCGCCGATCTCGGTGATGACCACGTCGACGGGCCCCATGACGCCCGCGTTGTCGGGTCCGGTGCCGCGTCCCATCGCCAGGATGCGGTCCTTGATCTCGTTGGTGATGTGCGGGATCACCTGCACGGTGTCGCCGAGGTACTCGCCCTTGCGCTCCTTCGCGATGACCGAGGAGTAGACCTGCCCGGTCGTCACGTTCGCGATCTGGTCGAGGTTGGTGTCGAGGAAGCGCTCGTAGTGGCCGATGTCGAGATCGGTCTCGGCGCCGTCGTCGGTGACGAAGACCTCACCGTGCTGGAACGGGTTCATCGTCCCGGGGTCGACGTTGAGGTAGGGGTCGAGCTTCTGCATCGTGACCCGCAGGCCGCGCGAGCGCAGCAGCCGGCCCAGGCTCGAGGCGGTGAGCCCCTTGCCCAGCGAGGAGGCGACGCCCCCGGTGACGAAGAGGTGCTTGACCTGGCTACCGGGCGTCATGCTCACGGGATTCCATCCTAGGCCCTCGATCCCTGGGTCGCACGCTGGCGCGCCAGGTCGAGAAGTTCACGGGCGTGGGCGAGCGCGGTGTCGGACTCGGTGAGACCCGCGAGCATCCGCGACAGCTCCCGCTCGCGCCCGGCGTCGTCGAGGGCGACGAGGCCCGAGGTGGTCACCGTGCCGTCGCTGGCCTTCTCGACCAGCACGTGCCGGTCGGCGAACGCCGCGACCTGGGGCAGGTGAGTGACCACCAGCACCTGGGCATCCTCGGCCAGGCGAGCCAGGCGTCGTCCGATCTCGACCGCGGCGGCACCGCCGACGCCGGCGTCGACCTCGTCGAAGACGAAGGTCGGCACCGGGCTGGTGCCCGCCAGGCAGACCTCGACGGCGAGCATCACCCGGGAGAGCTCACCGCCCGAGGCTCCCTTGTGCAAGGGGCGGGCATCGGCTCCCTTGTTGGCGGCCAGTAGGAACTCCACCTCGTCAAGGCCGCTGCGGCTGAAGCGCACCCATGCGCCGTCGACCTCCAGCAGGTCGGCCGGCGGCGCGCCGTCGCGTCGATCGGCTGGCGGGTCGACCCGCCTCTGCTCCACGCGGACCGTGACCTGGGCGTGCGGCATCGCGAGCAGCGTGAGTTCCTCGCTCACCGCCGACCCGAGGCGCGCGGCAGCGGCGCCACGGGCGTCGCTGAGAGCCGTGCCGGCCTCGCCCAGACGCCGGCGCAGCTCGGCGGAACGGTCGGTGAGCTCGCGGATGCGCTCGTCGGTGCCGTCGAGCTCGAGCAGCCGGTGCGCGGACCTCTCGGCCCAGGCGAGCACGTCGGCCACCGTGTCGCCGTACTTGCGGGTGAGGGCGAGCAGGGCCGCGCGCCGCTCGGACACCGCCGCCAACCGGGTCGGGTCGGTGTCGATGCGCGAGGCGTAGGAGGCGACGTCGGCGGCGACGTCGTTGAGCAGGTAGCTCACCTCGGCCACGCGGTCGGCGAGCTGCCCGGCCTCGGCGTCGTGGTCGCGCACGCCCTCGAGGAGCCCTCGGGCGGCGGCGACCGCGCCCAGCGCGTCGGGGGAACCGTGCTCGCTGGACAGCGCCTCCCTCGCCTGCTCGGCCGCACCGCGCAAGGTGTCGGCATGTCCCAGTCGCTGCTCCTCGGCCGCGAGGTCGTCGTCCTCCCCCGGCTGCGGCGCCACCGCCGCCACCTCGTCGACCCCGAAGCGCAGGACGTCGGCCTCCCTGGCCCGTTCGCGGGCGGCAGCGACCGTGTCGGCGAGCTCGCGCTCGGTGGCGACCAGCTCGTCGTGGATGGCGGCGTACGCGGCCACCTGCTCCTCGAGCGCGCCGAAGCGGTCGAGGGCGTGGCGCTGGGTGCTCGGCTTGAGCAGGCGATGCTGGTCGGACTGGCCGTGCACCGCGACGAGTGGCTCCGCGACACCGGCGAGCGTCGCGATCGGCACTGCGGCGCCGCCCACGAACGCACGCGAGCGCCCCTCGGCGCTCACGTTGCGAGCCAGGACGACGCGATCGTCGTCCACCTCGCCGCCGGCGTCCTCGACGGCCGTCGTGAGGGCCGGCAGGTTCGAGCTCGCCACGAGCCCTTCGACTCTGGCCTGCTTGGCCCCGTTGCGAACAGCACCGCTGTCGGCGCGTCCGCCGAGGAGCAGGCCGAGCGCGGTGACCACCATCGTCTTGCCGGCTCCGGTCTCGCCGGTGATCACGGTGAGTCCCGGACCGAGCTCGAGCACCGAGGAGTCGATGACGCCCAGCGAGCTGATCCGAAGTTCCTCGATCACGGCGCCTCCTCCTGCGCTCGGGCCTGTCGTCGTTCCGCGGCGCCGCGCCATCCCTCGACGGGGAGACCGAATTTGGCCACCAGCCGGTCGGCGAACGGTTCGTGCTGCCAGCGCACGAGCCGCACCGGACGTTGGCCGCGCCGTACCTCGATGCGCGCACCGGGCGGCAGGTCAAGGCTGCGGCGGCCATCGCACCACAGCACACCGGAGCCCTGGTTGCCCTCGAGCACCTCGACCGCGATGAGGGCGTCCGGCGCCACCACCATGGGCCGCGCGAAGAGGGCGTGCGCGCTGAGCGGGACGACGCACAGCGCCTCCACCTGCGGCCAGACGACCGGACCCCCGGCGCTGAAGTTGTAGGCCGTCGAGCCGGTGGGGGTGGCGCACACGACGCCGTCGCACCCCCATCGTGAGAGCGGACGTCCGTCGATCTCGAGCACGACCTCGAGCATGCGCTCGCGGGCCGCCTTCTCCACGCTGGCCTCGTTGAGCGCGAAGGTCTCGTAGACCTGGCGCCCGCCCACGTAGGCGCGCACGTCCAGGGTCAGGCGATCCTCGGTGGTGTAGTCCTGGCGCACGATCGCGTCGATCGTCGCAGCCACGTCGTCCTGCTCGGCCTCGGCGAGGAACCCGACGTGACCGAGGTTGACGCCCAGGACGGGCGTCATGCTGGCGTGGGTGAGCTCGGCGGCGCGCAGGATGCTGCCATCGCCTCCGATGACGACGGTCAGCTCGCAGCCGCGGCTGGCGTCCGACTCGGAGTCGGTGACCTCGACGGCCGCATCCTCGACCACGCCGAGGGCCTCCGCCTCGGGACGCAGCAGTCGCACGACGATGCCGTGACCGCCGAGCTTGTCGACGAAGGCGCGCGCCACGTCGCGAGCCTCGTCGCGTCGGGTGTGGGCGAGCACGAGCACCCGCCGCTGGGTGGACGTCGCGGGCCCGGTCATGGCGTCAGCCTCTCATCCGCTCCCGACACCTCAGCGGCGGCGCCGTCCGCGGAGCCGAGATCGTCGGTGCCGCGCCGCACCACGGCCGCAACCTCCTCGGCGTCCATCCGGGCCGGCCCGCGGCGGAGCCAGACGAAGAACTCGACGTTGCCCGAGGGGCCCGGCAGCGGACTGACCGTGACCGAGCGGACGCCCCAGCCGCGCTCGGCCGCCGCCGCGACCACACCGTTCACAGCCTCGGCGCGCAGCTCGGGGTCGCGGACGACGCCGCCCTTCCCGACGCGCTCCTTGCCGACCTCGAACTGGGGCTTGACCATGAGCGCGAGGTCACCGTCGTCGCGGGTCGCGCCGAGGAGCGCGTCGAGGACGAGGGTCAAGGAGATGAACGACAGGTCGCCGACGACGAGGTCCACGGGTCCGCCGACAGCCTCGGGGGTCAGGGTGCGCACGTTCGTCCGGTCGTGCACGTGCACTCGGTCGTCCTGCTGCAGCGACCAGTGCAGCTGCCCGTAGCCGACGTCGACGGCCACGACCTCACCGGCACCGGCGCGCAGGAGGACGTCGGTGAACCCCCCGGTCGAGGCGCCGGCGTCCAGGCACCGCCGCCCTTCGACGCGCAGGCCGTCGCGGCCGAAGACCGCCAGGGCGCCCGCGAGCTTGTGGGCACCGCGCGAGACGTAGTCCGGGCCGTCCCCACCCTCCAGGACGACGATCGCCACGTCGGTGGTGACGCCGGTCGCGGGCTTGGTCGCCAGCACCCCCGCCACCTTCACCCGACGATCCGCGATGAGCTGGGCGGCTCGCTCCCGTGAGGGGGCGAGCCGACGACGCACGAGTTCGGCGTCCAGGCGCAGGCGGCGCGGTGGCACGGTTCAGGCGTCCGCTGCGGGCGGGGCGTCGAGGCTCGAGCGCAACGCGGCGTGAGCGGCCGCGAGCGTCTCCGCGTGGGCGTCCAGCGGCTGCTCGGCGATGCTGTCGATGAGCTCGACGGCGGCTTCGACGGCGTCGATGCCCGACGGATCCGGGCGCGGGACGGGAGCCTCGGTCATGGCCGCAGGCTATCGCGCGTCGGGCAGGCGGACGGGCACCCCGGTCGCGTCGAGGTGCTGCCAGGCGGCGGCGCAGCCGGCGCGGATGCGGTCGACCTCGGAGCCGGTCCCCCCGAAGCCCTCCGCCAGACGAAGGACGCCGTCGACGACCGATGCGGTCCATCGACCCGCCCGCCACCCGGCCTCGGTCGGCTCGACCTCGGGGTGCGGCTCGGTGAGGCCGGCCAGGTCGGCGGCGATGTAGGTCGGCCGCTCGCCCGGCCCGGCACCCACCAGGCCGGCGAGATCGGTGACGCCGGTCAGCACCAGCAGCGAGTCGATCTCGGCGCGGGCGGCTCCGGCGATGTCGGTATCGAGCCGATCACCCACCATCAGCGGACGCCGGGCACCGAGTCGACGGACCGTCTCGTCGAGGAGGGGCCGCTCAGGCTTCCCGGCCACGCGCGCCTCGACCGACGCGAAGGACTCGATCATCCTCACCAGCACTCCGTGGCCGGGAGCGGCTCCGAACGGCGTCGGGATCGTCAGGTCGGTGTTGCACGCCACCCAGACGAGCCCGTCGCGCACGCGCGTGGCCCCGCGCATGATGTCGCGCCAGGCGAGGTCGGGTCCGTAGCCGCTGACGAGCACCTCGGCGTCGTCGTCGACGCCCACGGGTACCGCGCCGGCGTCCTCGAGCGCCTCGCGCAGGCCGTCGGCTCCCAGACACACCGCGCGCACGCCCTCTCCCCACTGCTCGACGACCAGGCGGGCCGCCGCCTGCGCGCTCGTCACCACGTCGCCCGACTCCGCAGCCACGCCGAGATCCCTCAGGTGCGCGGCCACCGTGGACGACGACCGCGACGCGTTGTTGGTGATGAACCCGATCCGCATCCCGGCCGCGCGGGCGCGTTCGATCGCCGCCGCCGCACCGGGCACCGCGTCCGGTCCGACGTAGACAACCCCGTCGAGGTCGAGCATGGCGAGGTCGTAGGAGCCGACGAGCGGCTCGGCACTGGGGCGCAACACGCGCTCCACCTTGCCAGGCACCGGTGAGGCGGCCTTCCGTACGATGCCCAGATGGACTCCGCCGGGCTCGTCACGCCACCCCACGTGGCCGGCCCCCTGCGTCTCGAGCCGTTCCGGGCGCTCCGCTTCGCGCCGGCGCGGGTCGGCAACCCCACGACGGGACGCGCGTTCGCCCGCCCGTACCGGGAGGTGGGTGCGCGCCTGGACAGGTGGCGCGGACGCGGCCTGGTGACCCTTGACGACGAGCCCGCGCTCTACCTCCACGAGTACTCCACCGCCGGTATGACCGTCCGCGGCCTGGTCGGCCTGCTCGACGTGTCGCGACGAGCGCACCTCCTCGACGACCGGGCGGTGCTCCCCCACGAGGGCATCCACCCGCGCCAAGCCGACGAGCTCGCCGAGCGCATGGACCAGATGCGGCTCAATCCCGCACCGATCCTCCTGGTCCACCACGGGCCACCAGGGCTCCGCGCGGTCATCCGCGAACTCTCCGACCGCACCCCGGACATCGCCTACGACGACCGCAGTGGACAGCAGCATCGCCTCTGGGCCGTCCGCGACGAACCCACGCTGCGCAACATCCGCGAGCAGCTGTCGTCCACCCGGGCGCTCATCGCCGATGGCCACCACCGCTACGCCGCCTACCTGCGCCTGCAGCGACGCCACGCCGAAGCCGGGCACCGCACGCCCACCGACCACGGGTTGGCGATGCTGGTGGACCAGGACGACACTCCCCTGTTCCTCGGCGCCATCCACCGCACCCTGCTCGGCACCGAGTTCGACGACCTCCGCGACGCTGCCGAGGATCGCGGCTACGTGTTCACCGACTGCCCCCACCACGACGCCGTCCGCGCGCTCGGCGCGTCCTGCTTGGCCGTCACCGACGGTCAGCGCTGGGCGCGCCTCGATCTCGGCGCGAGCGTCGACGTGCCCGCGGTGGAGTTGCTCCACCGCCTGATCATCCCCAGCCTGCGGCACGGACCGAGCGGGATCAGCTATCACCACAGCGTCGAGGACGCCGTCGGCAGCGCCACGCGCGGAAGTACCGTCGTCCTCATGCCGGCGCCCACCGTGGACCTCGTGATGAAGGTGGCCGCGGCCGACCGGCTCCTGCCGGAGAAAGCGACCTCCTTCCAACCGAAGCCGAGCCTCGGCGTGCTCATCCGCTCGTGGCACGACGCACCAGACGACCCGACGTGACTTCTACGTCGATCCGCGACACGGGTGCACCTCCCGCGCGGTAGAAGCGCCGCCGCAACTCCCCCTCGACGTGGACGACGTCGCCCTCGCGCCACGACCCCATCGAGCGTCGAGCTCGCGCCGACCAGGCAGCCAGATCGAGGGTGTCCACCGAGGGAGCCCGTCGACCGGAGGGCATCACCCTGCTCTCCTCGCGGGACACGACCAACCGACAGGTCCACAGCCGGTCTCCACTCGGCAGCTCACGCTCCTCAGGAGCCGCAGCCACGCGGCCCTCCAACTCGACCCTGTTCATCGTCGATCCCCCTGCTCGGTAGTAGTGGAGCAGCAAGGCTGGACCAACCCACCGTCACCTCGGCGGCCCGACAGGCCCGCCTGTGGACGACGCCGCTCCTCCACAGACGGATCGGCACCTGCCTCGCTGCGATGGGACCCGACGGCCGCAATTCAACGCACGTACCCATTGAGAACACTGACGAGAACGCAAAAACACCGAAGGGCCAGCGCATCAGCGCTGGCCCTTCGGCGAATGTTTGTCCGGCGGCGTCCTACTCTCCCACAGCCTCTCGGTTGCAGTACCATCGGCGCTGGCAGGCTTAACTTCCGGGTTCGGGATGGGACCGGGTGTTTCCCTGCCGCTATGGCCGCCGTAACTCTAGACCCCGTAC
>NZ_CAXRAZ010000019.1:0-25077 GCF_964229035.1 Nocardioides sp. | reverse complement strand
TGACCTCGAAGCCGTCGCCCACGCGCTTAACAGCAGACCTCGAAAAACCCTCGACTGGAAGACGCCGGCCGAGGCGATGAACGAGCACCTACTCTCACTCCAACAAGCAGGTGTTGCGACGACCGGTTGATTTCGCCCTGGACACCCTGGTCGGAGTGGATCGTCGTGGTCGCCTGCTGACCCTTGTTCAGCCGGGTGTCGAGGCGGGTGTCGATGGCCATGCCGAGGGCGTTGGTGGCCAGAGCGGCGGTCGGGGAGCTGTCGATCGCCCAGCCGACGACACGACGCGAGTAGGTATCGAGCACGACACAGCAGTAGACCTTGCCCTCGCGGGTGGGGTGCTCGGTGATATCAGTGACCCATAGCTGGTTCGGGCCCGTGCGGGTGAAGTCGCGCTTGACCAGGTCGGAGGCGACGTTGTCGGGTTTCGTCCGCTTCCACCGTGGCCTGCCGCTGATGCCCTGCAGGCCGGCGCGGCGCATCAGGAGCTCGACCTGTCCGTGCCCGACCTCGACTCCGCGTCCGAGCGTCAGCTCGGCATGTACACGTCGGCCGCCGTAGATGCCGCGGGACTCGCGGTGGATCTGGCTGATGAGGTCGGTCAGCAGCGCGTGGCGGATCGAGCGCTGTGAAGGTGGTCGCTGTAGTCGGGCGTACCAGCCCGATTCGGAGATCCCGACGACGCGGCAGGCCAACTGCACGAGTGTGCCCTCGGCGATGATCACCTCCGCCGCGGCGTAGCGGCTTTTGGGTCTGCGCTCTGCTTCAACAACTCCACCGCCCTGCGGGTGGCCTTGAGCTCGGCCTCGAGGTCGCTGATCTGTTTGCGGGCCGCGGTGAGCTCGGCCTTCTCCGCACTGGTCAGGCCAGCGACCAGGCCCCGGTCGATGCGGTCTTGACGCCGCCAGGTGTAGATGGACTCCTGGCTGATGTCGAGATCGTGCGCGACCTGCGCAACGCTGCGACCCTCCTCGAGAAGGTCGAGAACCTTGCGACGAAACTCCGGCGGATAGCCACGTCTTCCCACTGCTGCCTCCTGACGACAGGCACCAGAATCCAGCCAGCCCCCTCCACAGAACCCGGGACACGCCAGAGCCTCTACTGAACCCGGCACGCGACAGGGTCCGCCGTTCCTAGGCTCCGCTGCCAACTACTCGGCATCAGCGTCGAGCTGCTGCAGTAGATCGCTGACGGCTGGGTCGCTGATGGCGGGGTAGGTGATCTGCTGCGGTACTCCGGCCGACGGGTTCATCGTTATCTTCGGGGATGGAAGTCTCGGCCGTGCCGGTGCGAGACTCAGGTAGGTCGGCCAGTCAGTCCCCGGTGCCTTGATAATGGCATCGTCGGCGTTCACCGCGATCTGCCTGTTCACAGCGAAGGCGAACTCGGGTCGGAGGATGTGCTCTTTGCTCAGAGGGTGCTCTTCGCCGACGAGCAGTCGTGACGGCGTGATCGGCATCAGGACTGGAGCGCCGGGTGGCAGCAATCCCCTCCAGCCGGTCTCGAACGGGCTCAGGGTCACCACAGGCGCGTCGCCTGTGATCAGCAGGTGGTCGCTTGTTGCAAGCACACTCCATCTGCGGCCGCCCAACGCTGTGGCGAATCCGTCGAAGGTTCGCATGATCGTCCGCAGCCGCGAGTTTTCGCCACCCGCCGCAGTATGGGCCTGCGCCATCCGTGAACCGGCGGCCTGCCATTCCGCCATCTCGGCGGCGGTGAGATCCGCTGCGCTCAAACCCGCGGCCCTGAGGATTTCGAGGGTGTGCAACAACGGCCGAAGGTGGTCGTCGATATCGCGCATATGCCCAGCCACGGTCGGAGTGCGGAGTAGTTGCGCAGCAACGAACCTGGCAAGGACGGTGCTGTCGGAAGTGGCTACGTCCAGCGGTCCGGTGGTGGTCCGGAGCGCCTTCAACAGCGGGGCCGCGGGCGACTCAATGGCCTGGCCGAGCCATGATTCGAGTGCATCAGACTTGGCGCCGCTGGGCATTGAGAAGTTGTAGAAGTCCTTGCGGACCGCGACATTCGAGATGTGCAGCCGCTGCTCCGATTGCTGACCGCGACGCCACACCACGACTTGGTTGCCGGCATCGGCGAATCCGCGCAAGTAGGCCCGGGGCACGATGTGCTGATGTCGCGTTGACTTGGCCATCCGTCCGTCCTCCAGTGCGGCTGCGTGAGGCGCAGGGGCCCACGCTTCACATTTCCGACGGGTCGGCTTCGCTCGGCGCGACGTCGCGGTCGCCGCGGACCGCTCGGCCCCTGGAGAAGTTGAGGTCAAGTGCGGGAGTCAAAGCCTCCGCGACCGCCGTGCCAGCTACGTCCTCGAGGCACCGTCGGGCAACGTTGAGCAGGTACCGGTGCTCTTCGGTAAACAAGTGGTCGAATGCCGCCGCCTGGTGAGCTTGCCCACCGACCAGACCCTCGAACACCGCAAGCTCGGCGGTCTGGAGCATCTGCCGTCCGACTGCCGGGTTCGCTCGCAACTTCTCCACCAAGTCGATGTACCTGGTCGTCCATCCCGGCGGGCTTGCGACTGTTGCTTTGAGCGAAGGAAAGTCGATCTGCAACCGCTTAGCACCGGCTTCCTGATAGGCCTCGTGCACACGGTTCAGGGAGTACCCGACCAGTTCGTCCGCCCGGCCTAAGATCGACAGCACCTGCTCATCGTCCGGGTTGCCTGTGACGAGTGCTCGTCTCGTCCGCTCGAGCAGGTCGGCGGCCGTCATCTCGTCAAGCTTGCCGGCATCTGTGAGCGCCGCGGCGATCAGTGCGATGAGGGCATGACCGGCTAGCACCACCCGGGTCGGGTTAGGCAGCACGCCACCGCCATCGACCGCACGGCCCAACGACGCTACCGCGCGCAGGATCCGGTGCGGCTCTGCCCGCAGCGCGTCGAATCGGAGGAAGGCGATCAAATCAGGCGGAATGTGCCCCAGACCTTTGAGTTGAGTGTCGGTGCGCTGCTCTGCAGCCATGCACTCGGCGCCATCCACATGCCCGAACTTCTCGGGCATCCAGGCATGCGCCGTCTCTCGACCGCTGAGCGTGGCCACGTCGAGAGTTCGCAAGTCGAGTGCCCGGGCCAGGTTTCGCCCTCGACGCGACACTGTCTGGCGGACGAGGACGGCCCGCCCGAATCCAAGGAACCGCTGCAGCCCAGCCAGCCATAGGAGCCTGTCCGGCTCGCCGGCCTGGCCCTTGCCACTCTTGCACTCGAGAATGGAGCGCGAGATTCGCAATCGCCCGTCGACATCCACCGCAAGCACGTCGATGTCGGTGAGGACGTCCCGCCCGGAATCCGCGTCAACACGGATGGGTACACGCAAGCGAACCAGCGCGCCGTCGTTGAACTCGGTGCGACCGACCCGCCGCTCCAAGTCCGCCCCCGGGTCGGCGGGACGCTCCGCGCCCCCTCCCTCGGCCGTTACTGAGCTCGGGCCGTCAGAGCGTTTGCGGCCTCTGCTTCGTGAAGACGCACGGGTGTTGGACGCTGGGGCAGCTAGCCGCTTGGCCGAGCCTCGGGCGGAGGCTGCCTCGGGTGAGCGGTGGTCCCTTTCAGCCTCGCCTGCACCGGCTGGACCTCCCGTCAAACCTGTGGCACGGGCGGCGGCGCTTTCCGGCGCCGACTCCTCCTCAGCGGACTGCTCGTGAGTGGAAACGTATTCGGGCTCGACGGCGCGCCCAGGGGCGGGCACCACTCTGGCCGGCGTGGGGACCTTTGGCTGGGCGCCATCCAAAGGGAGCTCATCGTCAGACACCGAACGCGCCTCCTGAGGTAACGTCCCGGAGAGCAGCGATCAGGCGGGCAGCCTCGCGGTCGCTGGTATCTGCAACCGACGCCATCTTGGCGCGTTCACGCTCGACGTGGGTGTAACTCCGCTGGTCACCGAGGTTTTGCAGGCTGCCGGCATCACCCCGGCTCGTGGACCCGCGGGAGTCGATGATCGACAGGGCGGACTCGGCAATGTCGGACTGAAGCAGGATCATGCGGAACGTCCGCGAGCCAGCGGGGACGACCTGGATCGTGCCGGCGGTCTCCAGCATCGGGTAGTCGGTCCCGATGTTAGAAACGTTGCCTGCCTCGCCGTCGCGGATGAGGGTGTACAAGAACCCGCCCGGGCTGCGGAGCTTCCATGAGGCGAAAGTCGAGGCGTAGATCATGCTGCCGACCAACTGCCGCACGTGGCCGGAAGGGTCGGTGAGCGACGTGCCGAAGGCGTCCCGCTTCAGATGGGGGCTGAACAAGAAGCCCTCCTCGGACCCGTCCGAGGTCTGCACAATCGACCTCTCAACCAGCCCTTGGGAGACAGCGAAGTCGATCCACCGCTGGTCGGTGGCGGTCACATGCTTCTCAGGAATGCCCGGCGAGACGGCGATCTCCTCGAGAAGGGCACCGACCTCTGTGCTTGCGCGAGCGTCCTGTGCCCGAAGCGCGGCGGTGGCCGCCTGCTGATCGTTCGTCCAGATGTTGGGATTGAAGACGACAGGCCGGTCGACCTCGTGCTCGATGCGGCGCACCAAGTTGACCGCCTCCAGATGCCCCAGGGCGGCGGTCGCAGCCTCCTCCCCCCATTCGGCCGCGGTCTCGATCGCGGCGTCTACAGGCAGGGGCTGACGGCTCGTAGCGCGGATGAGCTCGAGTGCTGCACGCTGCGCAGACGTGACCAAGAGGATGTCCAGAAGTCGTGACGCGTCGTCGATGAGGACCTCGTTCGGGGGAACCAACGCTTCAACGCTGACCAGGCGGTTATCCGCGTCGCGTCGGCACTCGACCCAGCCCAGTTGCTCCATCGTCGGCAAAACGTCACGGTGAAGCTGCCGTGTACCGATGCGGGCCTCGATCGCGATGGCCTCGATCCGATTGCGACTCGAGACCTGGGAGTTTCGCAGACGCCAGGCCAGCTCGTAGACCTGGCCGGCGAACTGCAAGGAGTCCAGAGCAGCGTGGGACGGCGACACCTCGTAGGCCGAGAGGTGGCGGCCCAGACCCAGGAGGATCTCGGCGTCCGAGAGCATCTACGACCACTTTCACGCGACGGGGAGGGGCCGCGTCAGCCTAGTGCAGCGGCAGGTCGCTGGTGGACGATCGGGGGATCCCACCCCACAGACCGGCTGCCGCGTTGGCACCTCCTCGAGCTGGTCAAGCTCGAGCGCAGGTCCTTGAGCTGATCACTCTGACTGTCATCAGTGTCATCGGGCCTGCCAAGGGGGTCCGGAAATGTAGCCGGCGTCGACCGTGCCGGGGGTGTTCACGATCGACAGGCCGTGGCGGGCGGCGAGACCCGAGCGGGGGTGGACCAGCGCGACGAACCCCTCCGGCAGCGCGATCGCGATGCCGGTGGGCACCAGGGCCCGCTCCCCCGGCGCCAGCTCGACGTCGACGGTGGTCAGCAGATCGGCGCCGGCGTCGCCGGGATGGGCGTAGGTCGGCAGCGGGAGCTCGGGGTCGAGTCGCTGCACGGCGATCTCCAGGTCGTCGGGCACGGTGCCGACCCTAGTCCGCCTCACCGCCCACCCGGCCCCACCCGGGCCCACCCGGCCCCACCCGGCCCCGCCCGCAACGCCGTGACCAGCGCCGCACGCACCCCGGCGGCGCAGGCTGTGGCGGGGTGGGATCATGGAGGGGTGAGCGCACGGAGTCAGGCGGAGTACCGCGAGCGCCTGCGCGTGCCGCTGCGGTGGTGGGCCCAGGGCACGATGCTCATCGCCACGTTCTGGCTGGCCATGGTCGTGGCGCTGGCGGAGAAGGCGCCGCTTCTGCCCTGGGTGATCACCGCCGCGCTCCTGCTGCTGCTGGCCGCGTTCCTGCGCTCCTACGGTGGCGCGCCGGTCGTCGTCCACGACGGGTGGTTCGTCGCCGGACACGCCCGGATCGAGGTCCGCCACCTCGGCGAGGCCGAGGCGCTCGACGCCGAGCAGAGCAACCGGGTGGCGGGCCGTGACGCCGACGTGCGGGCCTACCTGCTCCTGCGTCCCTACCTGCGCCGCAGCGTGCGCGTGCCGATCACCGACCCCGACGACCCGGTGCCCTACTGGCTGGTGAGCTCACGGCACCCGCGGGCGCTGGCCGGCGCGCTCAACGAGGCGCGGGCCCGGCACGGCTCCCCCGACGCCGCCGACCACTGAGTCCGACACGGGCCGACACGGGCCGGGCCGAGCCGGGACACGGCCACCTCGCAGACGACAGGGCAGACCACCGGGTCGTGAACCCTGAGCCTCCACCCGAGGGTCTAGGCTCGCCCGCATGGCACAGGACAGCTCCAAGGTGTGGTCCGTCTTCTCCGTGGTCGCGGCGCTCGGCGCCTCGGCCGTGGCCAAGCGCGTTCTCGACGGCGGGTGGAAGGCGGCCACGGGCAAGCAGCCCCCCACGAACCCGGCCGACCCCGACGTGGAGCTGTGGGAGGCCGTGGCGTGGGCGGCCGCCAGCGGCACCCTGGTGGCCTTGGCGAAGATGCTCGCCCAGCGCCGCGCCGCCAGCTACTACGTGCGCTCCACCGGCCAGCTGCCCCCGCCGCTGCGCAAGGACGCCTGACAGCCCCTGAGACGACGACAGCGCCGCCCCTCCCGAGGGGAGGGGCGGCGCTGATGCCGTGCGCGGGCGCCCGGCCGGGCCGGGTCGGCCGAGGCCGGATCAGATGCAGTCGCGGCAGATCATGGCCGAGGCGTCGGCCAGCTGGCTGCGGTGGTGCACCAGGAAGCAGCTCATGCAGGTGAACTCGTCGTCCTGCTTGGGCTTCACCTCGACGGCGAGCTCCTCGTGCGAGAGATCCGCACCCGGGAGCTCGAAGGCCTCGGCGGCCTCGGTCTCGTCCTCGTCGACCTTGCCCGAGTTCTTGTCGTGACGGCGAGCCTTGAGCTCCTCGATGCTCTCCTCGGACTGCTCGTCCTCGTTCTTGCGCGGCGCGTCGTAGTCGGTCGCCATACCTGTCCCCTCTCCCCTCGAGCTGCCGGGCCCACGACATCGTGGGAGCGGCGCGGCAGCAGATTGTGCACCATCGGTGTCGCAGAGCGACAGCCGGGTCGGCGCGAGACCGCCCAACGCCGGGCCCGGACCCGGTATTCCCGACTTCCCGAGGAGACGGAACCATCGCCGCCGGTACCCGGGCCCGATGGCTTCACACGGCGTCGGACGGACGCGGCGGGCGGATCAGGCCTGCAGGAAACCGGCGGTGCGCACAGCCTGCCACAGCTCGTGGAATCCGTCGTCGGGTCCAGCCACCACCGCCTCCGTGCCGACCGCGCCGCGGGTGACGACCACGCGGGCTCCCGCCAGGCGGGCGATCAGGCCCGCGGCGGCGTGGTCCCAGCGGTGCACGCCCTCCTCGACGTAGCCGTCGAGCGAGCCTGCGGCCACGCGGCAGAGGTCGAGCGCGCAGGAGCCGGTGCGCCGCAGGTCGCGGACCTCCGGCAGCAGTCGCGCCGCGGCGGCCGCCTGGACCGCCCGAACCTCCCGGGTGTAGTTGAAGCCCGTGGCGACCAGACGGTGCGCCAGCGGCGCCGGCCCGCGGACGGCGAGCGGCCGGCCCTCGCACGTCACCTCGCCGTCGACCGGCCCCTCCGCGCCGGGGGTGCCGGACGCCGCCCGCACCCGACCGGCGTAGGTGAGGCGCTTGGCAACGTCCACGACGACGCCAGCGACGACCTCGCCGTCGAGCTCGGCGGCGATCGAGACGGCGTACTCCGGGATGCCGTAGAGGAAGTTCACCGTGCCGTCGATGGGGTCGACCACCCAGCGCACGCCCGAGGTGCCGGCGACGTCGTCGCCCTCCTCGCCCAGCACGGCGTCGTGCGGTCGCGCGTCGAGCAGGAGGCGGCGGATGAGTTCCTCGGTGGCCCGGTCGGCGGCGGTGACGACGTCGATGTCGCTGGTCTTGGTGGCGGCCACCGAGATCGTGCCGGCGGCGTGGCGCCGCACCTCCTCGGCCGCCTCGAGGGCCACCGAGTGCGCGAGCCGGGCGAGCTCACCGACCAGATCGGCGTCCGAGGCGGCGCCCTGACCGGCGGAGCCGACCGGCCCGCCGCTGCTCACGCCGCGCCGACGGGCTCGCCGGCCGCCGTGGGCTTGGGCGGGCGGCCGCCGAGGTCGCCCAGGCAGCAGGTGGCCGGACAGACGTTGTGCGAGGGCCCGCGCACGCCCAGCGCCGGCCGCTCGACGTCCTCGCCCCGCTCGATGGCGGCGCGCTCGAGCACCAGCTCGCGCAGCGCGGTGACGAAGTCGGGGTCCGTGCCCGCCGACAGGGCCCGGCGTGCGGGCAGGCCCAGCTTCTCGGCGGTGGCGAGCGCCTCGGTGTCGAGGTCGTAGACGACCTCCATGTGGTCGGACACGAAGCCCACCGGGATGAGGACGACGGCCGCGGCCTGCTCGGCGGCGAGCTCCTCGAGGCGGTCGTTCACGTCGGGCTCGAGCCACGGGATGTGCGGGGCACCGGAGCGCGAGCAGTAGACGAGCTCGTGGGGGCGCTCGACGCCCGTGATCTCGCGGACCCGGTCGGACACGACCTGCGCCACGTCGAGGTGCTGGGCCTCGTAGACGCCGCCGACCGGGCCGCTGTCGGCGTTCATCTGGGTCGGGATCGAGTGGGTCACGAACACCAGGCGGGCGGCCCCGCGCACCTCGGCCGGCAGGTCGTCGAGCGCAGCCACGATGCCGCGGGCGTTGGCCTCCACGAATCCGGGGTGGTTGTAGTAGGCGCGGATCTTGTCGATCTGCGGCGGCGTGACGTCGTCCGGCAGCGCGGCGAGCGACTCGGCGAGGTTCTCGCGGTACTGGCGACAGCCGGACCACGACGAGTAGGCCGAGGTGACGAGGGTGAGCACCCGCTGGTGGCCGTCGCGGGCGATCTGCTCGAGGGTGTCGGTGAGGTAGGGCTCCCAGTTGCGGTTGCCCCAGTAGATCGGCAGGTCCAGACCGTGCTCGGCGAAGTCCGCCTCGAGCGCCGCGATCAGCGCCTTGTTCTGGTCGTTGATGGGCGACTTGCCGCCGAAGAGGTAGTAGTGCTCGCCCACCTGCTCGAGGCGCTCGCGCGGGATGCCGCGACCGCGGGTGACGTTCTCGAGGAACGGCACGACGTCCTCGGGCTTCTCGGGGCCGCCGAAGGAGAGCAGCAGCAGGGCGTCGTAGGGGCTCGCGGATCGAGCAGCGGGATTCGGCACGCCACCATGGTAGGAGCGAGGATGAAGGAGCCATGCTCGACGCCTACCGCCGCATCCTCACCCCCGCCACGGCGTCCTTCAGCGTCGCCGGGCTCATCGCGCGGCTGCCGATCTCGATGGTGGGCCTGGGGCTGGTGCTCCTGGCCGAGGACGCCACCGGGTCCTACGGCTTCGCCGGGTCGGTCTCGGCCGTGGCGGTGCTGGCCAACGCGGCGTTCGCGATCGTGCAGGGCCGCCTGCTCGACCGCCTCGGCCAGGCCCGCGTGCTCGGCGTGGTCATCAGCGTGTGGGGCGTCGCCCTCGCCCTGACCGTGGCCTCGCTGCAGGAGGGCTGGCCGCACCCGCTCACCTACGTGCTGGCCGCCGTCGCCGGCGCCGCCCTGCCGTCGGTCGGCACCTGCGTGCGTGCGCGGTGGTCGCACGTGCTGGCCGACGATCCCGATCGGCTGCACACGGCCTTCTCCGTGGAGGCGGTGGCCGACGAGGCGGTCTACCTCATCGGCCCCATCACCGTCACCCTGCTCGCCACGGCCGTGCACCCGGCCGCCGGTCTCGTCGCTGCGATCGTCGTGGGGGTGGGCGGCACGTTCGCCTTCGCCGCCCAGCGCGCCACCGAGCCGCCGGCGCACGCCGGCCCCCGCACCCGAGGACGACGCGACGCCATGCCGTGGATCACCATCGCGCCGCTCACGGTGGTCTCGGCCGCCCTCGGCCTGCTCTTCGGTGCCGCCGAGGTCGTCACCGTGGCGTTCGCCGAGGAGCAGGGCAGCCGGGCCGCGGCCGGGCCGCTCCTCGGTGTGTGGGCGCTCGGCAGCCTGCTCGCGGGCGTCATCAGCGGCGCGGTCGCGTGGCGCAGCAGCCCCCTGGTACGGCTGCGCTGGGGCGCGCTCGGCATGGTGGCGGCCACCCTTCCCCTCGCCCTCGTGCCCTCGATCCCCGTGATGGCGGTGGTGCTGCTGATCGGCGGCTTCGCGATCTCGCCCACCATGATCGCCACCTTCTCGCTGGCCGAGCAGGAGCTGCCGCCGGCCCGGCTGACCGAGGGCATGGCGTTCGTGCAGACCGGGATCGCCGCGGGTGTGGCCCCGGGCGCGGCGCTGGCCGGGATCGTCATCGACAGCCGCGGCGCGTCCGCGGCCTACCTGGCCTGCGCCACCGGCGCCGCCCTGGCCCTCCTGGCCGCGCTCGCCACCCGGACCCGTCCGCGGGCGACTACGCTCGGCGGGCATGACGCAGACCCCGGCTCGAAGCACCCGCCCACCGGCGCAGGCGGGGGCGAGCGCGCCGGCGACCGGCAGCTGGCGTAACTGGTCGGGGCTGGAGTCCGCCGACGGTCTCGAGGTCGTGCATCCCGCCGATGCAGGCGAGGTGGCGGCCGTCGTCCTCGAGGCACGGGAGCGGGGCCGTCGGGTCAAGGCGGCCGGCACCGGGCACAGCTTCACGGGCATCGCGACCCCCGAGCAGGTGCACCTGCGGCCCGCCCGGATGCAGGGCGTGCTCGCGGTCGACCGCGAGCGGCTGCTGGTCACCGCGGCGGCGGGCACCCGGCTGGCCGATCTCAACCTGGCGCTCGAGCGCCTCGGCCTGAGCCTGCACAACATGGGCGACATCGCCGAGCAGACCCTCGCGGGCGCGATCTCCACGGGCACCCACGGCGCCGGTGGGCTCGTGGCCGGTCTGGCGGGCCAGCTGGCCGGACTCGAGCTCGTGACCGGCACCGGCGAGATCCTGCGCGTCGGGCTCGACGCCCGCTCGGAGGCCGGCGCCCGCGGAGGCACCGGGGATCCCGACGACGACCTGCTCGACCTCGTGCGCGTCGGGCTGGGGGCACTCGGCGTGATCACCACCGTCACCTTCTCGGTCGAGCCGCTCTTCCTGCTGCGCGCCGAGGAGCGGCCGATGGGCTGGGCCGACGGGCTGGCCGCCTTCGACGACCTCGCCGCCGCCCACGACCACCTCGACGTCTACTGGTTCCCCCACACCGATCGCCTGCTCACCAAGGGCAACTCGCGGATGGGCACCGATCCGGCGGTCGCCGACCCGCTGCCCGCGTGGCGCGCCCGACTGGACGACGAGTTCCTCGCCAACACGGTCTTCGGCGCGCAGACCGCCCTCCTCAACCGCGCACCCTTCGCGATCCCGGCCGCGAACCGGCTGGCCTCGCGGCTGCTCAGCGCGCGGGAGTACACCGATGTCGCCCACCGGGTCTTCACCGCCCAGCGCCGTGTGGTCTTCCGCGAGATGGAGTACGCGCTGCCGCGCGAGGTCGGGCTCGACGCGCTGCGGGAGGCCCGCCGCGCGCTGGACGCCTCCGGCCTGCGCGTCTCCTTCCCCGTCGAGGTGCGCGTGGCTCCGGGCGAGGCAGCGGCGCTGGCCACCGCGCACGGGCGCGACTCGCTCTACCTGGCCTTCCACACCCACCGCGACGCCGACCACCGCGCCTACTTCGCACTCGTCGAGCCGATCCTGCGGGCGCACGGCGGCCGCCCGCACTGGGGCAAGCTCCACTCGCTGGAGGCCGACGACCTCGCCCCCCTCTATCCGCGCTTCGAGGAGTTCACGCGCCTGCGCGACCGGCTCGATCCCGACCGGGTCTTCGCCAACCGCTACCTCGAGCGCGTGCTGGGCGCCTGATGCCGGGCCTGCCGAGCGAGCCGAGCGCCGAGCGGCCGGCGGCACCGCGACGTCCGCGGGCGTCGTCCACGTGCCCGTGCGGGAGCGGCCGCGGCTTCGGCGCCTGCTGCGGCCCCTACCTCGACGCCGAGCGGACGGCCCCGACCGCCGAGGCGCTGATGCGCTCGCGCTACACCGCGTTCGCACTGGACGACACCGCCCACCTGCTCGCGACCTGGCACCCCACGACGCGCCCCGCACGCCTCGACCTCGACGCCGACGTGCGCTGGACCGGGCTCGAGGTCCTCGCCACCGAGGCGGGCACCGCCGACGACGTCCGAGGCGTCGTTGAGTTCCGCGCCCACCACGTGCACGCCGGTCGCGCCGACGTGCTGCACGAGCGCAGCCGGTTCCGCCGCCAGGATGGCCGCTGGTTCTACGTGCGCGGACGCACACCCGCGCCGTGAGCGACGCCGGACGGGGTGAGCGACCGGCGGGCGAATGTCGACACATCGCCACACGCCGGAGCGGCGTGCGGCGAGCGCGGCTGCGGGCGGCGTAGGCTCCTAGCCACCGTCGGGTCCGCCGACGGCGCACGTCGGCAGCGAGGATGAGGTGACATGGGCGACCACGCGCAGCGGCTCGAGCAGAGCACGCCCGCGGACGACGCCGTCGCCGACCGCTCCGCGCCCAGCGGCCCGTCGTCCTCGACGCCCGCGTCGCCCGAGAGCGATCTCGGCCCCGGCACGCTGCACCTCGTGGGCCTCAGCCGCGACCGGCAGCGGGTGATGCTCACCGACGCCGAGGGGCGCGAGTACGCGCTGCCCGTCACCGACGCACTGCGCGAGGTGCTCGGCGCCTCCGCACCCGGCCGCGCCGCGGCCACCGACCTGTCGCAGAAGGTGGAGACCACGATGACCAGCAGCATGCGGCCCCGCGAGATCCAGACGCGGATCCGCGCCGGCGAGTCGGCCGAGACCGTCGCGGCCGCCGCCGGCACCACGGTCGAGGCGATCATGGCCTACGTGGGTCCGGTGCTGGCCGAGCGCGAGCACGTGGCTGAGCGCGCCCAGCGGGCCTCGGTGCGCCGGGCTCCCGGCGAGAGCGCGGGGGCCTCCTCCGCCCGCGTCCTCGGTGACGCCGTCGCCGCCCACCTGCGCGGTCGCGAGGTCGACCCGGCGAGCGTCGTCTGGGACGCCTACCGGCGCGAGACCGGTCGCTGGATCCTCACCGCCACCTTCACCGGCGAGCGCAGCGGCACCGCGCACTTCACCTACGACGCACCCGGCAACTACGTGCTCCTCGACGACGACGACGCCCGCTGGCTGGTCGGCGACGTGCTGCCGGAGACCCCGACCGCAGCCGAGCCCGCCCGCGACGACCTCCGCCAGGTCCGCGAACGGCGACTCGCCGTGGCCCCCGAGGAGCTGCCGCTGGGCGGCGACGAGCCCGGCCCCAGCGCGCCGGCTGCGCCCCGCACCACGCGCGTCTCCCCCGTGGACGACGAGCTCCCGCTCGGACCCGCCGGAACCCCCGCATCCTCCGGATCCTCCGACGCCGCGACCTCCCCGGCCGCCGGCGGCGCTGCCGACTCCTCCGAGCCCCGGCGCGAGCCCGAGGTCGAGGACGACGCGCCCCCGCGCCGTCCGGTGCAGAAGAAGCGCGGCCGCGCCTCGGTGCCCTCCTGGGACGAGATCATGTTCGGCGGGCCCGCCGACGACTCGCGCGGCTGAGACCGCACCGAGCCGCACCGAGCCGCGCCCAGCCATCCCGGGCCACCCCGGGACGACGTCCCGGATCGCCGGACGCAACCGTGCCCGCACGGGTCGCCGAGGGCGTAGCCTGCCGCCATGTCCTACTTCGTGACCGGCGCCACAGGCTTCATCGGACGCCACCTCGTCGGCGAGCTGCTCGACCACCGTGACGGCGAGGTCCACGTGCTGGTGCGCAGGTCGTCGCTGCCGCGCATGGAGGCCCTGATCCGCAGTTGGGGCAGCGACCGCGTGGTCCCCGTGGTCGGCGACCTCACCCAGCCCGACCTCGGCGTCGACGAGGCCTGGATCGCCGAGCACGCCGGGCACATCGACCACTTCTGCCACCTCGCAGCCATCTACGACATCACCGCCGACGACGCCACCAACGACGCGATGAACATCGACGGCACCCGGCACGCGCTCGAGCTCGCCTCGCGGCTCGGGGTCGGCGTCTTCCACCAGGTGTCGTCGGTGGCCGCAGCCGGCGATCACCCGGGGCGCTTCGACGAGTCGATGTTCGACGTCGGCCAGCCGCTGCCCTCGCCCTACCACCGCACCAAGTTCGAGTCCGAGCGGATGGTGCGCGAGAGCTCGGTGCCCTGGCGGGTCTACCGCCCCGCGATCGTCGTGGGCCACTCGCAGACCGGCGCGATGGACAAGGTCGACGGGCCCTACTACCTCTTCGGCCTCATCAAGCGGCTGCGCGACACCCTGCCGGGCTGGCTGCCGCTGATGGGGGTCGACCTTGGCGACACCAACCTCGTACCGGTCGACTACGTGGCCTCCGCGATGGACCACCTCATGCACGTGCCGGGCCGCGACGGCGAGGCCTTCCACCTCGTCAACCCCGAGCCGCAGCCCGTGGTGGAGGTGATGAACGCCTTCTGCGCGGCCGCGGGCGCCCCTCGCTTCGCCACGCCGATCGATCGCGGTCTGACCACCGCCGGTCCGCTCGCGCTCATCCCCCGCCGGCTCCGCCCGCTCAACGTGATGAACGCCGTGATCCGCTCGGGCGCGGGCCAGGCGGTGCTCGACCAGACCGTCGGCCGCCTCGGGCTGCCCGCCGAGGCCCTGGCCCACAGCTCGTTCACCTCCGTGTTCGACTCCCGCGCCACCGAGCGCGCGCTCGCGGGCTCGGGCATCGGTGTGCCGCCGCTCGAGACCTACGCCCGGGTGCTCTGGTCGTACTGGGAGGAGTCACTGGACGACAGCACCGGTCGCGATCCCCGTGCGGTCGCGGCGCTGCGGGGCAAGCACGTCGTCATCACCGGCGCGTCGTCCGGCATCGGCAAGGTCGTGGCCCACAAGGTCGCCCAGGCCGGCGGGATCCCGGTGCTCGTGGCCCGCGGCAAGGAGAAGCTCGAGGAGACCAAGGCCGACATCGAGGCCCGCGGTGGGCAGGCCCACGTGTTCGCGTGCGACCTGTCCGACCTCACCGCGATCGACCGGCTGTGCGAGCAGCTGAGCACCGAGCTGCCCAGCGTCGACTACGTGATCAACAACGCCGGGCGGTCGATCCGACGCTCGCTGAAGCTCTCGCAGGATCGCTTCCACGACTTCGAGCGCACCATGCAGCTCAACTACTTCGGGGCGATCCGCCTCGTCATGGGCCTGATGCCCCAGCTGCACAGCCAGCGCTCGGGCCACATCGTCAACATCTCCTCGATCGGGGTACAGACCAACCCGCCCAGGTTCTCGGCCTACGTCGCCTCGAAGGCCGCGCTCGACGCGTGGAGCAACGTGGTGTCGTCCGAGGTGGTCGGACACGGCATCACCTTCACCAACGTGCACATGCCGCTCGTGCGGACGCCGATGATCGCTCCCACCAAGATCTACGACAAGTTCCCCACCATCTCGCCGGCCCAAGCGGCCGACATCGTCGTGCGGGCCATGGTCGAGCGCCCGCACGAGATCAACACGACGCTCGGCACCGCGGGGGCGCTGGCCCACACCATCGCCCCGCGGGCGGCCTTCCGGGTGCTCAACCTGGCCTACCAGGTGTTCCCGGACTCCGCCGCGGCCAAGGGCCAGCAGCCCACCTCCCGCGCAACCGCCGCGGCCGAGGAGACGCCGAACAACCGGCGCGAAACCGAGCAGATGCTGCTCGCGCAGCTGTTCCGCGGCGTCCACTGGTGACGACGTGAGTGGCGCGCGCGGGGAGCCTCATCCCTCGCCGCGCGCCACCGGCCGCGAGGGGTCGCCCACCCACTCGCTCCAGCTGCCGGGATAGAGAGCCGCGCTGAGCCCCGCGACCTCCATCGCCAGCACGTCGTGGGCTGCCGTGACGCCCGACCCGCAGTACACCGCCGTGGTCGTGTCGGGATCCGCGGCGCCCAGCGCCGCGTAGCGCTCCCGCAGGATCTCGGGCGGCAGGAACCGGCCGTCATCCGCGAGGTTGGCGCTGCTCGGAGCGTTGCGGGCGCCGGGGATGTGCCCGGCGACCGGATCGATCGGCTCGATCTCGCCGCGGAAGCGCTCGGGCGCCCGCGCGTCGAGCAGCACCCCCAACTGCGCGACCTGCGCGACCTGCTCGGCGTCGACCACCGCCGTCGCTCCCGGCACGAGGACGACGTCGCCCGGCTGTTCCGCACCGGCGAGGCCCCGCTCGCCGGTGTCGACGGGTGCGCCGGCCGCGCGCCACGCCGCCCATCCGCCGTCGAGCACGCGGACGTCGTCCACACCGTGGTGGCGCAGCAGCCACCAGCAGCGGGCGGCGGCGTGGGCGGACCAGTCGTCGTAGACCACGACGGGCCTCGCGGCGCCCACACCCACGCGGCGCATCGCCGCCTCGAAGTCCGCGGACGACGGCAGGGGGTGGCGTCCACCGGCGCCTGGTGAGGAGGCCAGGTCGGTGTCGAGGTCGACGTAGACCGCGCCCGGCACGTGACCGGCGACGAACTCCTCGCGGCCCGCGGGGCCACCCAGCCGGTAGCGGACGTCGAGCAGGCTCACCTCGCCGCGGGCGACGAGCGGCAGGAGCGTGCGGAGCTCCTCGACGGTGATCAGCGGGTCGGGCATGGCCGCAATCTACGGTGCCCGGCGGGCCCGCAGCCCGCTGCGGTCGGCTGACCCGGCGGAGGTGGCTGGTTCATCGGGCAGGTCGGGACGGGGCCTGTGGAGGGCGGATCGCGCGGCGGCCGAGATGGGGCACCCTCGACGGGTGATGGCTGCCCACACCGGACTCCCCGACCCTCCCCCGCGCCTGATGGTCAAGGTCCTGCGCGAGCTGGTGCGCGCCCGGGCCGCCGGGGAGCGCGAGGGGCGCTCGTCCACGGGGATCCACGTCGGCGTCCCCGGGCGCCGCGACGTGCGCGCGTTCCGACCGGGCGAGCAGGTGCTCGACGCCGCCCTGCGCACGGAGATCGTCGAGGCCATGGCACGCGACGATCTCGCCGCGGGTCGCGTGCCCCTCGTGTGGTGGGCGCGCTCCGCGCAGGCCGATCCGGGCGAGGACCTCGCCTGGTCGGCCGCGGTGGCTCAGGCGAGCGGCGAGCTGGGTGTGCGTCTCGACCTGGTCGTGGTCACCGCCCGCAGCTGGCACGACCCGCGCTCCGGGGTGGGCTGCTCCTGGAGTCGCCCGCTGCGCCGGGTGTCGCCGTCGAGCGGACCGGGGGCCACCGACGGGCGCCCGGCCCGCTGACTGGCCGAGGCGTCACCGGCGACAGGGGTCGCCCGGCCCTCACCAGGTGTGGACGGGACGGTTCTCCGCCATGTGCTCGCGGTAGACGTTGAGCACCGCGCGCAGCGCGTCGAGCCGGTCGTCGTCCTCGCGCTCGCGCATCTGCTCGACGAACCACGACGAGCCGTTGACGCCGCGCAGGCACCGCTGCTCGATGAGGTGCAGGTAGCGGTGGGCCTCGTCGTGGCCGACCCCCCAGGCGGCCAGGCCCTCGTAGGCGAGGGGCAGCAGGCGGCGCACGATGAGCTCGGTGGCGCGCACCCGGCCCAGACCTGGCCAGTAGATCTCGGCGTCGATCCCGTCGCGCGCGGCCAGGTGGAGGTTCTCCTCGGCCGCGCTGAACGACATCTGCGACCACAGGGGTCGGTCGGCCTCGGCCAGGGCGCGCACCAGGCCGAAGTAGAAGGCTGCGTTCGCGACGGTGTCGACGACGCTCGGCCCGGCCGCCAGGAGGCGGTTCTCGACCCGCAGGTGGGGCAGGCCTCCGCTGACGTCGTAGACCGGCCGGTTCCAGCGGTAGATGGTGCCGTTGTGAAGGCGCAGCTCGGGCAGGTTCGGCGTGCCACCGGCTTCGAGCACCGTGAGCGGATCCTCTTCGTCGAGCACCGGGAGCAGCGCTGGGAAGTAGCGCACGTTCTCCTCGAAGAGGTCGAACACCGAGGTGATCCAGCGTTCGCCGAACCAGACGCGGGGCCGCACGCCCTGGGTGATGAGCTCCTCGCTGCGGGTGTCGGTGGCCTGCTCGAAGAGTGGGATGCGCGTCTCGGCCCAGAGCCGTCGTCCGAGCAGGTAGGGCGAGTTCGCCGCGACCGCCAGCTGCACGCCGGCCACCGCCTGCGAGGCGTTCCAGTAGGAGGCGAAGCGCTCCGGGCTCACCTGGACGTGGAACTGCGTGCTGGTGCAGGCCGCCTCGGGGACGATCGAGTCGACCACGGTGCGCAGGCGCTCGGGCCCGCGGATGTCGATCGACAGGTCCTCGCCCCGCGCCGCCAGGATCTGGTCGCTCAGCAGGTGGTAGCGCGGATTCTCACTGATCGCCTCGGCCGTGAGGTGCGACTCGGTGAGCGTGGGCAGGATGCCGATCATCACCTGGTGCGCGCCCACCGCGGAGGCCCGCTCCTCGGCGGCGTTGAGGCTCTCGCGCAGGCTCTGCTCGCAGGCGATGAGGCCGCCGTCGGCCAGCGGGCCGGGCGGCAGATTGAGCTCGATGTTGAACCGGCCGAGCTCGGTCTGGAAGCCCGGGTCGTCGATCGCCTCGAGCACCTCGTCGTTGCGCAGCGCGGGGTCGCCGCCCGCGTCGACGAGGTTGAGCTCGACCTCGACACCGGTCCACGGGTCGTCGGTGTCGAAGGACGACTCGGCGAGCATCCGCTCGAGCACGTCGAGACAGCGGCGCACCTTCTCGCGATAGCGCGTGCGGTCGGCCGGTGTGAACTCCTGTGCCGCGACGTCCTCTCCCATGCGCCGAGACTAGGACACGCACCCCGGCCGGCCGCGCGCTTCGCCGGCGCCCGCGAGGCGACTCACCGGAGCCCGGCGGCCCAGTCGAACCCGCCTGTCCACTCCTCCGGGGCGAGCGCTCCGGCGAGGAGCCGACCCAGCAGGTCGGCGAGGCGGTGGTCGGGGTCGGCCGCGATCGCCCGGTCGTGGGCGATCCAGGCCAGGGCGCCGTCGCCCGCCTGCCAGGCCGCCCAGCCGAGCAGCGTGGCGGCGGGCGCCACCAGCCGCTCCGGGGCCGCCCGGACGACGTCACGCCACAGGGCCACATGACGACGTGCAGTGCCGCGCGCGATGCTCGCCCACGCGGCGTCGCGCAGCCGCGGCACCTGGATGGCCCACAGCAGGCGGGCGACCTCCTGCTCGGTCGGCGGCTCGCCATCGGCGAGGCACCGCGCCACGCACCGCTCCACCCAGGTGCCCTCCACGATCATCTCCAGGCGCAGTCGCGGCAGCTGGTCGCAATCGAGCCCGGCGGCGCAGAGCGCGGCCTCGATGCCGGCCACCGCGTCCGGGTCGGGCTGGATCGAGGCCACGAGCTGCTCGCGGCTCTCGTGGTTCAACCGTCCGTCGAGCACCGCCTGGAGCACCAGGGGGTGGTCGCGGACGTCGGCGGGCCCGTCGGGTCCGACACCCCTGCCCGAGGCGTCGAGGTGGCGGTAGCGGCCGCCCCGGACGGCGACGACCGCACTCACCTCGATGCCGGCGGCCGCGAGGTCGGCGACCAGGTGCCGGTGGGTGGCGCCCACGACCGCGGGGTCCTCGCCGTAGTAGACGAGCGCCACCGCGGTGGTGCCGTAGCGCAGCGCCGGGGCGAGGAGCCGGTCGGCGAGCGGCTCGGTGTAGGACCGGGGCAACCTGCCGGTCGGGTCGAGGGCGTCGACGAGGTCGAGCCGAGCCTGGAACGGCCGCCCGGCACCGACGGTGGTCATCACCACGCAGTCGTGCGGCCAGAAGCCGAGCATCACCGGCACCACGGCGAGCAGGTCGCGTGCCTCGCGGACGACCACGTCGGGCCGCGGGCTCGCAGCGGACCGGACGGTCGCCGACGGGCGGGCGGGCGAGGTCGAGGGCGAGGTCGGGGGCGAGGAGGAGGGCGAGAGGGAGGAGGACGCGGGGAAGGGGGCGGCCGGACGACGCGGCGGGATCGAGGTCATGCCCCGACCCTGGGGTGCTCCTCCGACGAGGAGCCGCGCCCGCGCCCCCGCCTGTGGACGACGCCCCGCGACCAGTCGCCTGTGGACGCCGACCGCCCCCGCGGGTGACGGATGAGACGTTCGGTACGCCCGCCACCCGGCTGCCGCCAGCCGCCTCGTGCGCGATGGCGGGGGGTGGAGCGGGCTAGCGTGGCCGCGTGCGCGACCGGGCCTCGATCCTCCACCTGGATCTCGACGCCTTCTTCGCCGCCGTCGAGCAGCGCGACAAGCCGTCGCTGCGCGGGAAGCCGGTGATCGTCGGGGGCACGGGAGGTCGGGGCGTGGTGTCGACGGCGTCCTACGAGGCGCGGGTCTTCGGGGTGCGGTCGGCCATGTCGACGCGCGAGGCCCGTTCGCGGTGCCCGCACGCGGCCTTCCTGTCCGGTCGCTTCGAGGCCTACCGGGCCGCGAGCGCGGCGGTGATGGCGGTGCTCCGCGACTGCTCGCCGCTGGTCGAACCGCTCTCCCTCGACGAGGCCTTCGTCGATCTCGCCGCCGCCGACCTGCCCGACCTCGAGATCGCCACCGTCACCGACGAGGCCGAGCGCCTGCGGGAGCGGGTGCGGGAGGTCACCGGCGGGCTCACCGCGTCGGTGGGGCTGGCCAGTTCGAAGTTCCTGGCGAAGATCGCCAGCGACCTGCGCAAGCCCGACGGCCTGGTCGTGATCGCGCCGGGCGAGGAGATCGGCCTGCTGCACCCGCTGTCGGTCTCGGTCATCCCAGGTGTCGGCCCGGCCACCGCCGAGCGGCTGCGCCGCGGCGGCGTCCACACCGTCGCCGACCTGGCGGCCCTGCCCGTGGACGAGATCGTCACGCTCGTCGGTCGCGCGCTCGGCGAGGGGCTGCACCGCCTGGCCCGTGCCGAGGACGACCGGCCGGTGGTGCCGGACCGCGAGTCGAAGTCGGTGAGCGTGGAGAGCACCTACGAGCACGACCTCACCGACCGACGCCAGATGGAGGCGATCGTGGTCCGCCAGGCCGGTGAGGTCGCGCGGCGACTGCGCGGAGCGGGGCAGTCGGGTCGCACGGTGACGCTCAAGGCGCGCCGCTACGACTTCACCACCCTGAGCCGGTCGGCCACCCTGCCGGCGCCCACCGAGGAGCCGGCCACGATCGTGCGCCTGGCCCGTCACCTGCTCGGCGAGCTCGACACGTCCGGCGGGATCCGCCTGCTCGGCGTGGGCGTCTCCGGCTTGGCCGACTGGGTCCAGGACGACCTGCTGGACCTCCTGGGCGACACCGGGCCCGAGGCCGCCGCGCCCGCCGAGCCGGACGCCGCAGGGTCGAGCGAGCCCGCAGGGTCGAGCCCCGAGGACGGCGACCCGCCGGCGGACGCCGAGGAGCTCGAGGCCGGTGCTCGCGGCCGGGGGGCGGCCTGGCCGCCGGGAGCCGACGTCGTCCACGACGAGCACGGCCGCGGCTGGGTGTGGGGCTCCGGCCGAGGGGTTGTGACCGTGCGCTTCGAGACCGCCGACACCCCGCCCGGCCCGGTGCGCTCCTTCCGCGCCGACGACCCCGCCCTGCAGCGCTGGAACCCGCCACCACCCGAGGTTGCCGAGCCGCAGTAGCGTTCGCGACATGTCCGAGGTCCAGCCCGCCGCGTCCGACTCGCCCGACCCGACCGCCGCCGCCCCGGCGAGCCCTCCGCGCGTCGAGCCACGACCGGTCACCACCGTGCACCACGGCCGCGAGCGCACCGACGACTACGACTGGCTGCGCGCCAAGGACGACCCGGCCGTGCCGGCCTACCTCGAGGCCGAGAACGAGTGGACCGCGGCCCGCACCGCCCACCTCGCCGGCCTGCGCGCGCGCATCGTCGACGAGATCAAGTCCCGCACGCTCGAGACCGACCTGTCGGTGCCGACCCGCGTGCGGGGCCACTGGTACTACGGCCGCTCCTTCGAGGGGCGCCAGTACGGCGCGAGCTGCCGGGTGCCCGTGGCCGACCCCGACGACTGGACGCCGCCGCGACCGGCCGCCGACGCCCGGCCCGACGAGCCGGCCCTGCCCGGCGAGGAGGTGCTGCTCGACCTCGACGCCCTCGCCGAGGGGCACGACTTCTTCTCCCTCGGCGGCTCGTCGATCAGCCCCGACGACCGGCTGCTGGCCTACGCCGTCGACACTGTGGGCGACGAGCGCTACACGGTGCGCGTGCTCGACCTCGACACCCGCGAGCTGCTCGACGACGAGCTCACCGGCGTGCTCGGCGGCGTCACGTGGGGCGACGCGCCCGACCACTTCTACTACTCCACCGTGGACGACGCGTGGCGCCCCGACAAGGTCTGGCGCCACCGCCTCGGCACCGCGCAGGCCGACGACGAGCTGATCCTCCACGAGCCCGACGGTCGCTTCTTCGTGGGCGTGGGCCGCACCCGCTCGCGCCGCTACGTGGTCGCGGTGGCCGGGTCGAAGACGACCTCCGAGTACCACCTGCTCGATGCGCGCGACCCGGACGCGCGCCCGGTGCTCTACGCCGCGCGCACCGAGGGGGTCGAGTACTCCCTCGAGCACGTCGTGATCGGCGGCGTCGACCACTTCCTCGTGCTGCACAACGCCCACGGTCCCGAGTTCGAGCTCGGCATCGCGCCCGCGGAGCCCACCGGCGTCGAGGGTTGGCGTCCGCTGCTCCCCCACGACCCCGCGGTGCGACTCGAGGACGTCGACGGCTTCGCCGACCACGTCGTCGTCCAGCAGCGCAGCGAGGGCCGCACCCGGGTGCGCGTGCTGACCCTCGGCACGTCGGGCGACGAGCCGGTGGCCGACGACCGCTTCGTCGACTTCCCGGGCGAGCTGGCCAGCGTCGGTGTCGGCGGCAACCCGGCCTGGGAGCAGCCGACCGTGCGCGTGGGCATGACCAGCCTCGCGCGACCGTCCGCCGTGTACGACCTCGACCTGCGCACCGACGAGCTCCACCTGCGCAAGCAGGCGCCCGTGCTCGGCGGCTACGACCCCGACGACTACGAGGAGCACCGGCTCTGGGCGCCGTCCACCGACGGTGCCCAGGTGCCGATCTCGCTCGTCGTGCGCAAGGGCGTGCGCGTCGACGGCGCTCCCGTGCCGGTGCACCTGTACGGCTACGGCGCCTACGAGGCATCGATGGACCCCTACTTCGCCGTGAGCCGGCTCTCACTGCTCGACCGCGGCGCCGCCTTCGCCATCGCCCACATCCGCGGCGGCGGCGAGATGGGCCGCCACTGGTACGACGACGGCAAGCTCGCGCACAAGCAGCACACCTTCGACGACTTCGTCGCCGCCGCGCGGCATCTCGTCGACGCCGGCTGGACGACGCCCGAGCGCATCGTCGCCGAGGGCGGCAGCGCGGGCGGCCTGCTCATCGGTGCCGTCGCCAACCAGGCACCCGAGTCGTTCGGCGGATTCGTGGCGGGCGTGCCGTTCGTCGACGTGCTGACCACGATGCTCGACCCGACCCTCCCGCTCACGGTCACCGAGTACGACGAGTGGGGCAACCCCACGGACGACCCCGAGGCCTACGACCGCATCGCCGCCTACGCGCCCTACGACAACGTCGCCGACCGGCCCTACCCGCCGATCCTCGCCGAGACCTCGCTCAACGACACCCGGGTGCTCTACGTCGAGCCCGCCAAGTGGGTGGCGCGGCTGCGCGAGCGGGCGCCGCACGCCGACGTCCTGCTGCGCACCGAGATGGCCGCCGGACACGGTGGCGTCTCGGGCCGCTACCGGGCGTGGGAGGAGCGCGCCTTCACCCTCGCCTGGATCCTCGACCGCCTCGGCCTCGCCGACGTGGAACCGCTCGCCTGAGCCGGCTCCTCCCCTTGATCGATCGTCCTCCGATCCACCCTCGACCACCTGCTCCCGGACCCGTCCCGGGAGCAGGTAGTTGAGAACTCACTGAATTTCGGGACCCATCCGAACTCCACCCCGGTGACGAACGTCTTTACGGGTAGAGCAACACCATCGGCGCCGGGAATGCCCGGCAGCCATCGAGGTGTTGAACGACATGAGTGCGGATGCCCCGAGATCCATCCGCACCAGGAGGAGGGTTGTGATGGCTGCAGCAACGAACCCCACCACGAGTGCGCGACGTGGCGCCGGACGCGAGATCGAGGGCCGCGACAGCGTCGGTCTCTACCTCGACGAGATCGCCCGCACCCCGCTGCTCGACGCCGCCCGAGAGGTCGAGCTGGCCAAGACGATCGAGGCCGGCCTCTTCGCCGAGCAGCTGCTCGCCCAGGGTCGCGTCGGTCGTCGCAAGGGGGGCGCGCCCAAGCAGGCGAGCCAGGCCGAGCTGGAGTGGATCGCGGAGGAGGGCCGGCGGGCCACCACCGAGTTCATCAACGCCAACCTGCGCCTGGTGGTCTCGATCGCCCGCAAGTACGGCCGGGCCCAGATGCCCATGCTGGACCTGATCCAGGAGGGCAACACCGGCCTCATCCGCGCGGTCGAGAAGTTCGACTACGCCAAGGGCTACAAGTTCTCCACCTACGCCACCTGGTGGGTGCGCCAGGCCATCACGCGCGGCATCGCCCAGCAGGCGCGCGTGGTCCGTCTCCCCGTGCACGTGGTCGAGGAGCTGAACCAGGTCGGCGGCGCGCGTCGCACCCTGGAGCGTCAGCTCGGCCGCGACCCGGAGCCCGAGGAGATCGCCGCCGAGCTCGGCCTCGAGGTCGAGCGCGTGCTCGACCTGATCTCGTGGGGCCGCGAGCACGTCAGCCTCGACACCCCGGTCGACGAGGACGGCGACACCTCCCTCGGCGACCTGATGGCCCAGGAGACCTCGCCCAGCCCCGACCTCACCGTGCTCGACGTCGAGTCGCGCGACCGGCTCAACAACCTGGTCGACCAGCTCGACGAGCGCGCCGCTGACATCATCCGCTCGCGCTACGGCCTCGTCGACGGTCGCCAGCACAAGCTGGCCGACATCGGCGTGAAGCACGGCATCTCCGCCGAGCGGGTGCGCCAGCTCGAGCGGGAGGCGCTGCAGAAGCTGCGTCGCCTCGGCGACCCCGACATGGCGGCCTGACTCCCACCGGAGTCGGCCACCCCCGATCAGCGAGAGGGCGCCCGGCCCTCATCGCCTCACGCGCTCACGTCTCCGAGCGCGGCGAAGACCTCCGCCCCCTGCCGGCGGGGGGCTTCGCGCGTCCCGGCGGTGGCGATGAGGTGGGGGGCCACCGCGCGCCGCTGCGCGCGCGAGGCCTGC
>NZ_CAXRAZ010000018.1:0-75078 GCF_964229035.1 Nocardioides sp. | reverse complement strand
CCTGAAGTTGGGCCGACCACAGCGCCAGATGCCGATTGTGGCGTGGCAATGTAGTGCCCTCAAGCGCCAGTCCGGCCACGACGGCGCAACCGGAGAGGCCTTCGCGCCAGCCGTGCGACCAGCCAGCGGGCCGGGGCGCTGACTTGATCGGGGTCTGCCAGCGCACCGCTTGGTCCCTCAGGCGTGAGGGTCACCTGCTCACCTGGGCAGCATGGCCCACACACCCGGCTGCCAACCGGCCCTTCTCCTGCCGCGGCCGTGCCGGCCGTGTGCTCCCGTGCAGAGCTGTAGGCCTCGGCGAGTTCCTCCGGTAGGCCCTGAAGCAGCACCGCGAGCGCTTCGGTCTCCGCATCGATCACCCGCTGCGCGGCTTCGGCGGCATCGCGGAGCGCGCTGGCCTGATGTGAGGCGAGTCGCCCCATCGACTGGTATCCGGTCACCAATTCGGCGAGGCCCTTCGGCCTCGCGGTCCGACCCGTTTCAGCCGGCCGGTAGGGATCGGTGTCGGCGGCGTAGACCGCCGCAGCGAGAAGGTCGTCACTCGATCTCGCGCACCCCGCGATCCAGTCCCTCAGGTCCTCGACCGAGCTCACGTCGCCCAAGGGCTCCAAGATCGCCTCAGCGTCCCGGTACAGGCGACGTGCCTGTTCGATGTCACGGCCAGCAATTGACCAGCTCTGCTCGACCAACAGCTGATAGTGCTGACCGGCGCGGTAGAAGCGCATCTCATCTGGCAATGTCATCGCCGACCTCTGGCCCATGCGGAGCAGGCGGACGGGACGTGAACCGACCAGACGGAGGCTGCCCTGTGGGCCTCGACGGCTGCGTCGAATGCCTCCTGGACGGTCTGCTTGGCCTCGCTCGACGCCCCGACGGCCGCCAGCCAATGGCGGGGCGGATCTCCTTCCCCCAGTTCGATGAATCCCAACGCCACCGACTGCGTGCGAAGCAGATCGCCCCGCGGATCGGCAGCGGCACACAAGAGCGGCTTCAACTCCGCAACGGACTGAGCCGGTCCGATCCCGTTGCGCTGGGAGCACAGCGCACGGCCGACGGGAATGACGCTGCTCGCGCACGGGAGGAATGAGAAACCGAAGCGCTGCGACTTGGGCTGTCCGAGGATGTCAACCATCTCGGGCATGACGTAGCAGGGCGATGCGGGAGTTGTGATCCTGAGCCCACGGAGACGCCCCACAGTCGGCACATCGGGAGGGCTGATGCTCATGGCCCATTGCAGAGCCTCGACGAGGGCGATCGGCTGGGCCGGCGTCAGGTCGAGCGCCGCCAGTCGTGTGGCGTATTCACCGATCGACACCGTCGTGCCGATCGGGGAAGCCCAGTCGCGGGACGGCGATCCGGGCTGGCGCGGTGGGAGGGGCGTGACTCGAGACATTGAAAACTCCTGTTGGAGGGCTGACGAGGGACGCGCTGCCATGGGGCGAGATCGGCGCCTAGTTGCGGCAGGCAAGCCCTGAGGGGGCTTGGTCACGTCATCGGTCCACTTCGGAGGCGACAGGACGACCGGAGCAAAAATTCCTCGACGTCGTTCGATACAGCCTCTGACGAGCGGCCGCTATGCACGGTCGTGCACCCATGCCGGGAGGCATCCGTCGTATCGACGAACGGATCCCGGGAAACAGGTTCTGTCGCGGCCTCCAGCAGTTCGACGGATCCTCCGATAGCGCTAGGGACCTCGACCGACGGGGTCGCCCGCCAAGCGGGCTGACCGTACGGAGGACCTCACCTTGGCCTCATCAGATCCACGAACCAACCTGCGCTGGGCTGGCCCTCTTAAGTCGACCGACGCCGTCCGTCCGATGGTCGTCGAGCGCCAAGACTTCGAGCGCGCCCATCGCCCAATATGGCTACCTAGCAGCCTCGGCATGCCATCTGCCGCGGTGTGGCAGATCCTCACCGAAGGGGGCGTCGGCGGCGAGGGACCGAAGCGAGGCCACCAAGCCCTGATGTCCGTAGTCCTCGGAATGAAGCAGGCCGGGTGGGCCGAGGTCCACATCCGTCGCGCCCTTCGAGAGAACAACAGCGCCACCCACACGCCAGGGCACTGGCTCTGTCGCCAGACCGACCCCGACCGCGAACTAGGCCGAGCACTTGCGAAGGCCACGGCCCGAGTCGCGCAGACCCCAGCGAACCCTTCGCTGTCGCTGCCTACCGATCCACACAATGCGCAACGAGCGAAGGCACACCTCGACGCCGTCGACGCCGCCCTGCTCGACCCACAATTCTCGAGGCGGCATCCAGGATTGCTGCCTCCCGACGTGAGCATCACGATGCTGACCTGCCTGGCTGGCCTGCTGCAGAAGGCCCACCAGCACGCCCAGAGCCAGATCTTCGACGAGGCCGACTCAACGGTCAGTGTCGCGGCCTCCGCGCGCTGCCTCGCCGTCATGCTGAACCTAGAGCACCAGACTGTCTCACGCGCTCTTCGCGCCATCAGCACACCGGTCGGATCAGACAACTTCAACCCACGGGCCCTCGTCCAGCGCTTCGAGCAACGCCGCAACATCGACGCTGTCACCTATCTCATCGACGTCGGACGCTTTCAAAGCACCAGCACCAGCGCTGTGGCAACGTCACCGTCGTTGCCACAGGTCTCTCCCCAGAGGTATATGGCGCCGACCATCCGCCCGACGTTCAGCGAAGCCGTCGTCAGCATCGCGTGCCATGACGCCTTCACCCACTCTCCGCAGCCCCGCACCCCCGAGGATCCAGTAGCTACGCGAACACAAGGCTTCCTGCTCGCCCTGATCGCAGCATCCCCCACCTCTCCCAGCGCAAAGGACCTCAGCTTCCTCAGTGGGCTCAAGAACGACTCCATCCGTAAAGCCTTAGCCCCCCTACTAACACCAAGCCCACTCCTCGCCGACCCGCCCCTGACCAGCGCACAGGGTGCCTACCGGCTCACCGGAAGCCCATCCGCCCTAGACAGCTGGCTGACCGGCCTCGCGAACGCCCGAGGCACCACCGGCACCCGAGCATCTCGTCAGCGCAAGGCCGACGACCAGCGGGCGGCATGGGCAGACCACCAGGCCCGAACCAACGGCCTCGCGATGCGCTGAGCGCTTGCCGCGCATTCCCCCGAGGGGTGCATGCGAGGTGACAAAAGATTTTCTCCGCACCCTGTCTACCTCGTGCCGAGCGGACCGATATCACCACCACGCCAGCTCGACATCCCGCCGACCACGTGACGTCGGCCCCCAAGTGATCACTACCGAACGAATGGACTCCCACGACGTGAATGCTACGGAGATTGCGCTCCCCCACCTGCCCCACTCCATCGAACTGACCATAGAAAGGATTTCCACGGGAGGCAGCAGGCTCAAGTGGCCACCGCGCGCCTATTGGCGCGAGGCCTACGCCTTATGGCAGACCAGCGACTCCTCCTACGACTTCCGTCAGACCAAAGCATTTAAGGTCACCAGCCCAGAGATCGACAGCGCACTCGGCATCGGCGACAGCATTGAGATCGCCGTCAACCGCTTCCTGCATTCCGTCGCCGGCACCGCTCCCGTCGACCGCAACACGCAACTCCTCCTAACGCGCGCAGGGGGCGCAAATCTGGTGATGGCATGGGAGTGCAACATCCGCGGACCGGCTCACTCACTGACGAGACACGACGCACAGTTCGCGAAGGACCAGCTTCAATCCTTTCAAGAAGCCGCAATCGCCCCAGTCGCTGCGTGTGAATGGATCGCGGCCACAGCAAGCCCGGCGGCCGCGAGGCGTGCCATCGACCTGGGCCTGACGCCAACACAATTCATGGCCGTCCAGAGTTCTTTGGAATCCAGTCCCTGCGGACTACCGAAAGATTACGACGAGGACTACTCGTCAAGATGGATCGAACCTACCGCTGCCATCAGGTTTCCCCTGACGGTCACGATCCGCCAAACCCAAGACAAATGCGATGGCATGGGCTTCATCGCCAACGCGAGAAGATGGGGAAAACTCTGCGGCAGCGGCGAAGGTCCAGCTGATTCGATTCTTGACCTTCTGATGACCGTCTACAGCAAGCAGAAGATCAACAAAGATTCCGAACAAGTATTTCTTCGGGCCAACTTGGGCCAAGATGTGATCGACGCTTGGAACCGACATGTCAATGCCCGAAGGATGCCTATCCCGTTTGTGCGCCAGAACCCGACCGAGGCCATCGAACATCTTCACGAGTACCTTAACGAGGGGTTTTCGGCAGATGTTGCCTGCCGGTACATCAACGTTGGCCTCAGCACTCCGGCTGCAAAGCGTCTCCACGAAGCCGGTCTTGACCCGGAAGCGGCACAGACATTTATCGACATCTTTGGCGACTTCTGGGAGAGCCATTGGCGCGATGAATACATCACGATCGTCGCCGTCAACAGCGATGAGCTAGCCGACTGGGTCCTCAGCGGCGTCGACGCCGAAACCGCGAAGCGCCTCAGGAACCTGCGGATCGCACCGTCCGACGGTGCCGCATGGCTGAAACTATTCGCCGAGCACAACGTTGCAGACACCGATATCGAGATCATTATCAAGTCGGGCATGAGTCGCGATGACTTCGTCGAATGGCACCGCCAGAACACCGACCCCTTGACAAGCATCACCGACGCAGCCCGCGTGATGGTCGCTCTCCAGTCTCTCCGAATCGCGTCCCCTTCTGAACCGTCCCCGGCCTGGTGACCGGCCTCGAGCCACGAGAGGGTGGTTGCTGTGCCAGCACCACGTAAGTGCCCCGACGAGTTGCGGGAGCTGGCGATCAGGCTCGTGCACGAGGCTCGTGAACAGGATACGGAGTTGCAGCTGAGCGCGGCGGCGGCGCCGGTTGGTTAGCCGACCGGGGTCAACCCCGACACGCTGCGCCGGTGGTGCAAACAGTCCGGAATCGGCGCCGGGCGGCGGCCGAGCGTGAGTACGGCGGACGCGGCGAGGATCAAGCAGCTCGATGCAGAGGTATGCGAACTCAAGCGCGCCAACGAGATCTTCATGGCGCCTTCCTCGTTCTTCGCGCAGGAACTCGACCCGCGTTTTCACTGGTAAGGGCGTTCATCGACGAACACCGCGACCGGTTTTGGGGTCCCGCCGACCAGATCGAGATCTGTCGTGTGCTGAGCCAACACGGGATCAAGGTCGCTCCGAACAGCTTCTTAGCCCACAAGAAGCGGCAGCCTCAGCGAGGTCCATTCGCGATCAACGGGTGCTGACCGAGGTCGTGCGGGTCCACACCGATTGGAAGATCGGCCGCGGGCTTGTACGAGGTCTGCAAGGTCCACGCCGCTCTGGTCCGCGAAGGCGGCGTAAACGGAGCACCGATCTCACGGCGCGTGGTGGAACGCCTGATGCGTTCTGCCGGGATCCAAGGCGCCCGGCGGGGCCGCGGCTACATCACAGGGTCTGCCTGCACGGACGGGTGAGGTCACCTATCCGTGCAGCAGTCCCGACCCCTGTAAAGGGGCCATCTGTCGGCCGAGCTAACAGCGCCTCAGGACGGGCAGAGGTCGCTGAAGCAAGTGTCGCCCCGCTGTCCAAGCCAGATGCCCGTGCCATTGCAGGCCAGGACGGCACGCCCGAGAGCGTTGACTGGCCTGTCGTGACGCCATCAGAGGTGGCGAAGGCGCGGCAGGAACACGCGCAGGGGACCGTCGCCACCGCCGTGGCGCGACTAAGCCAGCTGCTGCATTTCCTGGACGAGTTGCCCGGCAAGAACGACTAAGCCACTTACCCCGCCATCACTGAGGCTCCGCTCGCGACGCTGACTGAGCTCTCCGAGCACAGCGACTTGAGGGACCTTGGCGATGTCGTGCAGGTCCGGCGGCGGACGTGGCGCAGTAGCGCCTCCGCCTCGACGAACTCCACCTGGATCCCTACGGCGCAACCAGCGGGTAGAAGCTGCGTGGGCCGCCACTACGTCGGCCGAAACCGTCGGTCACCGCCAGGCGCTCAGCCTGGTGGTCGGGCACAACCCTGGGGGTCGAGTTTGTGGCAGGCCGAGACGCGTTCTTCTGGGCGGAATGGGCTAGTTGGTGACGAAGAATTTCGACAGAGTCTTGCGGACGTCGGGTGCGACCACGCGTGGAGCGACGTAATAGCGGGCGGTTGTACCGGTCGCCGCATGCCCGAGCTGCTCGCGCGCCGCTTCGAACCCGTCGGTGTGCGCGATCAGGGTCGCCACTGATCGCCGCAGCGTGTGCGGTGTGGTACCGACGAGGCTGTCGCACGGCTCCAGGGCAGCGCGCAGCCGGGTTCTGATGTTGTTGGGCCAGAGGTAGGTGCCCTTGCTAGAGGCGAAGACGGGGTCGTTTGCACGGTCGTAACGCGAGGTGTCGCGCCTCCGGTTCAGGACGTCTACCAGCTCATCGGGGAGGATGAGCGTGCGCTGCCCCCTGCTCTTTGTCGACTCCTGGCGAGTGAGCTGCCCACCAAACTCCTTGCGCGGCTCGACCAGGGTCGCAGCGATGTGGGCGGTCGGCGTGGCGCTCTCCAGGTCGATGTCGTCCCAGTGCAGCGACAACAACTCACCTATCCGGCATCCAGTGCCGAGTAGACCGTCGACGACATCACGGAGATCGCCGTTCGGCTTCTTCGAATTCCCCTTGCGGGTCACGTCCGGGCGAACGACGTGGCGCAGCACGTGCACCTGCTCAATGGTGAGGATCTCGATCTCCCCGTTCTCGCGCGCCGGCTTCTCGATCATCGACATCGGGTTCACGCTCATCACCCCGTGTCGCACAGCCAAACCGAAGATCTGGTTGAGGATCGACCGAGCCTGCATCGTCGACGTGCCCGCCGCCTCGAGGTCGCGCAGAACCTCGTCGAGAAGAGGCACGCTAACTTCGTCCAAGCGCAGACCGCCGAGTGCGGGGAGGACGGCCAGCCGCATGGCGTTCTTGTATGTCGCCAGCGTCTGGGGCTTGATCGGGGTGCGCTGGCCCGCCCGGCCGGTGCTGGCACGGTAGTCGAACCAGTAATCGGCTGCGGCCGTCATCGTCATGCTGCCCTGGAGTCCGGCCGGCGTCGACGGTCGGCGAACCTCCAGCTTGGCCTTTAGCGCGCGTTCCGCTGAGCCCTTCGTCTTGCCGGTTGCGGTGACCTCGCGAGTTCGTCCGTCACGGTCCCGAACGCGGGTGCGCGCCATGTAGCCGTCAGCCTTCGGGCGGAAGGAGATCGAGCCATGGGTGCCGACGCTTTGCCGGGGGCGCCCCGTCACGAGGCCATCCACTCATCGGCCTTGTCGTCCAAGGTCATCAGCCACTCAGCCACGAAGTGGCGCGGGTATCGGACGTGGGCTCCGACGGTGTGGAACTTCGGACCCTTCCTGTCGCTGCGCCAGTTCGCGAGGGTCTTTTTTGGTATCCGAAGCAAGTCGGCTAGCTCTCCTGGTTCGAAGTAGGGCTGGTCGAGAGACTCGAGCAGCGGATGGTCGGGGACAGTTGGTTCCGGGCTCACGAACGCGCTATCGGCAGATTCAGAGCCGCACCGGCTGTCACTTAAAGGTGACAGGCTGACTTTTTTTGTGCGTTACGCGAGCAGGGCAACTGGAGCCACGCGGGAATGTCGACCAGGCGACTAGACGACGAGACAAACCGGGCGAGCTGCAGACAGCAGCGCATGACCCAGGTCGAGGGAGTCGCGACCCATCGTGACCCACCACGTCCCAACGTTTCTGGGGACTTTGTGGGGACTTGGCCTCGTTTCGGGCCCGTGATCGCCACTGTGGACGGCGATGGATTCGGCGTTTCTGCAGGTCAGACGACCTTGAGTGGAGCCGCCTGTCGGAATCGAACCGACGACCTAATCATTACGAGTGATTCGCTCTACCGACTGAGCTAAGGCGGCGCACCGACGCGAGCGTCGACCGCGGAAGCATAGCGAGCCCCGGCCCGGAGGTCAGAATCGGCCCGCAGGTCGGCTGCCCCGAGCAGGTCAGCGGCGTCGTCCCTCGGCCAACGCCTTGAGGTTGAGCAGTTGCTTGCGGGCCATCACGAGGTCGCCGAGGCACACGGGTACGGCGGTCGAGCGGGGCACGGTGGCGACGACCTTGAGCACGAGGCGGGAGCGGGCTGGGCCGTCGTCCGCGGGGCTGAGGTGGTAGGTCATGGTGGCGCCGAGCACCTGGGCGGTCAGGTGCACGCCGTGCTCGACGGTGAGCACCTGGCCGATGGGGTGGCCGGCGGTGGCGGTGAAGGGGTCGCCGGGCACGGGGTCGGGGAGGTGGCGCAGGTCGCGGGGCGAGCGGCGTCCGAAGTTGTCGATCCAGTCGTAGGAGTAGGGCGCCAGGCGCATCTGCACCACCCACGGCCACACGCGCTCGGGCGCCACGGCCACGCTGACGCCGCGCCAGGCCGCCATCGTCGGCTCGGGGACGACGTCGTCGCACGCGTAGTGCCGCGCGACCTCGGCCGGGCTCACTCCCCAGCGGTCGCCGATCACAGCGCGCCCCCGCGCAGGCCGGAGGTCAGCACCGCAACCCCGCTGTCGGCTGCTGGTCGTCGATGAGGAACTCGTGCACGGCCTTGTCGATGCAGTCGTTGCCCGTGTTGTAGGCGGGGTGGCCGTCGCCGTCGCGGGTGACCAGGAAGCCGGACTTCAGCTGCTTCGACAGCGCCACCGCCTCCTCGTAGGGCGTGGCCGGGTCGCGGGTGGTGCCGAGCACCATGATCGGCGCGGCGCCGGCGCCGTCGATGACGAGGTTCGGCTGGTCGGTGGAGGCGAAGGGGATGCCGCGGCAGCCGATGAGCCCCCAGGCGAAGACGCGGCCGAAGGTGGGCGAGGCGCGGTCGAAGTCGGGGTACTGCGCGGCCACCTGCGACGGCTCGATCGAGGTCGGGTCGTCGAGGCAGTTGATCACCGCGATCGCCTCGAGGCTGTTGTCGGTGTAGCGGCCGTTCTCACGCGAGCCGTAGTAGTCCGAGAGCTGCAGCAGCGTGGAGCCGTCGCCGTCCAGCGCCTGCTGCAGGCCCTGGTCGAGGAAGCTCCAGCTGTCCTCGCTGTAGAGCGGCAGCACCAGGCCGTAGAACGCGCGACCCACGGTGAGCTCGCGGTCGCCGGGATCGTTGGTGGGCAGCGGCTTGGCGTCGATGCTGTCGATGAGCTTCTTGATCGTGGCCACTCCGGCGTCCACGGTGGAGCCGAGGAAGCACGAGCCGGTGCCCACGCAGTTCTGCACGTAGGAGCGCAGCGCCACCTCGAAGCCCCGCGCCTGGCTCAAGGACGACGCCCGGCTGCTCAACGTCGGGTCGACCGCGCCGTCGAGCACGAGCCGCCCGGTGTTGGCGGGGTAGAGCTCGGCGTAGGTGGCGCCGAGCTTGGTGCCGTAGGAGAAGCCCAGGTAGTTGAGCTGCTGCTCGCCCAGCGCCGAGCGCAGCACGTCCATGTCGCGCGCGGCCTCGACCGTGCTGACGTGGCTGGCGATGCGACCCGAGCGGGCCCGGCAGCCGGCCCAGAAGTCCTCACCGAGCGTCACCGTGGCCGCGACCTCGGCGGGGGTGTCGGGGTCGGGATCGGCGGCGGTCTGGTCGTCGAGCTCGGTGTCGGTGATGCAGTCGACCGGGTCGGACTTGCCGGTGCCACGCGGGTCGAAGCCCACGATGTCGAACGCCTTGCGCAGCGGCGCGGCGAAGTAGAGGTCGGCCTGCTCGATCATGTCGGTGCCGGGCGCGCCGGGGCCGCCGGGGTTGACCACGAGCGAGCCCACCCGCTCGCCGGTGGCGCGGGTGCGCTGCAGGTTGAGGAAGAGCGTGCCCTCGGCCGGCTTCTGGTAGTCGATCGGCACCTCGATCGTGCCGCACTCGTTGCCGCCGCACGGCGCCCACTGGATCTTCTGCCCGTAGAACCGGTCGAGCGAGGTGGGGTCGCCGGTCAGCGTGCTGCTCGGGCGCGCGGTGGGGCCGTCGGCGGGCGCGGCCCCGTCGTCCTCCATCACGAGGACGACGCCCAGCGCCGCCCCGCCCAGCAGCGCGATCGCCAGCACGGCCACGATCGCTGTGACGACCCTCTTGTTCATCCCTCGCCCTCCCGCGCTGCCTGATCCGGCTCCGTCGCCCAGCACCGCCGGGCCGCCCTGCCTCGGGCGAATCTCGTGCTGCTCAACGACCCTGCGGCACCTTGAGTGCCACCATCATCGACTCCAGTGCCAAGGCCACCGGGACGTTGAACTCCAGCATCTGCTCGCGCGCGGCGAAGATCCACCCGATGCGGCGCAGGTTGAGCTCGGGGCTGGAGGTCGCGACGAGGTGCTCAACGTCGGCGCGGATCTCCTCGTTGACCAGCGCCCCCTGCGCGCCCGTGGCCAGCGCGATCGCGTCGCGGTAGACCGACATCAGGTCGGTGAGCCCGCGGTCGACGACGTCGAGGTGGCGCCGCTTGGCCCGCGTGCGCTGCGCCTTCTCAAGCGCCGCCAGCGCCGGGCCGTACTCGCGTGGACGACGCCCGCGCTCCACGACGCCGTAGGAGGCGTCGAGGTCGACCTTCTCGCGCGCGTCGAGCTCGGCGGTGATGGCGTCGGCCTCCTCCTTGGCGGTGGTGGCCAGCCGGGTGGCGGCGTCCATGCAGCGCCCCAGGGAGGTGAGCCGGGCGGGGATCGACACGACGTCCTGACGACGGGTGCGCACCGCCTCGTCGAAGGCCAGGGCCCGCGCCCGGCCGATGTGGCCCTGGCTGGCGCGTGCGGCGTAGCCGGCCAGCTGCGGCTCGGCGCCCTTGCCCACGAGGAATTCGGCGACCTCGTCGGCGGTGGGCGTGGAGAGGGTGACCAGGCGGCAGCGCGAGCGGATGGTGGGCAGGACGTCCTCGACGGTGGGCGCGCAGAGCATCCAGACCGTGCGGCCGTTGGGCTCCTCGATGGCCTTGAGCAGCGCGTTGCAGGCCTGCTCGGTGAGGCGGTCGGCGTCCTCGACGATGAGGATCTGGTAGCGATCGCCCATCGGGCTCAGCGACGCGCGGCGCACCAGCTCGCGCACCTCGTCGACGCCGATGGAGAGCTTCTGCGTGCGGATCACCGCGACGTCGGCGTGCGAGCCGGCGAGCACGGTGTGGCACGCGTGGTCGTCGGGGCAGCCCGCACCCACGCCGCCGTCGGGGCACTGCAGCGCGGCGGCGAAGGCGATCGCGGCGTTGGAGCGGCCCGAGCCCGGCGGACCGGTGAACAGCCACGCGTGGGTCATGCCGCGGCCCGCCACGGCCGTGCTCAGCGCCTCGATCACCGGGCGCTGGCCGACCAGGGTGGACCACACGCTCACGCGGGCTCCTCCGGGCGGGTCTGCCGGCGGGCGCTCGCGAGCAGCGGCTCCACGCGGGCCGCCACCTGCGCGGCGATGTCGTCGATGCTCCCGCGGGCGTCGAGCACCAGGTAGTGCTCGGGGTCGCGGGCGGCCAGCTCGAGGAAGGCCGCGCGCACCCGCTGGTGGAACTCCAGCGACTCGCCCTCGATGCGGTCGCGCTCCTCGAAGCGCCCCAGCCCCTCCTGCGGCTCCAGGTCGAGGACGACGGTGAGGTGCGGCCGCAGGTCGTCGGTGGCCCAGCGCGCCACCTCCTCGACCTCCTCGGCCGCCAGCGCCCGGCCCGCGCCCTGGTAGGCCAGCGTGGAGTCGACGTAGCGGTCGGTGACGACCACCTCGCCGCGCGCCAGCGCCGGCTCGACGACCGTGGCCACGTGCTCGGCCTTGTCGGCGGCGTAGAGCAGCACCTCGGTCTTGTGCGCCAGCTCGCCCGTCTCGGGGCTCAGCACGATCCGCCGCAGCTCGGCGCCCACGGGGGTGTCGCCCGGCTCGCGGGTGAGCCGCACCGTGTAGCCGGCGGCCTCCAGCCGCTCGCGCAGCAGGCGCGACTGCGTGGACTTGCCGCCGCCCTCACCGCCCTCGAAGCAGACGAAGACGCCGGTGGCTGCGTAGCGGCCGGGGTAGGGGGTCACGGGGGCAACCTACGAGACGCCTCCGACGGTTGTCGCGGGTGGGTGGGTGGTCGTGGACGACGCCTACTCCGGGCGGGTGAGCACGTCCAGGAACTCGTGGTTGACGAAGAGGACCTCGCGCCCCGCCCTGATGTCACTCAGCACGCCTGCCGCCACCAGCGCTCTCAGCCAGGTCGACGCCGTCTGACGGGAGACGCCGCATCGGTCGACCACTGTGCCGATGCGGCAGTAGGGCTGCTCGAACAGCACATCGATGAACTGCGCGTCGCGCCCTCCCGCCGTCGCCTCGCGGGCCCGCGACGCGAGATCGTCGTGGCAGGCCCGGATGGAGGCGATCTTGCGAAGGGTCGACTCCGCGGACTCGTGGACCACCTCGAGCATGTAGAGGATCCACTCGATCCACGAGCCCTCGGCGGTGACTGCACGGAGGAGCCGGTAGTAGTCGTTCTTCCGCGCGATGATGGATCGCGACAGGTACAGGATCGGCTCATCGAGCAGCCCGGCCTCGATTAGCATCAGGATGTTGATGACTCTCCCGGTGCGCCCGTTACCGTCGTGGAAAGGGTGGATCGCCTCGAACTGATAGTGAGCGACTGCCATCCGCACCAGCGGGTCGACGTCGTCCTCGGCGTGGACGAACCGCTCCCACGCCGTCAGCTTCTCGCGAATGACGTCCGCGCCCTCGGGAGGCGCATAGATGACCTCCCGTGTCGTGGGATTGGCGATCCGGGTTCCCGGCACCGCTCGCACCTCGACATCTCGACCCTGGAGTTCCGAACACACCCGCACCGCAGTCAGCGCCGACAGCGGCCGTTGGCGGATCGAGTCGGCACCGGCGTACAAGGCTCTCCGGTAGCGGAGCGCCTCCTTGGTCGCATGGTCGCCACCATCCGTCCCGGCATGTCGGAAGAGCTCGTCGGCCGTCGTCACGATGTTCTCGATCTCAGAACTCGCCTGGGCCTCGAGCAGCGTGACCGCATGGATGAGAACGTGAGGATTCGGCAGGAGGCGTGCTGCCTGGGCGAGCGTCGCCAACGCCGCCCGTGCCTCGACGGTCGCCTTCAGCACCGCCCTGGGCTCAAGGTCGACACCCGCAGGCGGCAGGGTTGGCAGTTCGTTGAAGGGGACGTCGGGACGCCAGACCACGTGTCAGCTCCTTCAACACATCCTGCCAACGTGTTAATTTTCAATGGAAAACTTAACACGTTTCACGGACGTGTCGATTCTTCTGACACGACGGCGCCTCAGGCCTTCTTCGCCGCCGCCTTCTTCGTGGTCTTCTTGGCGGTCGTCTTCTTCGCAGCCGTCTTCTTGGCTGCGGTCTTCTTGGCCGTCGTCTTCTTGGCGGCGGTCTTCTTCGCCGCACCCTTCTTGGCGGCCTTCTTCGCCGGGCCGCGGGCGCGACGCTCCTCGAGCAGCTCGGCGGCGCGCTCGAGGGTGATCGACTCGACCGAGTCGTCCTTGCGCAGGGTGGCGTTGTACTCGCCGTCGGTGACGTACTCGCCGAACCGGCCGGCCTTGACCACCACGGGCTGGCCCGACACGGGGTCGTTGCCGAGCTCCTTGAGCGGCGGGGCGGCAGCCGCGCGACCGCGCTGCTTGGGCTGGGCGTAGATCTTCAGCGCCTCGTCGAGACCGATCGTGAAGATCTGGTCCTCGCTGGTGAGCGAGCGCGAGTCGGTGCCCTTCTTCAGGTACGGGCCGTAGCGGCCGTTCTGCGCGGTGATCTCCTCGCCGGCCTCGTCGGTGCCCACGAGGCGGGGCAGCGAGAGCAGCTTGATGGCGTCGTCCAGGGTGATGGAGTCGAGCGACATCGACTTGAACAGCGAGCCCGTGCGCGGCTTGGCCGACTTGGGCGCGTCCTCGGGCAGCAGCTCGGTGACGTAGGGACCGAAGCGGCCGTTCTTGCCCACCACCTGCAGGCCGGTGTCGGGGTGCACGCCGAGCACGACCTCCTCGCCGGCGGGATTGGCGAGCAGCTCCTTGGCCTTGTCGAGGGTGAGCTCGTCGGGCGGCAGGTCGTCGGGCACGTTCGCGCGGACGGCGAGCGGCGTGCCGTCGTCCCCGGGGCCTTCGAGGTAGGGGCCGTACTTGCCCACGCGAAGGTGGATGCCGGCGTCCTCGGGCCCGATCGGGAAGGTGGCGAGCTCGCGGGCGTCGATGTCGCCGAGGCCGGTGACGAGCGGCTGCAGGCCGGCGCGGTCGTCGGTGCCGAAGTAGAACTCACTGAGCTCGGTGACGCGGCTCTTCTCACCGCGGGCGATGTCGTCGAGCACCTCCTCCATGGAGGCGGTGAACTCGTAGTCGATGAGGCGCTCGAAGTGCTCCTCGAGCAGGCGCACCACCGAGAAGGCGATCCACGCCGGCACCAGGGCGGTGCCCTTCTTGTAGACGTAGCCGCGGTTGAGGATCGTGCCGATGATCGAGGCGTAGGTCGACGGGCGGCCGATCTGGCGCTCCTCGAGCTCCTTGATCAGCGTGGCCTCGGTGTAGCGCGCCGGCGGCTTGGTCTCGTGGCCGTTGGCGTTGATCGAGGCGGCCGTCACGGCGTCGCCCTCGACCAGGTTCGGCAGGCGCGTCTCCTGGTCGTCCTTGGCGGCGGCGGTGTCGTCGGTGCCCTCGACGTAGGCCTTGAGGAACCCGTGGAAGGTGATGACGCGACCGGAGGCGGAGAACACGACGTCCTCGCCGGTGCCGGCCTCGCCGCCGAGGCGGATCGTGACCGAGTTGCCCACGGCGTCCTTCATCTGCGAGGCGACCGTGCGCATCCAGATGAGCTCGTAGAGGCGGAACTGGTCGCCGGTCAGACCGGTCTGCGCGGGGGTGCGGAAGGAGTCGCCGGCGGGGCGGATCGCCTCGTGCGCCTCCTGCGCGTTCTTCACCTTGCTGGCGTAGGTGCGCGGGCTGTCGGGCAGGTACTCGGCGCCGTAGAGCTCGCGCACCTGGGCCCGGGCCGCACCGATCGCGTTGCTCGACAGCGTGGTCGAGTCGGTACGCATGTAGGTGATGTAGCCGTTCTCGTAGAGCCGCTGCGCCACCGACATGGTGACGCTCGAGCTCATGCCGAGCTTGCGGCTCGCCTCCTGCTGCAGCGTGGTCGTGCGGAAGGGCGCGTACGGCGAGCGGCGGTAGGGCTTGGACTCGACCGAGCGGACCTCGAAGCGGGTGTCGCCCAGCGCCGCGGCGAGCGCCTCGGCCCGCGTGCGGTCGAGGTGGACGACGTCCGCCTTGCCCTTGATGAGTCCGTCGGGGCCGAAGCTGGCGCCGGTGGCCACCCGCGTGCCGTCGACGGAGTGCAGCTTGGCGGGGAACATGCGCTGCTCGGACTTCGCGCCGGCGTCGAAGGTGCCCTCGAGGTCCCAGTAGGAGGCCACGCGGAACGCCATGCGCTCCTTCTCGCGGTCGACCACCAGGCGGGTGGCCACCGACTGCACGCGACCGGCCGAGAGGCCCGACATCACCTTGCGCCACAGCACCGGCGAGACCTCGTAGCCGTAGAGGCGGTCGAGCAGGCGGCGGGTCTCCTGGGCCTCGACGAGGTCCATGTCGAGCTCGCGCGGGTGGGCGGCGGCGTCCTGGATGGCTGCCTTGGTGATCTCCTTGAACACCATGCGGCGCACCGGGATGCCCTTGGGCTTCAGCTCGTCGAGCAGGTGCCACGCGATGGCCTCGCCCTCGCGGTCCTCATCGGTGGCGAGGAAGAGCTCGTCGGCGTCCTTCAGCAGCTGCTTGAGCTTGGAGATGTGCGACTTCTTGTCGCGCGGCACCACGTAGTAGGGCTGGAAGCCGTTGTCGACGTCGATCGCCAGCCGCCCCCACGGCTTGTCCTTGATCTTCGCCGGGGTGTCGGCCGCGTTGTTCGGGAGGTCGCGGATGTGACCGATCGACGACTCGACGACATACCCGGCGCCCAGGTACCCGCCGATGGTGCGGGCCTTCGCCGGTGACTCGACGATCACCAACTTGTGTGCCACTTCGGACCTTCTCCGCTACTCGTTCGAGATACGTGGGGGCCGCCGGACGACGGCTCTCGTGCGCCGCAGCGGCCGGGGGGTCGGCGTCGAGCTGTCGGGCGCGCTCGGCGCTCACGGTAGCGCGTGCTGTCCAGCGCACCGCGCCGCGGCGTCCACGGTGGGCCCGCCGGGGCCGCCCCGGCGTCAGGGCGCCGGGTCGGCGGTGAGGGCCTGGACGGTGGGGTCGACGCGCGCGGCGAGCTCGTCGTCCCCGATGGGCACGGTGGCGAGGAAGAGGCCGAGGTTCTCGTCGTCCTCGCCGTCGATGACGACCACGGTGACCACGTCGCCGTCCACGCCGACGTCGTCGGAGGTGGTGATCTCGGACGTCAGGCGCCAGCCGTCGGCGCCGTCGACGGTGATCGGCTCGGTGCCGAGGTCGGAGCGGTCCTCCACCGTGCCGAACGACCCGAGGTCGATCAGGCACTGGAGCACGGTCTCGGTGGCCTCCTGGGGGTCGTCGAAGGCGTCGCGGGAGAGCGCGCCCACGGAGTACTGCGAGACCCACTTGTCGGGCACGACCTCGCGCGACTGCACCTTCGCGTCCGTGGCGAACGGCAGGCCCTGCGCGAACTGGGGCGCATCGGCGTAGCCCGGCACGGCCGGCATGGTGATGCCGCCGGCGCTGTAGCTCGTCGGTGCGCGGCGGGCCGAGGCGCCGAGGCCGGATCCGCCTCCGCCGCCGGGGAGGATCCCCGCCACGCATGCGGGGTCGTCGGGGAGGCCGGGGATCGCGGGACCGCTGCCGCTCTCGCCGTCGTCGGGGGCGCTGCCGTCGGGCAGCGTGCCCTCGGCAGGGGCCGAGCTGGCCGTGGCGCCCTGCACCTCGGCGTCGTCGGCCACCAGGGCGCCCAGACCGACCAGGCCCGCGCCGACGAGCGCGACCAGCCCGACCACGGCCCCAGCGATGACGAGTGCGCTGGTGCGACGGCGGCCCTTGCCGGGGCCGGTGCCCTGGGCGGGGTCGCCGAACGGGCTAGGGCCGAAGGGGCTCGGGCCGAAGGGGCCGGGAGCGCTCGGGGTTGATCCGAGGGCACCGTACGGCGGCGGCGGGGTGCCGTAGGGCTGGTACGGCGGCGGGGGCGTGGACGACGCTGCCCCCGGCGCCCAGGGCGACGGCTGGCCGACCGCGCCGCCCGGCGGCGTGAGCGGCGGGAGCGGGGCGGTGGGCGTCGGCGCGGTGGGGGCCTCGGCCTCGGCCTCGGCCTCGTCCTCGGCCCCGTCCTCGTCCTCGTCCTCCAGCGAGCGCTCGCGGTCGGCGTCGGGCTTGGCGAAGGCGTCGCGGACCGCACCGATCGGCTGGGTGAGGTCGGGGTCGAGGGCGTCGTCCTGCTCGTCGCTGCCCTGGGCGGACGCGTCCGTGCCCGGTGCGGGCGGGGCGAAGGGCGAGCGCGGCGGCGCCGGCATCGTCGTCTCGGCCCAGGACGAACCGTCCCAGTAGCGCAGGGTGTCGGGGGCTCCTGCGGGGTCGGGGTACCAGCCGGGTGCGCTCACGCGCCCAGTGTGCCGGTTGCGCCGACACCGGTCACGGCCCGGGGCGCAACCCTCAGGAGGTGCTCAGGGAGCGGGGTGCAGGAAGCCCTCGGCGACGAGATCGGCGACCTCGGGCAGGTACACCTCGCGCAGGCTGGCGGGGTCGCGCTCGAGCAGCTGGCCCACGGCGTCCAGGAGGGGGCCGACGGGCAGCTCGCCGTCGCAGGCGCCAGCGACGGCCGCCACCACCGTGTCGACCTGGCGGGCCCGGCGGAACCCGCGCTGCTGGCGCAGCACGATCGCGGCCGGATCCTCGGCCCCCACGGCGCCGCTGGTCTCCTGCAGCACGTCCTCGCGCAGCACCAGGCGGGTGTCGGGGGTGAGCGCGGCGGAGGCCGCGACATCGGTGGCCCAGGCGCCGATGGCGGGCGCGATCGGCTGCTCCACGTCGTAGGGCCACTCCACGAGGTCGCGCCGCAGCGTGGACGACGCCGCCCCCGCGCGCCGGCGCAGGTTGATCCAGCCGAACCCGATGCCGCCCACGCCCTGCTCCTCCAGCCACGACAGCCAGGTGTCGTAGCGGCCGGCGTAGGCGCGCGGGTCGCCGCCGGTGGCGGGGTGGTGGCCGGAGTCCTTCAGCCACAGCTCCACGTAGGAAGCGGGGTCGAGCACCTCACGCTGGACCACGAACGCGTCGCACTCGTCGGGAAGCCAGCTCGCGATCCGGTCGTCCCACGGGCGGTCGGCCTCGATCACCCAGTTGGCCAGCACCTGGCACCAGCCGCCGTCGGTGAGGTGGTCGGGGGCCGTGCGCACGATGTGCTCCACGACCTGGTCGCCCGGCAGCCCGGAGTCGCGGTAGACCAGCCGCTCACCGGTGGCGGGGCTGATCACGAACGGCGGGTTGGTGGCGATGAGGTCGAAGCGCTCACCCGCCACGGCCGCGAAGAACGAGCCGTCGCGCACCTCCACGAGGTCGTCGACGTCGTTGAGCGCGGCGTTGAAGCGGGCGATCGACAGCGCGCGGGCGTTGACGTCGGTGGCCACCACGCGGTCGCTGTGCCCGGCCAGGTGCAGGGCCTGCACGCCGCAGCCCGTGCCGAGGTCGAGGGAGCTCTCGACGTCGTGGCGCAGCGTCAGCTGCGCCAGGCTCGAGGACGCCGGGCTGATCCCCAGCACGTAGTCGCCGGTCACCCGGGTGGCGGCGCCGTCGAGGCCGGGCGTCAGGTCGCTGACCACCCACAGGTCGCCCTCGGCGTCACCGGCGGTCGCGTCGGTGCCGTAGGGGCGCACGTCGAGACGGGCGGCGACCTCACCGACGCCCTGGCTGAGCACACCGGCCACCGCGAGGCGGTCGACGAGGCCGGGCAGCGCGCGTTCGGCGTCCTCGAGGGAGGTGGGGGCCTGCAGCAGAAAGAGGCGGGTGAGGGTGGCCAGCGGCGTGCCGGCGACGTCGCGCTGGGCGGTGCGCCGCAGGCCCGGCGTGGTCTCGTTGCGGGCCAGGGCCGCGAGCGCTTGCGGGCCGAGCAGGTCGCTGACGGCGTCGAAGGTGAAGTCGGCGGCGATCAGGGCGTCGCGCAGGGGCGCGGCGAGGGCGATGGGCAGCACGGGTCCAACCTAGGGCCGGGGTGAGCGCGCGCCACCGCGGAGGTGCTGCTCAGGCGAGCGCGGCCTCGGGGGTGTCGTGGATGACGAAGACCTTGGCGAGGCCGGTGATCTTGAAGATCTTGAGCAGACGGTCGGCGTTGCACACCAGCTCGAGCGAGCCGTCGTGGGCGCGGACCTTCTTCAGGCCGCCGACGAGGACGCCGAGGCCGGTGGAGTCGAGGAACTCGACGTCCTGCATGTCGATGATCAGCTGGTAGGTGCCGGCGGCGACCAGCTCGGTGATGGTGTCGCGGAGCTTGGGCGCGGTGTAGACGTCGATCTCGCCACCCACGGCAACGACGGTGCGCCCACCGACCTCGCGCGTCGACAGTGTCAGATTCACGACCATCCCCCGGACATTCTTCACCTAGCAGAAGTACGACCATCAAACCACGCGCGCCGAGCGGCCGCACAGCGAGCACCCGTCGGTGGGCGCCCCGGTGCGGCGCGCGCACGTGTCGGACCCTCTTGCGATGATCGGACGCGTGAGCGCCGTGCCCGAAGAGCCTACGCGCGGCCCCGTGACCGCGGGGCCGGTTCGCGCGGACTCGGGACGGGGTCGCGACCCGGCGGCCGCGCTCGCCCGGCTCGTCGCCGCCCCCGGCCGCGACGACAGGCTCACCCACCGCGCCGTCGTCCCCGCGCGGGCGGCCGAGGAGGCGCCCTGGCCCGGCTGGGTGGACGACGCCGTGGTCACCGCCTACGCCGCGCGCGGCGTGCAGCGGCCGTGGTCGCACCAGGTGGCGGCCGCCGAGGCGGCGCGGGCGGGCGAGCACGTGGTGCTGGCCACCGGCACGGCGTCCGGCAAGTCGCTGGCCTACCTGATGCCCGCGCTCACCGCGATCCGCGAGGGCCGCGGCCCGCGGGGCCAGCGGGGGGCGAGCGTGCTGTACATCGCCCCCACCAAGGCGCTGGCCCACGACCAGTGGGCCTCGATCCGCGAGCTCGGGGTCGACGTCCGTGTGGCCACCCACGACGGCGACTCCTCGCCCGAGGAGCGCGAGTGGACGCGCGACCACGCCGAGTACGTGCTCACCAACCCCGACATGCTGCACCGCTCGCTGCTGCCCGGCCACGAGCGGTGGACGCCGTTCTGGCGCACCCTCCGCTACGTCGTGGTCGACGAGTGCCACCACTACCGCGGCGTCTTCGGCGCGCACGTCGCCCAGATCCTGCGCCGGCTGCGACGCGTGTGCGCGGCGGCCGGCTCCGAGCCCGTCGTGATCCTGGCGTCGGCCACCGTGGCCGAGCCGGAGGTCACCGCCCGGCGGCTCGTGGGCGCCGAGGTCACCGCGGTGACCCACGACGGCTCCCCGCGCGGCGAGGTCGTGCTCGGACTGTGGGAGCCGCCGCTCACCACCGGCACCGGCGAGAACGGCGCGCCGGTGCGTCGTCCGGCCACGGCTGAGACGGCCGACCTGCTCACCGATCTCGTGCTCAGCGACGTGCGCACGCTGGCGTTCGTGCGCTCGCGACGCGGGGTCGAGACGGTCGCTCGCCGCGCCGACGAGCTGCTCGCCGAGGTCGACCCCTCCCTCGTGGGGCGCGTCGACTCCTACCGCGGCGGCTACCTGCCCGAGGAGCGACGCGAGCTCGAGCGCTCGCTGCGCAGCGGAGGCCTGCTCGGCATGGCCGCCACCAACGCCCTCGAGCTCGGCATCGACGTCAGCGGTCTCGACGCCGTGATCGTGACCGGCTATCCGGGCACCCGCGCGGCCTTCTGGCAGCAGGTGGGCCGGGCGGGGCGCGACGGCGGTGGGGCGCTGGGCCTGCTCGTGGCGCGCGACGACCCGCTCGACACCTACCTCGTGCACCACCCCGAGGCGCTGCTCGGCCGGCCGGTCGAGGGCACGGTGTTCGACACCGACAACCCCTACGTGCTGGGCCCGCACCTGTGCGCGGCAGCGCAGGAGCGTCCGCTCACCACGGCCGACCTGCCCCTCTTCGGGCCGCGCACCCGCGAGGTGCTCGCCGACCTCGTGGCGCAGGGGCTGCTGCGCCGTCGTCCCGCCGGGTGGTTCTGGACCGATCGCGCCCGCGCCGCCGACCTCGCCGACATCCGCTCCAGCGGCGGCCGCACCGTGCAGCTGGTCGAGGAGGCCACCGGCCGGGTCGTCGGCACCGTCGACGGCGCCCGCGCCCACGGCACCGCCCACACGGGGGCCGTCTACCTGCACCGCGGCGAGACGTTCGTGGTCACCGACCTCGACCTCGACCAGCACGTCGCCACCCTGCGCCGCGACGAGGTCGAGTGGACGACGTCGGCCCGCGAGACCACCGACATCACCATCACCGCCGAGCGCGAGCACACGATGTGGGGCCCGTGCCGGGTATCGGTGGGCGAGGTGGAGGTCACCAGCCAGGTCGTGTCGTACCTGCGCCGGCGCACCCGCACGGGCGAGGTCATCGACGAGACCCCGCTCGACCTGCCGCCCCGCACCCTGGCCACCACCGCCGTGTGGTGGCAGGTGCCCGACGCCACGCTGCTCGAGGCCGCCGACGTGCTCGGTGTGGCCGACCTGCCCGGCGCCGCCCATGCGGCCGAGCACTGCTCGATCGGCCTGCTCCCCCTCTTCGCCACCTGCGACCGCTGGGACATCGGCGGCGTGTCCACCGCCCGCCACCCCGACACGGGCGTGCTCACGGTCTTCGTGCACGACGGCCACCCCGGCGGGGCCGGCTTCGCCGAGCGCGGCTACCGCACCGCCGCCACCTGGCTGCGCGCCACCCGCGACGCGATCGCGGCCTGCGAGTGCGCCACCGGGTGCCCCTCGTGCGTGCAGTCGCCCAAGTGCGGCAACGGCAACGACCCGCTCGACAAGCCTGGCGCCCTCGTGCTGCTCGACCTCCTGCTGGCCGAGGCTCCCCGGGGCGACTGAGCCGTCTCGCGAGCCGGTGCGATCCGCCCCTCGGTCCGGGTGGCACCCAGTAGCGTTCGCTCCATGGTGATCCTCGGCCTCGTGCTCCTCGTCGTCGGTGCCCTCGGCATCGTGTCCGGCATCTTCGGCTCCGACGCGGTCAGCGCGAAGAACAACAATCCCGAGCACGTGACCTACCTCGGCATCGACATGAATGCCTCGACGCTCTTCGTCATCGCCGTGATCTCGACCCTCCTCGTGGTGCTCGGCCTGTGGCTGATGAAGTCCGGTGCCAAGCGCGGATGGAAGCGCCGCAAGGAGCAGAAGCGCCTCTCCGAGCTCAGCGAGAAGCTCGACCGCGCGGAGGCCGAGCGCCGCGGCGATGACTACTCCGGCCGCGAGCAGCTCGACGACCGCTGAGACGGACACCCCTCCGCCCACCGGCTGCACCTCAGACCCCCGGAGCCGGACCAGCGCGCGCCGTGGCGCGCAGGCGAGGCGCCTGACCGAGCCACCTCGGGCCGTCGCGCGCGACTGTGATCGTGGCGGTGTCTCCCTGCAGGTCGCAGGCGATCACCTCCGCGCCGTTGGCGGTGGCGATCCTGCCTGCCACGGCGCACGGCTCCCCGGTGGCCCCCACTGCTGATACCCCGGTCAGCGCACCCGCTGCGGCGAGCGCTGCGAGGTCGGCGGCCGCCTGCGTGCGGCGGTGGTCGACGACCAGCGCCCCCACCGCGGCCGTGGCGGCGCCCACCGCCATCAGCACGCCGCAGAGCGCGACGACGAGCAGGGTCGCCGCCCCGCGCTGCCCTGCGGGCCGAGCACTCGTCGTCACGGCGCAACCCTCGCCCCGGGGCCTGCCCCCGGCCCGGCGGTCTGCCCGGTCTCCTCGAGGACGGCGACCGCCTCCGCCTGCAGGGTGACTCCGGCGAACGACAGCAGCCCGCCCGGGCCTTCCATGCGACCGCGGGCGGTGACGCTGACGCGACCGTCGGCACGGTTCACGGTGAGGACGACGCCGGCCGGGGCCACCCGTCGTCCGGCGCTCAGGGCGGTGGACTCGGCGTCGCCCCGGGCGACCGCCCGAGCCACCTCGCGGGCGGCGTCGACCGTGCGCACCTGGGCGACGCCGACGGCCAGCAGCCACACCAGGGCCGCGGTGACCGCGAGCAGCAGCGGGAGCCCCAGCGCCAGCTCGGCCGTGACGGCGCCGCGCGGGGCGGGGCGCCGTCGCGACCGGGCGGTCATCGCAGGCCCAGCAGGCCGAGCACGTGGTCGAACAGCGTCTTGATCAGCTTGTCGCCGAAGCCACCGCTCAGCAGCTTGTAGAGCAGGCCGGCGAAGCCCGCACCGGCCGCGGTGGCCACCGCGTACTCGGCCGTGGTGACCCCGCGCTCGTCGACGGCCAGCCGGCGGCTCGAGGGACGGAGCGCGAGGTCGGTCGAGAGGCGGGCGCGAAGGCGGGCGAGGCGTCGGGCAGGGCTGGCGTGGGTCACGGGATCCTCCTGGCTGGTTCGACCACCCGATGCGGTCGAGGTGGGGAGGATTCAACGCCGAACGGACGTCGGAGCCGGTCGACGATCGGGCTGGCTGTGGACGGCGCTCGGCGGTCCACAGGGCCCCGAGCCACCACAGCGCCCGGCCGTGGCGCAGGCTCAGCGACGCGACCTGTGGGAGCCTCACCTCGGCAGACTCGTCGGGAAGGACACTCGTGATCACATCGACGCGATCGACGCTCGCAGTGCTCGGCCTGCTGATGCTGGCCGCGGCGGGCTGCTCGACGTCCTCGGAGGAGCCGAGAAGCGACTCCACGGCAGCCGCGACTCCCACGTCCTCGCCGTCCGTCGCCGCCGACCCGAGCGATGTCCGGTGCGCGAACGGGTCGGCGCGCTATCGCCTGGCGCAGGTGGACGCCCGTGGCGCCGTGGCCCAGATCGCCACCCGCACAGTGACCGGTGGCGGCGGTGCCGACGGTCAGGTGCTGCTCGGCGGGGGCACCGACGCCGACGTCACCACCGTGGGCGCCACCATCGAGGGGACCTCATCCCCGCGCGTGGCGGCCGCACTGCAGGCTCAGGCCGAGCGGGCGGCGAAGGTGTCCATCGCACCGGTCGGCTCGACGCTGGCCGACGAGCCGAAGCAGCGCACGGTGACGATCACCAACCCCGACGACGCGGGCCGCACCTACGTCCCGTACCGCTGGACGACGCTGGTGACCGCCACGGTGGAGGAGTCGTCGTGCGCCGCGACGCCGAGCTGGTCGCAGGTCGGCGACTACACGGCGTACTCGCCCCTGGTGGACGGCCTGACCGCGTGCGGAGGCATCGACGCCGGTGATCCGGCCGACGACCTGGCGCAGGCCGCCCGACAGCAGGCCGGCTGCTGATCGCGGACGCCCTAGAGGGCGAGCCCGGCGGCGAGCGACACCGCGAGCGGCACGATGCCGAGCAGGACGAACGCGGGGAGCAGGCAGACGCCCAGCGGCACGGCCGCGCGCACCCCGACGGTGCGGGCGCGATCCTCGACCTCCGCCCGGGCGCGGCGGGCGAGGTCGATCCCCAGTCGTTCGATGGCGGTGACCACGGGCGCGCCGCTGCGGTGCGCGCGAGCGAGGGTGCGCCCCAGGGGGGCCAGGGCGTCGTCCTGGGCGAGCTCGGCCCACACCACGGCAGGGTCGGCGCCCAGGCGCAGGCGCAGGGCGAGCGAGTCGAGGCGTCGGGTGGCGGGGCCGGGGAGCGCCCGGCACACCAGCTCCACGGCCTCCAGTGGGGAGGCGCCCGCGCGCAGCGCGGCGGCGAGCAGCGTGACCAGCGACGGCAGGTCGCGCCGCGCGGCCTCGCGCTGCGCTCGCACGCCGGCGGGCTCCAGACGACCGGCGGCCCGCGCCACGAGGGCGGCCACCGCCACTCCGACCGGGAGGGCCAGCGCGCCGCCGAGGACGAGGCCCGCGCCCACCCCCGCCAGCACCGCCCACGCCCACCGCCATCGCCGCAGCAGTCCGGCCTCGATCTCCTCCGCCGAGCCGTGATCCGGAGCGCCGCGCCCGGCACTGCCGAGTGGGCGCGGGGCGGGACCGGAGAGCAGCATCGCGGCCCCCAGAAGGAGCGCGGCGAGCAGGCTCACGCGCCGGCCTCGATGCCCCGAGCGAGCGCGTCGATCCACGCCAGACCCGCCGCTGTGAGCGCACCGCCCCCGGCGAGGCACGCCAGCCCGATCGGCTGACCGAGCAGGAAGGCCCACGGGCTCGCGCCGGCTCCCGCACCCATCGCCATGGCCAGTAGAGGCAGCACGGCGAGCAGACGGGCGGTGGCGCGCGCGGAGGCGAGCTCGCCGCCGACGATGCGACGGGTCTGCTCGGCGGCGCGCAGGTCGTCGGCCACCCGCGCGAGGGTGTCGGCGAGGCCGTGCCCGGTGCGGGCCGAGACCTGCCAGGCGGCGGCGACCACCCGCAGCGCGCCCGCGCCCGGCTCACGGGCGAGCCGGCGCAGCTCGCCCACCGTGTCGCCGCCGGAGGCGGCGGCCCTGGCGGCCGGAGCGACGAGCGGCCAGTCGCCGGCGGCGCGCTCGAGGGCGGCGATCGCCGTCTGGCCCGCGCTCAGCTCGGCTCCTACCCCCTCACAGAGGTCGATGACCCGGCTCCCGTGCGCCTCGGCCGCGCGATCGCGCCGTCGGCGGCGAGCCTGGTCGAGGCCGACCCTCACGGCCGCGGCTGCCAGCGCCACCAGCACCGCCGCCCGGGGCCCGGCCACCACCGCGACGAGCACAGCACTACCCACCGCTCCGAGGACGAGGCGCCGACGGTCGGGCGGCGCCGACGAGCCGAAGGACGTGGACGACCTGAGCCGCGGCCGCGGAGCACCGAGCAGCACGACCGCCGCCCACGCCGCTGCGGCGATGACGGCCCACGGACCTGCCTGATCGAGGATCACTCATGCCCCCGCGACCGCGAGCGACCGCTCGAGCACCGGCCAGGCGGGCCCCTTGACCGACTCTCCCCCGGCGGTGACGTCGAGCGCGGGCACCGTGCGCACCCAGCCGTCGGCATCGCGCTGCAGCACGGCCAGGTGCGCCACTCGTCGCCGCGCGCTGCGGCGCTCGCGCACCAGGTGGACGACGACGTCGACCGCCGAGGCCAGCTGGCTGTGGGCCGCCGCGCGCCCCAGACCCGCCGCCATCGCCAGGGCCTCGATGCGGGCGGGGACGTCGGCGGCGGAGTTGGCGTGCAGCGTGCCGGCGCCACCCTCGTGACCGGTGTTCATGGCAGCGAGCAGGTCGACGACCGCCCCATCACGCACCTCGCCGACGATCACCCGGTCGGGGCGCATGCGCAGCGCCTGGCGCACGAGGTCGCGCAGCCCCACCGCGCCCGCGCCCTCCAGGTTGGCCGGCCGCGCCTCGAGGGACACCAGCTGCGGGTGGGGCGGACGCAGCTCGGCGGCGTCCTCGACGACGACGATGCGCTCCTCGGCGGGCACGCACTGCAGCAGGGCGGAGAGCAGGGTGGTCTTGCCCGTGCCGGTGCCGCCGCTGACGAGGAAGGCCAGGCGGGCGGCGACCACCGCCCGCAGCACCCGCTCCACCTCGGGGGTGAGGCCGCCGGCGGCGGACAGCTCGTCGAGGGTGAAGCCTTGGGCGCGCGGCACGCGCAGCGAGATCGCCGTGCCCGGCCGCGCCAGCGGGGCGAGGACGGCGTGACAGCGGGTGCCGTCGGGCAGGCGGACGTCGGCACAGGGGCTGGCGTCGTCCAGGCGGCGACCGCCCGCCGCGACGAGGCGCTGCGCCAGGCGGCGCACGGCGTCCTCGCTGGTGAGGACGACCTCGGTGACCTCGGGCCCGGCTCCGCGGTCGATGCGTACCGGGCCGGGGCCGTTGACGAGCACGTCGGTGACCCCCGGGGTGCGCAGGAGCGGCTCGAGCGCACCCGCACCGAGGACGTCGCGCCGCAGCGCCTCGTAGACCGCGAGCACCGTGGTGTCGCCGACCGGCCGGCCTGCCGAGCGGAGCGCCTCGGCCACGCGGTGCGGGGTGAGGTCGCCCGGGCTCGCGGTGAGTCGGGCTCGCACCTGCTCGACGAGGGGCAGGATCGCGAGGTCGGGATCGGTGCCGATCACGCCACCGCTCCGGAGGCGTGGGCGGCCGGGACCGACGCCGCGACCGAGGCGCCCGGAGCCGGTCCGAGAACCTTCGCCACCGCAGCGGCCAGCGGGCCGCGCTCGGAGCGCAGCGGGCCGAGACCCAGGTCGACCGCCTCGGCGAGCCCGCGCTGGTCGCGCATCTGCGCGAGCACCGGCAGGCCGACCGCGCGCTGCACCTCCGCGGCGGTGAGCGCCTCGCCCCGCAGGACGACGCCCGCGCCGGCGTGCTCGGCGAAGCGCGCCCGCAGCCGTGCGGCGCCGGCCACCCCGACGACGCTGGCCACCGTGGCCACCACGAGCTCGTCGCAGCGCGAGGCGATCTCGTCGACGAGCGGGTCGGGCCAGCGCGGCAGGTCGACGACGACCGTGCGGTGGCCGCGACGCGCGGCCGAGAGCACCTCGCGCACGGCGAACGCCTGCAGCGTCTGCGGGCGGCCGTCGACGTACCACGACAGCACGCCCAGGTCTCCGGCCTGCGGCAGCGCCTCGCGCAGCGCCCGCGCGGACAGGCGCCCGGTGGTCTGGCACAGGGCGTCCCACCGGAAGCCCTGACGGCGCTCGAGCCCGAGCATCCGGTCGAGCCCCGGACCCTGCGGGTCGCAGTCGATGATCGCGGCCGGCCCCGAGCGGGCCGCCCACTGGCCGAGCGCGCAGGCGAGCGTGGTGGCGCCGGCCCCGCCGCTGCCGCCGATCACCCCGATCACGCGACCGCGGCCGCTGAGGTGCTCGGTGACGTCGGCCAGCATCTCGACGAGCCACCCCGAGGCCGCCGCGAGCTCGACGACCTGCTCGGCGCCGAGCCGCAGCGCGGTGCGGAAAAGCTCGTGCGCCGCGAGACCTGGACTGACGATCACCACCCGCGAGCGCGCCTCGGGGACGACGTCGGCCAACCGTGCGGCGAGATCGGCACCCACCAGCACCACCGGGGCGCGCCCCCACGACACGAGTGCCGAGATCGGGTCGCGGGCCACGGTGGGCGTGACGTCGGCGGCTGCCGCCAGAGGCAGCAGGGCGGCGAGCAGGTCGTCGTCCGCGGTGATGACGAGGGGCGGCGCGGCCGGGGCGGACCGGGCGGCGCGAGCGGGCTGGGAGTCCATGGGTCCTTTGTGCCGCAGAGCGCCGCTGCTGCGCGTCGTCCACCCCGCCCCCTGTGGACGACGCCCGCCCACCGCCCGCCTGTGCACGGCGATCGCGCCCGGGTGGTGCGGATGGGACCTACGATGGCGCCATGGCCCCTGCGGGTGCAGCGCCCACGGCGGCGTTCTTCGACCTCGACAAGACGATCATCGCCAAGTCGAGCGTCCTGGCGTTCAGCCGTCCCTTCCAGGCCGGGGGCCTCATCTCGCGTCGTGCCGTGCTCCGCTCCGCGTACGCCCAGTTCGTGTTCATGGTCGGCGGCGCTGACCATGACCAGGTCGAGAAGATGCGCCAGTTCATGTCGCAGATGTGCGCGGGCTGGGACGTCGCGACGGTGCGCGAGATCGTCGCCGACACGCTGCACAACGTGGTCGACCCGCTCGTCTACGACGAGGCCGTGCGCCTGATCGACGAGCACCACGCCGCCGGTCGCGAGGTCGTGATCGTGTCGACCTCCGGCAGCGAGGTGGTCGAGCCGATCGGCGCCATGCTCGGCGCCGACCGCGTCGTGGCCACCCGCCTCGCCGTCGAGGAGGGCCGCTACACCGGCGAGATCGAGTACTACGCCTACGCCGAGGAGAAGGCCGCCGCGATCCGCGCGCTGGCGCAGGAGCGCGGCTACGACCTCGACGAGTGCTTCGCCTACTCCGACTCGGTCACCGACGTGCCGATGCTCGAGGCCGTGGGGCACCCGTTCGCGGTGAACCCCGACAAGGACCTGCGCAAGGTCGCCGTGGCTCGCGAGTGGCCGGTGCTGCAGTTCGTGCGGCCGGTGGCGCTCGGCTCGCGCCTGCACCTGCCGCCACCGAAGCCGACGCTGGCCGCGCTCGCGGTGGGCGGCGTGGTGGCTGCCGGCGCCCTGTGGATCGGCACGCGCCGCCGCTCCCTCTCGGCCTGATCCCCGTCGGCAGCGACCGCCTTCTGGGGCCCGGCCGGGGCCCGGCTGCCGGAAGGCGACCCAACCCCCAAGCCTCGCGGTCGCAGCGGCCGAGAACAAGTCTTGTAGGTGGCCCGCCGGAGGCGTACAAAGGGACATGAAGTGAGCGGCGTCACAACTCCAGACAACACGCGGCCGCGGTACCCACGCGGCGATCCACCCTTCTCACCAGGGCGCTGAACATCCGGCAGAGGTCCGGAGCAGCAGTTGACGATGCACGCCTGGTAACCGACGGTCGCGTGTCAGCGGTGGCACCCGGGACAGCACCTTCTCCGCCCGGGTGCCACCAGCATTTTTCCCGCTGGTAGCGCTCAGCGGCTGCGACCTACGGTCGCACCAGCGGGCTGGCATCCGCCGCGGCCGCGTAGGCCTCGGTGGCGTAGAGCAGCCACGCGTGCATCCCGGCCGGGCCACCCTCGGCCCATCCGCGCAGGTTGGACTCGTACTGCGGGCGCAGCGCCAGGTGCGCCGCCTCGGGAACGACGAGCGACTTCTCGTCCACGCCCTTGACCGCGAGCAGCAGGCGCTCGGTGGCACGCGCCACCAGACCGTTGTGCGAGCCGAAGGGCGCCGCACTGATGAGCTCGGCGTGGACGACGGCCGCCACCGCGAGGGCGGGCGCCTTCGACGGCGCCGTGACCAGCTCGGCGATGCCGCGCAGCTTCGAGGCGGCCTCGCCGTCGCGGGGGCGGCCGAGCATCTCGTCGGGCAGGATGCCGCGCGCGGCGAGGGTGTGCAGGCGCGCGAAGGCCTGCAGCGGCTGCTGGCGCAGCACCGGCAGGAGCCCGAGCAACTCGGTGGAGATGCGCACGGCGCTCACCGCGATCTCGTCGCCGGCGTCGGCGCGCACGTCGTCCAAGCTGGACCCCGACCCCTCGAGGACGGCGCTCGCGTGCGCCCCACGCAGCAGCGACTCGGCCGTGAGCTCGGGGCTCGTGCGGCGCAGGCCGCGATCGCGCAGCAGGACGTCGATGCCGTCGCGCGCGCCGGCGAAGCCCGACGGCACGCCCTCGAGTCCGATGAGCCAGGCGTGGGGATCGGCGGTCACGACGCCCAGCCTAGGGGGGTACTCTGGTAGAAGAGGAGAACGGTGGAAAGGTAGAAACGTGGAGGTGCGGCGCCGGTGAGTCTCAACATCAAGAACGAGCGGGTGCACGCGCTCGCACGAGAGGCCGCTCGGATCACCGGCAAGAGCCAGACCAGCGTCATCGAGGAGGCGCTGGTGCGCCTGCTCGCCGACCTCGGCGACGACCCCGCCGCCGTGCAGCTCCAGCACCGCCTCGACCTCGTCGACGCCATCACTCTCGAGTGGCAGCAGCTGCCCGAGCGCAGCGGGGGCATCCGCGACGAGCACGACCTCTACGACGACACCACCGGCCTGCCGGCGTGAAGACCCAGCCTGCGGGCGTGAACCCCCGCGAGCCGCGTCGCCGCGCCGCGATCGTCGTCGATTCCTCGGCGCTCATCGCGATCCTGCGCAGGGAGGCCGAGGCGGGTTCGTTCGCCCGGCTCATCGCCGCATCCGACGCCCGCATCAGCGCGGCCAACTGGCTGGAGGCAGCCATGGTGGCCGACGGGGCCCGGGTCGGGGGTGGCGAACGACTCGACGAGATCGTCGAGCTGCTCGGCCTGCAGATCGAGCCGGTCACGTCCGCACACGCTCGCGCAGCCCGGATGGCGTTCCTGCGCTACGGCAAGGGGTCCGGATCGCCGGCTCGCCTGAACTTCGGGGACTGCCTCGCCTACGCCCTCGCGGCCACAAGTGGAGCGCCCCTGCTGTTCAAGGGAGACGACTTCACCCACACCGACGTCCTGCAGGTGCCCTGAGGCATCGCCGATTGGTGGGAAACCGCACGCAGAAGCAGAGAAATGTTGCGGATTGGCGCCCAACCGCAACCCCCCGCCGCGCGCGCCGCACCGCACGCACCGGCCCGCGGCGCGGTGCCGCCGTCCACGCAGGACGAGGTCGTAGCCTGCCCCCGTGGCCTCCGACGACCTGACTCCGACCGCCACCAGCCGTGCCGCCCTGAGCTTCGGGCAGGTGGCCGACGCCTACGACCGCGGCCGCCCTGACTACCCGCTTGAGGCCGCTGCCTGGCTGGTGGGCGAGCAGCCGTGCCGGGTGCTGGAGCTGGGTGCCGGCACCGGCAAGCTGACGCGGGCGCTGGTCGAGCTGGGGCACGACGTCCACGCCACCGACCCCGACCCGCGCATGCTGGAGCGGCTGGCTGCGCAGGTGCCGCAGGCCCGGCTGTCGCAGACCGGCGCCGAGGAGATCCCGGCGGCCGACGGGTCCTACGACGTGGTGGTCGCCGGCCAGGCCTTCCACTGGTTCGACCACGCCAAGGCGCTGCCCGAGATCGCGCGCGTGCTCGTGCGCGGCGGCTCGCTCGCACTCGTCTGGAACGCCCGCGACGAGCGCATCCCGTGGGTGCGTCGCCTCGGCAACCTGATCGGTCGCCAGGACGTCACCAACGCCGAGCCCGGCGAAGTGCTCGAGACCTCGCCGCACTTCGGCCCGCTCGAGGAGGCCGAGTTCAAGCACTGGCAGGTGCTGCACCGCGGCACGATCACCGACCTGGTGAACTCCCGCTCCAACATCGCCACGCTGCCGCCCGAGCAGCGCGAGGCCAAGCTGGCCGAGGTCATCGCCTTCTACGACGACTTCGGCCGCGGCATGGACGGGATGCAGCTGCCCTACCTCGCCCGCTGCTTCCGCGCGGTCGTCGGCATCCGCCCCACCACCCCGCCGCCCACCTCCTCGGCGGACGACGGCGCCCCCGACCCCGACGAGCAGGCGCCCGAGGGGCTCGAGCACCTCGACCAGCTCGACACCCAGGCCGACGGGATCCGCCGCGTGAAGCTCGCCCCCGCCGTCGAGCCGCCCGCGGACGACGACTCCGGCATGCTCCTCATCGACTTCCGCTGAGACGGGGCGGTCCTCGAGCGCCGACCAGCCACGGGATGCAGGCGTCGTAGGGCACCATGACCCCATGGCAGCCAGGTGGAGCGTGCGGGGCCTCCGCGGCGGACACCTCGGCTCGGACGCCGACCGCGCCGCCTTCCGCGCCCTGCACCAGGCCTCGCTGGCTGCACCTGCCCTGCGGGAGGGACTCACGGCGGCGAGCGCCGAGCGCGCCCTCAAGCACCTGCGCACGCTGCTCGGCGTGCCGGCGATGGCGATCACCGACACCGAGGCGGTGCTGGCCTGGGACGGGTTGGGCTCGCACCACCGCGAGCACGCGGCGTCCGCGGCGAAGCCGGCCATCGCGCAGGGCGGCACCCACACGCTCGACCGCGAGCAGCTCGCGTGCCGGGTGGGTGGGTGCCCGGTGCGCACGGGCATCGTGAGTCCGCTGGTGGTGGAGGGGCGCCTCGTCGGCACCGTGCAGGTGTTCGCGCCCCAGGCCACCGCGGGCCTGGTGCGCGCCACCGAGGAGGTGGCTTCCTGGACGTCGGGCCAGCTCGAGCTCGCCGAGCTCGACCGGCATCGCAACCGGCTGATGGAAGCCGAGGTGCGCGCGCTGCGGGCCCAGATCAGCCCGCACTTCGTCTACAACTCCCTCAACGCCATCGCGAGCTTCGTGCGCACCGACCCCGACCGTGCGCGCGAGCTGCTGCTGGAGTTCGCCGACTTCACCCGCTACTCCTTCCGCCGCCACGGCGAGTTCACGACCCTGGCCGAGGAGCTGCGCTCGATCGAGCGCTACCTCGTGCTCGAGCAGGCCCGCTTCGGCGACCGCCTGCAGGTGCGGCTCAACGTCGCGCCCGAGGTGCTGCCCGTGGTGGTGCCGTTCCTGTGCGTGCAGCCGCTGGTCGAGAACGCCGTGCGGCACGGGCTGGAGAGCGCCGACCACGTCGGCCACCTCTCGATCGCCGCCCACGACCGCGGGCACGAGGCCGTGCTCGAGGTCGAGGACAACGGTGTGGGCGAGGACCCCGAACGGGTGCGCCGGGCGCTCGCCGGCGACTCCGCCCTCGACTCGGTGGGTCTCGGCAATGTCGACGCACGGCTGCGCGCGACCTTCGGCGACGACTACGGTCTCGTCGTCGAGACCGCGCCCGGCGCGGGCACGAAGGTCATCGTGCGGGTGCCGAAGTTCGCACCCGGCGTCAGCACGGAGGTGGGCAGGTGAGCGGCACCGGGGCGGCTGCAGGCCTGCGCGTCCTCGTCGTGGACGACGAACGCCCCGCCCTCGACGAGCTCGCCTACCTGCTCGGCGCCGACGACCGGGTGGCCGAGGTGCTGCCCTGCGGCTCGGCCACCGACGTGCTGCGACTGCTGCGCGAGCGCGAGGTCGACTGCGTCTTCCTCGACGTGCAGATGCCCGGCCTCACCGGGCTCGAGCTCGCCGAGGTGCTCAGCCGCTTCAAGGAGCCGCCGCCCATCGTGTTCGTCACCGCGCACGAGCAGCACGCGGTCGAGGCCTTCGACCTGCGCGCGGTCGACTACGTGCTCAAGCCCGTGCGCCCCGAGCGGCTCGCCGAGGCGGTGCGCCGCGTGCTGGCGACCACGCGACCGGCGGCGGGCGAGGCGTCGTCCACGGACGGCGGTGGGGCGCAGGTGGCGGTGGAACGCGGCGGGGTCACCCGCTTCATCGATCGCAGCGACATCACCCACGTCGAGGCGCAGGGCGACTACGCGCGCCTGCACACCACCGGCGGCGACTCCTACCTGGTGCGCATCGCGCTGACCACGCTGGAGGAGGACTGGGCCGAGGCCGGGTTCCACCGCATCCACCGCTCGCTGCTCGTGGCCCTCGGCCACGTGGCCGAGCTGCGCAGCGACGCCGGTCGCACGACCGTGGTCGTCGCCGGCACCGAGCTGCCCGTGAGCCGTCGGCACAGCCGCGGCCTGCGCGACGTGCTGGTGCGCCGCGCCGGCGGGCGCTGAGCGGCGCCCGGATCGGAGGCGAGCGCCATGGTCGAGAGGGTCAGGGTCACGGGCCCGCCGCGGCATCCCGCGGCGCGTCGCCCGGCGGTGGACCGCACGCGCGAGCTGCGCGACCAGCCCGACGGCACGGGCGCGGTGGGCCAGCTCTACCTGCGCTCTCTGCTGCGCGAGCAGCTCGGGCTGGCCGCGCGGGTGATCGTGCTGCTCGCCGCGACCCTCGGCTCCGTGCCCCTCGTCTTCCACCTGGCCCCCGAGCTCGGCGAGCGCGAGGTGCTCGGGCTGCCGGTGGCGTGGGTGCTGCTGGGCGGCCTGGTGCACCCGTTCCTGCTGCTGCTCGGCTGGCGGTTCGTGCGGCGCGCGGAGCGCAACGAGCAGGTGTTCGCCGCGCTGGTGCGGGGCGACACCGGCGACGGCGCGGTCGGCGACGGCGCGGTGGACGGCGGGACGCCGTGAGCGCCGCGGACGCACCCGGGCTGGTGGCCGTCGTCCTCGTGACCGTGGTGACGCTCGCGATCGGCGCCTACGGATTGCGCTTCTCGCGCACCACGAGCGACTTCTTCGTGGCCTCGCGCACCGTGGGCCCGCGCCTCAACGCCTCGGCGATCGGCGGCGAGTACCTGTCGGCGGCGTCCTTCCTCGGCATCGCGGGGCTGCTGCTCGTCGGCGGCGCGCCGATGCTCTGGTACCCCGTCGGGTGGACGGCGGGCTACCTCGTGCTGCTCGTGCTGGTGGCGGCCCCGATGCGCCGCTCGGGTGCCTACACCCTGCCCGACTTCGCCGAGGCGCGACTCGCCTCGCGCGCCGTGCGGTCGGTGTGCTCGCTGCTCGTGGTGGGCATCGGCTGGCTCTACCTGGTGCCCCAGTTCGAGGGCGCGGGCCTGACGCTGCGCACCGCCGTGGGCGCACCCGAGTGGGCCGGTCCGCTGATCGTCGGCGCGGTCGTGCTGGCCAACGTGACCGCCGGCGGCATGCGCTCGATCACCTTCGTGCAGGCCTTCCAGTACTGGCTGAAGCTCACCGCCCTGCTCGTGCCCGCCGCCGTCCTCGTGGCCGTGTGGTGGGGCGACGGCCGCCCCGGCTCCGGCGGCGGGGACGCCGCGTGGTCAGTGCCCGTGGCGCCCGGCGGGGGTGCCGGGCTCTACGCCACCTACTCGCTGATCATCGGGCTCTTCCTCGGCACCATGGGCCTGCCGCACGTGGTCGTGCGCTTCTACACCAACCCCGACGGCCGCCAGGCGCGCCGCACGACCGTGGTGGTGCTGGCCCTGCTCGGCTTCTTCTACCTGCTCCCGCCGATCTACGCCGGACTCGGACGGGTCTACGGCGAGGGCATCCGCTCCGACGTGATCGTGCTCGAGCTGCCGCGGCGCATGGTCGAGGGCGTCGGCGGCGACGTGCTCACCGGGCTCGTCACCGCGGGCGCGTTCGCGGCGTTCCTCTCTACCTGCTCGGGGCTCGCGGTGGCGATCGCGGGCGTGCTCACCCAGGACGTCACGAGCCGCGTGCTCGGCGAGCGCCGCGGTGGGGTCGCGGCGTTCCGTGTGGCGGCGGTGGTGGCGGTCGTCGTCCCCCTGCTGGGGGCGCTGGCCGTGCGCAACGTCGGCGTCGCGCAGTCGGTGGGCCTCGCCTTCGCCGTGGCCGCCTCGACCTTCTGCCCGCTCCTCGTGCTCGGGATCTGGTGGCGCGGGCTCACCGCACCCGGCGCGCTCGCGGGACTCGCCGCCGGGGGCGTGGGCTCGGGAACCGCCGCGCTGCTGACGCTCGCCGGCTACTCACCCGGAGGGTGGCCCGGGGCGGTGCTCGGGCAGCCCGCGGCCTGGAGCGTGCCGCTGGCGTTCGTGGTGATGATCGGCGTCTCGCGCCTCACCGCCTCGCGCCGACCGGCGCACGCCGGCCGCTTCCTCGTGCGGCTGCACACGCCGGAGACGCTGCGATCGGCTGACGCCGGCTGAGCGGTCGGCTGGGACCGCCCGGGCCCCCAGCCACATCGTCGGTTCAGGCCGGTGACACGACGATGAGGCTGGGGGCCTCGGAGGTCAGGCCCGCACGCCCGCGGCCGCCACCCGCTCGCAGATGAGCTCGACCACCCGCGGGTGCGGGCCGATGACGTCGGCCACCACCGACGCCCGCGCGTCACAGGCCTGCTCGCGCGCCTGGGTGCGGAAGTAGCCGGCGGCCAGCAGGTAGGGCGACACGGCGTCGCCGGGGCGCGCGACGTCGGCCAGGCGCGGCCCGCGGCCGGTCATGCTCGCCCAGACGACCTCCCCGCCCCAGGCGGCGGCGAGATCGGCCGCGGCGCCGTCGAGGTCGTCGTCCACGGCGGGGTCGTTGCTGCCGGCGGCGAGCAGCACCACCCGCTGCCCCTCCACCGCGCCGACCTCGCGCAGCCGCTCCACCTGCGCGGCGGCCAGCAGCGGGTCGGGGCCGAGGGGGCCGCCGAGGTGCACGAGCGAGGGGTCAGGGGCGCCGGCGACGGCCTCGGGGAGGTCCTCGCGCACGTGCATGCCGGTGGAGAGCAGCAGCGGCACCACGACCGTCGGCACCGCCTCGGCCGCCACCACGTCGGCGAACAACGGCTCGCACAGCTCGACGTAGGAGGCGACCGCCTCGACGCCCAGGCGCTCGCCCGCCGCACGGGTGAGCTCGACGGCCACCGTGTTGCCGGCTGCGGTGCGGGTGCCGTGGGCGACGGTGATCAGGCGCGCGGTCATGGCTCCATGATCGCGGGCACCGCGAAATGTGGACGACGGCCGCTCACGGCGCCGTCGCGAGCCGGTAGCCGCGCTTGACCACCGTCTGCACGCAGCGGGTGCCCAGACCCGCGCGCAGGCGGGCCACCGCCATCTCCACGGCGTGTTCGGACCCGGCGGTGCCCGACGGAAGTGCGGCGAGCAGGTCGCGTCGCGACACCACCGATCCGGGGTTCACCAGCAGCGCCTGGAGGACCGCGGCGGGGGCGGGCGAGAGCTTCACCTCGACACCGTCGAGCAGCACCTGATCGCCGTGCAGCAGCAGGATGTGGCCCGCCACCTCCAGCGCGGTGCCCTCGGCGCGCGAGGGCAGCTCCGCCTCGAGCTGCTTGACCATCGCGGCCAGGCGCGAACGGTCGGGGTAGACCGACGGCACCCCCCACATCTCGAACGCGGCGGCGGTGACCGGCCCGACGCAGCTGGCGACGACGTCGGCCTGGAAGGCGCTCACCACGTCGTCGCGCTGGCCCGTTGAGGTGGCCGCGGCCATCATCGCGGCCACGGCGGGCGCGGCGGTGAAGGTGACGGCATGGACGCGACGAGCGGCGATCTGCTCGATGAGTCCGAACATCGGCTCGGGATCCTCCGCGCCCTCGACGCGGTAGACGGCGACGGTCTCGACGCTCGCACCGAGTCGGCGCAGGGCGTGAGCGGCCATCGAGAGCGACTGGCCGTGCTCCTGGACGACGATGCGTCGACCGGCGAGGTCGCGACCACGCAGGTGCCCCAGGACGTCCTCGAACTCCTCCGACTCCGGCGCCCACAGCTCACGCAGGCCGAAGCGGCGGATGACCCCGACGCTCTTGGGCCCGCGCGCCAGGATCTCGGCGGCTCCGAGATGGGCGAGCAGCCGTTCCTGCAGCCCCCACCGCTCCGCCGCGGTGAACCACGACTTCAACCCGATCCCGGTGGTGGCGACGAAGATGTCGACCGGAGCGGCCAACACCTGGCGGGTGGCCGCGAGCAGGGCGGCCTCGTCGATGCGGTTGGGGTCGACCGACAGCGCAGGCGCGTGGACGACCTCGGCGCCGCGCCGCTCGAGCAGCGCGATCTGCTCCTCGGCGCGACGGGCGGCGGTCACGCCCACCCGGAAGCCCGCCAAGGGCAGCTCGCTCACGCTGTCATCATCGCGCATGGGAACCGAGGTCGAGGTCGCGTCGGGCCCCGACGATCACGACGTCGTCGCGCAACGCCACCTCGTAGGTCGCGACCATCACCGCGGGATCGTCGAGGCAGCGACCGGTGCGCAGGTCGAACGGCTGCTTCAGCAGCGGGCTGGCCACGAACGGGACCTCCTCGGCATGCGTCAGCCCGGCGTCGTCCACGGTGGTGAGCGTGCGGGTGCCGACGATGCCGCGCGAGAGCACCGAGGCACCGGAGAAGGGGTCGAGGTTCGAGAGCGCGAACAGTTCGTCGTCGTAGGTGCGGAAGACCGCGACGGCCTCGCCCGCCACGAGGGCGGCGACGCCCGACTCGCGGCGGATCTGCTCGAGTCGGCACACCGTGGTGCCGGTACCGGCGGGGACCTCGAGGGCGGTCATCGCGCACCACCCACCGGGATCGTCGCGCCGAGCTGCACCACGCCATCGACCGCAGCGGGGAGGTCCGGAGCGATCTGGCCCCGCTCGTCGCGGAAGCTCACGTGGGGGTCGGGCACGCCCGGAGCGTTGACGAAGGACACGAACCGGGCGAGCTTGGCGGGGTCGGCCAGGGTCGCCGCCCACTCGTCGGCGTAGGAGTCGACGTGGCGGGCCATCGCCGCCTCGAGGTCGTCGGCCAGGCCGAGCACGTCGTCCACCACGACCTCGCGCACCCGATCGAGTCCGCCGATGGCCTCCACCCACGGCGCGGTGCGTTGCAGGCGGTCGGCCGTGCGCACGTAGTACATGAGGAACCGATCGAGGTAGCGCAGCAGCGTCTCGCGGTCGAGGTCGCCGGCGAGCAGTTGGGCATGCACGGGGACGGCGCCGCCGTTGCCACCGACGTAGAGGTTCCACCCCTTCTCGGTGGCGATGACGCCGAAGTCCTTGCCCCGCGCCTCGGCGCACTCGCGGGCACAGCCGGAGACGCCGCCCTTCAGCTTGTGGGGCGAGCGCAGCCCGCGGTAGCGCAGCTCGAGCTCGATCGCGAGACCGACGGAGTCCTGGACGCCGTAGCGACACCACGTCGAACCCACGCACGACTTCACCGTGCGCAGCGACTTGCCGTAGGCGTGACCCGATTCCATCCCGGCATCGACGAGGCGCTTCCAGATCACCGGCAGATCCTCCAACCGAGCTCCGAAGAGGTCGATGCGCTGACCGCCGGTGATCTGGGTGTAGAGGCCGAAGTCGCGCGCGACCTCGCCGATGACGATCAGCTTCTCGGGCGTGATCTCGCCGCCGGGGATGCGCGGCACCACCGAGTAGCTGCCGTTCTTCTGGATGTTGGCGAGGTAGGCGTCGTTGGTGTCCTGCAGCGTCACGTGGTCGGGGTCGAGCACGTGGTGGTTCAGCAGGCTGGCGAGGATCGAGGCCACGGCAGGTTTGCAGATGTCGCACCCGCGCCCTCGGCCGTGGCCGGCGATGACGTCGTCGAAGCGCTGCAGACCCCGGACGGCGACGACCTCGAAGAGCTCCTGGCGGGTCATCGCGAAGTGCTCGCACAGGGACCGGTCGACCGTGCGACCCGTGGCGGCGAAGTGGTCCTCGACGATCTTCTTCACCGTGGGCTTGCAGGAGCCGCAGGTGCTGCCGGCACGGGTGCAGCGGGTCACGCACGCGGCATCGGTGCACGGCCCACCGTCGTTGAGCGTGGCGTCGTCCTCGACCGCGCCGCGGATCTGCGCCGTCGTGACGTCGTTGCACGAGCACACCTGCGCGTCGTCGGGCAGGCCCAGCTCCAGACCTCCTCGACCGGCGGGAAGGATCAGCTCCTCGGGATTGTCGGGGAGAGCCATGCCGCTGCCCGCGAGGGGCCTCAGCACCCCGTAGGCCGATGCGTCGCCCACCAGCACACCGCCGAGCAGCTCGTAGGAGCCGCTGTCGGTCTCGCGGACGACGAGCTTCTTGTAGATCCCCGCGACCGCATCGGCGAACACGAGGTCGAGGCTGTCGGGCGCCGCGCCGTGGGCGTCGCCGAAGGAGGCGACGTCGACGCCGAGGAGCTTGAGCTTGGTGGACATGTCGGCTCCCGTGAAGGCGCCGGTGCCTCCGAGCAGCGCGTCGACCACGACCTCGGCCATCGTGTAGCCCGGGGCGACCAGGCCGTACATGCGGCCCGCGGGAGCCGCGCACTCGCCGATCGCCCACACGTGGGGGTCGCTGCTGCGACACCGCTCGTCGACCAGCACGCCGCCGCGCTCGGCGATCTCGAGTCCCGCCGATCGCGCCAGCGCGTCGCGCGGCCGGATACCTGCGGAGAAGACCACCAGGTCCACCGGCAGCGATTCCTCACCTCCGGCGAAAGCGAGGGCGGCGACGTCGCCGGAGCCTCCCGCCTCGAGCCGCTCGGTGGCGACGCCGGTGTGCACCTGCAGGCCGAGGGCCTCCACGTGACGTCGCAGCGTGGCGCCGCCGGCGTCGTCCACCTGCACGGCCATGAGGCGCGGGGCCATCTCGACCACGTGGGTCTCGACACCGAGCTGGTGCAGGGCGTTGGCCGCTTCGAGGCCGAGCAGGCCGCCCCCGATCACCGCGCCGGCGCGCACCTCGGGACGGCCGGCAGCCGCGCGGATCGCCTCGAGGTCCTCGATCGTGCGGTAGACGAACACGTTGCCCAGGTCGTGGCCGGGCACGGGCGGCACGAACGGCGCGGCGCCGGTGGCGAGGACGAGCTCGTCGTAGTGCGTCGTCATCCCCTCGACGGTGGTGACGGTGCGGGCCGAGGCGTCGATCGCGGCCACCTCGACACCGGTGTGCAGCGTGACGCGCGGATCGTCGTACCGGCCGGACGGCAGCAGCGAGAGCGCCTCCGCGCCGACCTCGAAGAAGGAGGTGAGCGCGACGCGGTCGTAAGCCGGTCGGTCCTCGGCACCGAGGACGACGATGTCGTGGGTCTCGGTGAGACCGCGCTCGATCGCCGCCTGCACGAAGCGGTGGGCGACCATGCCGTGGCCGACGACGACCAGGGTGCGGCGCAGGTGCGATGCCATGTCAGGCTCCCTTCGGGGAGGTTGCGAGGGCCGGACGGCTGGCGAGCAGCGCCCGGACGGTGGGTGTGCAGCCGCCGCAGCCGGTGGTGGCGCGGGTGGTCTCGCGGGCGTCGTCGAGGCTCGCGCAGGACCGCACCCGGCCGGCGCTCACGCCGGCGCATGCGCAGACCTCGGCCTCATCGGGCAGAGCGGCCACTGCCCCGCCGCGGAGGTCGGCGTCGGCGACGGCGTGCTCCGGCAGCAGCAGCCGGCCGGGCTCATCGGGTGCGAGCACGGTGCCCCGGTCGAAGGCCTGGGTGATGAGGCCGACGCGGGACAGATCACCCACGAGGGTGGCGGCGACGATGCGGCCCTCGCGGACCACGAGCCGCCGGTGGGATCGGGCGATCGGGTTGCTGACCTCCACCACCTCGCCGCCGCGCTCGATCTCGCTCGCAGGCTCGCCGAGCACCGCCACGTCGAGGTCGGTGGCCCGCAGGCGCGCGACGACGCGACTGCCGTCGTAGCGGGCGGCCTCACCGCACAGCACCCGGGCGAGCACGCCCGCCTGCTCCCAGGCAGGCGGCACGAGCCCCGGGATGCGCTCGCCGTACTGGGCGCAGTCCCCGATGGCGTGGATGTCGGGATCGCTCACGCTGGCCAGGCGCTCGTCGACCACGACGCCTCGGCGCACCTGCAGACCGGCACCGCGAGCCAGCGCGGTGGCCGGGCGGCCTCCGGCGGTGAGGACGACGAGGTCGGTGTCGAGCACGTGGCCGTTGTCGAGGCGCAAGGCCGCGCGGCCGGGCCGTTCGGGTAGCGGGTCCGGGACCCGCAGGGCGCCGCCGATCGAGGCGGGTGCGGCGTCGCTGAGACGCACCGCCCGGGCGCCGGTGTAGACGGCGACGCCGAGACGCGCCAGGTCGCGGGCCAGGACGCGGCCCGCGGCGGTGTCGAGCTGACGGTGCAGCAGATGATCGGCGCCCTCGACGACCTCGGTCGTGATGCCCCTCAGGCCGAGGGCGCGTGCCACCTGCAGACCCAGCAGCCCCCCACCCACCACGACCGCCCGGCCCGCGTCGTCCACGGCGGCGAGGAGGCGCTCGCAGTCGGCCAGCGAGCGGAAGGCGTGCACGGCCTCGTGGAGCGAGCCGTCCATGCGCACCAGCCCGCGGATGGGCGGTAGCGTGGGGATGCTGCCGGTGGCGAGCACCAGCAGGTCGTACGGGACGAGCGTGCCGTCGACGAGCATCACGTCGCGATGACCGCGGTCGACACCGAGCACGCGCGCGCCGACCCGGAGGTCGACGTCGTTGCGGGCGAACCAGGCGGCGTCGCGCAGCACCAACGCCTCGCGCCGGTGGGTGCCGGCCAGCACCGCCGACAGCAGGATCCGGTTGTAGGGGGCGACCGGTTCGTCGCCGAGCACGGTGATGGCGAGGTGCCGCTGCGCATCGCGGGCCACGAGCTCCTCGACTAGGCGCGTGGCCGCCATCCCGGAGCCCACCACGACGAGGCGCCGGCGGGCGTCGTCCTCGGGGCGGGCGGTGGCGGGCATGCCCCTATGCAACGCGACCCACATTTCGTGGCCGGCGTCCGTGTTACACGCGCGTGTCAACTCTCCCTCACGCCCTCACGCGCCCCTACGCCCTCGGCCGATCGCGGCCGCACAGACCTTGAACTCCGGCATGCGGCTGGAGGGATCGAGGGCGTCGTTGGTCAGTCGGTTGGCGCCCACCCAGTGGAACGGCACGAAGATGGTGTCGGGGCGGATCGAGGGCACCACCCGAGCAGGCGCGGTGAGCTCACCGCGCCGGGTGCGGACGACGACCGGAGCGCCGTCGCGCACCCCGCACCGATCGGCGAGCAGGGGATGGAGCTCGACGAAGGGCCCGTCGTCCGGGAGCTCGGCGATACGGCGGGTCTGGGCGCCCGACTGGTACTGCGCGAGGACCCTCCCGGTGGTGAGGTGGAGCGGGTAGTCGTCGTCGGGCTGCTCGGCGGCGCCCCGGAACTCCGGCACGAGGAAGCGGGCCCGGCCGTCGGCGGTCGGGAAGGTGGTGCCGAACAGGCGCGGGGAGCCGGGATGGGGTGCATCGCCGGGGCTGGTGGCGGGGCAGGGCCAGAAGACGCCGTCCTCGGCCTCGATGCGGTCGTAGGTGATGCCGGAGTAGTCGGCCCGGCCGCCGGCGGAGGCGCGGCCGAGCTCGGCGAAGACCTCCTCGGGCTCGGTGCTGAACGGCACCGCGCAGCCGAGGCGCTCGGCCAGGGCGGCCAGCACGTCGAGGTCGGAGCGCACTCCCGCCGGGGGCGCGACGGCGCGACGCCTCAGGAGCACCCGCCCCTCGAGGTTCGTGACCGTGCCGGTCTCCTCCGCCCACTGCGTCACCGGCAGGACGACGTCCGCCATGGCCGCGGTCTCGCTGAGCACGAGATCGCAGACCACGAGCAGGTCGAGGGCCGCGAGCCGTTCGGCGACCTGGCTGGCGCGGGGAGCGGAGACGGCGATGTTGGAGCCGTGCACGAGCAGCGCCTTCGGCCCGGCGTCGGTGCCGAGGGCCTCGAGCAGCTCGTAGGCCGAGCGGCCCGGCCCGGGCAGCGCGTCAGGATCCACGCCCCACACCGCGGCCACGTGCGCGCGTGCGGCGGGATCGTCGATCGCCCGGTACCCGGGCAGCTGGTCGGCCTTCTGCCCGTGCTCGCGGCCGCCCTGGCCGTTGCCCTGACCCGTGAGGCAGCCGTAGCCCGCATGCGGGCGCCCGGGCATGCCGAGGGCGAGGGCCACGTCGATCCAGCCGATCACGGTGGCCGTGCCCTGGGCGTGCTGCTCGGCGCCACGCGCGGTGAGCACGGTGACCCGCGGAGCCGAGGCGAGCAGGTCGACGAGCGCCTCCAGCTCACTGACGGCGACGCCGCTCACCCGCTCGACCCGTTCGGGCCACCAGGCGGCTGCGGCGCGGCGCACGTCGTCCCAGCCACTCGTGCGCGACGCCACGTACTCCTCGTCGACGGCCCCTCGGGCGTCGAGCAGGTGCAGGACGCCGAGGGCCACGGCGAGGTCGGTGCCCGGCACCGGCTGCAGCAGGAGGTCGGCACGCTCGGCCGTCGGCGTGCGCCGCGGGTCGAGGACGACGACCCGCCCCCCGTTGGCGCGGAGGCGATCGAGGTGGCGCGCGGCCGGGGGCATGGTCTCGACGAGGTTCGAGCCGACGAGCACGAGCACGTCGGTGCGCTCGATGTCGACGAGCGGGAAGGGCAGGCCCCGGTCGATGCCGAGCACCTGGTTGCTCGCGCTGGCCGCTGAGCTCATGCACCAGCGGCCGTTGTAGTCGATCTGGCTCGTGCGCAGTGCGACGCGCGCGAAGCGACCCAGCTGGTAGGCCTTCTCGTTGGTGAGACCACCGCCCCCGAAGACCGCGACGGCGTCGGCACCGAACTCCGCCTGCAACGCGGCCAGACGCATGGCGACCAGCTCGAGGGCCTCGTCCCAGGACGCCGTACGCAGCTCGCCGGTGACCGGGCTGCGCACCAGCGGGCTGGTGAGTCGTTCGCGATGGCCGCGCAGCGCCCCCGCCGTCCACCCCTTGCGGCACAGGCCGCCTTCGCTCACGGGATGCTCGGGCCGGGCCTCGATGCTCAGGCGCCCGCGCGCCGCAGTGACGCGCATCGCGCACTGCAGGCTGCAGTAGGGGCAGTGGGTGTCGCTCACGGGGGACCCTTCGACGTCGGTGGCGGTGGGGCGGAGCGGGAGGGCCCTCAGACCCCGACGTAGCCGGTGTCGGCCTTCGCGCCCGAGCGACGTCGCAGGTAGACCGCCCAGGTGATCACGGCACACACGACGTAGAAGGCCAGGAAGATCGTGAAGGCGTTCTTGGTGGCCGCCAGCGGCTCGCTGACCCAGGGGCTGTTGAAGGTGATCGGGATGAGGAAGCCGCCGATCGCGCCGATCGCGCCGATGATGCCGATGGCCGCCGAGGCCTTCTTCGACTGCGCGTGCAGCGCCAGCTCACGCTCCGGCGTCCCTTCGGCGGTGGCACGCTCGGCGTCCTTGCGGAAGATCGCGGGGATCATCTTGTAGGTCGACCCGTTGCCGAGGCCGCTGAACACGAACACCAGGAGGAAAGCGGCCAGGAAGAACGGGAAGACGTTCTGGTTGGCCTCGATGGCAGAGGTCACCGGGGCCGGGAAGCTGAAGGCCGAGGGGTCTTTGGCGATCTCGGCGAGCTTCTCGGGAGTGGGCGGCGGCGGCACGACCGTGAGGCGGCTGAGGGTGAACAGCACCAGCAGCGTGCTGGCGATCATGCCGCCGAAGGCCACGAGGGTCATCCGGGCACCCCCGAAGCGGTCCGCGAGCCAGCCGCCGAGCGGGCGCGCCATCGATCCGACGAGAGCGCCCAAGAAGGCGTAGAAGGCGAAGTTGATGCCGATGCCGGTGATCGAGGGCAGCGGCTGGCGCCAGAAGTTGACCTTGATCAGCAGGGGCATGGCGGCCGAGAAGCCGATGAAGGAGCCGAAGGTCCCGATGTAGAGCACCGACATGATCCAGACCTGCTTCTCCTTCAGGACCGAGAGCTGCTCGCGGGCATTCGAGCGTGCGCCGGCGAGGTTGTCCATGAAGAGGTAGGCCGCGACGGTGGCCACCACGGCGAGGGCGGCGTAGACGAACGCCGCCCGCTCGAGGTGGATGCCCCCCTGGCTGGCCTTGACCAGGCCGAAGATGCCGGCGCCGCCCACGAGGACCGGAAGGAAGAACTGGATGAGCGCGACGCCGAGGTTGCCGCCGGCGGCGTTGAGGCCCAGCGCGGCGCCCTTCTTCTCGGCCGGGTAGAAGAAGTTGATGTTGGCCATCGAGCTCGCGAAGTTGCCGCCGCCGAAGCCGGCGGTCGCTGCGATGAGGCAGAACACCCAGTAGGGCGTCGCCGGGTTCGTCACGGCCACCGCGAAGCCGATGGTCGGCACCAGCAGCAGCGCCGCGCTCACCATCGTCCAGTTCCGACCACCGAAGCGCGGGACCGCGAGGGTGTAGGGAACTCGCAGGAGCGAGCCCACGAGGTTGGGGATCGCGACGAGGAAGAACAACTGCTCGATCGTGAAGGTGAAGCCCTGCGCCAGCAGGAAGGCCGACGACACGCTCCAGATGAGCCAGACCGAGAAGCCGAGGTGCTCGGCGAAGATCGACCAGATCAGGTTGCGCCGCGCGATCGGCGCTCCCGTCGAGGCCCAGAAGTCCGGGTCCTCGGGGCGCCAGTCCTCGATCCAGCGGCGTCCTCGCCGGTGGCCCGCGGATGCGGAGGGTGATGAGGGCTGCGGCGGCGCAGCGGTGGGTACGCCGCTACCGGGACTGGTCATGGTCATGGCGGGCTCCTGAGGCCTCGGGGGTGGCAGGTTCGATCACCGATCCTCGGGGCCTGAGGTTTCGGCTCGCCGTCCCCGTGTGAACAGCCTTGGTCAACTCCTCCTCACCACCTCACGGACCTCACCACCTCACGAGTCACCCCCTGCCGCGAGCGGGTTGGCGAGCGTGCCCGCGAACAGCAGCGAGGACGCCTGGTCGGCCAGGTCGACCATCTGCCGGGTGTTGCGCAGCTGCAGGCGGTTGAGGCAGCTGTGGCGGAACCGGTCGCGGAGCAGGTCGTAGCGTGCCGAGGCCCCGGCCAGCTCCGGGTGGTCGGCGGCGTGCTCCTCGATCACCGATCGAGCGATGCCCCAGAACTCTTCGCCCGCGAGCACGCCGTCGTCGTCCAGGATCCCGGCGATGAAGCGCAGCACGCCGTCGACGACATCGGTGTGCAGCGCTAGCGCCTTGAGGTCGTCGCTCACCTCGACCCGCACCCGTTCCACCTCGGCCGGCAGCGGCAGGTCGCCCATCACCGCGATCTCCTCGCCGATGTCCTTCATGAACGCGCCCACCGGCACGTGGTCGCGCAGCCGGAGCACCACGTTCTCGCCGTGGGGCATGAACGCGAGGTCGTAAGTGAGCAGGCAGTGCACGATCGGGCGCAGGTAGCAGCGCAGATAGGCCCGCACCCACCCGGCCGCGTCGAGCGGCGACGCCTTGATCCACGCGGTGATGAGCGCGTCACCGTCGACGTCGCGGTGCAGCAGCGCCGCCATGGTCGCCAACCGCTCGCCCTCGCCGGCCCGCGGCACGGGGCTCTCCCGCCACAGCGCCGCCACCATCCGCCGGTACGGCGAGGGTTCGTCGATCCGGTGGAAGGCGTCGCCGGTGTAGCCGATGGCGGCGACCTCACGGAGCACCTCGAAGCCGCAGGCCCGCAGCTCGTCGTCCTCGTGGACGACGCCCGCCACCCAGTCGTTGATCGCCGGCGTCGTGCGCATGTAGCGCGGCGACAGCCCCCGCACGAAGCCCATGTTCTGGATCGCCAGCGCAGTCTTCACCAGGTGCCGCTCGGGTCGGGTGGCGTTGGCGAGCGTGCGGATCGACTGCTGGGGCCGGTGCTCGTCGTCGGCGGTGCCGAGGTGCACGAGGTCGTGACGAGCGAGGTCGGGCGCGAAGGTGATCGCGATGCGGTTGCGCCACTGCCACGGGTGCACGGGCAGCAGGAGGAAGTCGGCGGAGTCGAGTCCCAGCCCGCGCAACCGACCCTCGAAGCGCGCGCGCACGGCCGCGCCGAGCTCGGCGTCATAGAGGCCCTGCTCGTCGATCCCCTTGCCGAGGCTGAGGGTCGTGAGCGAGCGCCGGGCCGCGAGCCACTCCAGGCGCAGCCGCGAGCCGGTCTCGGGGGCGTAGGCGAGGTAGTCGTCGAGGCCGAAGCCGATTCGGCCGTTGTTGGCCACGAACGCCGGATGCCCCTCGGTCATGGCCGCCTCGATGGCGGCGTGGTCGGCGTCCACCAGCTCCGCCACCGGCGTGCGGGAGTGCACGCGCTTCCAGGCGGCGGAGGCGAGCGTCGAGGCGATCTCCTCCAGGTAGACGGGCAGCAGGTCGGAGCCGATCTCGAGCACGGGCGCGAGCTCGGCGATCAGCTCCTGCGCGTCCGGCGCGACGGCGAGAGGGCCATCGCCGCGCTCGCGCACGATCGAGTCGGCGTCGACGACCCAGTGCTCGGGGGCGTGCACCCGCGCGGCGAAGGTGTAGCGCGACCCGTCGGTGTCGACGCGCCACCGACCGTCGGGCTGCAGCAGCGGCGCGATGAGTCGCTCGTGGGCGAACTCCCCGAGCGCCTTGGCCACGAGGTGGCGCTGCGCCTCGGCCATCGGCCCGGGCGCGAGGTGATCGACCGCCGCCAGCCGCGGGAGCGGGGTCCCCTCGAGGGACGACGCCCGCACCAGCGCGGGAGGGCACCATCGCTCGCGGGTCAGCACCGAGAGCATCGCGACCTTGTCGGGCAACCTGATCTCACCGACCTCCTCGAAACCGGCGGCCACGTTGAGGGCGCGGATCGCGGTGTTGCGGACGTCGGGCTCTACTACGACCCGCTGCACGGCCGGGACGGAGAAGCACTGCGCGAGCACCAGGTCCATCGCGGCTCGGGTCAGCCCCCTGATCGGTGCGCCCTCCGGCGGGGCAACGAGCAGGTGCATCCCCAGGTCGCCCGGCGCCAGCTCCGCGCACTCGGCCAGCGCCGCGACCTCGGCGGGGTCGTAGGTCTCGGCCAGCAGCACGGCGCGGCCGTCGAGGCGGCCGAGCCAGGCATGGTGCCGCGGATCGGCGGCGATCGCCGCGTAGGCCTCGACGACCTCCCGCAGGCTCGCGCCCCCCATCCCCCAGTAGCGGGAGCGGGGATGGGTCAGCCAGGTGTACAAGGTGGCGGCCGCGAGACCCCGGCCATCACCTCGACCCGCCGACCCGCCGTCGGTGCGGACGACGAGCGGCTCGAGCGTCATCCGTGCGAGGAGCGAGGCGCTCATCGTGCAACCTCCGGTGCCAGCGCACGCTCCCGCGCGGCGGGATCGACGGGGGTGCCCGGCGGGCTCCCACCGGTCGGTACACGCAGGTGCTCGGCGGCCCCGAAGGTCTGCACCATCACCCGGCGGTCGACGGGGTAGACCTCACGGCCCAGCACCGCCGCGAGGATGACGGCGTTGCGGTGCGGGCCCATCCCGAGGTCGGGGGCGAGCAGCGAGTGCGTGTGCTCCTCGGCGTTCTGCACGAAGATCCGGTGGGCGTCGTCGACGGAGTAGTCACCGGCCACGTCGTAGCGGCCGCGCCCGTCCCGGCGCACGAGGTGCTCCACCGGCGCGAGGAAGTCCGGCGGGCGGGGCCGGTAGCCGGTGCCCGCCACCACGGCGTCAGTGGTGAGGGCCATGGAGGCGGCTGTCTCGGTGTGGGTGAGGCCGAGGCGCACGGGCCCGTTCTGCGCGAGTGGCCGCGCGTCGTCCACCACGGTGGAGGTGAGCAACGTCGTGCGGGGTCCCGCTCCGCCGACGCGCTGGCGGTAGTGCTCGTCGGAGATCGCCGCGATCAGGTCACGGCTGATGCCGCGGTAGAGATGGCGCTGCTCGCGCGCGAGGCGGTCGCGCGCCGCCATCGGCAGCGCCCGGTGGTAGGCGCCGTACTCCGGCGAGGTCATCTCCAGGGTCAGCTTGGAGTCGTCCATCGCCGCGAAGCGAGGACTGCGGGTCAGCCAGGTCAGCTCCTGCGCGCCACCGGCGGCGGAGGTGAGGAGGTCGAGGTAGACCTCCGCGGCGCTCTGACCGCTGCCCACCACGCACACGTGGCGCAGTCCCAGCAGCGACTCGCGGTGGCGGAGGTAGTCGGCGGCGTGCAGCACGCGCGCGCCGTCCTCGGCCGCGGTGCGCAGCACGTCGGGCAGCACGGGTGCCGTGCCGATCCCGATCGCGAGATGTCGCGCTCGCAGCCGCGCACCCGCGCTCGTGTGGACGACGAAGGTCTCGCCGACCCGCTCGACCGCGGTGACGTCCTGTCCGAAGCGGACCGTCGCGAGGCCCTCGGCCACCCACCGGCAGTAGGCGTCGTACTCGGAGCGCAGCGGGTGGAAGTCCTCCTTGATGTAGAAGGCGTAGAGACGGCCCGTGCGGCGCAGGAAGTTGAGGAACGACCAGCGCGAGGTCGGGTCGACCATCGTGACGAGGTCGGCGAGGAAGGGCACCTGGAGCGTGGCGTTCTCCAGGAGCAGGCCCGGGTGCCAGGCGAAGCGTTCACGGCGCTCGAGGAACAGGACGTCGAGGCCCTCCCGCGCTGCCAGGGGGTCGGCGAGGGCGGCCAGGCCGAGGTTGAACGGACCGAGGCCGATGCCGATGAGGTCGTGGACGCGCTCCTCGTCGCGCCCCAGCACCGTGGAGTTCGCGCAGCTCCCGGAGGGGAGCGGGCCCGTCGGTGTGATCGGGGCATCGCTCATCGGACGACCTCCAGGGATGCCAGCGAACGCGCGACGGGGCCGGCGTCCTCGACGCGGTCGGTCGCGCCGTCGTCGGACGACGTGCGGGCCGCCCCGTCAGGGGCCGACGCCAGCCGAGCACCCGTGCGACGGACCGCCTCGAGCACCCCGACCACGTCGTCGAGACTCGCCATCGGATTGAGCAGCGTGAGCTTGAGGTGACGCCGACCGTCGACCCGGGTGGCGGCGACCATCGCCTCGCCGCGGCGATAAAGCTCGGCGCGGATCGCATCCTGCAGGCGGTCGAGATCGGCACCGGACCAGCGGCCCGCGTCGGGAGGGCAGTAGCGCAGCACCAGCGTGCTGAGCTCGGGCGCGGCCGCGACGACCAGGTCGTCCATCGAGCGGCAGGCGCGGTGGGCGTCGTCCGCGAGGTCGACGACGTGGTCGACGAGCTCGCCGAGCGCCTGTGCGCCGATGGTGCGCAGGGTCAGCCAGAGCTTGAGGGCGTCGAAGCGACGGGTGGTCTGCAGGCTGCGATCGACCTGGTTGGTCGCGGCCTGCGCTGCCGGGCCCGCAGCGCCGTCCGGGCGCGGATTGAGGTAGTCGGCGTGCCAGGCCACGGCCGCCAGCGTGCGAGCGTCGCGGACGACGAGGGCGCTCGCCGACACCGGCTGGAAGAAGGTCTTGTGGAAGTCGACCGTGACCGAGTCCGCCCGCTCGATCCCGGCGAGCAGGTGCCGCCGGGTGGGGCTGACGAGCAGACCACCGCCGTAGGCGGCGTCGACGTGCAACCAGGCTCCGTGGGCGGCGGCGAGGTCGGCGATCGCCGGGATCGGGTCGATCGCACCGAAGTCGGTGGTGCCGACGGTGGCCACCACCGCGGCCGGGACGAGGCCGAGATCGGCGCAGGCGCGCAGGGAGCGCGACAGCGCCGCCGGGTCCATCCGGCGCCGGGCGTCGGTGGGCACCGAGATCACGGCCTCAGCGCCCAGCCCCAGCACCATCGCGGCCTTCTGCACCGAGAAGTGCGCCTCCTCGGAGGCGAGGAAGCGCAGCCGTTCGGCCGGCAGGTGGTCATGGCGACTGCGCGCGAGGAGCAGCGCCTGGAGGTTGGACTGCGTGCCGCCACTGGTGAAGACGCCGTCGGCCTCGGGGGTGGCGGCGCCGCCGTCACCGACGAGGCCGACGGGGAAACCGATGTGCTCGGCCGTCCACCGGATCAGTCGGCGCTCGATGAAGGTGGCCCCGACGCTCTGGTCGAAGGTGTCGAGGGAGCTGTTGACCGCGGCGATGTACAGCTCGGCCAGCAGGGCGGGCACCGCCACCGGGCAGTTGAGGTGCGCCGCGTAGGCGGGTTCGTGGAACCACACCGCACCGTCGAGCCACACCTCCTCGAGCTCGCCGAGCACCGCCGCGAGATCGGGAAGGGGCGTGCTCAGATCGATCGCCTCCACCCGGGCGCGCGCCTCGGCGGGATCGGTTCCTCGGGCGGGCGAGCAGACCTCGCGCAATTGCGTCGTCAGGTGGTCGACGCCGAGGCGCAGGGTGGCGGCGTAGTGGTCGGCGTGGGCCGGGTGGAACAGCTGGCCGACGGCAGGGGTGGCGGGATCGGGCACGAGAACTCCTCATCCGAGATAGGTAAGGCTTACCTAATCAGATGCTCGCACGGCTCGCCACTCCCGAGCCTGTCGTTCGCCTCACCCCGGCGCCGCGCCGACCGTCGCTGCGCGGCCGGTCGCCCCCGCCGCCCGGGTCTGCGCTCACGGGCTCCCGCGGCTCTCGTCGGGGGTCGGGGGCTGGAGGATGCGCAGGTAGCGCTCCAGCATCGCCTCGCTCACCACGAAGTCGTCGCGGTGCTCCCCGCGCCGCTGCGCGAGGCGCCGCCGCGCGTCGTCCGGATCGACGGGGAGGTAGACCACCTCCACCTGCGCGCCGCGCTCCTCCCCGATCGCGCGGTGGACGTCGCGCTCGCGCCGCGAGGCGTGGATGTGGTCGATCACGACGTCGACCCCGTCGTCGAGGCACGCCGCGATCTCCTCACGCTGGCGCTCGCGGATGGCGGCGACGACCGCCGCCGCGAGGTCGTCGGCGCAGGTGTAGCCGAGGTCGAAGGCGTCGTGGTCGATCGCGAAGCGGCGGAACCCCTGCGCCTCCAGCGCTCGCGCGTAGGTGGTCTTGCCCGACCCCGGCACACCGCACATCAGCACGAGCCGCGGCGCCCGCCGCCCCGCCCCTCCTGATCCGCTCACGGCGTCCATTGGAGCAGGCGGGGGCGGTGGGGCTCGGGTGGGGATTCACCGGTGAACCGGTGAATCCCCAGCTTGTTGCATGAAACTTCAGCCGAGAAGCACGAGATTCGGTCGAGTAGTCCGCCCCACCACCCCCGGTGGACGACGGACGGCCGGCGCCTCAGCCCAGGTACTTCTCCCACGGCCCGGTGATGGCGAAGGTCAGGCCCGGGTCCTGCATGTTCACGAACAGCACCTTGCCGTCGTCGCTGAACGTCGGCCCGGTGAACTCCGAGTCGTTGAGCATGTTGCGGGCGATGGCCTGGGTGGGGCCGTAGGGCGTGGCCGAGAGCACGTGCGAGGAGCCGACGCCGTCCTCGGCGAGCACGAGCGAGCCCCAAGGGGTGACGGTGACGTTGTCGGGGCCGTCGAAGGTGAGGTCGTCGTACTTCGGCTTCGCGCCGGTCTTGGCGGTGGCCTGGTGGGGGAAGTAGGCGACGAGCTGGATGGTCGAGGCCTCGTAGTCGTAGAACCACACCATGCCGTCGTGCGGCACCGCGTCGGTCGGGAGGTCCCCGTCGGAGAAGGCGTAGGAGTTGACCACGTAGACGCCGCGGTCGGTGCCGTAGACGCCCTCGAACTTCTTGCCGCGGGTCACCTCGCCGTCCTTGAACTGCTTGCGCGTCGAGGTCGTGCGCGCGTCGCGGTCGGGCATCGCCTTCCACTTCACCGGGAACGGCAGGCCGAGCTGCGCCGAGGTCAGGTACGCCACGTCGGGCAGCACCGAGCCGTCCGGCATGATGATCTGCATCGCCTCGAGGACGCCGGCGTCGTCGGCCAGCCGGTCGGCCAGGCCCGGCCCGGCGCGGAAACCGCGCGGTGCGGTCCAGCGGTAGAACAGGCCGTTCGGGCCGGAGGCGTCCTCGCTGAGGAAGATCTGGCGGCGGTCGTGGCTCACCGCGCACGCCTCGTGCGAGTAGCGGCCCAGCGCCTTGATCGGCTTCGGCAGGGTGCGGCCGTCGTGGAAGACCTCGAAGACGTAGCCGTGGTCCTTGCCGTAGACGCCGGAGGTGCCGTTGCCCTTCCAGGCGGCACCGGCGCGGTCCTCGGTCTCCTCGCAGGTGAGCCAGGTGCCCCACGGGGTCGGGCCGCCCGCGCAGTTGGTCGAGGTGCCCGAGATGGCGACGTACTCGCCGAGGTTGCGTCCGCGCACGTCGGTGCGGATCACCGTGCAGCCGCCGGCGTTGAGGGCCTGCTCGTCGTAGACGGTGCCCTTCACGTGCGGGACGCCGAGCGGCGAGCCGGCCTTGAGCTCGTGGTTCTGGATGAGGGTGTAGCGGCCGCGGCCGGTGCTGAACACGGCCGTGCCGTCGTGGTTGCTCGGCGTCAGACCACCCTCCTCGAGGCGCGTCACCCCTGCACGGGTGACGACCGCGTAGGAGAACCCCGGCGGCAGCGCCAGCAGCCCCGCGGGGTCGTCGACGAGCGGCGGGAACGGCGCGGTGCGGCCGTGCGGTCCGCGCGGTGCGCGGTCGTAATCCCCGCCCGGACGACGCGGGCTCGCCTCCGCGAGCGACGGCATCGCACCTGTCACGGACAGTCCGACGCCGGCAGCGCCTGCGGCACCGGCGGCGAGCATGGAACGACGGCTGGGAGTGCTGGTCATCGAGACCCCTTTTCCGAGTGAGAGGGACAAACCGATCCAGTCGAACCGCGCGAGGTGACCCTCGGGCGTCGAGCAGGTGAACGCACGACGGCCTCCCCATCACACTCCACCCCACCCCTGCCCCGCCCCTCGTGGACGACGGCCGCGACCGTTCGTCGTCCACGAGCGACCGCTGGGCGATCGACCGCGCCCGCTCACCGCGCGGGTGCGCCGCACCCCTGCCGGAGTGACCGGCATCACTCCTAGCGTCGAGGCCTGCCGGTGACCACGGTCACACCCGTCCCGAGGAGGTACCCGTGTCTTCCCATCTCTCCCACGACGCGGCCGAGGCCGCGTCCGATGCCGTGCACGACGAGGCGTCGCGCCACGACCCCGTCTACGACCAGCTCCACGCCGACGCGCAGTTCGCCGAGCTGCGCCGGCGCTACCGCAGCTTCGTGCTGCCCGCCACCGCCGCCTTCTTGACCTGGTACCTGCTCTACGTCGTCCTCTCGAACTGGGCGGGCGACTTCATGGGCCAGAAGGTGATCGGCAACATCAACGTCGCCCTGGTGTTCGGGCTGCTGCAGTTCGCCACCACGTTCGGCCTGGCCTGGCTCTACAGCCGCTACTCCACCGCCAAGCTCGACCCGCTGGCCCAGGGCCTCGAGGCGGAGTTCGTGCGCCTCACCGACAGCACCGACGGGGGTGCCCGATGAACCACCAGGTGCTCACCGCGGTCCTCTTCCTCTCGGTCGTCGCGCTCACGCTGTTCGTCACGATCCGCGCCAGCCGCAACTCCAGCGGCGCAGCCGACTTCTACGCCGGCGGCCGTTCGTTCTCGGGATTCCAGAACGGCCTGGCGATCGGCGGCGACTACATGTCGGCCGCCTCCTTCCTCGGCATCTCCGGCGCGATCGCGCTCGCCGGCTACGACGGCTTCCTCTACTCGATCGGCTTCCTCGTCGCCTGGCTCGTCGCCCTGCTGCTGGTGGCCGAGATGCTGCGCAACTCCGGCAAGTTCACGATGGCCGACCAGCTGGCCTACCGCATGAAGCAGCGCCCCGTGCGGACGGCGGCCGCGACGTCCACCGTCACGGTCTCGATCTTCTACCTGCTCGCGCAGATGGTCGGCGCGGGCAGCCTCGTCACCCTGCTGCTCGGCATCGACAAGGAGAACACCCTCGCGGTGTCGGCCGTGATCGCCGGCGTCGGCGCGCTGATGATCGTCTACGTCACCGTGGGCGGCATGAAGGGCACCACCTGGGTGCAGATCGTCAAGGCCGTGCTGCTGATGGCCGGCTCTGCGCTCATCGTCGTGATGGTGCTCGCCAAGTTCGACTTCAACCTCTCCGAGCTGCTCGGGGCGGCGGCGTCCAACTCCGGCAAGGAGGGCTTCCTCGAGCCGGGCCTGAAGTACGGCATCGACCTCACCCACAAGATCGACTTCCTCAGCCTCGGCATCGCCCTCGTGCTCGGCACCGCGGGCCTGCCGCACATCCTGGTGCGCTTCTACACGGTGCCGACCTCGCGCGACGCGCGGAAGTCGGTGCTGTGGGCCATCGGCCTCATCGGCGTGTTCTACCTGTTCACCCTGGTGCTCGGCTTCGGCGCCGCGGCCCTGCTCAACACCGGTGCCGGCAGCGAGGTGGCCAACTCGGGCGGCAACCTCGCCTCGCCGCTGCTGGCCGAAGCCGTGGGCGGCGGTGCCGGATCAACCGGCGGCGCGATCCTGCTCGCGGTGATCTCGGCGGTCGCCTTCGCCACGATCCTCGCGGTCGTCGCCGGCCTGACCCTCACGTCGTCCACCTCGGTGGCGCACGACATCTACAACGCGGTCATCCGCAAGGGCCAGGCCACCGAGGAGGAGGAGATCCGGGTGACGCGGTTCGCGGCCGCCGGCCTCGGCGTGATCGCGATTCTGCTCGCCATCCCCGCCCGCAACCTCAACATCGCCTTCCTCGTGGCACTCGCCTTCGCGGTGGCGGCCTCGGCGAACCTGCCGGCGATCGTCTACAACATGTTCTGGCGGCGCTTCAACACCCGCGGCGCCACGTGGAGCATCTACGGCGGCCTGATCTCCTGCATCAGCCTGGTGATCTTCTCCCCCGTCGTCTCGGGCAAGGGTCTCGACCCGACCGGCAAGAACCTCTCGCTCCTGCCGACCAGCATCGACATCGCCTGGTTCCCGCTCGAGAACCCGGGCCTGGTCTCGATCCCGCTCGGCTTCTTCTTCGGCTGGCTCGGCACCATCACCTCGAAGGAGCCCGAGGCGGCCGAGAAGTTCACCGAGCTCGAGGTCCGCGCCCTCACCGGCGCCGGCAGCGAGAAGGCCGTCGTCCACTGACCCGGGGCCGCTGACCCGGGCCCGGCCGGGCTTGTAACTCAGTGTTCCGTCGTCCACCACGGTGTCGTGACCAGTCACAGCACCGTGGTGGACGCACGAACACCGAGTTACAAGCGGCGGCGGCCCGGCAAGCGGCGGCCCAGCGACGCCCACCCACCCGACCCACACTTCCGGCCACCGACGCATCACCTCCGGCCAACCCGCGCCGCCGCGGAGCAACGCCGACGCAACCACCGGTGACCACACTTCACGAGGGTCCTACTGTGACCTGAGGCACCCATTCGATCCAGGAGAGAACCGTGAGCGACACCCCGAGCGCCCAGACCTTGGCCAACCTCTCGAAGGAGGACCGCCGCTTCGAGCCGCCCGCCGAGCTGGCGGCCGCGGCCAACGTGCAGGCCGAGGCCTACGAGCGCGCCGCCGCCGACCGCGAGGGCTTCTGGGCCGAGCAGGCGCGTCGCCTCACCTGGGCCGAGCCCTTCACCCAGGTGCTCGACTGGTCCAACCCGCCGTTCGCCACCTGGTTCGCCGACGGCAAGCTGAACGCCGCCTACAACTGCGTCGACCGCCACGTCGAGGCCGGGCGCGGCGACAAGGTCGCCCTCCACTGGGTCGGCGAGCCCGTGGACGACGTCCGCGACATCACCTACGCCGAGCTCAAGGACGAGGTGTCCAAGGCGGCGAACGCGCTCACCGATCTCGGTGTCGGCAAGGGCGACCGGGTCGCGATCTACCTCCCGATGATCCCCGAGGCGATCGTCGCGATGCTCGCCTGCGCCCGCCTCGGTGCCCCGCACACGGTCGTGTTCGGCGGCTTCTCCGCCGACGCGCTCGCCAGCCGCATCGACGACTGCGGCGCGAAGGTCGTCATCACCGCCGACGGCGGCTACCGCCGCGGCGCCCCCTCGGCCCTCAAGCCGGCCGTCGACGAGGCCCGCACCAAGACCGACAAGGTCGAGAAGGTGCTGGTCGTGCGCCGCACCGGCCAGGACCTCGGCGAGGACGGCTGGGACGCCGACGTCGACGTGTGGTGGCACGACGTGGTCGACGCCGCCTCCCCCGAGCACACGCCCGAGGCCTTCGACGCCGAGCACCCGCTCTACGTCATGTACACCTCCGGCACCACCGGCAAGCCGAAGGGCATCCTGCACACCACGGGCGGCTACCTCACCGGCGCGGCCTACACCCACCACGCGATCTTCGACCTCAAGCCCGACACCGACGTCTACTGGTGCACCGCCGACATCGGCTGGGTCACCGGCCACAGCTACATCGTCTACGGCCCGCTCGCCAACGGCGTCACGCAGGTGCTCTACGAAGGCACCCCCGACTCCCCCGAGCCGGGCCGCTGGTGGCAGATCATCGAGAAGTACGGCGTCACGCTCTTCTACACCGCGCCCACCGCGATCCGCTCGTTCATGAAGCAGGGGCGCGAGGTGCCCGACGCCTCCGACCTGTCCAGCCTGCGCATCCTCGGCTCGGTCGGCGAGCCGATCAACCCCGAGGCCTACGTCTGGTACCGCTCGGTCATCGGCGGCGACCGCACGCCGGTGGTCGACACCTGGTGGCAGACCGAGACCGGCTCGGTGCTCATCAGCCCCCTTCCGGGCGTCACCGCCGGCAAGCCCGGCTCGGCGATGAACCCCATCCCCGGCATCGAGGCCGAGGTGGTGGACGACGAGGGCAATCCCGTGCCCAACGGCTCCGGCGGCTACCTCGTGGTCACCTCGCCGTGGCCCTCGATGCTGCGCACCATCTACGGCGACGACGCCCGCTACGTCGAGACCTACTGGTCCAGGTTCAAGAAGCAGGGCTACTACTTCGCCGGCGACGGCGCGAAGAAGGACGACGACGGCGACATCTGGGTGCTCGGCCGCGTGGACGACGTCATGAACGTCTCGGGCCACCGGCTCTCCACCACCGAGATCGAGTCGGCGCTGGTGTCGCACCCGAAGGTCGCCGAGTCGGCGGTCGTCGGCGCCACCGACCCCGACACCGGCCAGGCGGTCGTGGCCTACGTGATCCTGCGCAACGAGGCCGGCGACGGCGGCCCGGGGATCGTCAAGGAGCTCTCCGACCACGTGCGCAAGGAGATCGGTCCGATCGCCAAGCCGCGCCAGATCATGATCGTCCCCGAGCTCCCGAAGACCCGCTCGGGCAAGATCATGCGCCGCCTGCTGCGCGACGTCGCCGAGGGCCGCGCGGTCGGCGACACGCAGACCCTGGCCGACGCCTCGATCATGGACCTCATCTCGGCCGGTCAGGCGACCTCCACCGACGACTGATCGCGGGAGCGTGCCCGGAGGACGGGAAACGCGGTCGATCACCCGCCATCCGGCGGCCGGCGGCCTCGTTTCCCGTCACCCGCGCACATGGCGGCTAGCCTCGCCCCGTGCCCTCGCTGCGTGAGTTCGACTGGTCCGACCTGCCCCCGGCCCTCCTGGAGTTCTGGACCGAGCGCCACCTGTGCACGCTCAGCACCCTCGACCGCCACGGCGCGCCGCACGGGGTACCGGTGGGCGCCGTCCTCGACCTCGAGGAGCGGTGCGCCTGGATCATCACCAGCGGCGGCTCGCAGAAGGCCACGAACCTGCGTCGCGACCCGCGCCTGAGCGTCACCCAGGTGGACGGCGCCCGCTGGTCGTCGATCGCCGGCACCGCCGAGGTGCTGGACGACGCCGCGTCGGTCGCCCGCGCCTGCGAGCGCTACGCCACCCGCTACCGCACGCCGCGGGAGAACGCCGAGCGCGTGGCGCTGCGGATCACGGTCGAGCGCTTCCTCGGCTCGGCCGGGGTGCTGGCCCGCCCGGAGTAGTCGCGCGCCCTCTGGAGAACGAATCTGCTCCCATCGACGAGGCCCTTCAGGCTCCGACGCTAGCGGTCTCCTCCGGCCTCGACCCGGTTTCGCTCGAACCGGCACCCTCGCCGTCGTCGGAGTCATCCGAGCCGTCGCCGTCGACCTCGCCGCGCGAGGACGCCAGCAGCAGCACCACGCCGACCACCGCCGCGAGCACGGAGGCGAACAGGATGCCGACCTTCGCCTCGTCGGTGAGCATCTCGTCGCCCGGGAACGACAGGCCGGCGATGAACAGCGACACCGTGAAGCCGATGCCGGCCACCGCGCCGAGGCCGGTGATCTGCATCCAGTTCACGCCCTGGGGCAGTCGTGCCCCGGTGAAGCGCACCGCGATCAGGCAGGCGAGCACGATGCCGAGCGGCTTGCCGATCACGAGCCCGACGCCGATGCCGAGCGCCACCGGCGAGGTCAATGCGTCACCGATCACGCCACCGCCGAGCGGCACGCCGGCGTTGGCGAGGGCGAAGACGGGCAGCACGACGTACGCCGAGAGCGGGTGCAGCGCGGTCTGGAGGCGCTCGACGACCGGCACCGACTCGTTCTGCAGGAAGCGCAGGCGGTGCAGCTCCTCGGCGTCCAGCTCGTTGTCGCGCAGCGCCTCGACGGCGTACGACCGGGCGACGTCCTGGTGCAGCAGGGCGCAGGCGGGGGTGAGCAGGCCGAGGGCGACGCCCGCGAGGGTGGCGTGCACCCCCGACTCGAGGGTGGCGAACCACGCCAGCGTGCCGAGGACGACGTACACCGGGATCGCCCACACCCGCACCGCGCGCAGCACGGCCATGAGCACGAAGAGCGCGAGGGCGGCGCCGAGCCAGTCGAGGGAGAGGTCGCCGGTGTAGAAGAAGGCGATCACCAAGATGGCGCCGATGTCGTCGACGATGGCCAGCGTCAGCAGGAACAGCCGCGCGGACGACGGCAGCCGGCGTCCGAGCACGCCGACGACGCCGACCGCGAACGCGATGTCGGTGGCCATCGGGATGCCCCACCCGTCGCCGGTGCCGGGGCCGCCGGCGATGGCGAGGTAGAGCAGTGCCGGCACGGCCATGCCGCCCACGGCCGCGACGATGGGCAGGGCCGCGGTGCGGGGGTCGCGCAGGTCGCCGTGGACGAGCTCGTACTTGATCTCGAGGCCGACGACGAAGAAGAAGATCGTCATCAGGCCGTCGTTGACCCAGTGCTGCAGCGTCTCCTCGATGCGCCAGTCGCCGATCTGCAGCGCGATGTCGGTGTGCCAGAAGTGGTCGTAGCCCGAGGCCCAGCCGTCGATCGGCAGGTTGACCCACAGCAGCGCCACCACCGTGGCGGCCAGCAGCAGGATCGAGCCCGCCGACTCGATCGCCAGGAACTCGCGCACCGGACGCGCCACGTAGCGCGCCAGCGGCTTGTCGCTCGCCGTCCAGACGGGGCCGGTGGCCCAGATGCCGCCCCGGTCGTCGGTGCGGTCGTCGGATCCCCCGGTGCTGCTGTCGGTGCCGCCGTCGGTGGCGATGGGCGCGACGTCCTCCCCGGGCGGACCGGGGGTGACGTGGGCAGGGCGGTCGGGCATGGATTCCTCCGAGGTCACGGGCGTGACGGAGGTGCCGTCACGCGGGCAGGCTGGCGCGCATGCCGACCAGACTTCCCGGCTCACCTGTGCCTCAGTCTACCGATGTCGGTAGGGTCGCCCGTATGGCCATCGAACCGCTCCACGACGAGCCGACCATCGGGCGACTGATCAAGGACGCCCAGTCAGACATCTCGACGTTGGTGCGCAAGGAGATCCAGCTCGCGAAGGCCGAGCTGAAGGTCAGCGTGTCGGCTGGCGGCGTGGGCATCGGCCTCATCACGGTGGCGCTCTACCTCTTCGTGCTCGCCACGATCATGCTGTCGCTCGCCTTCGTCTACCTCATCAACTGGAACGGCGACGGCCTGGCCCTGCAGTGGGCCTACCTCATCATCTTCGGCGCCTACACCCTGCTGGCCGGCCTGCTCGTCTGGCTGGCGATCCGCAGCTTCAAGAAGGTGCGGGCGCCCGAGCGCACGATCGAGCAGGGCAAGGAGATCCCGAAGGCCCTGCGCGGCAAGGCCTGAGGCGAGCGCCCTGCGGGGCGCATCCATCTCACATCCACGACTCCAGGACTCAGGGCACGGGGGGACCGATGGCGCGGCAGCAGGCCGTCGCGGCGAAGGCCGAGCGACTGCTCGGCACGGCCGTGGTCGCCACCAGCCCCGTCGCCGGCGGTGACGTCGCCGTCGCCACGCGTCTGCGCCTCTCCAGCGGTCGCAGCGCCCTGCTGAAGTCGCTCACCCCCGCCCCGCCGCACTTCTTCCGCCGCGAGGCCGAGGGCCTGGCCCTCCTGCGGTCCACCACGGCCACCGGGGGCGTGGCCACCCCCGACGTCCTCGCCGTGGACGACGAGTGCCTGGTGCTCGACTGGGTCGAGACCGGGCGCCCCACCGCGGACGCCGCCACCCGCTTCGGCCGCGCGCTCGCCACCACCCACGCCGCCGGCGCCACGCAGCTCGGCGGTTCCTTCGGCGCCGAGCACGACGGCTACATCGCCCGCCTCCCGCTGCCGAACCGCCCGCTGCCCACGTGGGCTGAGTTCCACGCCGAGCGGCGCATCGCGCCCTACCTCAAGGTGCTGCGCGACAAGCGGCTGATCGCCCCCGCCGATGCCGACGCCGTCGAGCGCGCAGCGGCGCGCACGGGCGAGATCGTGCCGGTCGAGCCTCCCGCCCTCCTCCACGGCGACCTGTGGAACGGCAACGTGCTGTGGACGACGGACGAGCGCGCCGTCGTCATCGACCCGGCCGTGCACCTCGGCCACCGCGAGGTCGACCTCGCCATGCTGGGTCTCTTCGGTCTCCCGCAGCTGGCGCAGGTGATCGAGGCCTACCAGGAGGTCTCGCCCCTGGCCGACGGCTGGGAGGATCGCCTCGCCTTCCACCAGCTCTTCCCGCTGCTGGTGCACGCCTGCCTGTTCGGCGGCCGCTACGCCGCCCGCGCCGGCGACCTCGCGCGCCGCTACCTGTAGCCGCCGCTCCCCGTAGCCACCGCCCGCGATCGGCGGGGGGCGCGCCTCTCAGCGCCCGCTCAGGGCGAGGGGCCAGAATGGAGGCGTGTCCCGCTCCGCCACCCCCGCCCGCGTGCTCGTCGTCGACGACGACCGCGCCGTGCGCGAGTCCCTGCGCCGCTCGCTCGCCTTCAACGGCTACGAGGTGCACCTGGCCGGTGACGGGGCCGAGGCGCTGGCCGGCATCGGGGCGATCTCGCCCGACGTCGTGGTGATGGACGTGATGATGCCGAAGCTCGACGGCCTCGAGACCACGCGGGCGCTGCGCGCTGCGGGCAACGACGTCCCGGTCATCGTGCTCACCGCGCGCGACGCCGTCGGTGAGCGCGTCGAGGGCCTCGACGCCGGCGCCGACGACTACCTCACCAAGCCGTTCGCGCTCGAGGAGCTGCTCGCCCGCCTCCGCGCGCTTCTGCGCCGCGTGCCGGTGGAGGAGGGCGCCGAGGAGGAGGTGCTGGCCTTCGCCGACCTCACCATGAACGTCACCACGCGCGAGGTCGTGCGCGGCACGCGCAGCATCGAGCTCACCCGCACCGAGTTCACGCTGCTCGAGATGTTCCTGCGTCGTCCGCGCCGCGTGCTCGACCGCAGCTTCATCCTCGAGGAGGTGTGGGGCTACGACTTCCCCACCACCGCCAACTCGCTCGAGGTCTACGTCGGCTACCTGCGGCGCAAGACCGAGGCCGAGGGCGAGCCCCGGCTCATCCACACCGTGCGCGGCATCGGCTACGTCCTGCGGGCCACCGAGTCGTGAGGCGGTCGTCGTGACCGCGCCCGACGCCCGCCCGGATCCCTCGGCCGCGCCCCCGGGCGCCGAGGTGCCGCCCGCCGCCGCCGCAGCCCCCGCAGCACCACCGCCGCCGACGCCGCCGATCCCCCCGCCGCCGTCCGCGCCCCCGGGCTGGACGCCGAGCAACCACCCGGCAGCCGGGCCGGCGCCGCGCAACCGCGTCGCCGCCTGGTACCTCGGTCGCCCCCACCCCGAGCAGCGCTGGCCCTACCGCCGCTCGCTGGCCAACCGCGTGATCGCGCTGACGATGATGGCGGTCGGCTTCTCCGTGGCCCTCGTGGCCGTGGGCGCCTACCTCACCATGCGCGTGCAGATGACCCACGCCCTCGACGACTCCCTGCTCAACCGCGCCCAGCGGGCGGCCAGCTCGAGCACCCTGCTGCAGGCGGGGGTGCAGGGCATCCCGCCGGGCGTCTTCGGCGCCGCCGACGTGCGCATCGCGTTCCTGGACTACCGGGGCGCGATCGCCCGACTCGACCGCGGCCCCGAGATCGACCTCGGTCGCCCCGAGCGCGACGTCGCGGACGGTCGCGCCCGCGAGAGCATCCGTACGATCCTGATCGACGACGATCGCTACCGCGTCGTGGCCGTGCCCACCGAGCAGTCCGGCATCGCGCTCATCATCGCCCAGCCACTGGCCGACCAGGACCGCACGCTCTCGCGGCTGGGCTGGGTGACGCTCGCGTTCGGCATCTTCGGCGTGCTCGCCGCCGGGCTCGGCGGATGGGCGGTGGCCTCCAACGGCCTGCGCCCGGTGCGCCGCCTCACCGACGACGTCGAGCGCATCGCCCGCACCGAGGACTTCACGCCGCTGCCGATCGAGGGCGACGACGAGGTCGCGCGCCTCTCGACGGCGTTCAACCAGATGCTGCTCGCGCTCGACGCCAGCCGCACCCGTCAGCGTCAGCTGGTGGCCGACGCCAGCCACGAGCTGCGCACGCCCCTGACGGCGCTGCGCACCAACATCGACCTGCTGTCGATGGCCGTGCGCGACGACGTCTCCGGTGCCGCCCTGCCGCCCGCGGCCCGCGCCGAGCTCATGGACGACGTGCGCGCCCAGATCGAGGAGCTCACCACCCTCATCGGCGACCTCACCCAGCTCGCCCGCGACGAGCCGGCACCCGTCCAGGCCCGCGAGGTCGACCTCGCCGAGGTCATCGACCGCGCCGTGCAGCGGGTGCGGCGCCGCGCGCCCGGCCTGACCTTCGAGGTGTTCACCCGCCCCTGGACCGTCGTGGGTCTCGAGCAGGAGCTCGAGCGCGCGGTCACCAACCTGCTCGACAACGCCGCGAAGTGGAGCCCCGACGGCGGGCGCGTCACGGTGCGCCTCAGCGACGGCGTCCTCACCGTGGACGACGAGGGGCCGGGCATCGCGGAGGCCGACCGCACCGCGGTGTTCGACCGGTTCTGGCGCTCGGCCGACGCCCGCACCATGCCCGGCTCGGGCCTCGGCCTGGCGATCGTGCGCCAGGTGGCCGAGCGTCACGCCGGCACCGTCGAGGCCACCGTGGCAGCTGGAGGCGGTGCGCGGCTGGTGCTGCGCCTGCCCGGAGAGGAGAGGTCGTATGCGGACTCGGAGGCGGGGAGCCGTGCGTAGGGCGCGTCTGGCCACAGCGGCGGGGGCCGTCGTCCTCGCGACGACGATGGCGGGCTGCGGCGGCGGTGACGACGTCGGGCCGAAGCCGAGCCTGCCCAGCGAGACGCCCGCGCTGTTCAACCCCTGCGACGGCCTGGACGCCGCGCAGGTCACGACCGCCGTCGGGTCCACGACTCCGCTCACCGAGAGCGCCGGGCGACCCACCTCGCCCGAGTGCCGCTTCTTCCCTCCCAAGGGCAGCGGACAGCCGGCCGTCACCGTCAATTACACGCTCTTCAGCGGAACGCTCCAGGAGTACTTCGCACGCATGGGGGCGGCCAACGCCGACGTCACCACGCCCCGCGTCACCGGCGCGGACGACGCCCGGCTGGTCGTGTCGGCCGAGAAGGACCAGCTCTACGTCACCGGTTTCGTGCAGACCGGCACGCTGTTCCAGGTGATCAACGTCGTCGACCCCCGGCCCTACGACCGCGCGCAGGCGCAGCAGGGCACCGTCGACATCATGGGGGCCCTCGTGAAGCACGCGCGCACCACCGCCGGCAGCGGGCTCGACGCGCCGACCCCGTCGTCCCCCGCACCGTCGTCGAGCCCGAGCTGAATCCGCGCATCCGCCGGCTGCGCACGCTCGTCGCCGCCACGCTGCTCGCCGGCGCCACGGCCTCGTGCACGGTGGGCGGCGGTTCGGTCGGGGCCGGGGGACGCCCGAGCACCGCACCGAGCACCACGCCGCCGAGCACCACACCGACCACCGCACCGCCGAGCACCGCCCCGCCGAGCAGTGCCGCGCCCGCGGACGCCCTCGCGCGCTTACGCCCGATCGCTCGCACGAGGCCGGGCACCTACGAGCGCAGCGCGTTCGGCTCGTCCTGGGCCGACGTCGACGGCAACGGCTGCAACCAGCGCGACGACGTGCTGCTGCGCGATGCGGTGCCCGCCAGCGCCCGCACCGCCCAGCAGGGTCGCTGCGACCACGACGTGCTCGCCGGCTCGTGGGTCGACCCCTACACGGGGCGTCGGCTGACCTTCACCGACCTCAAGGCGCCCGACCAGGCGCAGGCGATCCAGATCGACCACGTCGTGCCGCTCTCGGAGGCCTGGGCCTCCGGCGCCGACCGCTGGAGTGAGGAACAGCGCCGCACCTTCGCGAACGATCTCGACAACCTGCTGGCCGTCGACGGCCCCACCAACGCGAGCAAGAGCGACGGCGACCCCGCCGCGTGGCGTCCGCGCAAGGGCTACCAGTGCGCCTACGCGACGCGGTGGATCACGGTGAAGTCGCGCTACGACCTCGGCGCCGACGCCAGCGAGGTCGCGGCGCTGCGCCAGATGCTCGACTACTGCTGAGCCGCGCCCCGCACCCGCTCAGTCGTGGACGACGAGCAGCTCGCGCAGCCGCGCCAGCACCGCGTCGTCCAGGCCGAGGCCCTCGCGCAGGTAGCCGTCGAGGTCGCCGAACTCCGCGGCCGCGGCCTGCCAGGCGGTGCGCAGGTAGCGCTCGTCGACCAGCAGCGTGGGATCGTAGACAGCGACGCGCTCGGGGCCGAGCGCCGCGCCGATCTGCGCCTCGACGGCCGCGCGACTGGCAGCGGTGCGGTCGTTGCTGAGCAGGTAGTCGCCGAGGATCGTGGCCTCGTCGACACCCGCGACGTGCAGCAGGAGCGCGGCCACCCAGCCGGTGCGGTCCTTGCCCGCCGAGCAGTGGAAGAGCTGCGGGCCGCCCTCGGCCAGGCGCCGCAGCACCACCCCGAACGCCTCCCGTGAGGACGCCGTCGTGACGAAGGTGCGGTAGACCTCGAGCATCAGCGCCTCGGCGTCGTCGCGGGTGGTGAGCCCGGAGAGCCGCTCCATCGGGATGCCGGCGGCGTCGACGTGCACGGCCTCGGCGCCCGGGATCTCGGGATCGGGGTGCAGGGCGATCTCGAGCGGGGAGCGCAGGTCGATGATCGTGCGCAGGCCGAGGGCGGAGAGCAGGGCGTGGTCGTCGTCGGCCAGGCGGAGGTCGTTGCTGCGGTAGTAGACACCTCGGCGCAGCGGCCGGCCGTCGGCGGTGCGCATCGGCGCCGCCCCGACCCCCGAGACGTCGCGGAAGTTGTCGACCGAGGCGAGGCGCAGGGCCTCGTCCGGCCCCTCGCTCGGCGTCGCGTCAGGCATTTTTCGGCGGCAGGGGGAGGAACTTCGACGTGCGCGCGGCGTACTCGGGGTAGCCGGGGCGCTGCATCATCGTCTTCTCGAGCAGCTTGGCACCGGTGGTCTCCATGAGGAACCACGTCATGGTCAGCGGAGCGATCACGGTGGCCGCTCCCGCGATCCAGCCCGAGCCGAGGCCGCCGACGAGCCAGATGCCCCACCAGACCGAGGCGTCGCCGAAGTAGTTGGGGTGGCGGGTGTAGCGCCACAGCCCGGTGTCGAGCACCTGCGGGCGCGACTCGCGCGGCTGGGCGCGGTAGGCGGCGAGCTGCGCGTCGCCGACGGCCTCGAAGAACAGCCCGATGGCCCACAGGACGACGCCCACGACCACCGCCGGCCACCAGATGGCCTCCTGCGCGGCACCGACGGCCACCGGCAGCGCGATGAACGTCATCGCGAGCCCCTGCACGAGGAACACCTTGCGCACCGCCACGCCCATGCCGACCTCGGCCAGGGTGCCGCCCAGCACGGTGGCGTAGCGGGGGTCCTCGTCGGTGTGGCCGCGGCTGCGGCGGTGGATGTGCGAGGCCAGACGCAGACCCCAGAAGCCCACGAGCACCATGAGCAGCGCGGTGCGCCAGGCGTCGCCGAGCCCACCGATCAGCCCCGCCGCGCCGGTGGTGAGCGCGATGAGCACGAAGCCCAGGCCCCAGGCCACGTCGACGACGACCACCCGGCCCTGCCGGCGGGCCACCAGTGCGGTGGCGGTCATGAGGGCGGCTGCGGTGAGCAGCGCGATCAGCAGGGAGACGACGACGTCCATGGGTTCACCGGCCTTCGGGGGTGGGTGGCGGGTGCTGGGCGGTGCGGCCCGCGCGCACGCGGGCCGCAACCGTCACCAGGCGCGGATCTGCGGAAGGGTGTGGGCAGCGCCCGGACGCACCATCAGGATCTGGTCGACGCCCATGCGCCCGTCGCGGAACGACATCGAGCCGCCCACGAGGTAGAGGCGCCAGACCCGCACGAGCTCCTCACCGACGAGGTCGGTGATGGCGTCGATGTTGGCCTCGAAGCGCTCGATCCAGCCGGCCACGGTCTGCACGTAGTGCTCGCGCATCGCGTGGACGTCGCGCACCTCGAGCCCGGAGTCCTCGAGCAGGTCGACGGTCTGGCCGATGGGGCGCATGTACATGTCGGGGGCGATGAACGACTCGATGAACGGGCCGCCGCCGGGCCACTTGCCCGAGCGCGACATCTGCTGGATGAGCACACGGCCGCCGGGCTTGACCGAGTCGTGCAGCACCTTGGCGTAGGTCGGGTAGTTGCGCTGGCCGACGTGCTCACCCATCTCGAGCGAGGCGACGGCGTCGTACTCCTGGCCCGGCGCCGGCACCGCGTCGCGGTAGTCGCACAGGCGGAACTCGACGCGGTCGCTCAGACCCCGACGCTCGGCCGCGGCCTCGGCGAAGCGCTTCTGCTCCTGCGAGATGGTCACGCCGACCACGGTGACGCCGAAGTTCTCGGCCGCGTGCAGCGAGAGCGAGCCCCAGCCGCAGCCGATGTCGAGCATCCGCATGCCCGGCTCGAGGCCGATCTTGCGGCACACGAGGTCGAGCTTGGCGTCCTGGGCCTCGATGAGCGACTGGTCCGGGGAGGTGTGGTAGCCGCACGAGTACGCCATGTTCTTCTCATCGAGGATGAGGGAGTAGAACTCGGCCGTCGTGTCGTAGTGGTGGCTGATCGAGGCGCGGTCGCGGTCCTTGGAGTGCAGACGGCCCTTGATGCGCGCCTGCGTGGCGGGCGGGGCCGGCGGGCGGCTCAGCAGGTCGAGCCCGGCGGCGGTGCGCACCGCGCCGGCCAGCGCCTTGAGCGAGGGACGACGCCCCGACAGGCCGCGCTCGGCGGCCACGGCGAAGGCGTGGGTCAGGGCGGCATCGAGGTCGCCGGGCACGTCGAGCTCGCCGGTGACGTAGGCCTGGGCGGCGCCGAGCTCGCCCGGGTGCCAGAGCAGTCGGCGCAGCGCGTCGGGCGAGCGGAGCTCGACGGCGGGGGCGTCCTCGGGCCCGGCGGCCGAGCCGTCCCAGGCGGTGAGGCGCACGGGGAGGTCGCCGTTGACGAAGGGGCGGAGGGCCTCGGCCAGACGGGCCGCGACCCCGCCGTCGGCGGGGCCGGTGGAGGGCCGGGTCGAGGTGGGGGCGGTGGTCACTGGGCGGTCCTGTCCTCGCGGGAGAAGGTGAGCTGGAAGTCGTCGATGTAGCCAGCCGCGAACCCGCCGCGGCAGTACTCCAGGTAGAAGTGCCACATCCGCACGAACACGTCGTCGAAGCCGAGCTCGGCCACGCGCTCGTGGGCGGCGAGGAACGCGCGGTCCCAACGCTGCAGGGTCGGAGCGTAGTGGGCGCCGATGCTGAACTCGTCGTCCAGGCGCAGGGTGGTGTGCTCGCCGATGACCTCACGGATCGCCTGGACAGACGGCAGCGCGCCACCGGGGAAGATGTACTTGGTGATGAAGGTGTGGGTGTTGCGGGTGGCCAGCATCCGGTCGTGCGGCAGCGTGATGGCCTGGATCGCGATCTTGCCGCCCGGGGCCAGCACGTGGTCGAGGGTGCGGAAGTAGTCGGGCCAGAAGGCGTAGCCGACGGCCTCGATCATCTCCACCGACAGCACGGCGTCGTAGGCGCCCGCGGGCTCGTCGAGCAGCGTGCGGTAGTCGCAGAGGTCGACGGTGACGGCGTCGGCGTGGCCGGCCGCGGCGATGCGCTCGAGCGCGAGCGCCTGCTGCTCGACCGAGAGCGTGATCGACCGCACGGTCGCACCGCGCGCAGCAGCGCGGATGGCGAGCTCGCCCCAGCCGGTGCCGATCTCGAGCAGGCGGGTGCCCTCGCCGACGCCGGCCTGGTCGAGCAGCCGGTCGATCTTGCGGTGCTGGGCGGCGGAGAAGTCCTCCGAGAGCGCCGTCTCGAGGTCGGTGAACCAGGCGCTGGAGTACATGAGCGTCGGGTCGAGGAAGGCGGCGAACAGGTCGTTCGACAGGTCGTAGTGGTGGGCGATGTTGGTCTGGGTGTTCTCCTGCGTGCCCAGGTGCGTGCGCGGCAGCTTCGGCACCACGAAGGCGCGCAGCTTCTGCAGGCTCTTGGGCACGAGGTTGGCCACGTCGGAGGCGAGCACGGTGAGGAAGTCGCCGAGGACGCCATCGCCGGGGACGCCGTCCTCGGTCCAGGCACCGGTCATGTAGGCCTCGCCGAAACCGATCAGCTTGTCGCGACCGATGCGGGCGAAGAACTCCTTCGGCCGGTGGACGACGATCGCCGGGCCGCCGCCGCCGAGCTCCTCCACGGAGCCGTCGGGGTGGCGCAGCCGCACGGTGACGTGCAGGCGCGAGACCGCCGAGCGGAAGAGTCGCTCGGCGACCTTGGCGGAGAGACCGCCGGACGGTGCGGGGTAGAGGTCGGGCCAGTTGGCCGCGCGACGCGAGTCGGCGACAGTCATGGGGTGCTGCCTTCCTGAAGCTTCCCGCCGTGCGGGAGGACCGGTCGCGGGTGGACCGGGCGGGGCTGGATGGGGAGACGCCGCAGCCACAGCGCGATGCCGTGGGCGCGGATGAGGGCCGATCCTCGCAGGCCCGCGAGGGCGAGCGGCGGGGCGGCGGGGACGCCGGTCAGCGAGGCGTCGAAGCGTGCGCCGTCGTCGGTGACGAGCCGCACGGCCAGACGCAGCCGGCCGGTGTGGGGGTCCGGGGGCGGGGCGACGACCTCGTAGTGGCCGTCGACACCGTGGAACGGCGAGACGTACATCGCCTTGTCGATGCGCGCGCGGCCGTGCTCGTCCGCGTCGAGCAGGTAGGTGTGGCGGTCGCCGTAGGTGTTGTGCACCTCCACGACCGTGGCGTCAGGACGCCCGCGGCCGGTGGGATCGGCCCACACCCAGTGCACCGAGATCGGGTTGAAGCAGTGGCCGAGCACCCGCGGCTGGGCCGCGGTGACGGCCCGCCCGCCGCGCAGGTCGATGCCCTGAGCTGCCAGGTAGGCGTCGAGGCCGGCGCGGATCGTGGCGTGCTCGCCGCTGAAGTGGTCGCGACCGAGCCAGTGGCCGCGTCCGCCGCGCACGGTGCCGTCGTCGCGCACCTGCCCGAGGTCGACCGCCCAGAAGTGCGAGCGGTGCTGGAAGCGGTTGCTGATCGGCTGACGGCGCACGTGCACGAGCGTCGTGCGGAACGCCGTCACGGCGTCACCGCGGTGGACGCCGAGCGCCTCGCCCGCCGGGGGGTTCTCGTTGTGACCCGCCTCCTGCGTGGAGACGAGGCCTCGCACCCCGACAGCTGAACCCCCTTCGGCGGTCGGGGTGCGAGGGTCAGGGGGGACGTCGTCGTCCCAGGTGAGGCCGAGTCTCTCGGCGGCTCGGAGGCCGGAGCGGGCGCCGTCCTCGTGGAAGCCCCAGCCGTGGTAGGCGCCGGCGAAGGCCACCCGATCGGTGTCGATCTCGGGCAGCCGGGCCTGCGCGGCCACGGAGGCGGGGGTGTAGAGCGGGTGGGCGTACTCGCGGCGCACGATGACCGTGGCGGGGTCGACGAGGTGCTCGCCGCCCAGCGTCACCAGGTAGTGCGTGCTCGTCGTGAGGCGCTGCAGGCGCGTGAGGTCGTAGGTGACGAGGACGCCGTCCTTCGCGGCCGTCGGCCGACGGAAGTTCCAGGAGGCCCAGGTGTCGTGGTTGCGCGGCATCAGCCGGGTGTCGGTGTGCAGCAGCGCCACGTTGGGGCTGTAGGGGATCGCGGCCAGCAGCTCGCTCTGCAGCGCGGTGGGCTCGGCGAGCATCGCCAGCGCCTGCTCGGGGTGCGCGGCGATCACCACGGAGTCGTAGGTCTGCGCGCCGACGCCGTCGGCCAGGATCTCGACGCCGTCGGCGCTCTCGCGCACCGAGCTGACCGGCGAGGCGAGGTGGATGGTCGCGCCGGAGGCCTTGAGCGCCTCGGCGACCGCGTTGACGTAGGTGTGCGAACCCCCGCTGACGGTGCGCCACGTGGGCGAGCCGAAGACGCTCAGCATGCCGTGGTGCTGCAGGAACGCGAAGAGGTAGGCGGCCGGGTAGTCGAGGGCCGTGTCGGGATCGCACGACCACACCGCGGCCACCAGGGGCTCCATGAAGTGGCGGCGGAAGTAGGGCGAGAAGCGGCCGTCGTCCAGGAAGTCGCGCAGCGTGGTGAGGTCGCGGGCGCGCGTGGCGGCCACCGTGGTGTCGGAGGCCTCGAGCAGCTTCTTGGCACGGCGGTGGAAGCGCGGGATGTCGGCCAGCATGCGCAGGTAGCGCGGGTTGCGGTGGTGGCGCTCGCCGCGAGGGAAGACGCCCTGGCGACCGAGAGCGCCGGCCCACTCGAGCTGCGAGCCCTCGTCGCTGATCGACATCGACATCTCCGACTCCTGCGTCGGGATGTTCAGCTCGTGGAAGAGGCGGAGCAGCACCGGGTAGGTGCGGCGGTTGTGCACGATGAAGCCGGAGTCGATGCGCAGCGCGCGACCGGTGGGGTCGGTGACGTCGTGGGTGTCGGCGTGCCCACCGAGGCGCGCGTCAGCCTCGTAGAGGGTGACGTCCGCGCTGCGGGAGGCGACGTAGGCAGCAGTCAGTCCGGCGACACCGGATCCGACCACCGCCACGCGCCGTCGCGTGGCGGCCACCGTCATGCCTCCAGGTTGAAGTAGGCGATCGGGTCGGCGGAGGGCTGCTGCGAGCCGCCGTCGGGCTCGACCGTGATCCCGATACCGACGGCGCGGGAGGCGTCGCCCTCGAGGACCATCGTGTTGTCGCGGATGTCGGGCATGAGCCCGGCCCGGATCATGTCGCCGGCCGAGGACTGGAACCAGACCTCGTAGTCGTGGCCGTTGGGAGCGGGCGTCATGCCGTCGGTGATGATGACGGCCTTGCCCAGCTCGCGCGAGACCACCACGGCGGCCTCGGAGCCGTCGGGGAAGCGCTTGTCGACGCGCTTGGCGTCGGGGGCCGCGAGCACGCGCTCGGCGGCGGTGAGGTTCGGGCCGACGGGTGCGTCGTCCTCGAGCTGCGACCAGCCGATGCCGGCTCCGGCCACCACCGTGGCGGCTGCCGCCACCATCAGGAGCGGGCGACGCAGCAGTCGGCGCTGGCGGTGGGCCTGCAGCGACACTGGTGCGGCGAGCGGCTGCATGCCGGGTGCACCGGCGCCCTGGTCGGTGTCGTCGTGCTCGTCGGAGTGGTCGTCGTGGGTCAGCGGCGGCAGCGGACGGACCGAGGCGATGTCGGCGAGGACGGCGGAGCGCAGCGAGGCCGGCGGGGCGACCTCGGTGGTGATGCCGAGGACGGCGGCCGTGGCGCGCAGCTCGGCGACCTCCTCCGCGCACGTCGGGCACGCGGACAGGTGCGCCTCGAACCGGGCGGTCTCCTCGGCGTCGAGGGCGTCGAGGGCGTAGGCACCGGAGAGCGCGTGCGCGTCCTCCCAGCCTCGGGTGTGGCCGAGATCGGTCATCGTCCTACTCCGATCTTGTCGCGCAGGCGGATGAGCCCGTCGCGGATCCTCGTCTTCGCTGTGCCGACCGGTAGGTCGAGCAGGGCTGCCACTTCGGTGTGGGTGTAGCCCCCGAAATACGCCAGCTCGATCGCTTCGCGCTGGACGTCGGTCAGGTGGGCCAGCGCCGCGCGGACGCGGCGGGCCTCGAGAGCAGCGGTGGCGGCCTCGGCCGTCTCGTCGTGCTCGATGGTCTGGTTGGAACGCTCGTAGGTGAGGTCCCGGCGGGTGGCAGCCTCAGCGCTGCGTACCCGGTCGACCGCCTTGCGGTGGCCGATGGTGAGCATCCACGACAGCGCACTGCCGCGCTCGGAGTCGTAGCGACCGGCCTGGCGCCAGATCTCCAGGAACACCTCCTGGACGACCTCCTCGGCCTGCGAGGGATCGCGTACCACCCGCAGCACGAGTCCGTAGACCCGCGAGGAGGTGGCGTCGTACAGCTCGGCGAAGGCCACGGAGTCGCCCCGGGCGGACTGCTTGAGCAGCGCGCCGAGGTCCGGGCCCGCGCCGGCCGGCGCCCCCACGGAGGGGACGCCGGCCGGAGTGCCGTGGACCGGATTCATAGGAGAATCCTCCCGCGTCGGTGATGCTTTGGCGAGACCGGGTAGGTCACTTGACGCCGGTCAGGACCTTGTCGATCACGTAGACGGTGGCGTTGGCGGTGGGGATGTTGCCGCAGAGGACGTTGGCGGTCACGGTGCCGTCGGAGACGGTCATGCCGTTCTCGTCACCCTCGATGGTCAGCTTGTCGCCGGCCAGGGTGTCCTTCTCGCCGACGACCGCAGCCGGGTCGTCGTTCTCACCGAGCACGTGGTGGGTGAGGATCTTGGCCAGGTCGGACTTGGCGCCGTCCTTCTTGGCACCCTCGATGAGGGCGTTGAGGTCGGCCTCCGGGATGGCGGCGAACGCGTCGTTGAAGGGCGCGAACACGGTCAGCGCGGGGGCACCGTTGAGGGTGTCGCCGAGGCCGGCGGCACCGACGGCGGTCACCAGCGTGCTGAGGATCGGGTTGTTGCTGGCGGCGGTGGCGACCGGGTCCTTGACCATGCCGTCGAACGAGCCGGGGCCCGAGGTCGGAACGGCGGAGCAGGCGTCACCGAAGGTCTGGGCCTGCGCACCCTCAGCGGCCGGCGAGGACTCCATGTCGGAGGAGCTCGACGAGCTCGAGTCGCTCGACGACGCGGTCTCGTCGTCCTCGTTGCCGCAGGCGGCCAGCGAAACGGACAGGGCGAGCGCGACCGAGGTGATGCCGGCGGCGCGACGGAACTGGTTGAGCTTCATGATGTATGTGCCTTCCTTGGGGGTAGCGGGTCTTGCTGTAGGTGATTCGGGCCCGCTCAGGGGGTGGATTGGTCGGATCTGAAGTTTTTTCCTCGGAACCGGCCGTCCATGTGCATCGGTGACCGGTCCGCCGCCGTCCAGACGGGTTCTCTTCGCGTCCAGACGGGTTCTCTTCGCGTCCAGACGCGGGCCGCAGCGAGCCAGGACGACCCGAGCCCGCCCCCCGGATGCGGGGACGGGCTCGGGTGGCGCAGTGCCGCAGAGCGGGTCAGCGACCGGTGCCGTCGCGGCGCGAGCGCTGCACCATCGCAGCCCGTAGCAGCGCGGCGAACCCGACGTAGATGGGCCCGTAGAACGCGTCATCCGCTTCAGGAGCGAGCTCGAGCGGCGGGTAGGTGAGGGACGGCGGACAACGACCGAGAAGCCCCCCGGCCGTGCGCCGGGGGGCGTCTGGGGCGGGGT
>NZ_CAXRAZ010000017.1:0-70427 GCF_964229035.1 Nocardioides sp. | reverse complement strand
CGCCCCCCCCCCCCCCCCCCCAAACACCCCGCCGCGCGCGCCGCCGCCGCTCAGGCCACGCCGGCGGCCGACTCGAGCGCGGCGAGCTCGTCGTCCAGGTGCGTGAGCAGGCGCTGAAGTCGGGGCACGGCGCGTCGGCAGCCGGTGAGGCCGAAGGCCATGTTGCCGTTGTAGGAGGTGCAGGTGATGTTGAGAGCCATGCCGTTGATCGGGATCGAGGCGGGGTAGGCACCCACGAGCTTCGAACCGTTCCAGTACTGGGCGCTGCGGGGGCCGGGGACGTTGCTGATGATGAGGTTGAACGGCGGGCGCACCATGCCCTGCAGTCGCAGCGCGGGGACGACGATGGAGGGCGCCATGCCGATCGCGCTCATGGCGACGATCTGGGTGGGCGTCATCGACGACAGCGCCTCCTTGCCGTCCTTCATCGAGCGGTGGATGGTGCTGAGGCGCTCGGCCGGGTCGGCGACGTCGGTGGCCAGGCGCACCATCACCGAGCCGATGGCGTTGCCGCCGTCCGGGTTGGGGTCGCCGGCCTGCTTGACCTTCAGGCTCACCGGCACCATCGACACCAGCGAGGCGTCCGGCAGTGCGTCGAGCTCGCCGAGGTAGGTGCGCATGGCGCCGCTGCACATGGCCAGCACGACGTCGTTGATGGTGGTGCCGGTGGCGCGGCTGACGGCCTGCAGCCGCTCGACCTCCCAGTCCTGCGCGGCGAAGCGGCGCGCGCCGGTGATCGACTGGTTGAAGATCGTGCGCGGTGCCGCCAGCGACACCGCGGAGGTCTCGTTGCGCAGTCCCTTGCGCAGCGTGCGCACGAGCGCGCCGGGCATGCCGGCGGCGTCCGCGGTGATCGCGAGGGCGCTGCGCAGCGCGTCGGCGGGCAGCTCGGTGAGCAGGCGCGAGGCGGTGGACGCCGGGTGCGCGAGCGCCGCGGCGGCGTCGTCCACCGCGCGGGGCTTGCGCGGCTGGAGCGCGAAGGGGGCGGGCATCTCGCGCTGGTCGGGATCGGTGGAGAGGCCGCTCGCCATCAGGCGCATCGCCGAGACGCCGTCGACCAGCGCGTGGTGCAGCTTCGTGTAGAGGCCGATGCGACCGTCGGCCAGACCCTCGATCACGTGCATCTCCCACAGCGGGCGCTCCCACGCCAGTCGCGTCGAGTGCAGGCGGCCCACCAGCTCGAGCAGCTCGCGCACGCGGCCGGGCTGCGGGAGGGCACTGTGGCGCAGGTGGTGCTCGATGTCGAAGTGCGCGTCGTTGCGCCACACGAGGGCGCCGGCGGTGCGGGCCGAGCGGTGGGGGTGCTTGAGGAAGAGCGGCGAGACCTCCGCGGTGTCGCGCATGTGCTCGAACATCGAGCGCACGTAGTCGGGGCCGGCGCCCTTGGGACGTTCGAAGAGCTGCAGCCCGCCGACGTGCATCGGCATGTGCCGGTTCTCGGCCAGGAGGAAGGCGGTGGACGTCGGGTCGATCGGCGTCAGTCCGGGGAGAGAGACCACAGGGAGCACCCTTCTGCTGTGCGTTCGGCGCTGAGGACTCCGGGCGCCGGTGGTGCATCCTCCCCCGGCGTGGTGGGCGTCACAACACGGGGGTACCCGGGTGAGACGGCCGCAGCCTCGCCGGTGCGCGCGTCAGCGGCTGAGTGCAGGCGCGCCCAGGTCGTGGCGCAGCTCGCGCACCACCGAGTCGACGACGGCCACCAGGTCGCCGCCGGTGGCCTCCGCGACCTTGCGCTGGCGCACGTAGGACGGTCCGCGCTCGACGATCGCGAGCACCGAGGCGAGCTCCTCGGAGCAGCCGAGCCGTCGTGCGACGGGAACGAGCTGCTCGACGAGCTCGGCGAGGTCGTCGGTGACGAGGCGCTCGCGGGAGTCGGCGTCCAAGATGATGATGGCGTCGACGCCGTAGCGGGCGGCGCGCCACTTGTTCTCCTGCACGTGCCACGGCGGCAGCAGCGCGGGCTGCTCGCCCGCTGCGATGCGCTCGTCGAGCCACACCACCAGGCACTGGGTCAGCGCGACCAGCGGCGCCATGTCGGAGAAGGTCGAGACGCCGTCGCAGATGCGGTTCTCGAGCGTGCCGTGCTTGACGGCCGGGCGGAGGTCCCAGCGGATCTCGCTGAGGTCGTCGATCACGCCCGTCGTCATCTGGTCGTGGGCGAAGGACTCGAACTCCTCCCAGCGAGTGAACTGGAACGGCAGGCCGGCGGTGGGCAGCTGCTGGAACATGAGGGCCCGGTTGGAGGCGTAGCCGGTGTCGACGCCCATCCAGATCGGCGAGGACGCCGACAGCGCCTGCAGGTGCGGGTAGTAGGTGAGCAGGGCCGACAGCACGGGCATGACGCGCTCGCGCTCGGGCAGCCCGACGTGCACGTGCACGCCCCAGATGAGCATCTGGCGACCCCAGTACTGGGTGCGGTTGATCAACTCGGCGTACCGGTGCCCCTCGCTCAGCTGCTGCTCGGTCCAGGTGGCGAAGGGGTGCGTGCCGGCGGCGTACAGGTCGAGGTCGAGGTCGTCGGCCGCGGCCACCACGTGGCGCAGGCTGCCGCGCAGGTCGTCCATCGCCTCGCCCACCGTCGGGCAGATGCCGGTGACGACCTCGACGGTGTTGCGCAGCAGCTCCTTGTGCAGCTTGCCCGGCTCGGGCATGCGCGCCTTGGCCCGGGCGAACAGGTGCGAGGCGTCGTTGCGCAGGTCGCGGGTGCGGCGGTCGACGAGCGCGAACTCCCACTCGACGCCGATGGTGGGCCCCGGGGAGCCGTGGAAGTCGATCCGCACCTGCTCAGCGTAGGCGGCGGGCGTCGTCCGCACTGCCTCGACGAGGCTCCCTCGAGCCCTCCGGTGGTCGTGATCGCCTGACAGGATGGTCGGATGGACCGGCCATCCACGCTGAATCGCACGCTCGACCTGTGCCTGCGCATCGGCGAGGTGCTGCTCTCCTCGGGTGCCGGCGCAGCCGACGTGACGGCCACCATGCGCGCGGTGTCGCGCAGCCTCGGCGTGCGGCAGGCCCAGGTGGACGTCACGTTCACCTCGCTGGCGATGAGCGTGCAGCAGGCGCCCGACGAGGCGCCGATCGTGCAGATCCGCCAGGTCACCCAGCGCGACATCGACTACGAGGACCTCACCCTCGTCGACCACCTCGTGCGCGACGTCGTCGCGGGGCGCCTCGAGCTGGACGACGCCCGCGCCGAGCTCGCCCGCATCGTCTCCTCCGGCCACACCAGGCCCCGCTGGGCGGCGACGCTCGGGTGGGGCGCGATGTGCGCGGGCGTGGCGCTGCAGCTGGGCGGCGGGCCGGTCGTCGTCCTCGTGGCGACGTTGGCGGCCGTGGCCATCGACCTGCTGCGCCAGGCGCTGACCCGCCGGCGCCTGCCGTTCTTCTACCAGCAGGTGGCCGGCGGCGTCGTGGCCACGGTGCTCGCCGCGGCGTGCACCGCGATCGCCTCGCCGTGGCAGCAGCTCAACACCTCGCTGGTCGTCACCGCCAACATCGTCATGCTCCTGGCCGGCATCGGCTTCATGGGGGCCATCCAGGACGCCCTGTCGGGCTTCTACGTCACCGGCGGCGCCCGCATCCTCGAGGCGGTGCTCGCCACCGCCGGCATCATCGCCGGGGTGGGCGGCGGCCTCAGCCTGTGCTCGGCCCTCGGCCTGGACGTCGCGCTGGTCGGCCTGCCGAACCTCGGCCTCGTGGGCGCCGGGGCCGCGGCCGTCGGCGGCGGCATCGCGGCAGCCGCTTTCGCCTTCTCCAGCTACGCGCCCAAGCGGATCCTGCTGCCGGCAGGCCTGCTCGGCGCGGTTGCCCTCGCCACGTCCACGGCTGTGGGGCAGAGCGGACTGGGTCGGGCCTGGGCGGTGGGCGCGGCCGCCTTCGCGATCGGCCTGCTCGGCTTCACCGTCGGACGCCGGTTCCGGGTGCCGCCGCTCGTGGTCGTCGTGCCCCCGATCGTGCCGCTGCTGCCCGGCCTCTCCATCTACCGCGGCCTCTTCCTCCTCGGCGAGGACGGCGGCGAGCGGGTGGCCCAAGGGCTGCTCGAGATGGCCACGGCCGCCTCGGTCGCGATCGCCCTCGCCGCCGGCGTCATCCTCGGCGAGTACGTCGCCCAGCCGGTGCTGCGCGAGGCCCGACGTGTCGAGGCCCGCCTCGCCGGCCCCCGCCTCGTCGGTGTCACCCGCGCCCCCCGCCGGCGCCGCCGCACCCCCTGACGCCGAGAGGGCGCGTTCCGGTCGCCGAGAGGGCGCGTTCCGGTCGCCGAGAGGGCGCGTTGTGGTCGTCGAGAGGGCGCGTTGTGGTCGTCGAGAGGGCGTGTTCCGGTCGCCGAGAGGGCGTGTTCAGCGTCGTCGCGGGCGCCACAGGTAGGACGACGGGTCGCGAGCGTAGACGCGCCGATGCGGCGTACCCGCGCGCAGGTGGAAGGCGTCGCTGATGTCGCGGAGCCAGACGTCGTGGCGCTCGGGCTTCAGCGCCTCGCGCCGCAGCACGAAGATCATCCAGTCGAGCTCGTCGGTGAGCAGGTTGCGCCGGACGGCGTCGTGCTCGCGGTCGTCGTCCTCGCTGTGGAACTCTTCACCGTCGTACTCGGCGGCCAAGCGGAGCCGGGGCCAGGCGTTCTCGACGAGCTTGAACCCTCCACCGGGCAGCGGCACCCGGACCTGCGGTCGCGGCATCGGAAGCCCGTGGTCGTGCAGCGCGAGCCGGATCCAGGACTCCGGCTGCGAGTGCGCCTCGGCGGTCGAGAGGCCCACCAGTTCGCGCAGCTGGACGACGCCCCGCCGTCCTGCGTACCGCGGGAGCATCGCGCGCAACTGGTGCTCGCTGATCGCGTGCGTGCGCCGGAACGCGTCGAGAGCGCCGATCGCACGCCATCGTCCGCGCAGGCAGGCGATGTCGCAGGCCGTCCGCAGGGGCGTGGTCGCCGGCACGCCGTCCACGAGCATCACTTCGTCCTCGAGCAGGTCGCGCTCGCCGGCGTAGAGGGTCGTCGACCTGCTGCGATCGCCCCCGCCGTAGGTCACCACCTCCAGGCGCGGGACGGCGTCGAGCTCTCCGGCGGTCAGGACGTCGACGCCGTGAAGCCAGGCCGCGCTGCGATCCGCGACTACCGTTCGAGGTGGCAGGACGAGCGCGGCGGCCCGCGCGCGCAGGTCCAGGGAGTCGACCACGTGGCTCGCGACGTACACCCCGTGGAGCACCACGCGCACCTCGCCGGTGCGGACCATCCGTCGCAGTCGGTGCGGGCTGAGCCCGCGCCGCGCGGCCTCGCGGACGGTGAAGGGGCGGGAGGTGTCGAGGGTCAGCAGCGGCATGGGGGCAGGCTTGTCGACCAGGGGACGGGGAGGTGGTTCACGCCGACCCGCCGGTGGACGACGGCATGCCCCGCAGGGCCCTGTGGACGTCGTCCGCGCCGGCGTGGGACACAGGGGGCTGCCGTGCTTTCGCTCCCTGCGCCTTCTCGTCGACCGGAGTGCGCCCTGTCGTCGACCGGAGTGCGCCCTGTCGGCGACCGGAGTGCGCCCTGTCGGACTAGGGGAGGGTGGCGAGGAGGGCGGGGAGGGAGCCGGTGACGACGCGGAGGAGGTCGTCGCGGGTGAGGCCGGCGGGGTCGTCGCACCAGGCGAGGACGAGGTCCTCGACCATCGCCTGCCAGGCGCGGATCACCAGGCGCGTCGCGGGGGTGGGCTGGAGCTCGATCGTGCCGGAGTCGACGCTGAAGAAGCGCTCGCCCATCGCGGTGAAGGTGCGCTCGTAGATGGCGCGCACCGCGTCGTTGCCGCCGGAGGCCGCGCGCACCAGGGAGCGGTAGCCGACGGTGTTGTCGATGACGTAGTCGACGTAGGCGGTGAGGCAGGCGAGGAGCCGTTCGAGGGGCTCGCCGTCGGGCGGGGGAGCGGTGCGGTCGAAGAGGTCGTCGGCCGCGTGCTGCACGACCGCCTCGTAGAAGCCGAGCTTGCTGCCGAAGTAGTGGTACATCAGCCCGCGGGAGATGCCGGCCTCCTCGGCCAGCACGTCGATCGAGAGCTCCTCGAGCGAGCGCGTGCCGAGCAGCTCCAGGCCGAGGTCGAGCAGCTGGGCGCGACGCTGCTCCGGCGTCAGCCGGGTGCGTGCGGAGGTGCTCGTCGTCACGAGGCTCACCCTAGCGAGACTATTGACGGATATTCAATAGCGTCGGTAGCGTCCTCGTCATGAGCACCACCACGACCGTCGACCACCTCATCGTCGGCGCCGGCTTCGCCGGTCTCGCCGCCGCCATCAAGCTCGACGAGGCCGGCGAGCGCGACTTCGTCGTCGTCGAGAAGGACTCCGACGTCGGCGGCACCTGGCACATCAACACCTACCCGGGCGCGGAGTGCGACGTCCCGAGCCAGCTCTACAGCTACTCCTTCGCCCTCAACCCCGACTGGTCGAAGGTCTACTCACCCCAGCGCGAGATCTGGGAGTACACCCGCGGCGTGGCCGAGTCCTCCGGCGTCCTCGACCGCTTCGAGTTCAGCACGGCCGTCACCGACGCCCGCTGGGACGACGCGGAGCAGCGCTGGCTCGTCCGCGTCGCCCCCGTCGACGGCGGCAGCGAGCGCACCTACGCCGCGCGCACCCTGATCTCCGGCTCCGGCGGCCTCTCCGAGCCCCGACTGCCTGAGATCGAGGGCATCGAGAGCTTCGCCGGCGAGACCTTCCACTCCGCGCGGTGGAACCACGACGTCGACCTCACCGGCAAGCGCATCGCGGTGATCGGCACCGGCGCCTCGGCGATCCAGCTGGTGCCCGAGCTGCAGAAGATCGCGGGCCACGTCGACGTCTACCAGCGCACGCCCAACTGGATCATCCCGCGCAACGAGCGCCGCTTCACCGGCATCGAGAAGCTCGCCTTCCGCCACGTCCCGGGCCTGCAACGCGCCGTGCGCGCCGGCGTCTACACCGCCCTCGAGGCCCGCGTGCCCGCGTTCAACCGCTTCCCGCAGCTGATGGCCGCGATCGAGCTGCAGTCGAAGTTGCACATGGCCAAGGCGATCAAGGACCCCGAGCTGCGCGCGAAGGTCACCCCGAGCTACCGCGCCGGCTGCAAGCGCATCCTCGTCTCGAACAAGTGGTACCCCGCGCTCGCGGCCGACAACGTCGACCTCGTCACCGAGCCCATCGCGCGCGTGACGCCCACCGGCGTGGTCACCACCGACGACTCCGGTGCCGAGACCGAGCGCGAGATCGACGTCCTCGTGGTGGCCACGGGCTTCTACGTCACCGAGCCGCCCGTGGCGCGCGGCGTGACCGGTCGCGACGGCCGCACCCTCGCCGACGTCTGGGACGTTGACGGCATGTCGGCCTACAAGGGCACCACCGTGCACGGTTTCCCGAACCTCTTCCAGCTCGTCGGCCCCAACACCGCGCTCGGCCACTCCAGCATGATCTTCATGATCGAGTCGCAGGTGCGCTACGTCGTGGACGCCGCCCGCACCCTGCGCGAGCGCGGCCTCGCGAGCGTCGAGCCCACCGTCGAGGCCCAGAACGCGTGGACGACGCGCATCCGCGAGCGCATGACGCCCACCGTGTGGCAGACCGGCGGCTGCGCGAGCTGGTACCTCGACAAGTTCGGCAACAACACCACCCTGTGGCCTGGGCAGACGTTCACCTTCCGCGGCCACCTCTCGCGCTTCGACGTCGACGCCTACGACGTCGTCGCCCACGACACCGGCACCACCGACAACCCCAGCAACCCCAGCAACCCGAGCAGCAAGGAAGAGATGGTCCAGGCGTGAAGAACCTCAACGGCAAGGTCGTCGTCATCACCGGAGCGGGCTCCGGCATCGGCCGCGCGCTCGCACTGAACCTGGCGGGCAAGGGCGCCAAGCTGGCGCTCTCCGACGTCGACGAGAGCGGCCTCGCCGAGACCGTCGCCCTGGCCGACAAGGCCGGCGCCCCCGACGTCCACTCGACCCGCCTCGACGTGGCCGACAAGGACGCCTTCGCCGCCTACGCCGCCGACGTGGCGAAGTACTTCGGTGCCGTCAACGTCGTGATCAACAACGCCGGTGTGGCGCTGGCCGGCGACGCGATCGACCTGACCTACGACGACATGGAGTGGATCGTCGGCATCAACTTCTGGGGTGTCGTCTACGGCACCAAGGAGTTCCTGCCGCACCTCATCGCCTCCGGCGACGGCCACATCGTCAACCTCTCCTCGCTGTTCGGCCTGCTCGCCATGCCCGGCCAGAGCGCCTACAACGCCACGAAGTTCGCCGTGCGCGGCTTCACCGAGGCGGTGCGCGAGGAGATGCTCATCGCCGGCCACCCGGTGGGCGTCACCTCCGTGCACCCCGGGGGCATCAAGACCGCGATCGCCCGCAACGCCCGCGTCTCCGACAAGGAGGACAAGGACGCCACGGCGAAGCTGTTCGACAAGAAGCTCGCCCGCATGACCCCCGAGAAGGCGGCCGAGATCATCGTCAAGGCCATCCAGAAGAACCAGGCCCGCGTGCTCGTCGGCATCGACGCCCACGCACTGCACAACTTCCAGAAGTTCACCGGCTCGCGCTACGAGGACGTCATCGCCGTCGTCTCCAAGCGCGTGCTGCCCGGCAAGAAGGTCGTCTGAGCCTCACAAGCCGGCCCGCCTCGGGCCCGCTTGTAACTACGTGTTCGTGTCTCTACCAGGGTGGTCGACCACCCTGGTGGTGCACCGAACGCCCGGGTAGAGGACGTAACACGTAGTTACATGAGCGGTCACCGCGACGCCGACGCCCCCGCATCACCCCCCGTGGGACGATGCGGGGGTGTCGTCGTCCGGTGAGCATCCCCTCGATCGGGCGCGTCTGCTGGCGCGGCGCCAGGCCTCGCTCGGCGACCGCGCGCGCCGCTGGCGCTCCAAGCTCTACGTGCTCGTGCAGTGCGCCGTGGCTGCGGGGGTCGCCTGGTTCGTCGCGGCCGACCTGCTCGGCCACCGCACACCCTTCTTCGCGCCGATCGCCGCGGTCGTGTGCCTCGGCACGTCCTACGGCCAGCGGGTGCGTCGCGTCGTGGAGGTCACGGTGGGCGTGGCGATCGGCGTCCTCATCGCCGACCTGCTGGTGGCCGGCATCGGCACGGGCGCGTGGCAGCTCGCGCTGATCGTCTTCGGCTCGATGTCGGTGGCCCTGCTGCTCGATGCCGGCACGGTCTTCGTCAACCAGGCGGCGGTGCAGTCGATCGTCATCGCGGCGCTCGCTCTGAGCACCGACCAGGCCTTCATCCGCTGGACCGACGCCGTCATCGGCGGCGCGGTGGCGCTGGTGGCGGCCACCGTCGTGCCGGCGGCGCCCCTGCGTCGTCCACGCGAGCAGGCGGCGCAGGTGGCGCGCACGATCGCGGATCTGCTGCGGGCCGCCAGCGAGTTGATGGTGGACGGCGAGATCGAGCCCGCCCTCGACCTGCTGACCGACGCCCGTGCGACCGACCGCCAGATCCGCGAGCTGCAGGCCGCCGCCGGCGAGGGGATGTCGGTCGTGTCCAGCTCGCCGTTCCGGGGACGCCACCGTGAGCCGCTGCGCCGCCTCGTCGAGCTCGTCGACCCGCTCGACCGCGCCCTGCGCAGCACGCGCGTGCTGGTGCGTCAGACCTCCGTCGCCGCCTACCGGCGCCACCCGGTGCCGCAGGCCTACGCGCGCCTCACTGCCGAGCTCGCGGACGCCGCCGAGGCCGTCGCCCGCGAACTGGACGCCGACCGCCTGGCCCTCGGCGCCCGCGACGCCCTGCTCGCCGTGGCCGCGGCCACCGCGCAGGTGGAGCGCAGCGACGTCCTCACCGCCGAGGCGATCCTGGTGCAGGTGCGCTCGGTGGTGGCCGACCTGCTGATGGTCACCGGGATGGGACAGCTCGAGGCCACCGACGCGCTCCCGCCGACCCGCTGAGCTCCAGTTCGACGCATCAACCTTGCCGTCTCGCTGCACCACGGGTGCCCTCTCGGGTGTGGGCGGGCCTGCCAGGATGGGCCGCATGGCAGCCTCCTCGGGCGCGAGCGTCGTCGAGCACAGTGTCGAGATCGACGCCCCCGTCAGCACCGTCTTCGACTACGTCGGCGACTTCTCCAAGACCCCCACCTGGTTCTACGGCCTGACCCGCATCGAGCCGGTGAGCGGCCCGGAGCGCGGCGTGGGCGCGGTGTACGACGGTGTCGTGAAGCTCGGTGTGACGCTCACCTCGCGCCTGGAGTGCACCGCCTACGACGCCGACACCTTCATCGAGCTCACCTCGGTCAAGGGCATCAAGAACCACCAGCGCTGGCGCTTCGCGGCGCTGGGGGAGGACCGCACGCGACTCGACGTCCACATCGACTACGAGCTGCCGGGCGGCCTGGCCGGGCGTGCGGTGGCCTCGGCGGTGAAGCCGCTCATCGGCGTCGCGGTCACCCAGAGCAGCGCCGCGCTCAAGCGCAACGTCGAAGCACTCTGAGCCTCCATCACCCGGGGCCCCGCCGCCCCGTCCCTTCGGCGCCCGTCTGGGCGGGGCATGTAACACGCCGTCCACTCGACTACCCGCAGCTTGTCAGTCGACATCGGGCCTCGATCGGGACTCGAGCGACTGAGAAGCGGCGACAAGACGGGTGGACGGCGTGTTACATGCCGCGGCGTCAGCCGCGCGCGATCGCCTCGTACAGCGCGTAGGGGTCGTGGAGCGGGCGGCCGAGGGCCTCGCGCAGCCAGTGGGCGTCGCGCGCGGCGGCGCGCTGGGCGGCGTCCACGGAGCCGTCGCCGGTGAGGTTGGAGGCGAAGATGCCGGCGGCGGACTTCGGGAGGAAGTCCTCGTAGACGATCGGCTGCAGCACGCCGTCGGCGTCGCGGCGGTAGTAGGCCAGGCCGGCCTCGTGCAGCTCGCGATCGGTGGCGGGCAGGGCGCCGACGCCGCCGTCGTCGTAGAGGGCGCGGCCGTGCGGAGTGAGCGCCACGCCGCGCGCCTCGACCTCACCGAAGCGCACGCTCAGCGAGCCCGGCACCACCGAGCCGTCGGCCTCGCGGAACACCCGCGGCTCCGCGAGCGCGCGGAACGACGTCTGGCGCAGCAGCACCGCCGGCCCGTCGACGCGCGGAGGCCCCTGGATGCGGTCGATCATCGTGATGCCGCGCGCGCTCATCCGCGCGTACAGGTCGTCGATGTCGAGCACCCGCGGCGTGAGGTGGTTGATGTGGGTGGAGCCGACGCCGCCGATGTCGGCGGCCACCGACGAGATGCCCTCGAGGTGGGCGTACCAGGCGCGGTCGACGGGCTCGGGGGAGAGCGCGAAGGCCGCGGTGGCGAGCTCGAGGAACCGGTCGGCGTCCACGGACTCGAGGCCGCCCGCCTTCTCGGCGAGGTCGGCGAGGTCGAGCAGCTCGTCGTCGAACAGCCGCCGGGCGCCGAGGAACTCCTCGAGGCGGGCCTGGGTGGCGGCGTCGAAGAAGCGACGATCGTCGACGACGAGGAGCGAGGTGAACACGCGGAACGGGTTGGCGGCCAGCTCCGCCTCGTCGATCGGCCGGAACGCGGTGGAGACCACCGGGATCGGCGGGGTGGCCTCGCGCAGGTCGTAGAACCCGACCGGGTGCATCCCGCACGCGCCGAAGATGCGCGCCACCTGGGCGAGTTCCTCGGGCGTGCCCACCCGGATGGCGCCGTGGCGCTCGGCCGTGACGCGGTCGATCGAGCCGAGCCGCTCCGCCGCGGGCCCCATCGCGGCGAGGACGTCGGCGTTGACCGCCTCCGACACCTCCACCAGCGTCGTGTACGCCGGCACCTCGGTGCCGTAGAGCGCCGAGAGCGAGGCGGCGAACCGTGCCCGCAGCTGCGTGGGGCCCACCAGCCCCGCTCCCGAGGTGCTCATCAGACGAACTCCACGCCCTGCGCCAGGGGCAGCTCGGTGGAGTAGTTGACCGTGTTGGTGGCGCGGCGCATGTAGGCCTTCCAGGCGTCCGAGCCCGACTCGCGACCGCCGCCGGTCTCCTTCTCGCCGCCGAACGCGCCGCCGATCTCGGCGCCCGAGGTGCCGATGTTGACGTTGGCGATGCCGCAGTCGGAGCCGGTGGCCGAGACGAAGCGCTCGGCCTCGCGCACGTCGAGGGTGAAGATCGCCGAGCTGAGGCCCTGCGCGACGTCATTGTGCAGGGCGATCGCCTCGTCGAGATCGTCGTAGGTGAGCACGTAGAGCAGCGGGGCGAAGGTCTCGCGCTTGACCACGTCGGTCTGGGCCGGCATGTCGATGATCGCGGGGACGACGTACGCCCCGCCCTCCACGGCGCCGGACATCGCATCGGCGCGCCCGCCGCCGGTGACCAGGCGCCCGCCGTCGGCCTGCGCCTCCTCGACGGCGGCGAGGAAGGCCTCGGTGGCGCTCTCGTCGACGAGCGGCCCCACCAGCGTTGAGGCCTCGAGCGGGGAGCCGATCGACAGCGTGCCGTAGGCCTTGGAGAGTCGCGCGACCAGCTCGTCCTTGATCGAGGAGTGCACGATCACCCGACGCAGCGAGGTGCAGCGCTGGCCGGCGGTGCCCACGGCGGAGAACACGATGCCGCGCACGGCGAGGTCGAGGTCGGCCGAGGGCGCCACCACCGCGGCGTTGTTACCGCCGAGTTCGAGCAGGCAGCGGCCCAGGCGCGCGGCCACGCGCGGGGCGACGAGCTTGCCCATGCGGGTGGAGCCGGTGGCCGAGACGAGCGGCACGCGGGCGTCGTCCACGAGGGCCTCGCCGGCCTCGGCGCCGCCGATCACGACCTGGGTGAGGCCGGCCGGTGCGCCCACGCGCCGGGCGGCCTCGTCGGCCAGGGCCTGGCAGGCGAGCGCGGTGAGCAGGGTCTTCTCCGACGGCTTCCAGACCACCGCGTCGCCGGCCACCAGCGCGAGCGCGGTGTTCCACGACCACACGGCCACGGGGAAGTTGAACGCCGAGATCGCACCGACCACGCCGAGCGGGTGCCACTGCTCCATCATCCGGTGCCCGGGGCGCTCGGAGGCGATGGTGAGGCCGTGCAGCTGGCGTGACAGGCCGACCGCGAACTCGCAGATGTCGATCATCTCCTGCACCTCACCGAGGCCCTCCGAGCGGATCTTGCCGGCCTCGATGCTCACCAGCTCGCCGAGCGCCTCCTTGTGCTCGCGCAGCAGGTCGCCGAGCTCGCGCACCATCTGCCCGCGCACCGGCGCCGGCACCGCGCGCCACTGCTCAAAGGCGGCCTGGGCGGTGCCCACCGCCACCCCCACCTCGGACGACGAGCAGCCGGCCAGGCGGCCCAGCTCGGATCCGTCGACGGGCGAGCGCGCGATCAGGTCGCCGTCGGCGGTGAAGACGTCGCCCGCGCCGAGCTCGGCGAGGATCTGCCGCGCGCGGCGGGGGAGGTCGAGGGCGTCGGCGCCTGCCTCGTGCTGCTGGGGGGAGGGGGAGGTCATGTCAGGAGATCCTTCCGTGGTCGGCGAAGAGCCGACCCGTGTGGGTGCTGATGAGGTCGGCCAGGGCGATGTCCTCCTGGCGCACGAAGCCGGCGACGGGCAGGCGGCCGTCGGCGACGAGCTCGACGACGGCGACGGCGGAGGCGGCCGTCGTCCACGAGATGGCGCGCCAGGTGCGGGTGGCGCCCTCGCCGTCGGGCAGCTCGATCGGCTTGTAGCCGCGCACGAAGTTCTCGCGGAAGGGCTGGCCGTCCTTGCAGCCCTCGACGGCGGCGTGGAGGTAGACGATGTCGTCGTTGACGGGCGGCTTGGCCGCGACCAGCATCGCGCCGACGTCCTCGCGTCGGTCGCGCAGGCCGAGCTCGTCGAAGAGGAAGTGCATCTGCTCGAAGTGGCCGGGGTAGCGCATCGTCTTGTAGTCGAGGCGCTGCACGCGACCCTCGTAGGTCTGGCACATGGTGCCGAGGCCGCCGGAGGTCAGCGCCGCCTCGAGCTCGATGCCGCCGATGACGACGCGCTCCTTCTCCTCCATCGCCGGCACCATCTGGCGGCGCCCGGACCGCAGCACCTCGCAGTCGTTGAGGTATTCGTTGACCACTCCCTCGGCCGACCAGTTGAAGGCGTAGCCGAGCAGGCCGGTGGGATTCTGCGGCAGCGCGCCGACCTTGAGCTCGATGGAGCGGATGGTGTCGAAGCCCTGGGCCAGCGAGGCGCCGACGATGCCGATGAGGCCGGGAGCCAGACCGCACTGCGGCACGAACGCCACCTCGGGGTGGGTGGCGGCGAGCTCGATCACGCGCGCGGTGGTGGGGACGTCCTCGGTGAGGTCGAAGTAGTGGCAGCCCACCGCGGCGGCGGCCTCGGCGACCTCGATGTTGCGGTCGTAGGGCAGGCAGGAGAGGACGGCGTCCACGCCGCGCAGCGCCTCCTGCAGCGCGCCGGCGTCGGCGACGTCGAGCTCGCCGGTCTCGAAGCGCAGGCCCGTGCGGGGGCGGGCGTCGTAGCCGATCACCTTGAAGCCGGCGTCGGCGAGCAGGCCGGCGACGAGCTCGCCCACCTTGCCGAGGCCGACGACGCCGACCTGGTTGATCGACCGCGTGGTGGTGTGGGTCGAGGCTGTCGAGGCTGTCGAGGTGGTCATGAGAGGGCTCCTTCGAGCTGGTCGAGGCCCCAGTGCAGGTCGTCGGAGGAGACGACCAGCGGCGGGGCGAGGCGGAGGGTCGATCCGTGGGTGTCCTTGGCGAGCACCCCGCGCACCAGCAGGCGCTCGCAGACCTCGCGCCCGGTGCCCAGGGCGGGGTCGACGTCGAGGCCGGCCCACAGGCCGCGCACCCGGAACGAGGTGAGGCCGCGCCCCACCATCGCGGCCAGCCGCTCGTGCAGCACGCCGCCGAGCTCGGTGGCGCGGGCCTGCGGCTCGCCGCTGCGCAGCAGGGAGACCACCTCGATGCCCACGGCGCAGGCGAGCGGGTTGCCGCCGAAGGTCGAGCCGTGCTGGCCGGGGCGCAGGACGCCGAGCACGTCGCGGTCGCCGACGACGGCCGACACCGGCACCACGCCGCCGCCGAGCGCCTTGCCGAGCACGTAGAGATCGGGGACGACGCCCTCGTGGTCGCACGCGAAGGTGCGACCGGTGCGCCCCAGGCCGGCCTGGATCTCGTCGGCCACCATCAGCACGCGCCGTTGCGTGCAGAGCGTCCGGACCTCGCGCAGCCAGCCCTCGGGCGGGATGATCACGCCGCCCTCGCCCTGGATCGGCTCGAGCAGCACGGCCACGGTGTCGGGGGTGAGGGCGGCCTCGAGCGCGGCGATGTCGCCGTAGGGCACGACGTCGAAGCCGGGCGTGAAGGGACCGAAGCCGTCGCGGGCGTCGGCGTCGTCGCTGAAGCCGACGATGGTGGTGGTGCGGCCGTGGAAGTTGCCGCCCATCACCACGATGCGGGCCGCGCCGGGCGCCACGCCCTTGACCTCGTAGCCCCACTTGCGGCTGACCTTGATCGCGGTCTCCACCGCCTCGGCGCCGGTGTTCATCGGCAGCACGAGGTCCTTGCCGCACAGGTCGGCCAGTGCGGTGCAGAAGTCGGCGAAGCGGTCGTGCACGAAGGCGCGGCTGGTGAGGGTGAGCTCGTCGAGCTGGCGGCGTGCGGCGGTGAGCAGGCGCGGCTGGGAGTGGCCGAAGTTGAGCGCGGAGTAGCCGGCGAGCAGGTCGAGGTAGCGACGGCCGTCGACGTCGGTGACCCAGGCCCCCTCTCCGTGGCTCAGGACGACGGGCAGCGGGTGGTAGTTGTGCGCGGTGCGCTGCTCGGCGCGGGCGAACTCGGCGGCCGTGCGGCGCGGAGTGATTCCGGTGCGGTCGGGCGTGAGGGTCATGCTGATGCTCCGATCCTCGGTTCCGGCGAAAGATCCTCCTCTTTCGGGTGACTTTGACCGGAAGATCGACGGTTGTCAGACAATCTGGGTTCCACTGTAGCCCAGGTCACACCCGGTGGATCAATCCCGATCGCTCAGACCGTCCTCGGGCGAGCGCGCTGCGGCGCCGTTCGAGGGGCCTTGGCATGATCGAGGGGATCGGCACGTCGTTCGTGCCTGCGGACGCTGATGCGGAGGAGTGCTCACCGATGGACTGGGACCTCGCCCGCACCTACACGCTCGTCTTCGCCCCCACCGCGGTCGCCCTCGTCGACATGTTCCGCTTCCGCTCGCGGACCTGGCGGCGCGCCGGCGAACGTCGCCCGCTGTGGTTCGTGCTCGTGCTGCTCGCTCCGTGGCTCGGCCCCGGCTTCTACTTCACCGGCGCCCGCCGAGCCCTACGACAGGCGGTGGTCGGCCAGCGGGCCGAGGCGGCCGCGACCGGACGGCCGCCGCGGCGCGAGTTCCGCGTCGTCCTCGCCGAGGGGGAGCAGCTCGACGACTGGCGCTCCGTGCACGCCACGGTCGCGCCCGCGGCTGCGCCCTCTCCCGAGGAGGTCGCCGACCAGGCCGAGCGCGACCGCCTGACCCTGGCCTACCTGGACGACGAGCTCGTCGGCTGCGCCACGGTGCGCCCGCCCGAGTGGGACGACGAGGGCAACTTCCTCGGCATCGCCACCGTCGTCGTCCGCATCCTCCCCGACCACCGGCGACGCGGTCTGGGCACCGCCTACCTCGACGTCGAGCTCGCGGTGGCCCGCGGCTACGCACCGCGCCGCATCGAGACCGTCGTCCTCGCGGGGGACGACGCCGGCCTCGCCTTCGCCGCGGCGCACGGTTTCGAGGAGCACGAGCGCTCGACGCCCGGCGTCGAGCCGGCCGTCGTCCACCTGCACCTCGCCGCTGCCCCCGGCCCCGACTGACCGCTGCCGCCCCGCTGGGGGGCGATGGGATGATGGGCGGCGTTGTGAAGATCTCCTACCCGCCCGACCTGCCGGTCAGTGCCCGCCGCGACGACATCGCCGCCGCGATCCGCGACCACCAGGTCGTGATCGTGGCGGGCGAGACGGGGTCGGGCAAGACCACCCAGCTGCCGAAGATCTGCCTCGAGCTGGGCCGCGGCGCCTCGACGACCGGGCGCGACGGACGCGAGCGCCAGCGGCTGATCGGGCACACGCAGCCGCGGCGGATCGCGGCGCGGGCGGTGGCCGAGCGCATCGCCGAGGAGCTCGACACCGAGCTGGGCGACCTCGTCGGCTACCAGGTCCGCTTCACCGACAAGACCTCACGCGCCGGCCGCATCAAGCTGATGACCGACGGCATCCTGCTCGCCGAGCTGCAGCGCGACCGGATGCTGCGCCGCTACGACACGATCATCATCGACGAGGCGCACGAGCGGAGCCTCAACATCGACCTCCTGCTCGGCTACCTGCGCCAGCTGCTGCCGAAGCGCCCCGACCTCAAGCTCATCATCACCTCGGCCACGATCGACCCCGAGCGCTTCGCCGAGCACTTCGCGGCCGCCGACGGCACGCCGGCGCCGATCGTCGAGGTCTCCGGGCGCACCTACCCGGTCGAGGTCCGCTACCGCCCGCTCATGGAGCTGCCCGGCGACGAGGGCAGCGACGAGGACGGCGAGCCCATCGTCCGGGACCAGACCGAGGCCATCGTGGACGCCGTCAAGGAGCTCTCCGCGGAGGGGCCGGGCGACGTCCTGGTCTTCCTGCCCGGCGAGCGCGAGATCCGCGACACCGCCGAGGCGCTGGCGCCGCTCGGTGAGGGCACGCGCGGCGTCGACGTGCTGCCCCTCTACAGCCGGCTCTCGGCCGAGGAGCAGCACCGGGTGTTCCGCCCGCGCGGGAGCTCGAAGCGCCGCGTGGTGCTCGCCACCAACGTCGCCGAGACGTCGCTGACGGTGCCGGGCATCCGCTACGTGATCGACACCGGCGTAGCGCGCATCTCGCGCTACTCCGCGCGCACCAAGGTGCAGCGGCTGCCGATCGAGGCGATCAGCCAGGCATCGGCCAACCAGCGCTCGGGTCGCTGCGGCCGCGTGGCGGCGGGCATCGCGATCCGGCTCTACTCGGAGGAGGACTTCGAGGGACGCCCCGAGTTCACCGACCCCGAGATCCTGCGCACCAACCTCGCCTCAGTCATCCTCCAGATGACCTCGCTCGGGCTCGGCGACATCGAGCGCTTCCCGTTCGTCGAGCCGCCCGACCGGCGCAACGTGCAGGCCGGCGTGCAGCTGCTCGAGGAGCTCGGCGCGATCTCGACGAAGGGTGAGCTGACGAAGACCGGTCAGCGGCTCGCGCGCCTGCCCGTCGACCCCCGCCTGGGCCGGATGCTGCTGGAGGCCGAGCGCCTCGGGTGCGTGCGCGACGTCCTCGTGATCGTGGCCGCGCTCTCGCTGCAGGACCCCCGCGAGCGCCCCGGCCCCGAGCATCCTGCCGAGCGCGCGCAGGCCGACCAGCTGCACGCGCGCTTCAAGGCCGAGAAGTCCGACTTCCTCACCCTCCTCAACCTGTGGACCCACCTGCGCACCCAGCAGAAGGAGCTCTCGGGCAGCGCGTTCCGCCGCATGTGCAAGCGCGAGTTCCTCCACTACCTGCGGGTGCGCGAGTGGCAGGAGCTCGTGGCCCAGCTGCGCCAGATCTGCAAGGAGATCGGCATCCGCCTCGAGGCGCCGCGCGAGGGCGACACCGTGGACGCCGACGGGGTGCACCAGGCGCTGCTCGCGGGCCTGCTGTCGCAGATCGGGCTGCTCGAGGAGCGCGAGAAGCCGCCCCCGGGTGCCAAGCGGCCGCCGCGCGAGCGTCGTCCGGGGCCGCGGGAGTACCTCGGCGCCCGCGGCGCGAAGTTCGCGATCTTCCCCGGCTCCGGGCTGGCGCGGAAGAACCCGCAGTTCGTGATGGCCGGCGAGCTCGTCGAGACCGGGCGCCTCTGGGCGCGCCAGAACGCCGAGATCGACCCGCGCTGGGCCGAGCGGCTCGGCGCGCACCTGGTCAAGCGCACCTACGCCGAGCCCCACTGGTCGCGCAAGCGCGCCTCGGTGGTGGCGCGCGAGCGGGTCACGCTGTACGGCGTGCCGCTGGTAGCCGACCGGCCGGTCACCTACGGCCGCATCGACCCCGAGCTCTCGCGCGAGCTCTTCATCCGCCACGCTCTGGTCTACGGCGAGTGGGACACCCGCCATCGCTTCTTCGCCCACAACCGGCGCCTGCTGGCCGAGGCCGAGGAGCTCGAGCATCGCGCGCGTCGCCGCGACCTCGTGGTCGACGAGCACACCCTCTTCGACTTCTACGACGCCCGCGTGCCCGAGAACGTCGTCAGCGGCGCCCATTTCGACCGCTGGTGGCGCGACGCCCGCAAGCCGCAGCCCGACCTGCTCACCTTCGACCCCGCGATGCTCGTGCACGACGCCGCCGACGAGGTCAGCGCGGCCGACTACCCCGAGCAGTGGTCGCACGAGGGCGGTCTCACCTTCCCCATCAGCTACCACTTCGAGCCCGGCGCCAAGGACGACGGCCTCACCATCGACGTCCCGCTCGCCTCCCTCAACCGCGTGGACGACGCCGACTTCTCCTGGCTCGTCCCGGGCCTGCGCGAGGAGCTGGTCACCGAGCTGATCCGCGCCCTGCCCAAGCAGCTGCGGGTGAACTTCGTGCCGGCGCCCAACACCGCGCGCGCCTTCCTCGCGGCCGTGCCCGCGGGGGAGGAGCCGATCCTGACGGCCCTCGCGCGCTACCTGCGCTCCACCACCGGGGTGCACGTGCCCCCCGAGGCGTGGGACGTCGCCTCCCTGCCCACCCACCTCACGCCGGCCTTCCGCGTGGTCGACGACCGCGGACGGGTCCAGGCCCGCGGCACCTCGCTGGCCGAGCTCAAGCAGCCGCTGCAGCCCGCCTTCGACCGCGCGCTCGCCGAGGTCGCCGCCGACGAGGGCATCGCACGCAGCGGCGAGACCGACTGGACGTTCGGCGACCTGCCCGCCAGCACCGTCTCGACCCGCGCCGGCCACGAGGTCGAGGCCTTCCCCGGTCTCGTCGACGAGGGCGCCACCGTGGGGGTGCAGATCTCGGGGTCGGCCGACGAGCGCGACGCCCGGCACCGCCACGGCGTCGTGCGGCTGCTGCTGATCGCGCTCGGCAAGGCGCCCACCAAGGGGGTGCTCGACGGCCTCGGCAACGCCGAGAAGCTCGCGCTGGCGGGCACGCCCTACCCCTCGCCCGCGGCCCTGGTGGAGGACTGCCTGCGGGGCGTCGTCCTCGATGCCGTGGACGACGCGGGGGCGAAGGAGCCGATCCGCGCCCGCGCCCAGTACGACGCCCTGCTCGCCCGCCTGCGGGAGCAGGCGCCGCAGCGGGTGCGCGAGACCCTCGCCGAGGTGCTGCGGGTGCTGCAGGCGTGGCGTGAGGCCGACCGCCTGCTCAGCGGGCGCGCGGACATGATGATGCTGCCCGCGCTCACCGACGCCCAGGCCCAGCTGGGCCGGCTCGTGCACGACGGTTTCGTCGGCGAGCTCGGCGCCGCCCGTCTGCGCCGGCTGCGCATCTGGCTGCTGGCCATCAAGGAGCGGCGCGAGGCGCTCGAGAACGGCGGGCCCGCGGCGCTCGGGCGCGACCGCCAGCGCATGGACCTCCTCGGCCCCCTCCAGGACGCCGTGCTCGCCCGCTACGCCGCGCTCCCCGAGGGTCGGCCCGCCGGGGTGGCGCTGGAGGCGGTGCGCTGGATGCTCGAGGAGTACCGCGTCTCGCTGTGGGCGCAGCGCCTCGGCGCCGACGGCCCGGTCTCCGACGTGCGGCTGCGCAAGGCTCTCGACGCCCTCTGACCGCGGCCCCTCCCGGCCCGTCGAGGTGGCTGACGCGGGCGGCGGGGGCGGGTGTGAGCGAGCACGCCGGACCGGGAGCGCCTCACGGCGCGTGGCCGCTCGCAGCGGCTTATTTGTGGGACCCGGGGCTGCCGCGGCCCGACGTGCTCGGTCTCCCACCCTACGTCGCAGAGCCCGCGAATCGAAGCCGAACCCACGCGATCCGTGCCACTGTCCCGCCCGGGAGTACAGCCACCGCTGCGCTCCGCGGCGCAGACACTGGACGGGGCCCTGCTCGCCGGGGGCGTGGCAGGGTGGGGGAGTCCCACTGACCGTTCTCGGAGGTTCAGATGACCGACACCCGCCCCACCCCAGCCCCCGGCGCCGGAGCGCGGGGCGTCTCGCGCCGCGCCGTGCTCGGCACCGGAGCCGCCGGTGCCGCGGGCCTCACCGCGGCCGCCGCGGCACCCGCGCTCGCCGCGCCCCCAGCAGGCGACGACCCGTTCACCGGCGGCTGGCCCGACGGGCCGGGACGACCGGTCCGACCCCAGCCCCCGGACGCCGAGCTGCGCGCGATCCTGCGCGAGATCGACCCTCGTCGCATCCGCGCCACGATCGAGCGCCTCGCCGCCTTCGGCACCCGCCACACCCTGAGCTCGCAGACCGACCCGGTGCGCGGCATCGGTGCCGCGCGCGACTGGATCGCCCAGCAGATGCGCGGCTACGCCGCGCGATCGGGCGGGCGGATGAGCGTCACCGTGCCGTCGTACACCCAGCAGCCGGCCAGTCGGATCCCGACCCCCACGGTGATCAGCAACGTGGTGGCGCGCCTCGAGGGCAGCAGCGACCCGCGCCGGGTCTACGTCGTCAGCGGCCACTACGACTCGCGCGCCAGCGACGTCATGGACTTCACCAGTGACGCTCCCGGGGCCGATGACGACGCCTCCGGTGTGGCGGTGGCGATGGAGCTGGCGCGGGTGATGGCCACGCGTCGTCCAGCGGCCACGATCATCTTCGCTGCGGTGGCCGGGGAGGAGCAGGGCCTCTACGGTGCGGCGTTCCTGGCCCGGCAGCTGAAGGCCGAGGGGGTCGACGTCCAGGCGATGTTCACCGACGACATCGTGGGCTCCAGCCGCGCCGACGACGGCGACGTCGACCGCCGCAGCGTGCGGCTCTTCGTGGAGGGACTGCCCCGCACCGACGACGAGCAGACCCGGGCGACGCGGATCTCGGTGGGCGGCGAGAACGACAGCCCCACCCGCCAGCTCGGCCGCTTCGTCGCCGAGGTCGCTCCCCGCGTCGTCACGGGCATGCAGGTCCGGCTGGTCTACCGGCTCGACCGCTACCTGCGCGGCGGCGACCACCGCGCCTTCCTGGACGCCGGCATCCCGGCCGCGCGCTTCACCGAGCCGGCCGAGGACTTCGCCCACCAGCACCAGGACGTGCGGGTGGAGGACGGGCGCCAGTACGGCGACCTCCCGGAGTTCTGCGACCCGGCCTACATCGCCGGTGTGGCGCGGGTGAACGCAGCGACCCTGTGGTCGCTCGCCCAGGCGCCGGGGGTGCCCCAGCAGGTGCGCATCGACACCACCGTGCTGACCAACGACACCCGCCTCACCTGGGCGCCCGGATCGGGGGAGATCAGCGGCTACGAGATCGTGTGGCGCCCGAGCGCCGAGCCGCTGTGGCAGCGCGCGATCGCGGTGCGCGGCGGCGCCGGGGCGCGCGAGGCCACCATCGACCTGTCGAAGGACAACGTGGTGCTCGGCGTGCGGGCGATCGGTCCGCGCGGCCACCGCAGCCCGGCGGTCTTCCCCTTCCCCGCCTGATTCCCCGCCTGATTCCCCGCCTCAGGGACGGGCGAGGAGTCAGGCCAGCTCGGCGTGACCGGCCGCCTCGAGCTGCTCGGCGAGCACGAGCACCCGGCGCACGTCGGCGTCCGGCACCTCGGGCAGGGTGGCACGCCCCGCGGCGACCACGCGGGCGAACGCGGCGGCGCGCAGGAGCACGTCGGCGAAGTCGCCCTCGGCGATCCCGCGCAGCACGGCGTCCACCATGGTGCGCAGCTCGTCGGGCCCGGGCGGGTCGGCCACGCCCGCCACGACGCGGGCGAACTCGGCGTGCCGGCGCCCCGCCTCGAACTGGCGTGCCACCCCGCTCGGGTCGGCGAAGACCCACGAGCGCAGCAGGTAGAGGCGCCACAGGCTCCCGCCGAGGCTGTCGGCCGGGGCGTGGGCCCAGGCCTCGGCGATGGCCTCGATGCCCTCGGTGTCGGCGAGGTGCACCAGCCGTTCGGCGATGCCGGCGTCCTCGCTGGTGCGAGCGCCGCGCACCAGCACGGCCGCGGCCCGCTCGGCCGCCTCGGCCACGACGGCCGGGTCGGGGCCGCCCGCCTGCTCGTCGAAGAACACGCCGCGCTTGGGTACGGGGCGGTGGTGGGGGCGGGGGTCGGGCACCGATCCAGCCTACGGTCGCTAGGGTGAGCGGGCCGGGTGGGACGAGTGGCCCGGCCAGGGAGGGGAGGGGCACGATGACGGACGCGGGCGAGCCGACGCAGACCGAGAACGGGTCCGCCGCCGCCGTCGCCCCCGGGTCGGGGGACGAGCGCGACCAGCGGCTCACCTGGCGCACGGGTGTGGCGGTGCTCGTGGTGGCCCTCGTCGTGCTGTCGGGCATGTCGTACCTCGCGCTCACCTCCGAGGAGGAGATGGCCGCGCGACCCAAGCCCGCTGCGCCGTCGCTCATCACGCTCGAGTTCGGCGTGTGGGGCAACGACGCCGAGATCACCGCCTTCCGCGCCGTCGTCGCCGACTACAACGCCAGCAGCAAGGACACCCTCGTCAAGGTGCGCTCGTGGCCCACGGCCGCGGCGATGCTGGCCGACGTCCGCGCCAAGAAGGCCGATCCCGACCTCTACCTGCTGCCCCGCGCCGACCTCGCCGAGGCGATCCGCACGAAGCGCACCACGCCGCTGCTCAACCTGGTGCAGGCTCGCGAGATCCCGATCGGCGACGACTTCTCCCGCGACGCCGTGTCGGCGTTCTCCGACGACGACGACCTGCAGTGCATGCCCTACACCACCGCGCCGCAGGTGATCTTCTACAACAAGCGGCTGGTCGACTTCGACGCCATGGCCGCCGAGAAGCTGCCCGTGCCGCTTCCCGACCACTCGGCGTGGTCCTTCGCGCAGTTCCGCGCGGCCGCCGAGTACGCCAGTCGTCCCGAGGCCCGGGCCCGCGGCATCTACGTGGCCCCCACCCTCGAGGGCCTGGCGCCCTTCATCTACTCCGGCGGCGGCAGCGTCTACGACGACGAGGTCGACCCCACCAGCCTCGCCCTCGCCGAGGACGGCGCCCCCGACGCGCTGCGCCAGACCCTCGAGCTGCTGCGCGACCCGCGCCTGACCCTCACCAGCCGTCAGCTGCGCCAGCGCAGCGCGCTGGAGTGGTTCAAGGCCGGACGCCTCGGCATGATCGCCGGCGACCGCAGCCTCGTGCCCGAGCTGCGCGGTGTGGGCTCGCTCGACTTCGACGTGATGCCGATGCCCACGATCGGCTCGCCGAAGACCGTCGCCGAGCTCACCGGCATCTGCCTCGACCGCGCCGGGCCGCGCCGCACCGACGCGGCGGCCAACGTGCTCACCTACCTCGTCACCGACGACGCGATGGCGCGTCTCGCCGCCACCGGCTACGTGCAGCCCACCAAGCTGACAGTGGCCTTCTCGCCGTCGTTCCTGCAGCCCAGCCAGGCTCCCGAGCACGCGTCGGTCTTCACCGAGGCGGTGCGCCGCATCGTCGTCCCGCCGCTGCGCGAGGACGACGCGCCGCTGCAGCGCCTCGTCGGCCCCGACATCGCCGCGCTGCTCACCGCTCCGGTGCTCGACGACCTGCCGGCGCTGCTCGCCGCGATCGACGAGAAGTCGCGCCAGGTGCTCGACCCCGACTACGAGCCGTCGGAGTCGCCCTCGCCGTCGGGCACTCCCTCGGGCACGGCCTCACCCTCCGGCGAGTCCCCCACCCCCTGAGCCGCGGACGACGCCCGCGATCCGGCCCGCGGCGCGGTTTGCGCCTCGGCGTCGAGGACCGCCTGCGTGAGCGCCGCGGCGGTGAGGCCGATCTGCCAGCCGCGGGCGCCGAGGCCGCGCAGCTGGTCGATGACGGCCTCGAGCAGCTCGACCGGCTCGCGGGGTGCGGGGGGCGACCACATGAGGCGGCGCACGGTGTCGGGGGTGAGCAGATTCTCGACCGGCAGGCGGTGCTTCTCGGCGATCGCCGCGGTGGCGGTCTTCGCGAGTTCGAGGCGCCGTGCGGCGACCGGGTCGCGCTCGGCCCACGTGCGCGGTGCGGGCGGGCCGTCGCCGTGGCTGACCCGCGAGGGCAGGGCGTCCTCGTCGAGGGCGGCGGCCGTGGCGATGGCGGCCAGCCAGTCGGATGCGTGGCGCGAGGCGCCGCGGCCGTGGAAGCCGGGGGTGCGCATCAGGTCGCCGCGGCTCGAGGGCATCGCGGTGGCGGCGGCCACGAGCGCGGAGTCGGGGATGAGGCGCCCGGGCGTGACGTCGCGCTCGCGGGCGATGCGGTCGCGGGTCTCCCACAGCTCGCGCACGGCGCCGAGGATGCGTCGTCCGCGCACCTTGTGCAGGCCCGAGGTGCGGCGCCACGCGTCGGTGCGCACGGTGGGCTCGAAGTGGCGCAGGTGCTCGAACTCCTGGCGCGCCCAGTCGGCCTTGCCGGTGTCCACCAGCTCGGCGGCGATGAGGTCGCGCAGCTCGACGAGCACCTCGACGTCGAGCGCGGCGTACTCCAGCCAGGCGTCGGGCAGCGGGCGCTGCGACCAGTCGACGGCCGAGTGCTCCTTGAGCAGCTGCTTGCCCAGGAGGGTCTCGACGAGGGTCGCGAGACCGACCCGGGGGTAGTCGAGCAGCCGACCGGCCAGCTCGGTGTCGAAGAGCGCCACCGGGCGCAGCCCCACCTCCGCGAGGCAGGGGAGGTCCTGCGTGGCGGCGTGGAGGATCCACTCGGCGTCCCCGATCGCCTCGGCGAGCGGGGCGAGGTCGGGGAAGGCGATGGGATCGATGAGGCCGATGCCGGCGCCCTCGCGCTTGACCTGGATCAGGTAAGCGCGGTTGGAGTAGCGGTAGCCCGAGGCGCGCTCGGCGTCGAGCGCCACCGGTCCGCTGCCGGCCGCCACGGCCGCGCAGTACTCCTCGAGGGCGGCGGGGGTGTCGATGACCGGCGGCAACCCGTCGGCGAGCCGCAGCAGCTCGACGGGCTGCCCAGGCTCACCAGGCTGCTGGTCGTCCAGGTCGGCCTCGTGGGACTCCTCGGCCGTCAAACCAGCTCTCCTCGCTGCCCGCGGCGCGAGGGCATCACGGCCACGCCGTCGGGCACCGGCTCGAGCCCGCCGGCGGTGCAGAGCAGCTCGGCCCAGGCCTCGACGTGGGTGGCGAGGTCGGCGACGTCGAGCGGCGTCCACGAGGCGCGGACCTCGACCTGCGCGCTGCCGGGCTCGCCGGCCATGGTGCCGAAGCTGTCGGTGCTGACCCGCGTGACGGTGCCGGAGACGGCGACGTGCTCGGCGCCGTGGGCCCCCAGGGCGTCGAGCAGCCACGACCACGCGACGTCGGTGAGCATCGGGTCGGAGGAGATCTCCTCGTCGACCTCGGCGCGGCAGTAGGCCACGCAGCGGAACTCGCCCTCCCAGGCGTCGTTGCCGGCCGGGTCGTGGAGCAGCACGAGGCGGCCGGTGGCGACGTCGTCGCCGTCGACCGTGACGTCGGCGGAGATCGCGCTGGCGTAGGGGGCGATGCGCTGAGGCGCCGGCATCTCCTCGAGCAGCACCTCGGGACGCACGACGGCGCGCCGCATGCTGTCGACGGCCATGCTGAAGGCCCGGGGCACCGACGGTGCGCCGGGCCCCTGGTTCGACTCGTGCCGGGCGACCATGTCGTCAGCCTAGGCCCGCCGTCACCATTCGATGTGCGTCACACGCCGTTCACCTGTCACCCTGAGCACCGTGACAGCACAGCCGGCGACCACGCCCGACCACCTGCGCGACTCCGCCTTCCTCAAGGCCGCCCGGGGCGAGGCCGTGCCCCACACGCCGGTGTGGTTCATGCGCCAGGCGGGTCGCTCGCTGCCGGAGTACCTCAAGGTGCGCGAGGGCGTGGGCATGCTGGAGTCCTGCATGACCCCCGAGCTGATCGTCGAGATCACGCTGCAGCCGGTGCGTCGCTACGGCGTGGACGCCGCCATCTTCTTCTCCGACATCGTGCTGCCGCTGAAGGCCCTCGGTGTCGACCTCGACATCAAGCCCGGCATCGGCCCGGTGGTCGCCAACCCGGTGCGCACGCTGGACGACGTGGCCGCCATCCCCGACCTCACCCCCGAGCACCTGCCCTTCATCACCGAGGCCGTGCAGGGCCTGGTGGGCGAGCTCGCCGGCATGAACGGCGGCACCCCGCTGATCGGCTTCGCCGGCGCGCCCTTCACGGTGGCCTCCTATCTCGTCGAGGGCGGGCCGTCGAAGGAGCACGCCAAGACCAAGGCGCTGATGTTCGGTGCGCCCGAGGTGTGGGACGCGCTGATGCGCAAGATCGGCGGCATCGCGGCGACCTTCCTCGAGACGCAGGTCGCGGCGGGTGCCTCCGCGGTGCAGCTGTTCGACTCCTGGGCTGGTGCGCTGACCCCGGCCGACTACGCCACGCACGTGCAGCCGCACTCGGCCCGCGTGCTCGAGCGGGTGGGCGCCCTGGGCGTGCCGCGCATCCACTTCGGCGTGGGCACCTCCAACCTGCTGGACCTCATGGGCGAGGCCGGTGCCGACGTCGTCGGCGTCGACTGGCGCACCCCGCTCGAGCGGGCGATCCCGCTCGTCGGCGAGCGCGCGGTGCAGGGCAACCTCGACCCCACGCTCGTGTTCGCCCCCACCGAGGTGATGGCGGCGCGTGCCGCCGAGGTCATCGAGGCCGGACGCCGGGCCCGCGGCCACATCTTCAACCTCGGCCACGGCGTCATCCCGAGCACGGACCCCGACCAGCTCGCGCGGCTCACCGACGTCGTCCACGCCCACCCGCTGGACTGACGACGGCCGGGGCCGGCAGCGACTCACAGCCGGCCCACAGCAAGGCGACAGCGCCCGCTCACGGGCGCCGCCGAGACTCCTCGACGAGGAGCACGGAGACCACCGTGCCTCGCGTGAGGAGAGCAACCGTGAGCGACAACGACCAGAGCCCGCGCCCCGCCGGCGAGGACGACGCGTCCACCCAGCCGCTGCGCTCGACGCCGTCGGGCAACCGCTGGGAGGCCCGCCCCGGCGGGCAGCAGCCTGTGCCGCCGGCCGCCGGCGAGGCCCCGGGTGCCGAGCGGCCCACCGTCGAGCAGCCGGCCGCCCGCGCGGACGACGCCGGTGCGCTGCCCCCGCCGCCGCCGTACCCCCCGCCGCCGCCGACGGTGCCGCTCGCCCCCGTCGCGGCCGACGCCCCGCGTGGTCGCGGCGGTCGCACCCGTGCGCTAGCGGCCGGGATCGTCGCCGCGGTGCTGGCCGGCATCAGCGGCTACGCCGTCGGTCACGTGAGTGCCGGCGACGACCTCACCCCGGTGAGCAACCAGGTGCAGCCCGGTGACCAGGGTCAGCAGGGCCAGCTGGGCCAGCAGGGCCAGCAGGGCGAGCAGGGCCAGCAGGGCGAGCAGGGTCAACAGGGTGGCGACGCGGACGGCGACGGCCGCGGGGGCTTCGGTCGGCACGGCGATCGCGACGGTGACGGCGACGGCCCGCACGGACCGGGCGCCCCCGGGGGGCCGGCCGGATCGGGCGTCCCGCCCGCTCCCGGCGCCGGCACCGCTCCCGGCATCGGTACCGCTCCCGGGTCGAGCTCCGGGTCGAGCTCGTCGTGACCACGCTGTCCGTGCCGCCGGCAGCGGCCGGCGCGTCGTCCGCGACGTCGGCGACGGCCGCAGCGGGCGGCGACCTCGCCCCCGCCACCTCGCGCGCCCGCCGTGATGAGGCCGCCCGCCTGGGCGCCGGTCTGGCGCTGTGGGCCTCGCTGTTGCTCGTCACCTACTGGTGGGTCGCCGACGGCGGTGTCCGCTCGGTCACCGACCTCGCCTCGCTGGCGATGTCGGCGGGCCGCTGGACGGGGCTGGCCGGCTCGGTGCTCCTGCTCGCGCAGGTGCTGCTGATGGCCCGGTTGCCGATCCTCGAGGGTCCGTTCGGCCAGGATCGCCTGGCGCGCCTGCATCGCACGATCGGCTTCACCTCGTTCAGCCTCGTGATGGTGCACCTGGCGACCATCACGCTCGGCTACGCCGGAGGTCGCCTCCTCGCGACGCCGGGGATGCTGTGGGACCTCACCTGGAGCTACCCCGGCATGCTGCTGGCGGCTGCCGGCACGCTGTGCCTGGTGATGGTGGTCGTCACCAGCGTCCGAGCCGCGCGCAAGCGCCTGCGTTACGAGTCGTGGCACCTGCTGCACCTGTACGCCTACCTGGGCGTCGGTCTGGCGCTGCCGCACCAGCTGTGGACCGGTGAGCAGTTCACCGCCTCGCCCCTGCGCACCGCCTTCTGGTGGACGACGTGGATCCTCGCCGCCGGCGCGGTCGTGGTGTGGCGCGTGCTGCGACCGGTCGCAGTGAACCTCCGCCACGCCCTGCGGGTCACCTCCGTGGTGCCGGAGGCCACCGGCACCTGGTCGATCTACGTCACCGGTCGACGCCTCGACCGGCTGCGCGCCGAGCCCGGCCAGTTCTTCAACTGGCGCTTCCTCGGTGCCCCGGGCGCCTCCCGCGCCCACCCCTACTCCCTCTCCGCCGCGCCCGACGGCCAGAGCCTGCGCATCACGGTGGCGGCCGCCGGCGACGACAGCGCGCTCACCCCCGCGATCCGGCCGGGCAGCCGGGTGCTCGTCGAGGGTCCCTACGGCCGGCTCAGCCCGCGTGCGCGGCAGGCCCGCAAGGTGGCCTTCATCGGCGCCGGCGTGGGCATGACCCCGCTGCGCTCGCTGCTCGAGGGTCTGGCCTATGCGCCGGGCGAGGCGGTCTACCTCGAGCGCTACCACCAGCAGCCGCTCTTCGCCGCCGAGGTCGACACCATCGCCCGCGAGCGGGGTGCGAGCGTCGTCCGCCTGCCGGGTCGCCGCCGCGCCGCCGGCTCGTGGCTCCCGCCCCTCTCCGCCCCCGTGGACGACGCCAGCGCGCTGCTCGCCTGGATCCCCGACGTCGCCGAGCGCGACGTCTACGTCTGCGGCCCCGCCGCGTGGACCGACCTGGTCCGCGGCACCCTGTCCCGAGTCGGTCTGCCCGAGAGCCGGCTCCACGTCGAGAACTTCGAGTGGTGATCCTTATGCGTCGCATCAGTCTGTGGCTGGCCAGCACCGTGTCGGTGCTCGTGCTGCTCCTCGGCTACCACACCTCCACCGGCGGCTCCGGTGGCGAGGCGGCGGCCTCGGGCGCGGTGGCGCCGAGCATCGCCGGCACCTCGCTCACCCCGGGCTCGTCCGGCTCATCGGACTCGTCAGGCTCGTCAGGCGGCGCGGGGTCGGCCGGCTCGGCGAGCGGCACGACCTACACCGGCGATAGCGTCTCGACGCGCTGGGGGCCGGTGCAGGTGGCCATCACCGTCACCGACGGCAAGATCACCGACGTCGCGGTGCCGGTGTACCCCTCCGAGAACCCGCGCGACCAGGAGATCAACTCCTACGCCCTGCCCCAGCTCGTGCAGGAGACCATCGCCGCCCAGAGCGCCGACATCGACATGGTGTCGGGCGCGACCTTCACCAGCGACGGCTACCGCCAGTCGCTGCAGAGCGCCCTCGACCAGGCGGGGCTGTGAGCGCCCCGGCCGCGATCGGCGTCGTCCGCCGGCCCCTGTGGCGGCGTTCGGCCGCGGTGATGGGCACCGTGGCCAGTGTGGCCGTGCGGGGTTCGGCGGAGCCCGGCGACGGCGCGCTCGAGCGGGCGTGGGCGGCGGCGATCGGCGAGCTGAGGTGGGTCGACGAGGTCTTCAGCACCTACCGGCCCGCGTCGGTCGTCAACCGCTGGGGGAGGGGCGAGCTGGCGCTGGCCGACGCGCCCGCGGAGCTCGCCGAGGTGCTGGCGATCGCAGCGCGCGCCCGCGTCGAGTCGAACGGCGCGTTCGACATCGCGGCGGTGCGCTCGCCGCACGGCGGCGGCCCCGACCCCTCGGGCGTGGTGAAGGGCTGGGCGGTCGAGCGGGCCGCCCGCCACCTCGAGGCACTGGGCCGCGGCGACTTCTGCCTCTCCGTCGGCGGCGACCTCGTCTGCCGGGTCGCCTCCCCGGACTCGCCCGCCTGGCGCATCGGCGTCGAGCACCCCGACGACCCCACCCGCCTGCTCGCCACCGTGGCCCTGGGCGACGCGGCCCTCGCCACCTCCGGCTCCGCGCGCCGCGGCGCCCACATCCGCGACCCCCGCCGAGAGGGCGCGCGGTGGTCGCCGAGAGGGCGCGCGGTGGTCGCCGAAGGGGCGCGCGATGGTCTCCGAGAGGGCGTTACCGGGCACCTGCTCCGTCAGGTCACCGTCATCGGCCCGCGCCTGACCGAGGTGGACATCGAGGCCACCGCGGCCGTCGTCCTCGGGCCGGAGGCGGGGGACTGGCTCGCCGCCCGTGGGCGCACCGCCGTCCTCGTGGACGACGCGGGCGCGGTGCGACTGCTCGGTGCGGACGACGCCGCCCTCTGCTCGAGCGGCACCCTCACGGCCTAGTCGGAGGCCGCAGAAGCGCCCGATCGGCTCGAGCGACGACGCGTCGTCACGGTGGCCTTAGCGGCTCCGGTGGCCTTGGCCGTCGCGGTGGCCCCGCTCGCCGGTGCAGCCTGGCCCGCGTCGGCCGCCGCCTTCGCCGCAGGCGCCTTCTTCGCGTTCTTGCTCGCGGTCTTCTTCGCGGCCGTCCGCGCCGGCTTCGTCGCGGTCGCCTTCGAGGGCGGCGCCGCGACCTGCCCCTTCACGCCCACCCGCACGGCGCTCCCCGAGCCCTCGGTGACGAGGTAGGGCTGGTCCTGCACGAGCGTCAGGAGGGTGCGGTGGCCCCACTCCTTGGCGTCGAAAGCACTGTAGAGCCGGCGGATGTTGCTGCCGAGCGGTCCGAGCCCCGCCCACCCGTCGTCGCCGGCGGCGTTGTTCACGGCCCGGGTGAGCAGGCTCTGCAGGTTGGGTGTCTCGACCGGCTCGGCCGTCCCTGCTGCGTCTGCCGGGCCGGCCTGCTCCGACCGCTCGGCAGCCGACGCGTCGCGTGCGGCCTCAGCGGCCTCGTCCGCGGGTGCGGCCGCGTGCTCGGTGCCGACGTCGAGCAGCTCCAGCTGCAGGAACTGGTCGCACGCCTCCTGGAGCGGGCGGGCGGTCGAGCGGCGTCCGACGCCGTAGACCGTGCGCCCCGACTCGCGCAGCCGGGTGACCAGGCGGGTGAAGTCGCTGTCGCTGGAGACGATCGCGAAGGCGTCGACGTTGCCCGAGTAGAGCAGGTCCATCGCGTCGATGATGAGCGCGGAGTCGGTGGAGTTCTTGCCGGTCGTGTAGGCGAAGGCCTGCGATGGTGAGATCGCGTGCCGGTTGAGCTTCGAGCGCCAGCCCTTCATCGCATCAGCCGACCAGTCGCCGTAGGCGCGCTTGACGGTGGTGCGCCCGAACTTCGCGAGCTCCTCGAGCAGGGGGCCGGCGTAGCGGTGGGAGACGTTGTCGGCGTCGATGAGGACGGCGATGCGCGGGTCGGTCACGTGCCCATCATGGTGCGGGCGGGCGTCGTCCACGAGGGGCGCGCCGCACGCGCTCGCGCCGGAACGCGCCCGGCTGGCGGCCGAGCGCCCCGGCAGGCGTCAGGAGGCGGCGGTGGCCGGGCGGCCGATGGCCTCGCGGTAGGCGGCGGCGCGGTCGAGCAGGGCCGTGGCGAGCTCGCGCACGGGCAGCGGCTGCTGCAGGGAGGTGCGCTGGCGCAGCTGGAGGGTGACCACGGTGGTCTCGCCCGCGATCGGTCGGATCTCGAGCAGGCCGGCCCGGTGCAGCGGGTCGCCGGCCACGGAGTAGTCGGGGAGCACGGTGACGCCGGCGCCCTCGGCCACCAGCGCCTTGCCCATCTCGGCGCCGTCGGTGCTGTGGGTGGCGGTGGGCAGGTCGGCGCCGAAGGCCCGGTGCACGAAGCGGTGCATCACGTAGCCGGCCCGCATCATCACGAAACGCTCGGCGCGCAGGTCCTCGAGGCTCACCTGGGGGCGGGCGGCGAGGCGGTGGCCGGTGGGCAGCACCGCCACGGGGCGCCCGTGCACGAGGTCGGAGCCCTCGAGGCCGATCGGGGCGTCGTCGCCGTCGAGCACGTTGACCAGGCCGAGGTCGATCGTGCCCTCGGCGAGGCCCTCGTCGATCTGGGGCTGCTGCAGCGTGAGCACCTCGACGGTCGTGCCCGGGTGCCGCTCCTGGAAGGCGCGCACGGCCGGCACCAGCAGGGTGGAGGTGGCCGCGTGCACCGTGCCCACGCGGATCACCCGGGTGTCGGTGCGCTGGGTGCCGGCGGCCACGCGCAGCCGGTCGACCGCCGCGAGAACCTCGAGCATGTAAGGAAGCAGCTCGCGGCCCTCGCGACTGATCCGGGCGCCCGAGCGGCGTCGGTCGAGGAGGGTGACCTTCAGCTCGCGCTCGAGCTTGGTGAGCGCCTCGCTGAGCGCCGGCTGCGAGAGGTGCAGCTTCTCGCTCGCGCGGCGCAGGGAGCCGTGCTGGGTGACGGCGGCCAGGTACTCCAGCTGCTCGATGCGCATGGGGGTTCTCCTCGTGATCGGTGGTGCCGGGTGCTGCTGTCGTGCGGGTGGTGCGCGGGTGGTGCGCGGGTGGTGCGGGGTCCTGCGGCCATGGTGCTCGGCGGATCCTGCACACCGCCATCGGCGATGCCGAGCCCCGGAGGGGTTGTGCTCCCGAGCGAACCGACTAGGTTTAGTCGAGTAACTCGGTAGACAAATCCGGGTTAACCCTAGCATTCCGCTCCCCGATCGGCCACCAGGAGGCCACCGATGACCGCGCCGACCACCCCACCGCCCAGCACCTCCAGCCTGCCCCCCGCCGCCGACACCCCGGCGGTCCCCGGTGCACGTCCGGCCTGGGCCGAGCGACCGACCACGCCCGAGGGCTGGATCGAGCGCGCCCGCCAGGTGGCCACCACCCTCGCCGCCGACGCCGTCGAGCGCGACCGCGCCCTGCAGATCCCCCGCGCCGAGGTCGACCTCCTCAAGGAGTCGGGCCTCGTCACGCTGCTCGGCCCCGTCGAGCACGGCGGCGCCGGCCAGAACTGGACGACGGCGCTGCGCGTCGTCCGCGCCGTGAGCGCCGGCGACGGCTCGATCGGCCAGCTGCTCGGCTACCACTACCTGTGGGCGTGGGCCGCCCGACTGGTCGGCACGCCCGGACAGATCGCTGCGGTCGAGGAGCAGGCCACGCGCGAGCAGTGGTTCTTCGGCGGCGCGGTCAACCCGCGCGACGACGACCTCGTCATCTCGCTGGAGCGCAACGCCGACGGCGAGGAGGAGCTCGTCTACCGCGGCGAGAAGTCCTTCTCGACCGGCGGTCGCATCTCCGACGTCACGGTGCTGGAGGGCGTGATCGAGGGCACCGACGACCACGTCTTCGCCATCGTGCCCACGCAGCAGCCCGCGATCCGCTTCAAGGGCGACTGGGACACCCTCGGCCAGCGCCTCACCGAGAGCGGCGGCGTCGTGATCGACGGCGTGCGCGTGCCGTGGGCGGCCGCCGCCGGCTGGGTCGCCACCGAGTCCGGCCACGAGTTCCGCCCGCGGGTCTACAACACCCTCAACGTGCCGCTCATCCAGATCATCTTCGTCAACCTCTACCTCGGCATCGCCGAGGGCGCGCTGGCCACGGCTGCGGCCTACACCCGCGACCGCACCCGCCCGTGGCCCTACGCGCACGACCCCAAGCCCAGCGCCACCGAGGAGTTCCACGTCCTCGCCACCTACGGCGAGCTGCGCTCCAAGCTGTGGGCCGCCGAGGCGCTGGCCGAGCGGGCCGCGGGGCTCATCGAGGCCATCAACGCCCACGCCGACACCGTGACTCCCGAGGAGCGCGGCGAGGCCGAGGTCGTGATCGCCGCGGCCAAGCAGGTGGCCATCGAGGTGGGCCTCGAGGTCGGCACCCGCGTCTACGACGTCACCGGGGCGCGAGCCACCGCAAGCTCGGTCGGCCTCGACATCCACTGGCGCAACCTGCGCACCCACAGCCTGCACGACCCCATCGCGCACAAGAAGGCGGAGGTCGGTCGCTACGCGCTGCTCGGCGAGCTGCCCGCGCCGAGCTGGTACACCTGAGAGGCGGCACGACGATGACCACCCTCGACACCCGAGAAACCGGCACCGCCGAGCCCGCCGAGCGCGCTCAGGCCGCCCAGCCCGGCCCCGGGCTGGTGGACGACGCCCGCGACGTCGTCCGCCTGCTCGACCGCCCCACGCTGCGCACGCCGCTGCTCGACCGGCTGCGCGCGGAGTACGCGCCGCTGTTCGCCGAGATCGGCGCGGGCGCCCTCGACCGCGAGCTGGACGACGTCCTGCCCGACCAGGAGGTCCGCCGCCTGGCCGAGGCGGGTTTCGGCGCGCTGCGCGTGCCGGAGGAGTTCGGCGGCCGCGGGGCCTCGATCCCCGAGCTCACGCAGCTCTGGATCGACCTCGCGGCCGCCGACTCGAACCTCCCGCAGGCTCTGCGCGGCCACGCGGCACTGGTGGAGGACCGGCTGTGGCAGCACGCCCGCGGCCACGACCAGCGCGTGTGGTTCGACCGGTTCGCGGAGGGCGAGCTGGCGGGCAACGCCTGGTCGGAGATCGGCTCCACCTCGATCGACACCCAGCGCACGGTGCTCACCGCGCAGCCCGACGGCGACTACCTGCTCACCGGCAGCAAGTACTACACGACCGGAACGGTCTACGCGCAGTGGGCCGACGTGTACGTCCGCCGCGAGGTCCCGGGGCGCGATCCCGACTTCGCGATCGCCCTGGTCGACACCCGTCAGCCGCAGGTCGTGGTGTCGAACGACTGGTCCGGCTTCGGTCAGCGCGGCACCGGAAGCGGCACGACCACCTTCGAGACCGCGCACGTGGCGGCGGGCGACGTGCTGGCCTTCGGTGAGCGCTTCGTGTTCCAGACCGCGCTCTACCAGCTCAACCTGCTCGCCGTCCTGGCCGGCATCGGGCGGGCGGCGGTGCGCGACTTCGTCGTCCAGGTGCAGCGGCGCGAGCGCAACTACTCGCACGCCAACGCCGCCCGGGTGCGCGACGACGCCCAGGTGCTGGCCCGCATCGGCGAGGCGGCCGCGGGGGTCTACGCCGCGGAGGCGGCGGCGATCCGCACCGCCACGGCACTGCAGGAGGTGGCCGATCTCGCCGCCCTCGCGGACGACAAGCCCGGCCGGGTCGCGGCCGCGAACGAGGTCGCCGAGCTGGAGTCGTCGGCGGCCCAGGTGGTGGCCACGCAGTTGGTGCTCGACCTGACCTCCGACCTCTTCGACACCCTCGGTGCCTCGGGCACGGCGGTGGAGAAGGGACTCGACCGGCACTGGCGCAACGCGCGCACGGTGGCCTCGCACAACCCGCGCATCCTCAAGGCGCGCGTCGTCGGGGCCCATGCGGTGAACGGCACGCCCCCGCCCTACGCCTGGGCGATCGGGCGCACGGTCCCCGAACGCTGAGCGTGCGCCGGTCGCGAGGGGCGGAGCGGTGATCGGTCCCGCCTGTGGGGGGATCGCCGCTTCCGCCCCTCGTCGTCGTCCCAGGCACGTGAACCCGCGAGCACACCTTGTTAATGTCCATCGAAGTACTTCAGTTTGAAGTCAGCCCCCGAAGCACGGAGACCCGTCATGAGCAGTGACCCCACCAGCAGCGCGAACGCCGCGCCCTTCGACCCCGAGGCCTTCGCCGAGCCCATCAAGTTCGCCTACTGGGTGCCGAACGTCAGCGGCGGCCTGGTCGTGAGCAAGATCGAGCAGCGCACCGACTGGAGCTACGACTACAACGTCAAGCTCGCCCGTCTGGCCGAGAACAACGGCTTCGAGTACGCCCTCTCGCAGGTGCGCTACATCGCCAGCTATGGCGCGGCCTACCAGCACGAGTCCACGAGCTTCAGCCTCGCGCTGCTGCTGGCCACCGAGCGGCTCAAGGTCATCGCCGCGGTGCACCCCGGCCTCTGGCAGCCCGGCGTGCTGGCCAAGTTCATCGCCACCGCCGACCAGATCTCGGGTGGCCGCGCGGCGATCAACGTCGTCAGCGGCTGGTTCAAGGACGAGTTCACCAAGCTGGGCGAGCCGTGGCTCGAGCACGGCGAGCGCTACCGCCGCTCGGAGGAGTTCATCCGCTACATCCGCGAGATCTGGACCTCCGAGCACGCGGAGTTCAACGGCGACTTCTACCGTCTCCACGACTTCGACCTGAAGCCCAAGCCGCTGAGCAGCGAGGGCCGCCCGCACCCGGAGATCTTCCAGGGCGGCAACTCCACCGACGCCCGCGGCATGGCCGGTCGCGTCTCCGACTGGTACTTCGCCAACGGCAACACCCCGGAGGGCATCTCGGAGCAGATCCGCGACGTCACCGACGTCGCCGCGGTGCACGGTCGCGCCGGTCAGGTGCGCTTCGGCGTCAACGCCTTCTTCATCGGCCGCGACACCGAGGCCGAGGCCCGCGACGTGCTGCGCGAGATCGTCGACAAGGCCGACCGCGAGGCCGTCGAGGGCTTCGGCTCCGCCGTGAAGCAGGCCGGCCAGGCCACCGGCGACAAGTTGGGCATGTGGCAGGACTCCGAGTTCGCCGACCTGGTGCAGTACAACGACGGCTTCCGCACCGGCCTCATTGGCACGCCGGAGCAGATCGCCACGCGCATCATCGAGTACAAGCGCCGCGGCGTGAACCTCTTCCTGCTCGGCTTCCTGCACTACCTCGAGGACGTCGAGTACTTCGGCCGCGAGGTGCTCCCGCTGGTGCGCGAGCTCGAGGCGGCCGAGCTCGAGCGCATCTGAGGCTCCACGATCCGGGAGGCCGGCCCGTACCGAATCTCGGTGGCGGGCCTCCCGGACCGGCGCTCCCGCAACCACCACCGCTGACGAAAGGCCCCGCGATGTCCCTGGCGTTCCACTGGTTCCTCCCCACCAACGGAGGCGACGGGCGCCACGTCGTCGGCGGCGGTCACGGCGTCAACCCGGGCCAGTCGGGCCGGCCGGCCGACGTCGCCTACCTCACCCAGGTGGCGCGGGCCGCCGAGGACAACGGCTTCGAGGCCGCGCTCACGCCCACGGGTGCGTGGTGCGAGGACGCCTGGCTCACCACCGCCATGCTCAGCCAGACCACCGACCGGCTGAAGTTCCTCGTGGCCTTCCGGCCCGGCGTCGTCTCGCCCTACCTGGCCGCGCAGATGTCGGGCACCTACCAGAACCTCACCGGCGGACGGCTGCTCCTCAACGTCGTCACCGGCGGCGAGAGCCACGAGCAGCGCATGTACGGCGACTTCCTCGACAAGGAGGCCCGCTACGCGCGCTGCGGAGAGTTCCTCGAGATCGTGCGCCGGCTGTGGACCGGCGAGACGGTCGACTTCGAGGGCGAGCACCTCCAGGTCGAGGGTGCCCAGCTCGCGCAGATCCCCGACCCCGTGCCCGACATCTACTTCGGCGGCTCCTCGCCGGCGGCCGGCGACGTCGCGGCCGAGCACGCCGACGTCTACCTCACCTGGGGCGAGCCGCCCGAGGCGGTCGCGAAGAAGATCGCCTGGATCCGCGACCTCGCCGAGAAGCGCGGCCGGGGGCCCGGCAACCGGCCGATCCGCTTCGGCATCCGCATGCACGTGATCACCCGCGACACCGCCGAGGAGGCGTGGGCCGAGGCCGACCGCCTGCTGGCCGGCATCGACCCCGAGTCGATCAAGCGCGTGCAGGAGGGGTTGCGGCGCAGCGAGAGCGAGGGCCAGCGTCGCATGCTCGACCTCCACCGCGGGAGCACCGACGACCTCGAGATCTACCCCAACGTGTGGGCCGGCGTCGGGCTCGTGCGCGGCGGTGCGGGCACCGCCCTCGTGGGCAGCCACGAGCAGGTGGCCGACCGCATCGCGGAGTACGCCGACCTCGGCCTCGACGAGTTCGTGCTCTCCGCCTACCCGCACCTCGAGGGCGCCTACTGGTTCGGCGAGGGCGTGCTGCCGATCCTCGCCGAGCGCGGTCTGTGGAAGTACGAGGGTCCGCAGCGCCACACCACCACGGCCGTCCCCTTCGCCTCGGTGGGTTCGCGCCGATGAGCCGGCGCACCGCCGTGCTCGTCGGCAACCCCCGCGCCGGCAGCCGCACCCTCGCCGCCGCGCTGCACCTGCACCGCGCCCTCGTGGACGACGAGCCCTCCCTCGTCGTCGACCTCGCCGAGGTCGGCCCCGGCCTGCTCGACTGGAACGACGAGCGGGTCGCCGAGCTCGTCGCCGGCATCGCGGCCTCCGACCTCGTGGTGGTCGCGAGCCCCACCTACAAGGCCACCTACACCGGTCTGCTCAAGCTCGTCCTCGACCGCTTCGGCGTCGGCGAGCTGGCCGGTGTGGCGGTGCCGCTCATGCTGGGCGGCGGCCCTGGCCACACGCTCGCGCCCGAGCAGGGGCTCGTGGCCCTGCTCCACCACCTCGGCGCGATCGTGCCCACCGGCGGGATCTACGTGGTCGAGCGTCAGCACGACGACCCGGCCGCCTACGCCCCGTTCGTGGAGCGCACGCGGCCGGTCGTCGACCGACTGCTCGCCGCGGGAGTCCGGGCTACGGCGTAGTCGCCGGCGCCGGCGCCGGGCCGACCCGACGGCGGCGGCGCCAGGCCACCACCGGAGCGCCCACGACGGCCAGCAGTGCCAGCCACGGCAGCGCGAAGCCGAGGGCGGTCAGCGCTCCGCCCGCTCCGCCCACGAAGGCGTCCCAGCCGGCGGCCAGACCGCCGGCGAAGCCGTCGCGGTCGCGGTCCTCGCTGCTCGCACGGCGCTGCTCGATGCTCACCGAGATCGTCGACATCGCGGTCTGGTCGGCGAGGTACTTCTGCTGCGACATGAGGGCGTCGAGGTCGGCCTGCCGCTGGGCGAGCTGTCCCTCGATCGAGATCACCTCGCCGATCGTGCGCGCCCGCGCCATGAGCGCCTCGATCCGCGCGACGCTGCGCTGCTGGGCGCGCACGCGGGCGGCGGTGTCGACCACCTGGCTGGTGACGTCCTCGCTGGAGGTGGAGGAGTCGACGAGCCTCACCCCGTCGCCGAGGTCCTCGAGCCCCGCGACGGCGTCGGAGAAGCGAGCCGCCGGCACACGGGCGGTGAGCGTCGCCGTGCGCGTCTCGCCGTCCTTGCCGGTGATCGTCTCCTGCTGGGTGACCTCGCCCTGCTGGCCCTCCACGATGCGGCGCACCTTCGTGCGGGCGGAGGCCACGTCGTCCGCGCGCAGGCTGACCGACCCGGTGGAGATGATCGACGGCGGGGCGGCCGTGTCGCGTGCGGCGACGTCGCCCGAGGTCGCGACCTTCGAGCCGCCCGCGTCGCCGGCGGTGCTCGCGACCCGGCTGTCGCTCAGTGCTGCGACGTCGGGCGCGGCGTCGGCGGGCGCGATCTCGCCGGCACTGGCGCCGGAGCTGGAGGCATCCGAGGATGAAGTGGCGCCGGAGCAGCCGGCGAGAGCGGCCACCAGAGCCAGCCCGGCCAGCGGGACGACGGCGCGTGAAGGGGAGCGAAGACGGGAGAGGGAGCGCGGTGCCGAGGCGCGCGATGCGATGAGGTCCATGGTCCTGCGACGCGGGGGACCGGCGTCCGGTTCCCGCGCTCGCCCGACGTGGCAGGCTGGAGGCGTGGCTCGCGGTGGAGAACGCACGATCGTCGTCGGTGGTGGCATCGCCGGCCTGACGGCCGCCCACGACCTGGCCGAGGCCGGAGCCGACGTCCTGCTCCTCGAGGCCGACGGCCAGCCCGGCGGCAAGCTGCGCACCGGCGAGGTCGCCGGCGTGGGCGTCGACGTCGGGGCCGAGGCGATGCTCTACCGCCACGCCCAGGGGCGGGCGCTCGCCGAGCAGCTGGGGTTGCCGCTGGTGCACCCCACCTCGGCGTCCTCGCGCATCTGGACCCGCGGCGAGCTGCGCCGGTTGCCGCGCAGCCTGATGGGGGCACCGGTCGACCTCGACGACCTCGCCGCCTCCGGAGTGCTGAGCGACGAGGGTCTCGCGCGGGCTCGAGCCCAGGTCGTGCCGCAGCTCGCCGAGGGCGAGGACGCCTCGGTCGGCGACCTGGTGGCCGCCCGCTTCGGTGACGAGGTGGTCGACCGCCTCGTCGAGCCGCTGCTGGGCGGCGTGTACGCCGGCCACGCCCGCCGCATCTCCGTGCGCGCGGCGGTGCCGCAGCTGGCCGACCTGGTCACGCGCGAGCACTTCACCCTGCCCACGCCCACGCTGCAGGCGGGCGGCCCGCAGCCCGTCTTCGCCACCGTGGACGGCGGCATGGGCCGCCTGCCGGTGGCGCTGGACGCCGCGCTGCGCGACCGGCCCGGCGTCGAGATCCGCTACGGCACGCGCGTGGTCGGGCTCGGACGCGACGGTGACGGGTTCGTCGTCACCACCGAGCCCGGGGGGCAGGAGCGGGGGGCGCGCGTCGTCGTCGCCACCCCGGCCCCGCCGACCGCGCGCCTGCTGGGCGAGCTCGCGCCGGTCGCGGCCGCCGAGCTCGCCGCCCTCGACTACGCCTCGGTGGTCGTGGTCACCTTCGCCTTCCGCGCCGACGACCCCGGTGTCGCAGAGGCGCTGGAGGTCGGTGCAGCCGGCTTCCTCGTGCCGCCGGTCGACGGTCGGCGCATCAAGGCCTCCACCTTCTCCTTCGCCAAGTGGGACTGGGTGCGCAAGGCCGGCGACGGCCTGCTGTTCCTGCGCACCTCGCTCGGGCGGCTGGGGGAGGAGGCCACCGTGCAGGTGCCCGACGAGCAGCTCGTCGCCGCCTCGCTCGCCGACCTCGCCGAGGCCACCGGGCTCACCGCCGTCCCTGTGGACGCCGTGGTGCAGCGCTGGGGTGGCGGCCTGCCGCAGCTGACGGTCGGCCACCCCGACCGAGTGGCCCGCATCCGTGCGGCTGTGGCAGCGGTGCCGGGGCTCTCGGTGTGCGGTGCGGTGTACGACGGCGTGGGCATCCCCGCCACCATCGGATCGGCCCACCGGGCCGTGGAGGAGGTACTGGCATGACGCGGCACAATGGAGACATGAGCGACGCGACCCAGGCGAACGACCCGCAGGCGGAGATCAAGACCAACGCCGCCCGCATCAACGAGCTCAACGCCACCCAGCGCTTCACCACGTGGTCGGTCTTCAAGCTCGAGCGCCCACTCGGCAACGACGACGTCGTGCGCAAGAGCGAGCTGGCCGAGCTGGAGGAGGCGCTGGCCGCCATGGCGAGCGAGGACGACGTCGTCGTCCGCGGCATCTACGACGTCGCCGCCCTGCGCGCCGACGCCGACGTCATGATCTGGTCGCACGCCGAGAACAGCGACCAGCTGCAGGACTCCTACCACCGCCTGCGCCGCACCGCCTTCGGCTCGCGCCTGGCGCCGGTGTGGTCGCAGATGGCGCTGCACCGCCCGGCGGAGTTCAACCGCAGCCACCTGCCGGCCTTCCTGGCCGAGGAGCGCGTCTACGACTACGTGGCCGTCTACCCCTTCGTGCGCTCCTACGAGTGGTACCTCCTCGAGGACGCCGAGCGCCGTCGTCTGCTGGCCGAGCACGGCCAGATGGCGCGCGACTACCCCGACGTGCGGGCCAACACCGTGCCGAGCTTCGCGCTGGGCGACTACGAGTGGCTGCTGGCCTTCGAGGCCGACGACCTCACCCGCATCGTCGACCTCATGCGGCACCTGCGCGGCTCGGAGACGCGGCGCCACGTGCGCGAGGAGATCCCCTTCTACACCGGGCGCCTCATCACCCCGGAGAAGCTGCTCGCGACCCTGCCCTGAGTGCACCTCCGGGTCGATGTCGGCCCATGGGTTGCAATACCTAGTGAGTTAGTACAGAATACGAGTCATGTCCGGTCACACCGCTGCCTGCGTCGTCGTCTGCTGCGACGCGCTGCGGTGTTGTCGCTGCTGTTGATCTTCTCGCGTCCCTTCGCCTGATCCAGCCCGACAACCTCCCCGGGTCGCTGCTGCGCGCACCGCGCGCCGACCCGTCACATCACCTGTGAGGACCTGCCATGACCACCCCTGCCTTCCGCGCCCCCGTCACCGCCGACCCGACCCTGCGCCGCGCCCGCTCCGGCGGACGCCCCACGACCTCGGCCACCCAGCTCGCCGTCCTGCCGCTGCTCGAGACGCTGCGCGACCACGCCGACGACCCCGACCTCTACGAGGTGCTCGACCTCGACGCCACCGAGCGCACCTGGGTGCGGGTCAAGGCCACCGCCGAGTACGAGCTCTGGCTGATCTCCTGGCCGGCTGGCGCCTCCACCGACTGGCACGACCACGGCCCCTCGGCCGGCGCCTTCACCGTGCTGCGCGGGGCGCTCACCGAGCACACCTTCGACGGCGGCCTCCAGCTCGCCGAGATCCGACCGGGCCACTCCCGCGCCTTCGCCGCCGGCTACACCCACAACGTGAGCAACGAGACCGATGAGCCGGCCCTCTCGCTGCACGCCTACTCGCCCCGCCTGCACACCATGACGCGGTTCCGCTTCTACGGCGACCGCCTCGAGGTGATCGGTGTCGAGCGTGCCGGGCAGGAGTGGTGAGCGCCCTCGCGCTCGCCACCGACTGGACCCCCTCCCGCCCCGCCGCCACCGCCGGGCTCAGCCCGCGCGCGGCGTTCCAGGAGGTCGTGGCCCTCGGTGCGGTGCTGCTCGACGTGCGCCCCGCCGCGGTGCGCGCCCGCGAGGGTGAGGTCGCCTCGTGGCTGCCCGTGTGGGTCGCCGCGCCCGGTCGCCTGCACGAGGCGGCCGCCGGTCTGCGCTCGTCCGCGCGGGTCGTCGTCCTCGCCTCGGACGACGACGCGGCAGCCGGCGCGATCGAGCAGCTGCGTCGCGCGGGCGTCGTCCCCTGTGTGGGGGTGGACGGCGGTTTCGCGGCGTGGCGCTCGGCGGGCATGCCGGTGGAGGGTCTCGCCGCGTGAGCCGCTGGTGTGGCGGCGTAGCGTAGGAGCCATGGGTTACCAGGTCGAGAAGTCCGATGAGGAGTGGCGCGAGCAACTCTCGCGCGAGGAGTACCAGGTGCTCCGCCAGGCGGGCACCGAACGTGCCTTCACCGGCGAGTACACCGACACCGAGACCACCGGCGTCTACCGCTGCAAGGCCTGCCAGGCCAAGTTGTTCGAGTCCGACACGAAGTTCCACTCCGGCTGCGGCTGGCCGAGCTTCTACCAGCCGATCAGCGACACGATCGAGTACCTCGAGGACAACTCGCACGGCATGAAGCGCACCGAGGTGCGCTGCGCCAACTGCGGCTCGCACCTCGGGCACGTGTTCCCCGACGGGTACGGCACGCCCACCGGCGACCGCTACTGCATCAACTCGATCAGCCTGAGCCTCGAGCCGGCCGACAACGCCTGAGCTCACGCACCACGACGAAGGGCACCCCGCGCGCTGCGCGAGGTGCCCTTCGTCGTCCTCAGGGGTGCGTTCAGCCCCGCGGGGGTGGCGCTCAGTCGGCGAACGGGTAGTCCGTGTAGCCCTCGGCGCCACCGCCGTAGAAGGTGTCGGGGTTCGGCTCGTTCTCGTCCAGCCCCTCGGCCCAGCGGCGCACGAGGTCGGGGTTGGCGAGGAACGGGCGGCCCACGACGACGGCGTCCGCGAGACCCTCGTCGAGGATCGCCGCGGCGTTCTCGCGGGTGGTCAGCTCGGCGAAGCCGGAGTTGAGGAAGGTCGGGCCGCCGAAGGCGCTGCGCAGCTTCTGGGTGAGCTCGGCGCGCGGGTCGGCGAGGATCGACAGGTAGGCCAGGCCGAGGTCGGCGATGCCCTCGATGAACGCGGTGTAGGTGGCCTCGACGTCGGCCGGGTCCAGCTCGTCGCAGCCCTGGATGTTGTGGGCCGGCGAGATGCGCACACCGGTGCGCTCGGCGCCGATCGCGGCGGCCACGCGGCGCACGACCTCGATGGCGAAGCGGGCGCGGTTCTCCGGGGAGCCGCCCCACTCGTCGGTGCGCTCGTTGGCGCCCGGAGCGAGGAACTGGTGGATCAGGTAGCCGTTGGCGGCGTGGACCTCGACGCCGTCCAGGCCGGCCTCGATGGCCTTGCGCGAGGCGTCGACGTACTCCTCGACGACCGCGTCGATCTCGTCGGCCTCGAGAGCGCGCGGGGTCGGCTGCTCCTTCGGGCCCTCGGCGGTGATCATGTCGCCCGGTGCGGCCTTGGCGCTGGGCGCCACCGACTCCAGGCCGCCCTTGTTGTCGGGGTGGGCCACGCGACCGGCGTGCATCAGCTGGACGACGATGCGGCCGCCGTCCGCGTGCACGGCCTCGGCGACGCGGCGCCAGCCCTCGACCTGCTCGGGGCTGTGGATGCCCGGGGTGTCGAGGTAGCCCTGGCCGACGGCGCTGGGCTGGGTGCCCTCGGTGATGATGAGGCCGGCCGTGGCGCGCTGGCGGTAGTACTCGACGGCCAGGTCGCCGGGCACGGTGCCCTTCGAGCGGTTGCGGGTGAGCGGCGCCATCACGAGGCGGTTGGGGAGCTCGCCGAGCGGGGTGGTGAGGGGGCTGAACAGGTCGGTCATGGGGACTCTTTCGCTATCGATGTGGGGGTTCGATCGGTGATGGAAGTTTCAACAGTCGTGTCTCCTCAGCACTTCCCGATCGCGCGCGGTTGAGTCGCCCCCGCGCCCACTAGCGTGGGGCCATGGCGAAGGCTGCGGCGGTGACCATCACGGTGGGCGGGCGCGAGGTGCGCGTCTCGAGCCCGGATCGGGTGATCTACGAGGCGACCGACCACACACCCGAGGTGACCAAGCTCGCGGTGTGCGAGTACTTCGCTGCCGTGGCCGAGCCCTTCATGCACGCCAACGGACGTCGCCCGGTGGCGCTCGAGCGCTGGCCCGCCGGCTGGCGCGAGGGGATGCGGCTCACGACCGGCCCGGCTCCCGGCCAGCAGGGCGACGGCTTCTACTCGAAGCGGCTGCCCAAGGGGGCGCCGGAGTGGGTCGAGACCGCCCGCGTCACCACGCCCAACGGTCGCCCGATCGACGAGCTGCTGCTGAGCGAGCCGGCCGCCGCGGTGTGGGCGGCGCAGATGGGCACGCTGACCTTCCACCCCTGGGCGGTGCGTGCCGACGACGTCGAGCATCCCGACGAGCTGCGCCTCGACCTCGACCCTCAGGAGGGCGCGACCTTCGCCGACGCCCAGCGAGTGGCCGCCGCCGCCCGCGACCTGCTCGACGAGCTGGGGCTGCGCGGCTTCGCCAAGACCAGCGGCAACCGCGGCATCCACGTCTACGTGCGCATCGAGCAGCGCTACAGCTTCGAGCAGGTGCGCCACGCCGCGATCGGTTTCGGCCGCGAGCTCGAGCGCCGCGACGTCGGGGCCACCACGGCCTGGTGGAAGGAGCTGCGCCCGCCCGGCTCGGTGTTCCTCGACTTCAACCAGAACCTGCGCGACCGCACCGTGGCCGGTGCCTGGTCGCTGCGCCCCCGCCCGGGCGCACCCGTCTCGACGCCGCTGTCGTGGGCGGCGCTCGCCGATCTCGCCGACCCGCGCGAGCTCAACCTCTTCTCAGTGCCCGACCTGCTCGCCGACGGCGACGCGTGGGCGTCGATCGACGACGTCGTCCACCCGCTCGAGCCGCTGCTGGCGCTGTGGGAGGACCTGCCCGGGGGCGAGCTCAACTTCCCGCCCGATCACCCCAAGATGCCCGGCGAGCCCCCGCGGGTGCAGCCCAGCAAGAAGGTCGCCGAGCACTGGGACGACGAGGGCAACCGCATCGGCTGAGGCGTCCGCCTTCCGGCATGAGCGGTCGGGGAGACGCGTCAGCGCCCGCGCACCACCGCGACCTCGCACAGCCGGGCCAGCTCGCCGCGCAGGCGCGGGTCGAGCTGCGGCAGCGCGGTGCCCACGAGCAGGTGGACGGCGTCGCGCGCCGTGCGCCCCCGGTGGGGGAGCCCGAGATCGGGCACCATCGACACGATGTCGCGGCACAGGGCCACGCCGAGGGCCCGCTCGACGTCGTCGAGCCGGGAGGTGGCCTCCAGGGCCGCGCGGAGCCGGAGGTCGAGGTCGTCGAGGCGGGGGGTCATGACCCGATCAACGATCCGCCTGCGGCATGGCTACGCGCAAGGGGTGTGACCTGGGCGGTTCAGATGCCGGTGACGCCCTCGCCCGGGCCGGACGCCTGCTCGGCGATGCTCTCGTGCTCGAGCAGGTGCAGCACCGGGACGCCGAGGCGGCGGCGGGCGCTCGAGGCCCAGTCGACGTGGAAGAACTCGGCCACCACGTGGGGGCGGGTGAGGATGATCGCCTCGCGGCCGTCGACGTCCTTGACGAGCTTCTCCAGGGCGTCGACCGCCGCCTCGTGGACGGCATGCGCCCCGCCGATGTGGGCGCCAGTGGCCTCGAGCGCGGCGACCGTGGCGGCGAGCGCGCTGTCGGCCTGCTTCTGGTAGCCCTGGCGCAGCTCGTCGACCTCATCGGGATCGGCCGTCAGCGGGGGAGCCATGAGGTCGGCGCCGCCGATCACGCCGAGGGAGGCCTCCACCGCGGCGGCGGCGTCGACCACCGGGAGCAGCACGTGGTAGTCGACCTCGATGGTCGGGTCGTCGTCGAGCTCGCGGTGCAGCTCACGCACCTGGGCGGCGTCGGCGGCGCTGAGCGCCTGCTCGATCAGCAGGACGACGGCGTACTTCTCCTCGGCGGTCATGCCCCCATCCTGCACCCACCCCCGGCGAGCGGGCGGGTCACCCGCCGAGCACGTCCGCGAGGTCGTAGCGCACGGGCTGCTCCAGCTGGTCGTAGCCGCAGGAGGCGGGGTCGCGGTCGTCGCGCCAGCGCTTGAAGTGCGCGGTGTGGCGGAAGCGACGCCCCTCCATCGCGTCGTACTTGACCTCGATCACCCGCTCGGGGCGCAGCGGCGTGAACGAGAGGTCCTTGCCCGCGCTCCAGCGGCTCTGCGTGCCGGGCACCCGGCCGGGATTGGCGACGAGGAACTCCTGCCAGCGCCCCCACGGGTGCTCCTCGATGGGGCACACCAGCGGCTGCAGCTCGGCCCACAGCTCCGCGCGGCGCTTGGCGGTGAACGACGCGCTGACGCCCACGTGCTGCAGCTCGCCCGCGTCGTCCACGAGGCCGAGGAGGAGGCTGCCGATCAGCGGCTGCTCGGGCGTGCTGGTCTTGTGTTCGCGGTAGCCCGCGAGGACGACGTCCGCCGTGCGCTCGTGCTTGATCTTGAGCATCGAGCGCACGCCGGGCGAGTAGGGCGCGCTCAGCGGCTTGGCGATGACGCCGTCGAGTCCGGCGCCCTCGAAGACGTGGAACCACTCGGCCGCCACCGCGGGGTCGGTGCTCGTGCGGGTGAGGTGGCAGCGGCCCGCGCCGGTCGGGTCGGCCGGGTCGGCAGTGTCGGTGGAGAGGTGGCCGAGTGCCTGCTCGAGGGCGGCACGCCGCTCGGCGAACGGGCGCTCGAGGTAGGACTCGTCGCCGAGGGCGAGGAGGTCGAAGGCGACGAAGTCGGCGGGCGTCTGCTCGGCCAGCAGGTTGATGCGCGAGGCCGCGGGGTGGATGCGCTCCTGGAGCACCTCGAACTGCAGGCGACCGCGGCCCTGCGCGTCGTCCTGGGCGACGAAGATCTCGCCGTCGAGCACGCAGCGCTCGGGCAGCTCGGCACGGATCGCCGCGACCAGCTCCGGGAAGTAGCGGGTGAGCGGCTTGGTGTTGCGGCTGGCGATCTCGACCTCGTCGCCGTCGCGGAACACGATCGCGCGAAAGCCGTCCCACTTGGGCTCGAAGCTGAGCCCCTGCGGGTCGTGCTTGGCCGGGTCGGGCACGCCCGAAACGGCCTTGGCGAGCATCGGCGACACGGGCGGCATCACGGGGAGGTCCACGCGGCTCACCCTAGGCGGCGGCGCCGACGGCGATCGCCCCACTACGATGGCGACCGCCGGTCGTCGCCGGCTCCGCCGGTGTAGCTCAGTTGGTAGAGCGTCTTACTTGTAATAAGAGGGTCGCGGGTTCGATTCCTGTCACCGGCTCCCATGTCCCGTGCGGTGTCCCGCGCGTCCACTCCCGATCGGCGGAGGTTGTCCGCAGGGCTCCCGGGTAAAGAGGCGACACAGCGCACCCCGTCTCGGGCGGTCCGACGCATCCCGCGCCGGTGCCGGCGCTCCGCCCCCACCCGAAGGAAGCCTCACATGAAGATCCTGCTGCTGATCCTGCTCGTGCTCGCCATCGTCTACGTGGCGCAGATGGTGCTGCGTCGCCGCTGAGCCGGTGCGGAGGTGTGCCGGGCGCGATCAGCGCACCCGGCGCACCTCGAAGCGCTCGTCGGGGGAGGCGATGGCCTGCTGGGCCGCGATGAGGCGCAGCTCGCGCTCGCCGGAGTCGAGCGTGGCCCGCAGGACGGCGAACACCGACGCCGTCGTCCTCGAGAGGGCGAGCGCGGGGGAGCCGGACTCGTGCAGGTGCGCGGTGAACAGGGCGGCGGTGATGTCGCCCGAGCCGTTGGCCTTCATGGGCAGGCGCGGGGTGGCGACCGACCAGGCGCCCTCGCCGGTGACGACGAGCATCTCGATCTCGTCCTCCGGTGAACCGACCCGGTCGACCGAGGTGACGAGCACGGTCGAGGGTCCCATCGCGCGGGCTGCGTCCGCGGCCTCGAGCACGGCCTCGAGGGGGGCGGGCTCGCCGAGGCTGTCGTCGCCCACCAGGAAGCCGAGCTCGAACTGGTTGGGCGTGATGATGTCGGCCACCGGGATCACCTGCTCGCGGATGATCGGCGGGATGGCCGGGTCGACGAAGCAGCCCGACTTGGCGTTGCCCATCACCGGGTCGCACGTGTAGGTGGCGGCGGGGTTGGCCGCCTTGACGCGGCCCACGGCGTCCACGATGACGCCGGCGACGGCCGGTGAGCCCTGGTAGCCCGAGAGCACGGCGTCGCAGGTGGGCAGCACGCCCCGCTCCTCGATGCCGGTGATGACCGCGCGGACGTCCTCGGGGTCGAGCAGGGGGCCGCGCCAGGCGCCGTAGCCGGTGTGGTTGGAGAAGTGCACGGTGAGCACCGGCCACACCTCGTGCCCGAGTCGCTGCAGCGGGAAGACGGCCGCCGAGTTGCCGACGTGGCCGTAGGCCACCGAGGACTGGATGGAGAGGATCCGCACCACTCAAAGGTGCCAGACGAAAGTCTTTCGTCACGAAACTAGAACGCGTTACAGTCTGCGCATGGCGAAGCGCGCGTACAGCAACGAGGCCGACTACGTGGTGGTCGGTTCGGGCAGCTCCGGCTCGGTGGTGGCCGGCCGCCTGGCGCAGTCGGGTGCCACGGTGATCCTGCTCGAGGCGGGCCCGAGCGACGACAAGGGCATCCACGGCTACTTCACGAAGAAGCCCGGCATGATCGGCCCGATGCACTCCGAGCCCAAGCTGGAGCGGATGTTCGACTGGGGCTACCGCTCGGTGCCCCAGCCCGGCCTCGACGGACGCCGCATGCCGGCGCCGCGCGGCAAGGTCGGCGGCGGGTCGTCGTCGGTCAACGGCATGGTCTACGTGCGCGGCAACCGGGCCAACTACGACTCCTGGGCCGCCGAGGGCAACACCGGCTGGTCGGCCGACGAGGTCAACGCCGCCTTCAAACGCTTCGAGGACTTCGAGGACGGCGAGAACAACTACCGCGGTGCCGGCGGCCCGATCAAGATCAGCCGCAAGAAGGACCCGCAGGAGGCCACCCTCCAGTTCATCCAGGCCACCTCGGACGCCCTCGGCGTCAAGGTGCTCGACGACTACAACGCCGCCGAGCAGGAGGGCATCGCGCGGATGCAGCAGAACGTCGCCGACGGTCTGCGCTACTCCTCCTCCCGCGGCTACGTGCACCACCTGGCGCCGCCCACACTCGAGTTCCAGACCGACGTCCACGCCACCCGCGTCGTCGTCGAGAACGGCCGCGCCACCGGGGTCGAGGTCGTCGACACCGGCCGCAGGGGCGGGCAGCACCGCTTCATCCGCGCCGCCAAGGAGGTCATCGTCTCCGCCGGCTTCGTCAACAGCCCGCAGCTGCTCATGCTCTCGGGTATCGGGCACGCCGAGCACCTGCGCTCGCTCGGCATCGACGTGATCGCTGACCTCCCGGTGGGCGACAACCTGCACGACCACCTCTTCCACCCGCTCAGCTTCCACGTGCCGTCGGTGGCCTTCCGCGGCAACCCGTGGACCTTCTTCAAGGGCATGGCGCGCGACCTCACCGTCGGCGGATCGTTCCTCGACCACTCGGTGTTCGAGTCGGTGGGCTTCGTGCGCACCTCGCTGGCCACCGACGTCCCGGACCTGCAGCTGCACGCCCTGCCGTGGACCTATCCCAGCCCCAACCAGGACGAGCCGGTGCGCCACATGCCCGACCCGCGACCGGGCCTCACGGTCTTCTCCACGCTGATCTACCCGAAGAGCCGCGGCACGCTGCGCCTGGCGTCGTCCGACCCGATGGCGGCACCGCTGATCGACTACCAGTACCTCACCCACCCGGACGACGTGGAGGTGCTCGCCGAGGGCACCGAGATGATCCGCGAGATCATGGCGGGCGCGGCGTTCGGAGGCGGCGTGAAGGCCGAGATCCACCCCGGCCCCGAGATCCCGAACGGGCCCGGCCTGCGCCCGGCGCTGAAGAACCGCGTCACCTCCGTCTACCACGGCGTCGGCACCTGTCGGATGGGCGTCGACGAGCGGGCGGTGGTCGGCCCGGACCTGAAGGTGCGCGGCATCGATGGCCTGCGCGTCGCCGACGCCTCGATCATGCCGTCGATCACCGGCGGCAACACGAACGCACCGTGCTACATGATCGGCGAGAAGGCCGCCGAGCTCATCCTCGGCAAGGTGACCTGGTGAGCACCGCGGCGAGCGGGCTGCGTCGTCCTGCCTCGGTCACCGAGGAGCTGCTCGAGCGGCTGGTGGCGCGGGTGCCCGGCAGCACGGGCGCCACCTGGAAGCTCACCGAGGTCTACACCGGCGAGGTGCTCGTCGAGCTGCCGCAGTCGACACCCACCGACATCGAGCGCGCCTTCGCCGAGGCTCGCGCCGCCCAGCGGCTCTGGGCGCAGTGGCCGCTGGCGCGCCGACTCGAGGTGTTCAAGCGCGCCCACACCCTGCTGGTCGACAACGCCCTCACCACCGCCGACCTCATCCAGGTCGAGAGCGGCAAGAACCGTCGCATGGCCATCGAGGAGACCTGCGACCCGCCGATGGTGATGAGCTACTACCTCAAGCGCGCCGAGAAGGTGCTGGCGCCCCGCAAGCACGGTGGCCCGGTGCCGTTCGTGTCGTCGTCCACCGAGGTGCGGGTGCCCAAGGGCGTGGTCGGCATCATCGCGCCGTGGAACTTCCCGTTCGCCACGGGTCTCTCGGATGCGATCCCGGCGCTCATCGCCGGCAACGCCGTGGTCGTCAAGCCCGACAACAAGACGGCACTCTCGCCGCTGTTCGGCATCTCGCTGCTCGAGGAGGCGGGGCTGCCGAAGGGCCTGTTCCAGGTGGTCTGCGGTGAAGGTCCGGACGTCGGGCCGACGCTGATCGACAACGCGGACTACGTGATGTTCACCGGCTCCACCGCCACCGGTCGCGTCATCGGTGAGCGGGCCGGGCGCAACCTCATCGGCTGCTGCCTCGAGCTTGGCGGCAAGAACCCCATGATCGTGCTCGACGACCTCGACGAGACCGGCGTGGCCGAGTGGGTCGAGAGCGCCACCTTCGGGGTGTTCGGCAACACCGGCCAGATCTGCATGCACATCGAGCGCATGTACCTGCCCGAGAGCCGCTACGACGAGCTCAAGGCCGCCTTCGTCGAGCGCGCCGCCAACCTGCGCATCGGCGCCTCCTACGACTTCGGGCCCGAGATCGGCTCGCTCGTCTCGCCCGACCACCGCGACCGCGTCGCCTCCCACGTCGAGGACGCCGTGGCGAAGGGCGCGCGCGTGCTCTGCGGCGGCCGCGCCCGCCCCGACATCGGCCCGGCCTTCTTCGAGCCGACCGTGCTCGAGGGCGTGACCCCCGACATGCTCGCCGGCTCCACCGAGACCTTCGGCCCTGTCGTCGGGCTCTACCCCTACCGCAGCGTCGACGAGGCGATCGCCCTGGCCAACGCCACCGACTACGGCCTCAACGCCTCGGTGTGGGGCCGCGACCTCGACCGCGCCCGCGCGGTGGCCGACCGCATCGAGTCCGGCAACGTCAACATCAACGACGCCCTCGCCACGGCCTACGCCTCCAAGGGCTCGGCGTCCGGTGGCGTGAAGAACTCCGGCGTCGGCGCCCGCCACGGCGACCAGGGCCTGCTGAAGTACACCGACGCCAAGAACATCGCCACCCTCAAGAAGCAGGTCATGGGCGCCCGCCCCGGCCAGGACTACGACGGCTACGTCAAGCAGATGCTGATGTCGCTCAAGGTGATGCGGCGCCTCGGCGTGCGCTGAGTCGGCCCTCGCTCGTCGTCCGCGCGGCAGATTCACCGGCCGGCCGAGAAAACTGCCGGAACTCGGACGATGTTTCTGGCGCTCGGACGACGGAACTCCGTCGTCCAAGTGCCAGTTTCACCGGCCGGCCGGTGAATCTGCCACCGGCGGCCGCGCCCTCAGGCGACCTGGAGCGACCGCTTGGACAGGCCCATCCAGAAGCCGTCGATGACCTGCTCGGCGGGAGAGGCGGGGTCGGTGGCGGCGCCGAGGGTGACGAAGAGCGGGCTGTAGTGCTCGACGGTCGGGTGGGCGTAGGGGAGGCCGGGGGCGCGGTCGCGGAAGGAGGCGAGTTCGTCGACGTCGCCGCGGGCCAGGGCGTCGGCGGCCCAGGCGTCGAAGTCGGACGACCAGCCGGGCACGGCGGCGTCGATGCGGAACTCGGTGAGGAACGGGAGTCCGTGGGTGAGGAAGCCGGAGCCCACGATGAGCACGCCCTCCTCGCGCAGGGGGCGCAGGCGTCGTCCGAGCTCCATGAGCCGGCCCGGGTCGTGGGTGGGCAGCGACATCTGCAGCACCGGGATGTCGGCCTCGGGGTACATGATCCGCAGCGGCACCCAGGCGCCGTGGTCGAGTCCGCGGGCGGTGTGCTGGTGCACGGTCTCGGTGCGCGGCATCATCGCGGCCACGCGCTGGGCGAGCGCCGTGGCGTCGGGGGTCTCGTAGGTCATCCGGTAGTACTTCGGGTCGAAGCCGCCGAAGTCGTACACGAGGGGTGCGCTGCTCGCCGAGAGCGTGAGGGGCGCGGACTCCCAGTGCGCGCTAACGATGAGCACCGCCTTCGGCCGCGGGAGCTCGCGCGCCCAGCTCGCCAGCTCGCCCGACCACACGGGGTCGTCGAGCAGCGGCGGTGCGCCGTGGCCGATGTAGAGCGCAGGCATGGCGGTGGAGGTCATGTCACCCACAATAGTTGAAGCTTGAACTATATTCCCAGGTGTTCCCGGATGCTCGCGGGGTCAGTCGGGGATCGACCAGTCGACCGGTTCGCCGCCCTGCTCCACCAGCAGCGCGTTGATGCGGCTGAACGGCCGCGAGCCGAAGAACCCGCGCGACGCCGACAGCGGCGACGGGTGCGCGGAGGCCACGTGGGGCACGGTGCCGAGATGGGGCACCAGGGTCTGTGCGTCGCGCCCCCACAGCAGGGCGGCGGTGGGGCGGCCGTCGCCGGCCTGCGCCACGACGGCGCCGATGGCCTGGGCGGTCACGTGCTCCCAGCCGCGGTTGCGGTGCGAGGCGGGGGCGCCGGGCGTCACGGTGAGTGCGCGGTTGAGCAGCATCACGCCCTGGTCGGCCCACGCCGTCAGGTCGCCGTGCGACGGAGGAGTGACGCCGAGGTCGTCGCGCAGCTCGGTGTAGATGTTCACCAGGCTGCGGGGCAGCGGGCGCACGGCACGGTCGACGGCGAAGCTGAGCCCGATGGGGTGCCCGGGCGTGGGGTAGGGATCCTGGCCCACGATCAGCACCCGCACCTCGGCGAGTGGACGACGGAACGCCGCGAACACCCTCTCGCCCGCCGGCAGGTAGCCGCGACCCGCCGCGACCTCCGCGCGCAGGAAGTCGCCGAGCTCGGCGATGCGCCCCTCGACCGGCGCGAGCGCCTGCGCCCAGTCGGCGGCCATCAGCCCCCGGTCGACCAGCCCCTGCAGGGTCCCGCCCGGCTCTGCGCTCTGCTGTGCGCTCTGCTCCGCCATGCCCGCACCCTAGTGACGCGCCGCGAGGGGCCGGTTGCCCCATCCCGGTTCACTGGAGGCATGCGTCGTCCCGAACCCGTCCGCCCCGGCCCGGGCCAGGAGTCCGTGTGGGACTACCCCCGGCCCCCGGCCTGCGTGCCCAGCACCGAGTCCATCGAGATCACCCTCGGCGGGCTGGTCATCGCCTCCACGACGCGCTCGTGGCGCGTGCTCGAGACGAGCCACCCGCCGACGTACTACCTGCCGCGGGAGTCGTTCGGCCCCGGCGTGCTGCGCCCGGCCGAGGGTTCGTCGTTCTGCGAGTGGAAGGGCGAGGCGGCCTACTACGACCTCGTCGCGCAGCAGCAGGACGCTGCACCGGTGGTCGCCGCCCGCGCCGCCTGGACCTACCCGCTGCCCACGCCGGGCTTCTCCGCCCTGCAGGGCATGGTCGCGGTGATGCCCGCCGCCGTCGATCGCATCACCGTGGACGACGAGGTGGTGCAGCCGCAGGAGGGCGGCTTCTACGGCGGCTGGATCACCTCGAAGGTGGTCGGCCCCTTCAAGGGCATCCCCGGCTCCTGGGGCTGGTGACCGAGCCCGCCGCATGGCGGACGTGCGGCGAAAAAGAGTGACGCCGGGCCTGGCGGCCGCTGCTCCCACGGCGACCGCCGGCCCGGCGGGTTCCCAACCCCGTCCCACGGGGATCCGCGCCGATCGGCGTCCCTCTCCCTCCCAGGGACGACGCCGCGGCAGCGGACTCCCGACGCGGTCCCGGGCCCCTCTGGAACCACCGGGTGCTCCACGACCATGGGGTGTCGCGGGCCCGATGGTGCTCCCCCCAGTTCCGTGCCCGGGGACCGCGTCGGTGAGATAAACCTACGGTCCCGGGACCGGGTCCCGGATCGGGAATGCGGTCGGGCCCCGGTAGTCCTTGAGGACTAGTGGGGCGCGCCGGACGGTCGTCCAGGCGCGTGCCCGGGTTGCCGGACCGGGGCTACTTCGACAGGGCGCGTGAGGCCGAGGAGGAGTGGCGTCGCTTCGGGCTGGTGCCGATCGGCGTGGGTGCGACGCCGCCGGAGTGCTGGTTGATCCACTCGTCCATCACGAGCCAGGTGGTGGTGCGCGCAGCGCGGCCGGTGAGCATACCGAGGTGCCCGCCGGGCACCACCTCGAAGCGCACCTCGGGTGCGTTGGTCAGCAGGGGGACGACGGCCCGCACCGCCGGCACCGGGGCGATGCCGTCGGTGGACCCGCCGAAGACGAGCACGGGTACGTCGATGTCGGCGAGGTCGATGGTGCGGTCGTCGAGCTCGAAGAGGCCCTCGGCGAGCTGGTTGCCCTTGGCGAAGCGGTGGTAGAGCTGGCCGAAGGTGCGCCCGGGATAGGCGATCATGTTGGCGGTGAAGTGGTCGACCGCCTCGACCTGCGCCAGGAACTCGCGGTCGTCGACGTGGGTGGCCAGCGCGATCGGCTTGGTGACGAGCTTCTGGAACGCCGTGAGCTGGAAGGCCCACTTGACCAGCGGCTTGGGGGCTCCGCCGAGCAGCTGGTAGCCCTGGCTGATCGGGCCGCGGCCGTTGAAGAAGTTCAGCAGGGGGCGGAAGGGCGCGAGCAGCGGCACGAGCGAGACGTCGACCGGCGAGCCGACCACGGTGAGCGAGGCCACCGGCAGCGCGCCGGAGCGCTCGTCGGCGAGGGTGAGCATCGAGAAGATGCCGCCGAGGCTCCAGCCGATCACGTGCACGGGTCGGCCGCCGGCGTGGGCGGAGACCTCGCGGATGGCCGTGGGCACGACCTCGTCGACCCAGTGCTCCATGCCGAGGTTGCGGTCGCGGAAGGAGACCTCGCCGTACTCGACGAGGTAGGTGGGTCGCCCCTCGGTGACGAAGTGCTCGACGAGCGAGCAGCCGCGGCGCAGGTCGTAGCAGCTGGACGGCGCGGCGAGCGGCGTCACCAGCAGCACTGGGTCGCCCTGCTCCTTGACCGCACCGGCGGGGCGGTAGTGGTAGACCTCGCGCAGCGTGCCCTCGTCGATGAGGGTGCGGGGCATGGGGCGCAGATCGGCGACCCCGCCGTAGAGCAGCTTGTGGGCGACGTTGCTCGCGGCAGCGACGACCTGGTCCGGGCCCGGGAGCAGACCGGCCCCCGGAACGGAGCGAAGGGGCACCAGATCCATGGGTGAACGCTACCGCGCGCACCCAGCCCGCGAGAGGGTCAGCCGCGGACCGGATCGCGCAGGTTGTGCCCGTGGGCGGCGTCGTGGGCGTCGTCCTCGAGCTCGGTCATGAAGGAGTCGGCCCACGCCTTCACGTCGTGCTGGGCGATCTGGCGGCGCATCGCCTTCATGCGGCGCGAGAGCTCCTTCGGCTCGGCCCGGTAGGCCTCGAGCAGGGCGCTCTTCATGCCGTTCATGTCGTAGGGGTTCACGAGCCAGGCCTGGCGCAGCTCGTCGGCGGCGCCGGCGAACTCCGAGAGCACCAGCGCACCGTCGTCCTCGATGCGGCAGGCGACGTACTCCTTGGCCACGAGGTTCATGCCGTCGCGGTAGGGCGTGACGACCATGACGTCGGCCGCGCGGTAGAGCGCCGCCATCTCCTCGCGGGGGTAGGAGGTGTGCAGGTAGCTGATCGCCGGGCGGCCGATGCGGCCGAGGTCGCCGTTGATGCGGCCCACGAGCAACTCGATGTCGTCGCGCAGGTTGCGGTAGTGCTCCACCCGCTCGCGCGAGGGCACGGCCACCTGCACGAACACCGCGTCGTCCACGGTGAAGGCGCCGTCGCGCAGCAGCTCGCCGAAGGCGCGCAGGCGGGCGTGGATGCCCTTGGTGTAGTCGAGGCGGTCGATGCCGAGGAAGATCTTGTGGGGGTTGCCCAGCGCCTCGCGGATCGCCGCGGCCCGTTCGGTGACGTGCTCGGAGCGCGCCATCTCCTCGAATCCCGCGGCGTCGATCGAGATCGGGAACGCGGCGGCGCGCACGGTGCGCCCGTCGGGCAGGTACACGTGGTCGCGATGGGTCTTGTGGCCGACGCGCTGGCGCACGAGCCGCACGAAGTTCTGCGCGGCGCCGGGCAGCTGGAAGCCGACGAGGTCGGCGCCGAGGAGACCCTCGAGGATCTGGCGCCGCCAGGGCAGCTGCTGGACCAGCTCGGCCGGCGGGAACGGGATGTGCAGGTAGAAGCCGATGCGCAGGTCGGGGCGCAGCTCGCGCAGCATCTGCGGCACCAGCTGCAGCTGGTAGTCGTGCACCCACACCGTGGCGCCCTTCGCTGCCAGCCGGGCGGCCTCCTCGGCGAAGCGGCGGTTGACCGAGACGTAGGTGTCCCACCACTCGCGGTGGAACTCCGGCTTGGCGACGACGTCGTGGTAGAGCGGCCAGAGCGTGCCGTTCGAGAAGCCCTCGTAGTGCTCCTCGATCTCGGTCTCGCTCATCGACAGCGGCACCAGCGAGAGGCCGTCGACGGTGAACGGCTTCAGCCGCTGCGAGGTGCCGCCGGGCCAGCCGATCCACACGCCGTCGTGGGCGCGCATCACCGGCTCGATCGCGGAGACGAGACCGCCGGGTGAGCGACGCCAGGTGGCCCGACCGTTCGCGCCCACCACCCGGTCGACCGGTAGACGGTTGGCGACGATCACGAGGTCATGGCCCACGTCGCCCACCCTAGGGGGTCGGGGTCAGTCGCCGGGGTAGGCGACACCCACCTGCGCGCGCAGGTCGTCCATCTGCCGCATGATCGTCAGGGTCTGCGCGTGGGGCACCAGCGGGCTCTCGGTGAGCCCCTCGCGCAGGCAGCGCTGCACCTCGGCGATCTCGTTGCCGTAGCCGCGTCCGATCACCGGCTCGCGTCCGGTAAGCACGACGCGCTCCTCGGGCCGCGGACCCGCGGGCCCGTGCGGGGTGAAGACGGCCTCGTCGGGGTGGTGGAACTGCGCGCCCACCTCGATGCGGCCCTCGTCGGTCGCGATCGCCGCGCGCCGCGACGACCACGAGCTCATCGAGGCGCCGAGCGCCGCCACCGCGCCGCCCGCGTAACGACCTGCGATCGCGATGTCGAGGTCGATCCCGGACGACGCGAGGCCCGCCGTCGCCGTCAGCTGCTCGGCCTCGCCGAGCACGAGGTGGGCGAAGGTCAGGGGATAGATGCCCATGTCGAGCAGGGCCCCACCGCCGAGCTCGGGCGCGAGCAGACGGTCCTCCGGCGGAGCGTCGACGCGGAAGCCCAGTTCGGCCTGCACCTGCCGGGGCGTGCCGAAGCGACCGGTGGCGAGGACGTCGATGAGCTCGCGCACCACCGGGTGGCAGGCGGTCCACATCGCCTCCATGAAGAACAGACCGCGCTCGCGGGCGAGGTCGATTATCGCCGCGGCGTCGCGCTCGCGCAGCGCCACGGGCTTCTCGCACAGCACGTGCTTGCCGGCCTCGAGCGCCAGGCGCACGTCGTCCGGGTGGAGGGCGTGGGGGGTGGCGACGTAGACGACGTCGACGTCGGGGTCGGCGACGAGACCGGCGTAGGAGCCGTGCGCTCGGGTCTGGTCGTCACCGTGCTCGGCGGCGAACGACGTTGCAGCCTCCGGACGACGCGAGCCCACCGCGGCCAGCCGGCCACCCGGCACCAGGGCGAGGTCGCGGGCGAAGCTGTGGGCGATCTTGCCGGTGGCGAGCACGCCCCAGCGGATCGGCTCGGCGGAGGGCTCGGGGAGGCTCGCGGAGGTCACCCGTCGACCCTAGGGCGTGCGCTCGCCGAGCGGGTCGCCGCGCCGTGGCGCGGCGAATGACATCGGTGTGATTCGGCCGTTACAGTGACGGGGCAGACGTGTCGCCGTGCGGCGACCACCCGGGTCGAGGAGACGTGATGAGCGCCGAGCGCAACCAGCAGGAGAACGCCGGTCCGGCCGACCCCGCTCGACTCAGCGACCGCGATCTCGCGATCCTCGACTTCGAGCGTCAGTGGTGGAAGTACGCCGGCGCCAAGGAGAGCGCCGTGCGCGAGCGCTTCGACATGAGCGCCACCCGCTACTACCAGGTGCTCAACGCCCTCATCGACCGTCCCGAGGCCCTCGCCGCCGACCCCCTTCTGGTGCGCCGTCTGCGTCGCCTCCGCTCGCAGCGCCAGCGCCAGCGCTCCGCCCGGCGCCTCGGCTTCGACATCTGATCCTCCTCAGCCACGCATCGCACCTGACCCGCACCCGAACCGAGAGAGGCGGCCGTGAACTTCCCCACCTTCCCCACCTGGCCCGCTCGCACCGTCGGGCAGCCCCGACGGCGCCACCAGCGCGGCGCCGTGCTCACCTCGCCCGTGGTGCTGCTCAGCGTCGTCGCGGTCGCACTCGCCGCGATCGCCTTCGTCGTCACCCGTAGCGACGCCCCGGCCGAGCGCGACATCTCCGCCACCAAGGCCGCCGCCGAACCCTCGAGCTCGGCACCGGCGTCCACGCCCTCGGGCAGCGGCAGCCCCTCGGCAGCGCCCAGCAGTTCGGCCCCGCCGAAGCCCACGCCCAAGCCCGTGGTGCGCGCCGACCACTCGGTGATCGTCTTCAACAACACCCAGATCAAGGGTCTCGCCGCCCGCGTCTCCGACACGGTCGAGAAGGCGGGATGGAAGGTCGCCGGCGCCGACAACTGGTACGGCACCGTGCCCGCCACCACCGTCTACTTCCCCAAGGGCCAGCGCGCCGTCGCCCGCCAGCTCGCCCTCGACCTCGGCGTCTCCCGCGTGCGCCCCGCCGACACCGGCGGCGCCATGAGCTCCACCAACCTCACCCTCATCCTCACCGGCGAGCTCTGAGTCGTCTTCGGGCGAGGGCGGCGGTCGGTCGGGCGCTCGCCCGGACCCTTCGGGCCCGGACTCTCGCCCGACGCGCCTTCGGCGCGTGACCGCCGCCCTCGCCCCTGCGCCTTCGGCGCGTGCCCGCCGCGGGGGAGACGCCGAGAGGGCGCGTTTCGGTCGCCGAGAGGGCGGGTTTCGGCCGCCGAGAGGGCGCGTGACGGCCGCCGAGGGGGCGGCGGGTCGGCTTTTCGTCCGCTGTTCTCGCGGCCGGGGGAGCCCCGCTTCACCGCTCATGGTTGGGTGGAGGGGTGATCTTCCGCTCCGCCGATGCCGAGCGGCGCTACGGCTCGATCGTTGAGGTGGCGCCGCGCACGGTCGTCGGGCTCGACTTCGACGGCACCCTCTCCCCGATCGTCGACGACCCCGCGAAGGCGCACATCCACCCCGACGCGCGTGACGTGCTCGTGGCCTTGGCCGAGGAGGTCGCGGCCGTCGCTGTCATCACCGGCCGCCCCGCCCGCCAGGTGCTCGACCTCGGCGGCCTCGAGGAGGTCGGCGACGCGCTGCAGGCGATCGGCAAGGAGCTCTTCGTCTTCGGCCAGTACGGCAACGAGCGGTGGACGTCGAACCAGCGCCGCATCCGCGGAGCCCGCCCGCCGCGCGGGTTGGCGACCTTCGAGCGCGACCTGCCGCGCGTGCTGCGCCAGGCGGGGGCGGCCGAGGCGTTCGTGGAGGACAAGGGGCTCGCGGTCGCCGTCCACACCCGGCGCCTGGACGACGGCGAGGCCGCCTTCGAGCGTCTCCTCCCGCGCCTGCGCGAGCTGGCCGAGCGCAACGGCATGGTGCTCGAGCCCGGCCGCTCGGTGATCGAGGTCCGCTCGCCCGGCTCCCACAAGGGCATGGTGGTCGAGCGGCTCGCCGCGGTGCTCGACGCCGAGGGCTTCCTCTTCGCCGGCGACGACCTCGGCGACGTCGAGGCCTTCGACGCCCTCGGCCACCTCGACACCCAGGGCGTCGCGACGCTGCGGGTGTGCTCGGCGTCCTCGGAGGAGAGCGCGCTGATGGACCTCTCCGACGTCGTGGTGCGCGGCCCGCGCGGCGTCCTCGACCTGCTCACCCGCCTCGCAGACGACGCCCGCGCCCGCCGCTGACGCCTGCTGACGCCCCCGGCATCTCAGGATCCGGGCACTCATCTCAGCGGACGGAATGCCGATTGGGGTCCGTGGAGCCGACGACCCTACTGTTGGCACTGCTCATCCAGAGGGACTGAGGGAACGGCCCTACGAAGTCCCGGCAACCGCCGCGAACCTCCGGACACCTGCGGGTGACCGTCGCGGAAACGGTGCCAAATCCGACCCTGGCGAGAGCCGCCCGGGGCAGATGAGAGGGAGGAACCCCATGAGCGCCGTCGTCACCGAGTCGACCACCACCGCCACCACGACCGCCCCCGCCGCTGCCGGCGGCCCGCGCGAGGGGGCGTTCGGCAACGCCACCGCCCTGTCGTGCCGCGAATGCGGCCACCAGGTCGCGCTGGGCCCCTTCTACGCCTGTCCGGAGTGTTTCGGCCCGCTCGAAATCTCCTACGACTTCCCCGCGATCACCCGCGAGGAGATCGAGGCCGGTCCGGCCAACATCTGGCGCTACAAGGCGCTGCTGCCGGTGCCGAGCGACATCGAGTCCAGCCCCAACACCGAGCCCGGGTTCACCCGCCTGATCGAGGCGAAGAACCTCGCCCGCGAGCTCGGCGTCGCCAAGGTGTGGGTGAAGGACGACTCCACCAACCCCACGAACTCCTTCAAGGACCGCGTCGTCGCCTGCGCGCTGAGCGCGGCCCGCGAGCTCGGCGCCACCGTGTTCGCCTGCCCCTCCACCGGCAACCTGGCCAACGCGGTCGCCGCCGCCGGCGCCCGGGCCGGCATGAAGACGGTCGTGTTCATCCCGAGCAACCTCGAGCAGCCCAAGCAGGTGAACTCGGCGATCTTCACCGAGAACCTCGTGGCCGTCGACGGCAACTACGACGACGTCAACAAGCTCGCCTCCGAGATCGCCGGCGAGGAGGAGGGCTGGGCGTTCGTCAACGTCAACGTGCGGCCCTACTACGCCGAGGGCTCCAAGACGCTCGGCTACGAGATCGCCGAGCAGCTCGGCTGGCGCCTGCCCGACCAGGTCGTGATCCCGGTGGCCTCCGGCTCGCAGCTGACCAAGGTCGACAAGGCCTTCCAGGAGCTCATCAAGCTCGGCCTCGTCGAGGACAAGCCCTATCGCATCTTCGGCGCGCAGGCCGAGGGCTGCGGCCCGGTTGCCACCGCCTACAAGGCCGGCGTCGACGCCATCCGCCCCGTGAAGCCCGACACGATCGCCAAGAGCCTGGCGATCGGCAACCCGGCCGACGGCATCTACGTCCTCGACATCACCCGCCGCACCGGCGGTGCGGTCGAGCAGGTCACCGACGACGAGATCCGCGAGGGCATCGTGCTGCTCGCTCGCACCGAGGGGATCTTCACCGAGACCGCCGGCGGCACCACGCTCGCGGTCACCAAGAAGCTCGTCGAGACGGGCCAGCTCGACCCCACCCTCGAGACGGTCGTCATCAACACCGGCCACGGCCTGAAGACCCTGGACGCCGTGTCCGGCCAGGTCGGCGCGGCGGCCACGATCGCGCCGTCTTACAAGGCCTTCAAGGCCACCGGGATCTGACCCACCCCCTACCAGCGCCGTAGCGAGCACGAAGGAACACCCATGGCCGTCTCCGTCCGGATCCCCACCATCCTGCGCACCTACACCGGTGGCGATTCCGAGGTGAGCGCCGAGGGCGCCAACCTCGCCGAGGTGCTCGAGGACCTCGACGCCCGTTTCCCGGGCGTCAAGGCGCGGATCCTGGACGAGGACGGCAAGCTGCGCCGCTTCGTCAACGTCTACGTCAACAACGACGACGTGCGCTTCGAGCAGGACCTCGCCACCCCGACGCCTCCGGGCGCCGAGGTGTCGGTGATCCCCGCGGTCGCCGGCGGCTGCTGAGCCGCTCCCGGCTTCCTGCCTGTCGACGTCAGCGGCTGTGCCAGACGTACTGCGTCGTCTGGACGCCGATCTGGTCGAGCCGGGCAGGGCCGTCGTAGCGGAAGCCGTCCCAGCGCACCCGGAAGCGCACCGTGCCGTCGCGGCGGATCAGTCGCGGCGGCACGACGTACCAGACCTGCCGGTTCGAGAGCTTGGCGTAGATGTCGACGTCGCGCACCCGGCCGTCCGCCAGCACGACCTCGAGGTCGAAGCCGTCCGGCTGGCGGTGGCGCCCTTCGAGGCGGAGGAAGATGGGATAGCCCGGTGCGCGAGACGCCGGGACGCGCACCACGTGCTCGGTGCGCACGAGTGCCTGCGCGCGGCGATCGAGCGCGCGGTAGCGCAGCGAGCCGGACACCGCGCGGAGCCGCGCGTCGCGCACGCGGAGGGTGCGGGTGCGGGTGCTGGCGGCGCTGCGCAGCTGGGCCACGTCGCGAACGGTGCGGTAGTCGTGCGAGACCCTGATGGGCGCCGACCGCGCGCCGGGGACCAGCGATCCACCGTCGGTGAACAGCAGCTGCAGATGGTAGGTGCCCGCCGGGGCGGTGGCGCCCCCCTCGCCGTCGCGGCGAGTCGCGCCGTCCCAGGTGAGGGTCCTCTCGCGCGTCCGCAGCGGGTACGGGCCGTCGACAGCGAGACCGGAGGGCCCGACCACTTGCCAGAGCACGTACTCGTGCGCCCGAGCCGTCGCCCCGACGGTGAACACGGCGCTCGTCACGTGATCCACTCCGGGGTGGGAGTCGCGCGGGAAGATGGTCGTGCCGTGCAGCCGCGGCGCCGTCACTGCGGGGGCGTCGCTGACGTGGATCACCGTCGACGCGGTCGTCGGCCGGTGGTCGCGGTACACGCCGGTGACCGTGACGGTCGCCGGGCCCGCAGGCAGCCGGACGCCGAGCGTGTCGGAGTCGATCGGGAGCCTCAGGTAGCCGAAGGGCCGGTCGTTGGCCGCCGCGACCTGTTCCGGCGTGAGTGCGGCCCCGCCGACCACGGCACCGTCCGCGGTGCGCACCGTCCAGCTGCCGGAGTCGAGCTGGCCGGACACCTCGACGGTGGCCGACTCCCACAGGCCGTCGCCGTTCTCCTCGAGCACCGTGTCGTGGCTGCCGACCACGAGGAAGGTTGGCTCGGGTTCGGCCGCGCCCGCTGATGTCGCAGGAGTGAGCGTGGCAGCGGCCACGATGCTGATGAGCGGCGTGAACAAGAGCGTGAGTCGACGCATGGACCCTCCCAGAGATCGAGCCCCGAGACGGGCTGCGCCCAGACCGTACACCGCGACGCGCCCGCTGGGGCGCGCGTTCAGCCCAGCAGCTCAGCCGCCAACCGCGCGCTGGCGGGGTAGTCGACCTTGCTCACCGGCGTGCGCGGCACGCGGTCGACGAAGAGCACCGTCTTGGGCACCTTGTAGGCCGAGATGAGCGCGCGGCAATGGGCGCGGACGTCGTCCTGGCTCAGGTGGACGTCGGCGCGCAGCTGCACGAGGGCGGTGACCTGCTGGCCCCAGCGCTCGTGCGGCGTGCCGACGACGACGGCGTCGAAGATGTCGTCGTGGCGCAGCAGCACCGCCTCGACCTCCTCGGGGTGCACCTTCTCGCCGCCGGTGTTGATGCACACCGAGCCGCGCCCGAGCACGGTGACCGAGCCGTCGGCCTCGCGACGGGCGAAGTCCCCGGGGATCACCCAGCGCACGCCGTCGATGGTCTTGAAGGTGGCGGCGGTCTTCACGGGGTCCTTGTAGTAGCCGAGCGGCACGGGGCCGCGCCGCGCGAGCATGCCGTCGACGCCCGGTGGGCACGGCTTGCCGAGGGGGTCGAAGACCTCGACGAGGTCGTCGACGGTGAAGCGGGGTGCTCCGGCGGCGCCCTCGCTGCCGTCGTCCACGCGGGAGCCGGCGGCGCCTGACTCGGAGGAGCCGTAGGAGTCGAGGATGAAGCGACCGGGCAGGGCGCGGCGGATCTCCTCGCGCACCCCGTCGGAGAGCGGTGCGGCGCCGTTCGAGACCGCGGCCAGGCTGGTGAGGTGCCAGCGGCCGGGGTTCTCCAGGATCGCCTCGGCGACCGGGCGACCCATGGCGTCGCCGAGGAAGGTCAGCGACACCACGCCGGCGGCGTCGACGAGGTCGAGGATCTTCTCCGCCTCGAAGCTCGGCTCGGTGTAGAGCGCCACGGTGTGCCCGGCGACGTGGCCGTTGCCCAGGATCCACTGGCTGCCGCCGTGCATCATCGGGCCGCACGCGAGCAGCACCATCGGGTTCTCGTTGGCGGCCGCCTCGGCGGTGAGCTGTTCGACCGACTCGAGCGGGGCGCCGTAGCGGGCGGCGTTGAGCGCGGCGCGCATCAGGTCCTCGATGCGCCACACCACGCCCTTGGGGTTGCCGGTGGTGCCGCCGGTGTAGAGCACGTAGTGGTCGTCGCCGGAGCGCCCGAGGTCGGGGCGCACGGGGGAGGAGGCGGCGAGCGCGGCGTCGTACTCCGGCCCGAGGACGACGAGCTGCCGCAGCGTCGGCACCTCCAACGCCTGCACCGCTTCCACGAACTCCGGCGCGATGATCGCGGCCACGCAGTCGGCGTTGTCGTAGAGGTAGGCCAGCTCGTCATGGAGGTAGCGGTAGTTGATGTTGATCGGCACCGCCCGCGCCTTCAGGCAGCCGTACAGCGCGTCGACCCACTCGATCCGGTTCGTCGCGTGGACGGCGACGTGGTCGCCCGGCGCGATGCCGAGCGAGATGAGGTGGTTGGCCAGGCGCGTGGCGCGTTCGTCGACCTCGGCGTAGGTGTAGCGCCGTTCGGTGGTGAACACGGCGACGCGGTCGGGGATCGCCTCAGCCATGCCCTCGAGCACATCGGCCAGGTTGATCGGGCGAGCGGGAGCGTGTGTGGCGGCGGTCACAGGAGAAGCGTGCCAAGTAGAACGTGTTCTCGCCAGCCTTTCGCGCGATCTGCATCCGAGTGCGCGAGGATCGCGGCGTGACCGATCACCACTACGCCCTCGACGTCATCTGGCAGGGCGACCGCGGCAGCGGCACCTCGGGCTACCGCGACTACGACCGCGACGTGCTGCTGCGCGCCGCCGGCAAGCCCGACCTGCTCGGCTCGGCCGACACTCCCTTCCGTGGCGACGGTTCGCGGTGGAACCCCGAGGAGCTGCTGCTCGCCGCGCTCGCGCAGTGCCATCTGCTCAGCTACCTGCACTCGGCGGTCAACCACGGCGTGGTGGTGCGGGCCTACACCGACAGCCCGGTCGGCACGATGAGCCAGGTCGGCCAGGGCGGGCGCTTCACCTCCGTGACCCTGCGCCCCCGGGTCACGGTCGCGGACGACGCGATGGTCGCCACCGCGCAGACCATCCATGCCGAGGCCGCGGCCAACTGCTTCATCGCCGCATCGGTGAACTTCCCCGTGCTCCACGAGCCGGAGGTCGTCGTCCTCGGGGCCTGACGGGCTGAGTCGCCGGGCTCGTCGCGCGACGTTCGCCCGGAGGGTCCCCGCCGATCCACCGCCGGGCCACGTCCCGTTCAGCCGCGCGTGGCACTACTGAGCGACGTGAGCAGGTCGCGCAGCAGTCTCGTCGTCCTCGGAGCGCTCGCGGCAGGCGTCGGCCTGACCACCGGCGGCGGTCGCGAGCTGCTCCGGCGCCAGGCGGCGCTCGCGCGCGCTCGCATCGGCAAGCCGCTCGGGGAGGAGGCGCTCGACGCCGACAAGACCTGGAAGCGAAAGGCCTACGCCGAGCACGGTGAGCCGCTGCAGCTGCTCGTGCTGGGCGACTCCATCGCCGCGGGGCTCGGCGCCGAGCGGCCCAAGGACACCCTCGGCGCCCGCCTGGCCCGCGGCCTGGCCGATGCGCTGCAGCGCCCGGTGCGCCTGCGCACCGGAGCCGTGGTGGGCTCGGAGAGCTCGGCGCTGGCCGGGCAGCTCGACGCCCTGCCGGCCGACTACCGCGCGGACGTCGCGGTGGTCATCGTCGGCGGCAACGACGTCACGCACCGCGTGCCGGCCGGCACCGCCGCCGCCCACCTCGAGGACGCCGTCGTGCGGCTGCGCGAGCGGGGTGTGGCCGTGGTGGTGGGCACCTGCCCGGACCTCGGCGCCCTGCGCCCCGTGCCGCAGCCGCTGCGCTCGCTCGGCTCGCGGATGTCGCGCTCGCTCGCCGCGGCCCAGGCCGAGGTCGCCACGCGCAACGGCGCGTACGCGGTGTCGCTCGCCCACGTCGTGGGGCCCTTCTTCATCACCAACCCCGACGAGATGTTCAGCCTCGACAACTTCCACCCGAGTGCCCTGGGCTACAAGCGCACCGCGAAGGCGCTGCTGCCCTCGGTGCTGCACGCGCTCGGGGAGGCCGAGCGGGTGCCGTTCGGTCACGCGCCGCCAGCGGGGTGAGCGCGGGATGAGCGCGGGATGAGCGCGGGGGCGTGCCGGTCAGTCCCGCTCGCCGAGGCGGGCCGCGACCACGTCCGCGAAGCGCTCCGCGTTGGTCGGCATCACGTCGAGGTAGAGGCTCGGCTCGATGAGCTCGAGCTCGCTCACCACCCAGGCGCCGTCGTGGTGCACGAGGTCGACGCGGGCGTAGTCGACGCCGGTGTCGAAGCGGCGGGCCACGGCGTCGACGGCCTGCACGGCGAGCCCGGCGCGCACGGGATCGATCTCCACGACACCGGTGCGGCCGCCGTACAGCGGGTGCACCCGCACCTCGCCCGCCGCCGCCTCGGCCTCGCCGACCTGCTTGGCGGCCTGGCCGGCCACCTCGCCGCCGATCACGTAGACCGAGCTCTCGCCCGTCGTGCGCACGGAGGCCACGAGCGGCTGCACCACCCAGGGGCCGGCGGTGAGCTCCTGCAGCCGGGGGTCGTGCAGCTGCTCGGCCACCACCACGCCGACGCCGCCGGCGCCCGTGCGCGGCTTGACGACGCTCGGCCCCCAGCGCTCCAGTGCCTGCTGCAGCCCGGCGGGCAGGGCGTCGTCCTCGACGACGAGGGTGGGTACGGCCGCGACGTCGAGATCGGGCAGCTGGGCGAGATAGGCCTTATCGGCGTTCCAGGCCATCACCTCGGCGCCGTTGAGCAGGCGTGTGCGCTGCTCCACCTCCCGGGCCCAGGCCAGGAAGGCGGCGGGGCGCCGGTAGTAGTCCCAGGTCGAGCGGACGGCGACCAGGTCGGCGCCGGCCCAGTCGACCGACGGGTCGCTCCAGACCGCCCAGGAGGCCTCGATGCTGCGGTGCTGCAGCGCCTCGAGGAGCAGGTGACCCTCGGGTTCGCCGCCGGGCATCAGGTCGAAGGTCGCGAGCAGCATCCGAGTCACGCGATCGACCCTAGGAGAGGGGCCCCGCTCCTTGCACTCGCAGGGGTCGAGTGCTAAACATGACGCTGGCACTCTCGTGGTGAGAGTGACAACGAACGCCCGGCTGTCGGAGCCTCGTGCACCTGCGGCCAGCGCCGCGGACCGACGGCCCGCACCCCCGCAAGATCGTCCACCTGACTGGGTAAGGATCGCAGGAGATATGTCGAAGCTGATTGCATTCAACGAGGAGGCCCGGCGCGGCCTGGAGCGTGGCATGAACACGCTCGCCGACGCCGTCAAGGTCACCCTCGGCCCCAAGGGCCGCAACGTCGTCCTGGAGAAGAAGTGGGGCGCCCCCACCATCACCAACGACGGCGTCTCCATCGCCAAGGAGATCGAGCTCGAGGACCCCTACGAGAAGATCGGCGCCGAGCTGGTCAAGGAGGTCGCCAAGAAGACCGACGACGTCGCGGGTGACGGCACCACCACCGCCACCGTGCTCGCCCAGGCGCTCGTGCGCGAGGGCTTGCGCAACGTCGCCGCCGGCGCCAACCCGATGGGTCTCAAGCGCGGCATCGAGGCCGCCGTCACCGCCGTGAGCGAGCAGCTGCTCGGCCAGGCCAAGGACGTCGAGACCCGCGAGCAGATCGCCGCCACCGCCACCATCTCCGCCGGTGGCGACGCCACCGTCGGCGACGCCATCGCCGAGGCGATGGACAAGGTCGGCAAGGAGGGCGTCATCACGGTCGAGGAGTCGAACACCTTCGGCATCGACCTCGAGCTCACCGAGGGCATGCGCTTCGACAAGGGCTACATCTCGGCCTACTTCGTCACCGACCCCGAGCGCATGGAGACCGTGCTGGAGGACGCCTACGTCCTGCTCGCCAACTCCAAGATCAGCAACGTCAAGGACCTGCTGCCGCTGCTCGAGAAGGTCATGCAGTCGGGCAAGCCCCTCGTCATCATCGCCGAGGACGTCGACGGCGAGGCGCTGTCGACCCTGGTCGTGAACAAGATCCGCGGCACCTTCAAGTCCGTGGCCGTCAAGGCCCCCGGCTTCGGCGACCGCCGCAAGGCCATGCTGCAGGACATCGCGATCCTCACCGGCGGCCAGGTCATCAGCGAGGAGGTCGGCCTCAAGCTCGAGACCGCCGGTCTCGAGCTGCTCGGCCAGGCCCGCAAGGTCGTCATCACCAAGGACGAGACCACCATCGTCGAGGGTGCCGGCGACCAGGCCCAGATCGAGGGCCGGGTCAACCAGATCCGCGCCGAGATCGAGAAGTCGGACTCCGACTACGACCGCGAGAAGCTGCAGGAGCGCCTCGCCAAGCTGGCCGGCGGCGTGGCCGTCATCAAGGTCGGCGCGGCCACCGAGGTCGAGCTCAAGGAGCGCAAGCACCGCATCGAGGACGCCGTGCGCAACGCC
>NZ_CAXRAZ010000016.1:0-17054 GCF_964229035.1 Nocardioides sp. | reverse complement strand
CCCCCCCCCCCCCCCCCCCCCCCCCCGGACGCCGGCGCCCCCCCGGCCGACAGGAGCCCTCGGGCTCAGAGCAGCGGGGCGAAGCGGCGGGGTTCGGGGCGGACGGCGGCGGCCTGCTCGGCGACGCGGGAGCGGCGGCCGCGGTTGCCGGTGAGGGCGAGGTCGAGGCGGATCAGCAGCCACCCGAGGACGACGCCCACCACCACGCCGTAGACCACCGACAGCAGCGCCTCGGTGACGGTGACGGCGGGGTTGGCCAGCGCGGTGGCGGCGGGTGAGGTGGCGGCGACCCCGAAGGCGATGACCCACCAGCCCTGGCGGCGGCGTGCGCGCATGTGGGCGCCGTAAACGAGCGCCGGCACGCCGAGCACGGCGGCGATGGGGCGGGGGAAGGCGCCCAGGTGGTCGCGGCTCCAGGCCACGGTCGACTCCAGCTGGTCGACGAGGCCGGTGGTGCCGTAGCGGCGCAGCAGCTCGGCGTACAGCAGGGTGCCGGCCAGCACCACGGCACCGACGGCGACGATGAGCAGGCCGCGTCGTCCGAGGCCGTGGAAGCCGGCGCCGAGGCGGTAGACGAGCACGATCACGCCCACGAACGCCAGGCCGAGGCCGACGTACTCGAAGCGGTCGGGGTTGACCACCGGCTCGAACCCGATGGCCGCGAGGCCGCCGACCACGGCGACGACCAGCGCCACCGAGGCCTCGCGCACCGCGGTGGGCAGACCCTTGGCCGGCACGGTGAGCAGCACGCCGAGGGTCGCCGCCATGGCGGACGTCGTGACCGCGGCGCCCGTGCGCAGCAGCGGCTCGTCGGTGACCACCGCGGTGACCGCGCAGACGAGCGCGAGGAGCGAGAAGATCATCGGCCGACCGCCGGTGCGGGCGGCGATCGCGCCGGCGTAGGCCGTGGCGATGGTGACGGCACCGGCGGTGTCGAGCCACGTGGGGCCCGCGGGCACCATCGCGGCCACGAGCGCGGCGGCCGCGACGGCCACGACGCCGCACCAGATCAGCCAGGGTGTGCGCGAGAGACCGAACTCGCCGAGGCGCTGCAGCAGGGGCGCACCGCCTCCGCCGGCGGGGCGGGCGCCTGCGGGGCGCCCGGTGGCCGGTCGGTCGCCGCCGGCGTCGCGACGTCCACGCGGGCGGCGGGCATCGCTCCGCGCCACGCCCCGCGAGGGTCGCGAGCTCCGTGACGACCGGCCCCCGCGGCCCTGGCGCTCCGAGCGCCGGGGCGTCGGACGCCGCCGCTCGCCGCCGTCACCTCCGGCCACGCTGTCGGCGCGGCGGCGGGGCGCTGCGCTGCGTGCATCGGCTCCGGGATCGGCTGGGGGCACGATCGACGAGTCTAGGCGGTGCCGCGGGCGCCGGGCAGGCGGCGGTTGGCCAGCGAGGGGTTGGTGCGGCGCACGTCGTCGAGGACGTCGCGGCGCAGCACCGCAGCGGCCACCTCCGACCGCTCCACCGGCAGATCGGCCGAGCCCGCGCCGGCCTCGGCGAGCACGTCGCCGGCGGGGTCGATCACCATCGAGTGGCCGGTGTAGCGCGGGGCCGGCTGCCCGGCGGCGACCACGAAGACGGTGTTCTCGATCGCCCGGGCGAGCAGCAGGGTGCGCCAGTGGTCGACCTTGCGGGGCCCGGCCACCCAGGCCGCGGGCACCACCAGCACCTCCGCGCCGCGGTCGACGAGGGCCCGCGCGAGCTCGGGGAAGCGCAGGTCGTAGCAGGTCATCAGCCCCACCCGCCACCCGGCGACCTCGACCACCCGCGGCGCCACGGCGCCCGCCGAGAGCCGGTCGGACTCGCGGTAGCCGCAGGAGTCGGAGAGGTGCACCTTGCGATAGTCCGCGTGGGCCGCACCCCGCAGCACGAGGGTGTTGTAGGGCCGCGCCGCGTCGGGGCCGCGCTCGAACATGCCGGCGACCACGCTCGTGCCGTGGCGCTCGGCCTCCGCCGCCAGCGCGGAGGCGAAGGCGCCGTCCACGGGCTCGGCGAAGGGGGCGACGTCGCTGCCCGCCTCGCCGAAGTCGCGTGCGAAGGCCTCCGGAAGGACGACGAGGTCGAGGCCGCCCGGCGCCGTATCGACCGCGCGCTGCACGAGCGGCGCGAGCGCGGCGCGGTTGACCGCGGGCTCGAGGGCCGAGGCCGCCTGGATCGCTGCGACCCGCAGCTCCGGCGCGGCTGCGGGCTCGCGGGGCTCGGCGGGCGGCGTGGGGGCGGTCACGGTGCCAGGCTAACCACGCTCTGCGAGGATGCCTCGGGTGATCACGCACGGACTCTCGGGGTTCGCCGCCGTCGTCCTCGCCGGTGGCCAGGCCACCCGGCTCGGCGGCTTCGACAAGGCCTCCATCGAGGTGGGCGGGCGCACCCTGCTCGCCCTCGCCCTCGACGCGGTCGTCGACGCCGCGGAGGTCGTGGTCGTCGGCGCCACGGTGCCCACCGAGCGTCCGGTCACCTTCGTGCTCGAGGAGCCGCGGCACGGCGGCCCGGTGGCCGGGCTGCTCACCGGCCGCGACGCCCTGCTGCGCACGCCCCCGACCCTGGCGGTGCTCGCCGTCGACATGCCGCGCTTCGACCACGCGAGCCTCCGCCGCCTCCAGGAGGCCGCGGTGGGGCACGACGGCGCCGTCCTCGTGGACGACGGGGGCCGCCGCCAGCTCGCCTTCGTCGTCGAGACCGCCCGCCTCGACGCCGTCCGCCCCGGGCTCGAGGACCAGCACGGCATGTCGGTGCGGGCCCTGCTCGACGGCCTCGACCTCGCCGAGGTGCCCGCCGTCGGGCGCGAGGCCCGCGACATCGACACCTGGGCCGACCTGCGCGACGCCGGCGACTGAACCCGCCTGAACCCGACTGAACCCGCCCGAACCTGCACGAGCACGACGCGCCGCGGGGGTCTTGTCAGCGGCCGCCGCGCAGGATCAGTCTGGACGGCGTGAACCTCCACGACTGGATCGACGAGGTGTGCGACGTCCTCGACATCGAGACCGAGGCCGACGAGGGCCTGCTGCTCGACCTGGCGGGCGTCGTCCACGACAACGTGCACGCGGCGGCCGGGCCGGTCACCGCGTTCCTGCTCGGCGTGGCCACGGCGCTGCGCGGGGCCTCGCCCGACGAGGTCGAGCGGCTGGCGGACCGGGTCCAGGAGCTCGCCGAGGCGTGGGACCGCCCTGCCGCCCCCGCGGCCGAGGACGACGATCCGATCGCGGACGGCGGCATCGACATCGACGAGCCGATCGACGTGTCGATCGACGAGGACGCCTTCGCCTGAGGTTCGACCCGCAGGGGCAGACTGAGCCCATGCGTGCCGTGACCCAGAGCGCCCCCGGGGGCGTGGAGACCCTCTCCGTCAGCGACCTGCCCGACCCCGTGCCCGGCCCCGGCGAGGTGCTCGTCGACGTCGCCGCCACGGCCGTGAACCGGGCCGACCTGCTGCAGCGGCAGGGCTTCTACCCGCCGCCGCCCGGCGCCTCCGAGGTGATGGGCCTGGAGTGCAGCGGCACCATCGCCGCCGTCGGCGAGGGCGTCGAGGTGTGGTCGGTGGGCGACGAGGTGTGCGCGCTGCTGGCCGGCGGCGGCTACGCGAGCAAGGTCGTGGTGCCGGTGGGTCAGGTCATGCCGGTGCCGCAGGGCATCGACCTCGTCACCGCCGCGGCACTGCCCGAGGTGGCCTGCACGGTGTGGTCCAACGTGTTCATGGTGGCCGGCCTGCGCCCCGACGAGGTGTTCCTCGTGCACGGCGGCGGGGGCGGCATCGGCACCTTCGCGATCCAGCTGGCCGCGGCCACGGGCGCCCGGGTGTTCACCACCGCCGGCACCGAGGGCAAGCGGCAGCGCTGCGTCGAGCTCGGCGCCGAGCGCGCCATCGACTACCGCGAGGAGGACTTCGTCGAGGTGGTCAGGGCCGCCACCGACGGGCGCGGCGCGGACGTCGTCCTCGACAACATGGGCGCCAAGTACCTCGCCCGCAACGTCGACGTGCTGGCCGACGAGGGGCGCCTCGTGGTGATCGGCATGCAGGGCGGCTCGAAGGCCGAGCTCAACCTCGGTGCGCTGCTCGCCAAGCGTGGCGCGGTGATCGCCACCGCCCTGCGCTCGCGACCGCTCGACGGCAAGGCGCGCATCTGCGCCTCGGTGGTCGAGCACGTCTGGCCGCTGGTGGCCGACGGCAGCATCGTGCCCGTCGTGTCGGCCACGCTGCCGCTCGCCGAGGTCGCCGAGGCGCACCGCCTGGTGGAGAGCAGCGAGTCGGTCGGCAAGGTGCTGCTCACCCCCTGAGCAGGCTCGGGGGCGGTCGCTAGGTTGGGACGCATGAGCGAGAACACCGAGGAGCAGATCGTCGTCATCGGGCCCGACGGGCAGCCGATCGGCACCGTCCCCGCCACCGCGGTGGCCCAGGCCACGGGCGCCGAGGCCTCCGGCGGCGAGGGCGAGGACGACGAGCGCTCGCTCACCGAGCTCGTGGAGCAGCCGGCGAAGGTCATGCGCATCGGCAGCATGATCCGCCAGCTGCTCGAGGAGGTGAAGGCCGCGCCGCTCGACGAGGCCAGCCGCAGCCGTCTCGCCGCCATCCACCGCTCCTCCATCGCCGAGCTCGAGCAGGGCCTGGCCCCCGAACTCGTCGAGGAGCTGCAGCGTCTCTCGCTGCCCTTCACCGAGGACGCCACCCCCTCCGAGGGCGAGCTGCGCATCGCGCAGGCCCAGCTGGTGGGCTGGCTCGAGGGCCTCTTCCACGGCATCCAGACCGCCATCTACGCCCAGCAGATGGCGGCGCGCGCGCAGTTCGAACAGATCCGCCGCGCGCTGCCGCAGGGCGTCACGCTCGGCCCCGGTGGCGCCGGCATGCCCGGTCAGCCCGGCCAGCCCGGCGAGGCCCCCGGCCAGGGCGGCGACGAGCCCCGCTCGGGCGGCATGTACCTGTAGAGCGCGCCCGAGCCGTTCGCCGAGCCTGAACCAGCCCAGCCTGCTCGGTTCAGCCCGGCCGGCCCTGCTCAGCCTCGCTGGCGGCCCAGGCGCGAGACGAGCAGCAGCCCGAGCAAACCCACGAGCGCCACGGCGGCACCGGGGGCGACGAGGCGAGAGAGCGTCGGGGCGTCGTCCACACCGCCGGGCGGCACGGCGAGCTCGACCGCGGTGCGCTCGGCCTCGGCGGCCTGCACCGCGTCGACGAGCCCGGTGAGACCGGCCGGCGTGAGGCCCGTCGTGCGGGCCCAGCCGTCGCAGCCGTCGGCCGCCAAGCCGTCGGCGCCGCGGGAGGCGAAGAAGAGGTAGCGGATGCCGACGCGCAGCTGCACCGGCGGGCGGGTCGGGTCGGCCGCGGGCGGGGTGAGCAGGACGTCGCCCTGCGTGCCCTGGAGGAGGTCGCCCTTGAGCGCGCGCACCCCGGCCACCCGGTAGAGCAGCGGGCGAGCGGAGCCAGCGCCCGCCGACCCCGATCCCGACCCGGTGGCCGAGGGGGAGGCCGAGGCCCCGCCGCGGGCCGAGGCCACGACCTCGACGGTGCCGACGAAGACCTCCTCGGCGCTGGCGGCACGCTCGACCACCGCGGCCGTGTCGCTGAGCCGCAGGCCACCGCACACGGTGGCTGCGGCGGACCCGCTGGCTCCGGTCACCCGCGGTGCGGCCGTCGCCGGCCCCGCGGCCGCACCGACGAGGCCGACGGCGCCGACGCAGGCAGCGGCGGCGGCGAGCCTGCGCGAGCGGGAGGACGACGCACGAGAGCGGCGGGGAGCGGTTCTCACCGCTCCATCCCACCAGACGGCGAGGCCTCGCCAGAATCGGCCGCGGGGAACCAGCGGGACAGCTCCACGGCCGCGCCGTCGTCGTCCACGGTGGGTGCGATGTCGTCGGCGATGGCGAGGACGTCGGGCACCGCCTGCCCCATCGCGACACCGCGGCCGGCCCACTCGAGCATCTCGATGTCGTTGCGGCCGTCGCCGATGGCGAGGACGTCGGCCCGGTCGACGCCGAGCTGGGCGATGACGTACTCCAGGCCCGAGGCCTTGGAGATGCCGACGGGCGCGAGGTCGAGCCACGCCGTCCACCCGACGACGTAGTCGGTGCCGTGCAGGCCGAGCGAGGCGGCGAGCGAGACGAAGTCGTCGGCGGTGGCCGACGGGTCGCGGATGATCACGCGGCTCACCGGCTCGGCGACCATGTCGGCGACGTCGGCCAAGATCGCCTCGCCGCCGAGCTCACCCTCGGGGAACGGGGCCGAGACGCGGTAGCCGCGGCCGCGCTCCTCCACCGCCACCAGCGCCTCGGGGTGCTGGGCGAGCACGGCCTCGACGGCCGGGCGGGCGTCGAAGGTCTCCTCGTGCACCACCTCGACCGGCGGGTAGCGCAGCACCACCGCGCCGTTGGCGGCCACGATCCACAGCCGCTCGCCGTGGCCGTGCAGGTCGAGCATGTCGGCCACGCTCGTCATGTTGTGCAGCGCGCGCCCCGACGAGAGGACGACGTGGCAGCCGGCGTCCAGCACCCGCTGGATCGCGTCGTGCACCGCGGGCGTGACCTCCTCGCGGCTCATGCCGAGGCCCTCGACCCAGCGCAGCAGCGTGCCGTCGATGTCGAGCGCGACGAGGCGCGGGCGCCAGTCGGCGCGCGGCGGCTGCCAGGTGGGGCCGCCGGCTGGCGGGGTCGTCATCGGGTCACCGGCTCCATGACCTCGAGACCTCCGAGGTAGGGCTGCAGGGCGGCGGGCACGCGCACGGAGCCGTCGGCCTGCTGGTGGGTCTCGAGGATCGCGACGATCGCGCGCGGGATCGCGGTGAGCGTGCCGTTGAGGGTGGCGACCGGGCCGGTGCTGGAGCCGCCCGAGGCGTTCGCGTCGGCGAAGCGGCCTCGGATGTCGAGGCGGCGGGCCTGGAACTCGGTGCAGTTGGAGGTGGAGGTGAGCTCGCGGTACTTGCCCTGGGTGGGGATCCACGCCTCGCAGTCGAACTTGCGGATGGCCGAGAGGCCGAGGTCGCCCGCGGCGGTGTCGATCACCCGGTAGGCGAGCTCGAGCTTGTCGAGGAACTCCTTCTCCCAGCCCAGCAGACGCTGGTGCTCGGCCTCGGCCTGGTCGGGGGTGGTGTAGACGAACATCTCGACCTTGTCGAACCAGTGCACGCGGATGATGCCGCGGGTGTCCTTGCCGTGCGAGCCGGCCTCCTTGCGGAAGCAGGGGCTGAAGGCGGCGTAGCGCAGCGGCAGGCTCGCGGCGTCCAGGATCTCGTCGGAGTGGTAGGCGGCCATCGGCACCTCGGAGGTGCCGACGAGGTAGAGGTCCTCGCCCTCGATGCGGTAGACGTCGTCGGCGGCCTGGCCGAGGAAGCCGGTGCCCTCCATGGCGCGCGGGCGCACCAGCGAGGGCGCCATCACCTGGGTGAAGCCTGCGCCGCGGGCCTGGTCCATCGCCATGTTCACCAGCGCCAGCTCGAGCTGGGCGCCGATGCCGGTGAGGAAGTAGAAGCGACTGCCGCTGACCTTGGCGCCGCGGTCGAGGTCGATCGCGCCCAGCAGCCGGCCGAGCTCGACGTGGTCACGCGGCTCGAAGCCTTCCGCCGCGAAGTCGCGGGGCGTGCCGATGTGCTCGAGGACGACGTAGTCGTCCTCACCGCCGGCGGGGGCGGCCTCGGCGGCGAGATTCGGGATGGCGAGCAGCGCTGCGTTCCACTGCTCCTCCGCGGCGGCGCGGGCCGCCTCGGCGTCCTTGACCTCGGCGGCGATCGTCTTGGTCTGCGCGAGCAGCTCGGCCTTCTCCTCCGGCGAGGCCTTCGGGATGCGGGCACCGAGCGCCTTCTGCTCGGCCCGCTTGGCCTCGAAGGTGGCGATCGCCTGGCGCCGCGCGGTGTCGGCCGCGAGGGCGACGTCGACGACCTCGTCGGAGAGTCCCCGCTTGGCCTGGGCAGCACGGACGCGGTCGGGCTCGTCGCGGAGCAGGCGCGGGTCGATCATGTGCGTCAGGCTATCGGGGGCGGGGTCGCTCGCCGTCCTCGCGGGCGGGCGCTCGCCCGCTTGTAACTACGTGTTCGTGTCTCTACCAGGGTGGTCGACCACCCTGGTAGAGGCCATAACACGTAGTTACATGAGGCGCCGTCCGACGGATCCGGGCGACTCAGAAGAGGGCGATGGGCTCGGGCGGGGGGAAGAGGGCGTCGAGGGCGTCGAGGTCATCGGCGCTCGGCGTCCACGCGGCGGAGGCGGCGTTGGCGCGCACCTGCTCGGGGCGGGTGGCGCCGGCGATCACCGAGGCGACCGGGCGCTGGGCGAGCAGCCAGCCGAGGGCCACGGTGACCTCGCTGATGCCGCGCTCGCGGGCGAAGTCGGAGTAGCCGCGCAGGGCCGGCGTGGTCGCCATCTCGAGCAGGTGCGGGCGGGTGCGCGAGAGCCGGGTGCCCTCGGGAGCGCGGCCGTCGGCGTACTTGCCGGTGAGCAGGCCGTTCGCGAGCGGGAAGTAGGGCAGCACGCCGATGCCGAACTCGCGGGCGGCGGGGAGCACCTCAAGCTCGGCGCGACGGTCGACGAGGTTGTAGTTGTTCTGCGCCGAGACGAACCGCTCGACTCCGAGCTGGCGGGCGACGTACTCGGCCTCGGCGATCTGCCAGCCCGCGCGGTTGGAGTGGCCGACGTAGCGGACCTTGCCCTCGCGCACGAGGTCGTCGAGCGCGCTGAGCGTCTCCTCGATCGGGGTGAGCGGGTCGGGGGTGTGGAACTGGTAGAGGTCGATGTGGTCGGTGCGCAGGCGCCGCAGCGACCCCTCGACGGCCGCGCGGATGTAGCGCCGCGAGCCGCGGGCGCCGAAGTCCGCGCCGGCCAACCCGCCGGCGTCCATGCCGAACTTGGTGGCCACGACGACGTCATCGCGCCGCCCCTGCAGCGCCACGCCGAGGCGCTCCTCCGAGAGCCCGGGCGTGGCGCCGTAGGTGTCGGCGACGTCGAAGAAGGTGATGCCGGCCTCCAGTGCCGCGTGGACGACGGCGTCGCTGCCCTCCTGCGACTCGCTGGCCGTGCCCGGGCGACCGAGGTTGTTGCAGCCGAGGCCGATGGTCGAGACGACGAGGCCGGAGCGTCCGAGACGACGGGTGGGAACCATGCCTGCGAGCCTAGGCCGGGCGTCGTGAGGGGCCCTGCGCGGACTCGACGCTCAGGCCGACCAGTCGGGACGACGGCCGAACCAGGCGACGAGGCGGTCGTAGTCGTCGGCGCCGTCGGGCACGGGGACGACGGCACCGAACGGCATCTGATCGCGCCCCTGCTCGGGGATCCGCGCCTGCGCCGACGGCAGGAGCGGCGCGGCGAGGGCCCCGTCGAGGAGGTCGCGGCGCCCGATGGCCGCGGCGAGGTCCCAGCTGTGCACGGCCACCTCGCCGATGTAGGAGCCGAGCACGGCCCCCGCCGGCAGGACGCCGAACGGCGCGGTGACCAGGCTCGCCAGGTCGACCGACGGCAGGGCTGTCGCGAGGCGGTCGACGGCCGTCGTCCAGGCCTCGACGATGCGCTCGTCGTCGACGACGGTGACCTGGGGGACCTCGGAGAAGTGCCCGCCTCCGGTGACGACGCGGATGCGGTCGACGACGGTGAGGCAGTGGCCGAGGAGGGTGCGCAGGTCGTAGTCGTCGCACGGGGTGGGGCCGTCGAGATCGGTGGCGGCGGCCAGCGTGACGATCGGGGTCGCGACGTCGAGGGCGTGCAGCAGCACGGGACGGAGGTCGGGGACGGCGGTGGTTGCTGTGTCTGCGGTGGTCATGGCGTCACTCTCCGGGAAATACCTGACACCTTGTGTCAGGTATCTCTGCGATGCTGCCGAGGTGCGCGCCGACCGCCTCCTCTCGATCATGCTGCTGCTGCGCCAGCGCGGTCTCGTGACGGCCACCGAGCTGGCTGAGCGGCTGGAGGTCTCCGAGCGCACGGTGCTGCGCGACATGGAGGCGCTGAGCTTCGCCGGCGTGCCGGTGGTGGCCGAGCGGGGTCGCCACGGCGGTTTCCGACTGCTCGAGGGCTTCCGCGCCGACCTCGCGAACCTCGACGACGTGGAGGCGCAGGTGCTGCTGGCCTCGGTGGGGCTCGACACCTTCGGCGACCTCGGCCTGAGCCGCGAGGTGCACTCGGCGCTCCAGAAGGTGTCCGCCTCGGCCCCGGAGCGGGTCGCCGCACCCGCGTCGCGGCTGCGCGACGTCGTCCACGTGGATCGGCGGCGGTGGTTCGCCGAGGCCGACGACGCCACCCACCTGCCCGCCCTGCGCAGCGCCGCGGTCGAGCGGCGCCGCGTGCGGATCGTCTACACCCGCGCCGCGGAGGAGCGGCCGCAGACCAGCACCGTCGACCCGCTCGGCGTCGTGGAGAACGGCACCCGGTGGTATCTCGTGGCCTACCACCGAGGACGTCCGCGCGCCTACCGCCTCGCCCGTATCAGCGGGCTCACCGTGCTCGAGTCCCCCGCCCGGCTGCCCGACGACGCGCGACTGGTCGAGGTGTGGACGACGCTGCGGCGCGACCTCGAGGGCACCCGCCCGGCGCCGACCGCGGTGCACGTGCGGGTGCGCGCCGAGGTCGCCGAGGACTTCCGGACGACGGTGCGGCCGATGGTCGTCGGAGCGATCACAGCCGCCCCGCCCGACGCCGGGGCCGATCCCGGTTGGGTCGACCTGACCTGCGCGTTCCGGGCCCCGACGCCGGCGATCGGCGTGACCGTGGGCTTCGGGGGCGATGTCGAGATCGTCGGACCGCCCGAGCTGCGGGCCCGGGCGATCGCACTGCTGCGCGGCACCGCGGCGCGCCACGGACTCCTCCCCGCGCTCCGACCCGAGGGGTGAGGAGGAGCACCCCCCGCGCAGCCCTCGCTGAGGCGGCTGGTTCGAGGCGCCCCCGGCATACTTCACCCGTGCTCGACCGTCCCCGCCACGTGCCGCTGGCCGCTGCGCTCATCGCGCTCCTGGCCTTCGCGGGCGTCGCCGCCGTGGTGGCCGCGCAGCCGCACTGGCTGCTCGACGTCGACGACCTCGGCGGCAACGCGCGCGAGTGGGCGGCAGCCCGGTCGTGGACCGAGGGGCCGCTGCGTGCGATCGAGCTCGCCTTCGGCACGATCGGCATGACCGTGCTCACGGTCGTCACCGCGGGCGCGCTGCTCATCAAGGGACACCGCCGCGCCGGCGTCCTCGTGGCCGGGGTGATGATCGCGATCTCGCTGGCCACCTACGCCACGAAGGTGTTCGTGGGCCGCGGACGCCCGCTGTGGCAGGACCCCGAGTTCTTCCTGCACTCCAACGCGTTCCCCTCCGGCCACACCGCCTCCACCACGGCCTTCGCCGGGCTGGTGATCGTGCTCGCGGCGATGCTGATCCGGCGCAGCGGTCTGCGCCGCGTCGTCGGCGGCGTGGCCCTGCTGGCCTGGGCCCTGGTGGCGGCCGACCGCATCCTGCTGGGGCGCCACTTCCCGAGCGACGTCGTCGGCGGCACCCTGCTCGGCGTCGGGGTGCTGCTGCTCGCCATCGCCGTCTACAACCCGCTGCCGCGCAGCCACGCGCGCGGCGCCGACCCGCTCCCGCAGCCGCTGCCCACCAACCGCGACGTCGCGGTGATCCTCAACCCCATCAAGGTCGAGTCGGTCGAGCAGTTCCAGACCATCGTGTCGACCATGGCCCGCGAGGCCGGGTGGAACGAGCCGCGCTGGCTGCTCACCACCGTCGAGGACTCCGGCACCGGCCAGGCCGAGCAGGCCGCGGTCGACGGCGCCGACCTCGTCATCGTGTGCGGCGGCGACGGCACCGTGCGCGAGGTGTGCGCCGAGCTCGCCGGCACCGGCATCCCCGTGGGCATCGTGCCGGCCGGCACCGGCAACCTGCTCGCGCGCAACCTCGAGGTGCCGCTGTTCATCCGCGCCGCCATCGACGTCGCCCTCACCGGGCAGGACCGGGCCATCGACATGGTGGCCGTGGAGGGCGACGGCATCGAGGGCACCCACTTCATGGTGATGGCCGGCATGGGTTTCGACGCCGCGATCATGGAGGGCGTCAACGAGGAGATCAAGAAGAAGGTCGGCTGGCTGGCCTACGTGATCTCGGCCCTGCGCTCGCTGATGTTCCCCACGATGCGCCTCGAGATCTCCGTGGACGACGCCCCGCCCACCAAGCACCGCGCCCGCACCTGCGTGATCGGCAACGTCGGCAGCCTCCAGGGCGGCATGGTGCTGCTGCCCGACGCCGCGATCGACGACGGCCAGCTCGACGTCGTCCTCCTCTACCCGCGGCGCTTCTGGTCGTGGATCCCGCTCGTGCTGCGCGTGGCGACGCGCCGCGAGCAGAAGGCCGGCGAGTCGGTCACCCGGATGACCGGGCGCTCGGTCGTCGTCCGCGCCTCGGCGGAGGTGCCGCGCCAGCTCGACGGCGACACGATCGGCCTCGGCCGCGAGCTGCGCATGGAGTGCGTGCACGGTCGGGTGCTGGTGCGCGTGCCGCGCTGATCGTCACTCGGCACGCGTTTCTTGCACTTGGCGCGTGTTGCAACGCCCGCCAAGTGCAGGAAACGCCGGTCGACCGGCGATTCCTGCACCCCCGGTCGCGCGCCCTGATCACCCCCGCGCGGCCCTCGCATGCGCGACAGCCTCGACCTCCTCGGGCGAGAGCTCCTGCTCGCTGCTCCACCGCGTCACGGACTTGGCGTACGTGCGGGCCTCGTCGCGGCCGCGGATCGAGGTGAGCACGACGCCGTCGCCGGCGTCGTCGGTGAGGGCGAGGGACCACGAGAGCCGTCCGCCCATCTCGGCGAAGGCGTCGTAGCGGACGACGGCCAGGTGCCGCAGAGCGCCGGCTGCCTCGGCGCGCAGCGCGGCGACCTCGGCCCGCAGCGCCTGGACGTCGGTCGGCAGGTCGTCGGCGTCGGCGGTGGCGCGCGGACGCTTCTCGCGCAGCACGAACACCAGGCCGCTGAAGGCGATCACGATGGCGAGGATCGAGATGACGGTGTCCATGGTGGTGAGGGTAGGTCGGCCCGGGCGGGGTGGAGGTGAGCCGCGAGACGACGCGCCCGAGGATCCCGCGGCGACCACTACCCTCTCCGGCATGGCCCGCATCGCGTACCAGGGGGAACCCGGCGCCAACTCGCACCTGGTGTGCAAGCAGCATTACCCCGACGCGGAGGCTGTTCCGTGCGCGTCCTTCGAGGACGTCTTCGCGGCGGTGACCAGCGGCGACTGCGACCTCGCGATGATCCCGATCGACAATTCGATCGCCGGCCGCGTGGCCGACATCCACCACTTCCTGCCGCACTCGGGCCTGCACATCATCGGCGAGCACTTCCTGCGCATCGCCTTCGACCTCATGGTGATCCCGGGCGCCGACGCCTCCACGATCCGCACGGTCCACAGCCACGTGCACGCGCTGGGCCAGTGCCGCAAGGTCATCCGCGAGCTCGGCCTCACCCCGATCATCTCGGGCGACACCGCCGGCGCTGCGCGGGAGGTCGCCGAGGCGGGCGATCCCACGCAGGCCGCGATCGCGCCGCCGCTGGCCGCCGACATCTACGGCCTCGAGATCCTGCGCCGCGACGTCGAGGACGAGGACCACAACACCACGCGCTTCGTCGTCCTCTCGCCCGACTTCGTGGCCGCCGCACCCGACCAGGGTCCGGTGATCACGACGTTCGTGTTCAACGTGCGCAACCTGCCGGCCGCGCTCTACAAGGCCCTCGGGGGCTTCGCGACCAACGGCATCAACATGACCAAGCTCGAGAGCTACATGGTGGGCGGGGAGTTCACGGCCACGCAGTTCCTGGCCGAGGTCGACGGCCACCCCGACGACCCCGGCCTCAAGCGGGCGCTCGAGGAGCTCACCTTCTTCACCACCGACATCCGCATCCTCGGCGTCTACGCGGCCGACCCCTTCCGCGGCGCCTAGCGGCGGGCGGCCGACCCCGCCGACCCCGCCGACCCCGCCGACCCCGGGCCCGTGAGCCGGGTCACGGGGCCTACTAGGGTGCGTGCATGGTGGCGAACCCCGCGGCGCTCGGCGCCGACAGCGAGGTCGGTCGGCTGCGCACGGTCGTGCTGCACCGGCCCGGTGCCGAGCTCAAGCGACTCACGCCGCGCAACAACGACCGGCTGCTGTTCGACGGCGTGCCGTGGGTGGCGCGGGCGCAGGACGAGCACGACGCGTTCGCCGCCGCACTGCGCGAGCGCGACGTCGAGGTGCTCTACCTCTGCGACCTCATCGCCCAGGCCCTCGAGGACGCCGACGCCCGCGCGCTCGCGATCGAGACCACCCTCGAAGGGCCCTCCGGTCTGCACCTCGGCGACCGACTGCGCGCCCACCTGCGCGGCCTGCTCACCGATGCCTCGCCCGCGGAGCTCACGGCGCTGCTCACCGCCGGCGTCCGCAACGACGAGGTGCGCTCCGGACTGCGCAGCGGCACGCTCGTGACCTCGCTGCTCGCCGCCGACGACTTCCTCGTCGACCCGCTGCCCAACCTCCTCTTCACCCGCGACTCGGCGGTGTGGCTGCGCGATCGCGTGGCCATCACCTCGCTGGCGATGCCGGCGCGACGACGCGAGTCGCAGCTCACCGAGCTCATCTACCGCTTCCACCCGCGCTTCGCCGGTGTCGGCCGACTGCACGGGCACCGACTCGAGCACGTCGAGGGCGGCGACGTGCTGCTGCTCGCGCCCGGCGTCCTCGCTGTGGGTGTGGGCGAGCGGACGACGCCCGCCGGCGCCGAGCGGTTGGCCCGGCAGGTGTTCGCGGCCGGGATCGCGCACACCGTGCTCGCCGTACCGATCGCGCAGGAGCGGGCGACCATGCACCTCGACACCGTGTGCACGATGGTCGACGTCGACAAGGTCGTGATGTATCCCAACGTGGCCGACACGCTCAGCGCCTACACGGTCACGGTGCGGGAGGGCGCGGGCGTGGGCTCGCCCGACGAGCCGGCCGAGCTCGAGGTCACCGGCCCGCGGCCCTTCCTCGAGGCGGCGGCCGCGGCGATGGGCATCGAGCGCCTGCACCGCATCGACACCGGCCTCGACCCGATCAGCGCGGAGCGCGAGCAGTGGGACGACGGCAACAACACCCTGGCGCTGGGCCCGCGCATCGCGGTGGCCTACGAGCGCAACGACGGCACCAACAGCCGCCTCGAGGACGCCGGCGTGGAGGTCGTGCGGATCGCCGGCTCCGAGCTGGGCTCGGGTCGCGGCGGACCCCGCTGCATGAGCTGCCCCGTGCACCGCGACCCGATCGGTGAGTGAGCCGCGCGGGTGGGCGACGCGGCTGGGCCACACTGCTGAGCGACGCGGCCGACCCGACCCGGTGCACGGACGTGCACGCAAGTGATCCAGACCGCTGCCGCGGCGAGGACCGGCCCACTAGGGTGACGGCAGTGCCACCGGATGTCCCCGGGCGGTCACCGGGGGTCACCGAACGCACACCGCGTCACACATGGGGCCGGGCGACGTCGCCGGGCAGAAACGGAAGGTCAGCATGGCTACGTTCTTCGAGCACTTCACGCCGCAGGAGATCGCGCGCATCAGCGCCACCGGGCGCCGTGTGAAGCTCCCCGAGGGCTGGTCCCCGATCTGGGAGGACACCCCGGCCGACAAGGCCTACATCATCCTCAACGGCACCGTGTCCGTGCGCCGCGACGGCAAGGAGATCGCCCAGCTCGGCCCGGGTGACATCGTCGGCGAGGCCGCGATCGTGGGCAACCGCCTGCGCACCGCCACCATCGTGGCCCTCACCCCGCTCGACACCATCCACCTCACCGACTCCACCCTGCGCGAGCTGGACGCCGAGTGGCCGGCCTTCCACGAGGCGCTCGTCGAGGTCGCGCAGTCGCGCCTCAGCGCCGGCTCCTGACGCGCACCCGCACCCACCCATGAGCACCCCCGAGGACCCCGACGCACGTGGCGGCGGGGTCCTCGGCTCGCTCGAGGAGCACCTGCTGGGGGAGGCGCCGCGCCTGACCCAGGCCGAGGTGGCCGAGCGCGCCGGCGTGTCGGTCGAGACCGCCAACGAGCTGTGGCACCTGCTCGGCTTCGCCCAGGTGCCCGACGACGTCGCCGCCTTCGGCGAGGCCGACGTCCAGGCCCTCCGGTTGAGCAACGACCTCGTCGAGCTCGGCGTGCTCAGCCGGGAGCGCCAGGACAGCCTGGTGCGCACGTGGGGCCGCAGCTTCGCCCGCCTGGCCGACTGGCAGGTGGCCCTGCTCGCCGAGGTGGCGATCGAGTCCGGCGCCGATCCCACCGAGGGGCTGCTCGCGATCTCCGGCGTGGTGATGCCGAAGGTCGAGGAGCTCCAGGCCTACGTGTGGCGCCGCCACCTGCTCAGCGCCGGTGCCCGCCGCCTGGCCGGCACGGCGTCGGGTCCCACCACCGCGCTGGCGGTCTGCTTCGTCGACATCGTCGGCTACACCGCCCGCTCCCGCACGCTGACCGACCGCGAGCTCGTCGCCTGGCTGGAGTCGTTCGAGAGCGCCGTGCTCGCGCTCAGCGTCGACCGCGGCGCGCGCATCATCAAGAACATCGGCGACGAGCTGCTCATCGTCGCCGACTCCCCCGCCGCCCTCGCCGAGATCGCCCTCGAACTGACCCGCCGCGGCGCCGACCCCGACGACCCGTTCCCCGAGGTGCGCGCCGGCCTGGCCTACGGCGAGGTCGTCACCCGCCTCGGCGACGTGTTCGGCCCCACCGTCAACATCGCCGCCCGCCTCACCTCCATCGCCCGCCCCGGCAGCGTGCTCGTCGACGAGGGCGTGCACGACGCCCTCGGCGGCGCCCGCTCACGGCGCTCCCGCGAGGACGACGACGCCGCGGACCCGAGCGACGACGACCACGGGGCCGACGGCGGACCGGTCGAGGACCACGACGCCGGCGACCCGTCGTCCACCTACCGGATGCGGCGCCTGCGCCGCGTGCACGTCAAGGGCTACTCCCGCCTCGCTGCCTGGGCCCTGCAACCGCGCGGCTGATCCGCCGGCCGCCCGTCGTCCACGCCTTGCTCCGGGGGGCGTCGATTGGTGGGAAACCGCACGCCGCGGGGCCGAAATGTTGCGGGGTGGCGCCAAACAGCCACCCGCCGCCGGCCACG
>NZ_CAXRAZ010000015.1:0-148217 GCF_964229035.1 Nocardioides sp. | reverse complement strand
CACCAAGGACCGTCAGGCCTTCGGTGTGCCGATCGGCACCTTCCAGCACTCCAAGTTCCTGCTGGCCGAGCTGTTCACCCAGATCGAGGTCTCCGAGGCCTACCTCGACCAGTGCGTCATCGCCCACGACAAGGGCGAGCTCACCCCGGTCGACGCTGCCAAGGCCAAGTGGTGGACCAGCCAGATCCAGAACGATGTGCTCGACCACTGCGTGCAGCTGCACGGCGGCTACGGCTTCATGAACGAGTACCGCGTAGCCCGCGCCTGGCGCGACGCCCGCGTGAGCAAGATCTGGGCCGGCTCCAACGAGATCATGAAGGAGCTCATCGGCCGCGAGCTCGGCCTCTGAGCGACCCTCTCCCGCAGCCCCCGGTGGTCCGCCACCGGGGGCTGCGGCGTGGGAGGGCTGCCGCAGCTCTCAAGGCTGGACAGCCTCGCCTTGGTTGAGGCGAGTCTCGAGGACAGCCAGGATGGGCCGGGTGACCACCGAGGATGTCCCTGCCGCCGAGCTCGACGTCGACGTCGACGACGTCCGCGAACACGAGGGCGAGCCCCACGGCGCCGGCATCGGCAGCCGACTCAACTGGCTGCGCGCCGGGGTGCTCGGCGCCAACGACGGCATCGTCTCGACCGCCGGCCTGGTGGTGGGTGTCGCCGGCGCCACCACCGACCGCACGCAGATCCTCGTGGCCGGGCTCGCGGGCCTGGTCGCCGGCGCCATGAGCATGGCGGCGGGGGAGTACGTGTCGGTCTCCACCCAGCGCGACTCCGAGAAGGCGCTCCTGGACAAGGAGCGCCGCGAGCTGCGCGAGATGCCCGAGGAGGAGCTGGCCGAGCTGGCCGCCCTCTACGTCGAGAAGGGCCTGGACGCCGAGCTCGCGCTGCAGGTGGCCCAGCAGCTCACCGACCACGACGCCCTCGGCGCCCACGCCGAGGTCGAGCTCGGCATCGACCCCGACGACCTCACCAGCCCCTGGGCCGCGGCGTTCGCCTCGATGATCGCCTTCACCCTCGGCGCCCTCCTGCCGCTGCTCACGATCGTCCTCGTGCCGCAGGACGCCCGGGTCGCCGTCACCGTGCTCTCGGTGGCGGTCGCGCTCGCGATCACCGGCTGGACCTCGGCCCGGCTGAGCTTCGGCCCCGCCGGCCGTGCGGTGCTGCGCAACGTGGGGGGCGGTCTGTTCGCGATGCTCGCCACCTACCTCGTCGGCTCCCTCGTGGGCGCCCGCATCTAGGCCTCGCGCCATGCGGATCTTCGCCGCGCTGCTGCCCGACGAGATCACCTCCGAGCGCCTCGAGGAGCTCCTCGACGTCCGACGCGACGCCGAACCGGCGTGGCGCTGGACGATGCCCGAGCAGTGGCACGTCACCCTCGCCTTCGCCGGGGCCGCGCCCGCGCGGCGCGTGGACGACGTCGTCGAGGCCCTCACCGCGATCGCCGCCGCCACGCCGCCCCCCGTCCTGCGGCCGGCCGGAGCCGGCGCCTTCCCCCACCCCGACGCCGCGAAGGTGCTCTGGCTCGGTGTGGTGCCCGCAGACGGGCCCGAGGAGCGGCTCGGTGACCTCGCCGCCGTGTGCCGCACCGCGTTCGCCCGCCACGGCGTCGAGGTCGACGGCACCCGGTTCCGTCCCCACCTCACCGTCGCCCGCAGCGGTCGCGGCCTCTCCGCCACCCGCTGGCTGCGGGTCCTCGACACCGTCGCCACCGACCTCGACCCCTGGCGCCCGCCGGCGCTCCACCTCCTCGCCTCCCACCTCGGCGAGGGCCCGCGCCGTCGCCCCCGCTACGAGACCCTCGCCGCGCTGGAGTGGCGCCGCTGATCCGGCGCACTGTTTCTCCGTTGTCACCAGCGGAATGCACCACTCCGGGCCCGAAACCGGTGCATTTCGCTGGTGACAACGCAGAACCCGGGGCACGCGAATCCGGTGGCGGGATCGGGGTGGGGGTGGGACCCTCGGCGGGTGATCTCCCTGGGCCAGCTCCTGCCGTTCGCGCTCGCGGCCGGGATCCTCATCCTGATCCCCGGGCCGAGCGTGGTCTTCACGGTCGGCCGCGCCCTGGCCTACGGCCGCGGCGTGGCGCTGGCCACCGTGGCCGGCAACACCGCCGGCCTCGCCACGATCGTGGTGCTGGTGGCGGCCGGTCTCGGGGTCGTGGTCCAGGAGTCGATCGTCGTCTTCACCGCGCTCAAGCTCCTCGGCGCCGCCTACCTGCTCTACCTCGGCGTGCAGGCCATCCGGCACCGCAGCGGCTTCACCGAGGCCGACGACGCCGGAGCCGGACTGCTGCCGCTGCGCACCGCGATGCGCCAGGGCTACGTCGTCGGGGTGTCCAACCCCAAGGGGTTCATGATCATGGGCGCGCTGCTGCCGCAGTTCGTCGACCGCGGTGAGGGGCAGGTCGCCGCACAGATGCTGCTGCTCGGCGCGGTGGCGGTGGCGCTGGCCATCGTCTCCGACTCCGCCTGGGCCGTGCTCGCCGCCCGCGTGCGCGGCTGGTTCCTCGGCTCGCCCCGCCGCGGCGAGGCGCTCGGCGTGGTCGGTGGTGCCTCGATGATCGGCCTCGGGGTCACCCTGGCGCTGGCGGGCCGCGAGTGAGCCGCCGGGCCGTGGCCCGCCGGCTCGTGCCGGCGCTGGTGCTGGCCGCCACCGCGCTCGTGCCGCTCTCACGCGGCGCCGACGCCGTCCCGCCCGTCGTGGTGCCGATCGACGTGGAGGGCGAGGCGCTGTGCACCGAGCTCGTGCCCCACGCCGTCGCGCTCGAGCTGAGCCCGGTGGACCTCGACGTGCGCGTGCTCCTCGACGGCGCGCCCCGCCGCGTCGCCCGGCAGGCGGTCGCGGCGATGCGCCGGGCCTACGCGCCGCTGAACATCACCGTCACGGCCACCTACGAGACGGTCGACTTCCGCACCCGCAGCGCGCCCGCCCTCAACGCCGCCGCCAAGCGGCTCTACGGCGGCCGCCGCCCGGCCGGCGTCGACGTCGTCTACACGATGACCACGAAGGACATCACCGGCGGGCCGCCCACCGGCAGCAACGTGGCGGGCCTGGCCGACTGCATCGGCGGCATCCGCTTCGCCGACCGCGCCTTCGCGGTGGGCGAGGTGATCCGACCCGGCGGCGGGCTGCTGGCCTCGCTCGGGATCCGGCTGCCGGTCAGCGACGCCACAGGCAAGACGATGGCGCACGAGATCGGGCACCTGCTCGGGGGGCACCACCACCTCGCGAGCCCCGAGGGGCTGCTGGCGGCGGACCCCAACGTCACGACCCTGATGGGCCCGACGCTGAGCATCATCGCGCTGCGGTTCTCCACCCTCAACGGCCGGTTCGTGGCCGCCCACGCCCAGCTCTACGCCCGGGGCACCGACTGAGGTCGCGCCGGGTCAGTCGGCTCGCATCCACAGCGCCTCGCGGTAGCCGATCCGGCGTCCGGTGCGCAGCACGGTGGCCTCGTAGACCCGCGCCGAGATCCGCACCAGCAGCACGGTGGCCAGCGCGGTGCCGCCCAGCGCGACCCCGAGCTGCCACAGCGGGACCTCGCCCTCGGCGAGCCGGCTGGGCATCACCATCGTGGAGATGACGGGCAGCAGCGAGGCGGTCTCCTTGACCTGGTCGCCGGCCGAGACCGCCAGCAGGTAGGGCGCGAAGAGCAGCAGGTTGATCGGGGTCGTGGTGGCGCCGAGGTCCTGGGTGCGGCCCGCGATCGAGCCCGCCACCGACCACACCCCGGCGAGGGCGACGAAGCCCAGCAGGAAGAACGGCACGTACCACCCCAGCGCCGGGGCGAGGGTGCCCAGGGCGTCGGTGTTGCCGGTGGCGGCCAGTGAGATCGCGGTCGTGGCCACCAGCAGGGCCACCTGTCCGAGCGCGACGGCGCTGTTGCCGATCACCTTGCCCCACAGCAGCGCCCGGATCGGCACCGCGGCGGCGAGGATCTCCACCACCCGGCTCTCCTTCTCCGTGACCACCGCCGAGGCGATCGCGGACCCGAAGGTCACCGCGGTGGCGTAGAAGACCAGCACGAAGAAGAACGCCGCCGAGGACCGCAGGTCGGCGTCCTCGACGTCGGTGTTCAGCAGCCGCTCGCCCACGCTCGTGCCGCGGGCCAGGGCGGCGAGGTCGACGCCGTCGGCGTCGGCGTTGCGCTGGGTGACGACCTGCGACACCGCGGCCGTGAGGGCCTGGGACACGACCGGGTCGAGGGAGTCGGCGCCCACCAGCTCGAAGCCGTCGGCGGTGGGCAGCAGGGCGAGGTCGACGTCGCCGTCGCGCACGGCCTGCTCGGCCGCCGCGGTGTCGGCGACCCGCCGCTCCTCGAGGCGGTGGGCGTCGTCGAGACCCTCGGTGAGGTCGTCCGCCGCGGCGACGATCCCGGTCGCGGAGTCGCCGACGACGGCGACGGTGGCCGTGGACTCCTGGCCGCCCAGCAGCCGCAGCGCGATCGTGAGCCCGACGATGCCGAGGAGCATGATCGCGGTGCTGATGCGGAACGCCTTCGAGCGCAGCTGGGTGTCGATCTCGCGCTGGGCGACCACGCGCCAGATCGGGGTGGGCGAGGTGCCGGTGGGGGTGCTCATCGGGCCACCTCCCGGAAGATCTCGGAGAGCCGGGGCTGCACCAGTGCGAGCTCGCGCAGACCGCCGCGGTCGAGCACGGCGCGGGTGAGGGCGCCCGCGTCGAGACCGTCGAGCACCACCTGGGCGGCGGTGCCGTCCACGTCCTCCACGACGACGCCGCGCAGGTCGCGCAGCCAGCCGGCGTCCTGGCCCTCCAGCACGACGCGGTAGCGCGTGGGGCCGGAGCCGCGCAGCTCGGCCACCGGTCCGGCGGCCACCACCCGGCCGGCGGCGAGGATGACGAGGTCGTCGCACAGCCGCTCGACGAGGTCGAGCTGGTGGCTGGAGAACAGCAGCGGGAGGTCGCCGGCCTCGGTGCGCAGCAGGTCGATCATGGTGTCGACGGCGAGCGGGTCGAGGCCGCTGAAGGGCTCGTCCAGGACGAGGGCCTGCGGGCGGTGCACGAGCGCGGCCGCGACCTGCACCCGCTGCTGGTTGCCCAGGGACAGCTCGTCGAGCAGGTCACCCGCGCGGTCGGTGAGCCCGAAGTGCGCCAGCAGCGCGTCGGCCCGGGCGCCGGCGTCGGCCGCCCCGATGCCGTGCAGCCGGGCGAAGTAGACCAGCTGGTCGCGCAGCCGCATCCGCGGGTAGAGACCACGCTCCTCCGGCATGTAGCCGAAGGTGCGGCGGGTGGCGGCGTCGATCGGGGCGTCGTGCCAGCGCACCTGCCCCGACGTCGGAGCGAGCACGCCCATCAGCATCCGCATGGTGGTGGTCTTGCCGGCGCCGTTCGCGCCGACGAAGCCCGTCACGCGCCCGGGGGCGACGGTGAACGAGACGTCGTCGACGACCGTGGTGTCGCCGAAGACCCGGGTGAGTCCGAGAACCTCGAGCATGCCCCCGACCGTATCCGGGCCGCGAAGCCGCGAAACCGAGCGGATCGGCCGGAGCGGCCCCGCTACTGGGCCAGGCCGTAGAGGCGGTCGCCGGCGTCGCCGAGCCCGGGCACGATGTAGCCCTTCTCGTTGAGCCGCTCGTCCATCGCCGCCGTCACGACGGTGATCGGGATGGTGAGGTCGGCGGTGAGCTCCTCCAGCCGGGCGCAGCCCTCGGGGGCGGCGAGCAGGCACACGCAGGTGATGTGGTCGGCGCCGCGGTCCACGAGGAAGCGCAGCGCGGCCGCCAGGGTGCCGCCGGTGGCCAGCATCGGGTCGAGCACGTAGCACTGGCGACCCGAGAGGTCCTCGGGCAGCCGCTCGGCGTAGGTGGAGGCCTCCAGGGTCTCCTCGTCGCGCACGAGGCCGAGGAAGCCGACCTCGGCGGTGGGGAGCAGGCGCATCATGCCGTCGAGCATCCCGAGGCCCGCCCGCAGGATCGGCACCACGAGCGGCTTGGGCGTGGCCAGCCGGATGCCGGTCATCGGCGCCACCGGGGTGGTGATGTCGTGCGGCTCGACCCGCACCTCGCGGGTGGCCTCGTAGGCCAGCAGGGTGACGAGCTCGTCGGTGAGCAGCCGGAAGGTGGGGGAGTCGGTGCGCTCGTCGCGCAGCACCGTCAGCTTGTGCGCCACCAGCGGGTGGTCGACGACGAGGGTCCGCATGGCCGTCACCCTAACCCCCTGGCGCCCGGTGGCCGGGGGTGTCACCCTGGGCGCATGGTCGAGCTCCTCGAGAACGTCGACTTCGCCCTCGCCGCCTACCAGGTGGACGGCGAGTGGCGCGTGGCCGAGCTCGCCCACGACCTCGAGGCCGACGTCGCCTCGCTCGCCCATGCGCTGCGGCGACTGCCGGGCGAGGCCGGGGCGGTCGCGCTGATCGCGCTCGACGAGGACGCCTTCCTCGTCCTGCGCGTCACCGGGGCCCAGGTGCGGCTGCTGCTCTCCGACCTCACCGCCGCCCTGGAGTGGGAGCTGGCCGCCTCCGCGCTGGAGCACCTCGGCCTGGTGCTCGACGCCGAGGACGACGACCCCGCCCCGGTGGGCGACCTCGCTCTGCTCGCCGACCTCGGGGTGCCGGCGTCCGAGCTGGGCGAGCTGCTCGACGACTTCGACGCCGACGACGACCTGGTCGTGGACGAGCTGCTCTCCGACCTCGCCGACGTGCTCGGGTTCGGCGAGCTCTTCGACGACGTCGTCGGGCTCGAGCCGGAGCCGACCGGCGCCTGACATGATCCGGGGCGTGACCCCGATCCAGCGTGCGTGGGAGCCGGCGATGCGGCACGCGCTCGCCGAGGCCGAGCGTGCCGCGGCCACCGCCGACGTCCCGATCGGTGCGGTGGTGGTGGACGCCGACGGCGCGGTCCTCGGCCGCGGCCGCAACGTGCGCGAGGTCCACGCCGCCCCCACCGGCCACGCCGAGGTGGTGGCGCTGCGCGCCGCGGCTGCGGCGCGCGGGGAGTGGCGGCTCGAGGGCTGCACCCTCGTGGTGACCCTCGAGCCCTGCACGATGTGCGCCGGTGCGGCCGTGCTGGCGCGGGTGGACCGCGTCGTCTTCGGCGCCTTCGACCCCAAGGCGGGGGCGGTCGGCTCGCTGTGGGACGTCGTGCGCGACCGGCGTCTCAACCACCGCCCCGAGGTCGTGTCCGGGGTGCTGGAGGAGGAGTGCGCGGCGCTGCTGCAGGCCTTCTTCGCCGAGCACCGCCCGTCAGGCTGAGCCCCGGATCACGACTCGAGCAGCGCGGCTTCGTCGTCGGTGAACAACCGCGAGCGGATGAGGAACCGCACCCCGTGGGGCGCCTCCACCGAGAAGCCCGCCCCGCGCCCCCGCACGACGTCGATCGTGAGGTGGGTGTGGGACCAGTACGCGAACTGGGCCCGGCTCATCCACACCGGGACGCCGCGCTCGAGCCCGACGTCGAGGTCGCCGAGGTGCACGTCGGCGTCGCTCAGCAGGAAGTCGCCGTCGGGGAAGCACATCGGCGACGAGCCGTCGCAGCAGCCGCCGGACTGGTGGAACATCAGCGGCCCGTGGTCGCCGGTGAGGCGGCGCAGCAGCTGCGCCGCCTCCTCGGTGACCGCGACCCGCGCCGGGGCGGCGGTCGGGTCCGGCATCAGAAGAAGCCCAGGGCGTCCGGGCTGTAGGACACCAGCAGGTTCTTGGTCTGCTGGTAGTGGTCGAGCATCATCTTGTGGGTCTCGCGGCCGATGCCCGACTGCTTGTAGCCGCCGAACGCCGCGTGGGCCGGGTAGGCGTGGTAGCAGTTGGTCCACACGCGGCCGGCCTTGATCGCCTTCCCGGCGCGGAAGGCCTGGGCGCCGTCGCGGCTCCACACCCCGGCGCCGAGGCCGTAGAGGGTGTCGTTGGCGATCTTCAGCGCGTCGGCCTCGTCGTCGAAGGAGGTCAGCGACACCACCGGCCCGAAGATCTCCTCCTGGAAGATCCGCATCGAGTTGTCGCCCTCGAAGATGGTCGGCTGCACGTAGTAGCCGCCCGCGAGGTCGCCCTCGAGCACCGCCCGCTCGCCGCCGGTGAGCACCCGGGCGCCCTCGGCCCTGCCGATGTCGATGTAGGACAGGATCTTCTCCAGCTGGTCGGCCGAGGCCTGCGCACCGATCATCGTGGCGACGTCGAGCGGGTTGCCCTGCACGATCTTCTCCACGCGCGTGACGGCGTCGCCCACGAAGTCGGAGTACATCGAGCGCTGCACCAGCGCGCGGGAGGGGCAGGTGCACACCTCGCCCTGGTTGAGCGCGAACATCGCGAAGCCCTCGAGCGCCTTGTCGTAGAACGCGTCGCGCTCGGCCCCCACGGAGTCGAAGAAGATGTTGGGGCTCTTGCCGCCCAGCTCCAGCGTCACCGGGATGATGTTCTGGCTGGCGTACTGCATGATCAGCCGGCCCGTCGTGGTCTCGCCGGTGAAGGCCACCTTGGCCACGCGGGGCGACGACGCCAGCGGCTTGCCGGCCTCCACGCCGAAGCCGTTGACGACGTTGAGCACGCCGGCCGGCAGCAGGTCGGCGATCAGCTCGACGACCTTGAGGATCGACCAGGGGGTCTGCTCGGCGGGCTTGAGCACCACGCAGTTGCCGGCGGCCAGCGCGGGGGCCAGCTTCCAGACCGCCATCAGGATGGGGAAGTTCCACGGGATGATCTGCCCGACCACGCCCAGCGGCTCGTGGAAGTGGTAGGCCATCGTGTTCTCGTCGATCTCGCCGATCGAGCCCTCCTGGGCCCGCAGGGCGCCGGCGAAGTAGCGGAAGTGGTCGATGGCCAGCGGGATGTCGGCGGCGAGGGTCTCGCGCACCGGCTTGCCGTTCTCCCACGTCTCGGCCACGGCGATCGCAGCCAGGTTCGCCTCCATCACGTCGGCGATCTTGAGCAGGATGTTGGAGCGCTCGGTGGTCGAGGTCTTGCCCCAGGACGGCGCGACGGCGTGGGCGGCGTCCAGCGCGGCCTCGATGTCGTCGGCGGTGCCGCGGGCGATCTCGGTGAAGGGCTTGCCGTTGACGGGCGAGATGTTCTCGAAGTACTCGCCCTTGATCGGGTCGACCCACTGGCCACCGATGTAGTGGCCGTAGCGGGAGGCGACGGTGACCAGCGAGTCGGGCTGGCCGGGTGCGGCGTAGATGGTCATGGTGCTCACTCCAGTGGGTCGATGTGCCGTCGCTGTGACGGCGATCACCACGCTAGGAGCGGCCACGTTGCGGCTTCGTTGCAACGGCACCGGGTCTTTCGGCCCCCGCTGCAGTGGGCATGCGGACGCGACCGCGCCGTCGCTGAGGTGGGCGACGAGGTGTGTCGGCGCCGCCGCGGGGACGGTCTGCGGGAGCGCGTGCGGACTCAGGCGAGGTCGCGGTCGAGGCGCGCGATCTGGCCCTCGACGAGTGCCCGCATCGGCGAGGCGGCGGGGACGACGGCCCGCTGGGCCAGCCACATCTCGTAGTCGTCGCGGCCCCAGCCCGAGCGGGTCCAGGCGGACATGAGGTCGGCCTGTCCCGACCGCAGCAGGGCCTGGCGCACGGAGGCCTCGAGCGCGTCGCGCATGCCGACGATGCCGGGGGCGGTGGAGCGGGGGAGCAGTGGACCGCCGTAGCCGCGCATCGCCGCGCGCAGGTCGCCGGCCGCGAGCTGCGCCTGCACGGCGAGCCAGTCGCCGGTGACCGGCGCGGTGAGGCGGTAGGGGCGCGAGGCGAGCAGCTCTTCGCCCAGCAGCCCGCGCAGGCGGTTGAGCTCGGCGCGCAGGGTGGAGGAGCCGCCGTCCTCCTCGTAGAGCAGCACCGCGAGCTCATCACCGCTCAGGCCGGCGGGTGAGGCTGCGAGCAGGGTGACGATCTCGGAGTGGCGGCGCGAGAGGCGCAGGCGCGTGAGGCGGCCGCGGCCGTCGTCCACGGTGACGAGGGCCTCGCTGTGCCCGAGGAGCTCGAGCAGCAGGCGCAGGCCGTTGCCCCGCTCGGCGGTGGGCGGCGGGGGCGCTTGGCGCCCCAGTTCGGCCTCGGCGAGCCGGGCGGCCGCGCGCACCATCGCCATCGTCTGCGGGACGACGATCGCGTCGCCGCCGGTGACGTCGAGGACGCCGAGCAGCCGGCTGCTCACCGGGTCGTGGATGGGCGTGGCCGCGCAGCTCCAGGTGCGCACGGAGGCGCGGAAGTGCTCGTCGCGGGTCACGAACGCCTCGCGGCCGGTGGCGATCGCCAGGCCCGGGGCGTTGGTGCCGGCGAGGCGCTCGTCCCAGTTGCTGCCCTCGGTGAAGCCGATGCGCTCGGCCTCGCGCAGCCTGTCGGGGGTGCCGCACACCCACAGCAGGGTGCCCTCCGCATCGGCCAGGGCCATCACGGCGCCGCAGTCGCGCACCTCGCGGCCCAGTACGTCGTCCAGGAGGGGGAAGACGCGCGCGAGCGGGTGGGCCTCACGCAGCCCGCGGACGTCGGGCACGTCGAGCGCGATAGGTGCTTCCAGCTGGGTGATGTCGACGCCCGCCGCGGCGGAACGCTCCCAGGAGGCGGCGACCTCTGCGCGCATGTGCGGGGCCGCGCCCTTCGTCATGAGACCAGTAGACAACGTCGTCTCCCGTGTGACCAGCGTTACTCAGGATTAGCGTCGCGATGCGACGTTGCAACGACGTTGCGAGGCACGATCCTCCGCCTCGGCGGCCGTCTTGGTGAAGATCCTTCATTCTGCTCGTGGGCGGCGCGGCGCCGCTCTAGCGTGCGAGCCACAGCGCGGCATGGGTCGCGCCCGCTCCACGGAAGGACGATCGGATGTCCGATCACCGCTCCCGCTCCTCCCAGCGCCTCACGCCCCTCACGCTCGCGCTGCTCGTCGTCGTGCTGCTGGTCGGCAGCACGGGAGGCGCCATCGCCGGCGCCCTCATCACGGGCGAGCAGATCAAGGACGGCACCGTCACCGGCAAGGACATCAAGGACGGCAGTCTCACCGCAGTCGACACCGCCGACGAACCCACGGTGTGGCAGGCCCGTGCCTCGAGCTTCCTGCGACTGGACTCCGGCACCTACGCCCCGGTCGTCTCGCGCACCGTAACGACCCGCGCCGGCTACCTCACGATCACCGGCACCATCTACACCGAGGACTCGGTCCCTCCGCCGATCGCGCTCACCAACTACCGCCTGGTCGTCGACGGCAGGACGGCCAGCACCGACGTCGACCGGTACCTCAACTACAGCGCTGCCGGCGCCGGGGCCAACGGAGCAGCGACCCTCGTGGTTCCGGTCAAGGCCGGGAAGCACACGATCTCGCTGCAGGCGCGTGAGCTCAACGGCGAGAGCTTCGCCTACTTCCGCGAGTTCACGATCGTCTACACGCCCACCGGATCGGTCACCGGGCCCGCGCTCGTCCCGGCGGGCTGACCTGATTTCAGTCCGCCCGCGCTGCTCCGGTAACGTTCCTCCCGGTGACGTGTCCGAGCGGCCTAAGGAGAACGCCTCGAAAGCGTTTGTGGGGGCAACTCCACCGAGGGTTCAAATCCCTCCGTCACCGCCGCTGGATCCCGACTTGATCAGGATCGCAAAGCACAGAACCCCGCTTGCATGATGCAGGCGGGGTTCTGTCGCGTTCGGGTGTCGGCGCTCAGGCGCGGATCGACCTAGCGGTTCTTCAGGCGCGCGACGAGCGGAGCCGCCAGCAGGAGGGTGAAGGCAGCGAGCTCGGCGATCAGCACCCAGGTCAGCGCCGACTCGTAAATGGCGATCGATGCGGGCGTGTAGGTCTGCGGGTCGTTCGCGAAGCCGGATCCGACCAGCCACGTCGTGCCCGCGGCGTAGAGGACCGTCACACCCGAGCTGGCCCAGGTCGACAGGGGGCGACGGCGCACCAGGCTCCCCACCGCGAGCGCGATCGAGACGAGGAGCAGCGGTGCCAGCACGATCGCGTAGGCGAGGTACACGAGGGCGTAGAGCGAGTCGTCGCCGGCCGGGCCGAGCTCGAGCAGCGGGTAGATCTTCTCCAGCGCGACCATCGTCGCCACGGCCACCGCAGGCGCCACCACGAGGGGCCACAGCGACCACGCCGCGCGCGGGGTCGAGGCGACGGGGGCGGCGGGTGCAGCAGGCGCGGAGGGGAGTGAAGAGGACACGAGAACTCCTGTGAAGTCGAGGTGGACCGGCTCGTCCAGCCTGGCCGTCCTCGCGGTCGCATGCGTGAGCCCACCTACTCAGGTGACGTCCCTCGACCCGTCGAGTGGCGACTACTGGAGGACGCTGTAGGTCATGCGCACAGTGAAGTTCTTGATGTCGTAGCGGGCTCCGTCGGCGGTGTAGGCGCCCCATTCGAAGGTGCCGTCCTTGAAGAGGTAGTCGCCGGCTCGGACTGTCGTTCCGGCGTGATCGCCGAGGCGGGTGCTCATCTGGGTATCGGCCCCCCACCCGTCCTTGGGATGGAGGTAGGTGAGGTAGGCGAGACTCCGCGGCTCCGCCTTGGCGGCGCCGCCGTAGGCGGTCACGCGGATCGATCCGTAGCGCAGCGCCGCAGGAACGCGGAGTGCGTGGGCGGTACTGACCAGGGTCGCCTTGATGCTGCCCTTGCAACGAGTGCCCGTGTAGAGGCCCATCGAGCCGCGCCAGCCGCGGGCTGAGGGCATCTTGAGCGTCGAGCACCGTCCGACGCTCTTCGCGACCAGGGACTCCTTGGCCGTGACGGTGCGGGTGAAGGTGCGCTGCACCAACCGCTTGGTCGACACGGTGATGGTCAGTGGCGGTGCGGTACGAGCATGGCCGAGGGAGTCGGTGGCTGTGATCGTCACGGTGTAGGCACCTGCAGTGACGATCCGTCCTCTGTCGTCGCGGCCGTCCCAGATCTGCAGGTTGGAGGCGTAGAAGGAGGCGGGGCCCAGGGTCCGGACCAAGGTTCCCGCTGCATTGCGGATCTCGTAGATGATGGTGGCCGGGCTGTGGTCGTAGCCCTCGGCGGAGATATCGATTTGGTCGCGATATCCGTCGGGGACGGGGAACACCGTCGTCGACGACACGCCCACCGACGAGATCACCGGTGCATCCGCGTCCACGGTGAAGGGCCAACTGGCGTTGATCTCCCCGGACACATGGCCGAAGTCAGGATCGTCGTACTCCACCGTTCCCCGAATGTCGTAGGTGCCGCTCCGGATTCCCGTCAGATCGATCGGGACGACCACCATCCCCGCGGAGTCGCGCGTCAGGCCGACGACGGTGGCCCCGAAACCGCGTACCTCCCTGTCGGTAGTGGCGGAGTGGACCCGGAGGCGAGCGGTGAGGTTGCTGCCACTTCCGACCGAGATGGGCACCTCGATGTCGGGTGCGCTGGTGTCGTCCGGGGCGATGACGGATGAGGCCACTTGGCCGATGTAGGCGTAGAGATAGCGACGAACCTCGATCCGCGTGTCGAGGTCGGGATAGCTCCGACAGGGAGAGTTCCCGCGCGCGCAGCGCTGCACCCGGAGATCGTGGACGCCGTCGTAGAAGTACAGCGGGGTGGCTTCATCGCGGGGGAGGTTGGCGACGAACTGATCCCCGTCTGGCTTCCGTTCGATCACTCGGAGGCCACCACCTCCATCGGGATCGGCGACCGTGACCACGATCGGCCCGTCGCTGGGACCGATCGTGGAGTCGCTCGGCCACGTCACCGTGGGCGTCAGGTCGATCGGCGTGAACGACTGCGAGTCCGCCACACCTCCACACGAGGAAGGGCCGGAGCAGGTCGCGACCTGCACTGCGGTGGCGTCGGGAAACCCCCAGGTGGGCAGGTCGAAGGTCACGGTGAGTGACTCGGGCGGCACCGCGCGGACGTCGTCCGCGAGAGTCCCTTGATCGCTGACCAGGCTGACCCGGATGAATGCGGCGTCGCTCGTGACCGTCCCGGTGACGTGACCGGGAGCGGGCGTGGCGACCTGGCTGATGGTGGTCGTTGGAGCCGCGTGGCCGGCGTCGGCCAGCGGGCCGGCCGTCAGGGCCGCGGCGGTTGCCAGGGTGGTGAGGATCGATACGGGCAGGGAGCGTGGCCGCATGGTGTCTCCGCGAGAGTGGGGGTGTTGCGGCCGAGGTCGCCGCGGACCTCGCACCCTAGGGCGGCCGGCGAGAGAGCGCCTGCGAATCCGAAAACAGATCGTTCCGTCGCGCGTACGTGACGTCGGCGGCGTGCGGTCTTCTGCCAGCGGACCTGTCGCGTTCCTCAGTTCGCGGACGACGGCAGGGCCATGAGCCGCGCCCGTGTCGCCGGATCAAGCTTCTCGAGGGCGTAGCGGAAGGTGTCGCGCTTCATCCGGTGGCGCCAGGTGCGCAGGAACTCCTCGGTCTCCTGCTGGTGGACCGGCGCAGTGACTTTGAGCAGCCAGCCGCATCCCTTCTGCACGTAGGTGTCGGCGTCGTCCATGAGTGCTTCGCAGTTGCCGAAGACGTGCGCGACCGGGAGCCGGTAGATCTCCCCGCCGATCCTGCGCTGCACGAGCTTCACCATCGCGACGTTGGCCGCGCGGCGCGCCCAGGGGCTCGACGACCGCACCCATCCGCGGCTGCGGGAGATGTCGCCCAGGTGCCCGGTGAAGTAGGGGTGGAGCAGCTTGAGGCACAGGTCGTCGCACTGGGCCCAGTTGGTGACGGAGTGCTCCAGCCAGCGTTCCGCGTGGTCGAGCAGCTCCGGACCGAGATGCCTCCTCGCGATCCGATGGAGCAGGGCGAATCCGAGCAGTGGCTCCTCGTGGTGCTCCGCCTCGCTGACGAGGCGGTCGGCAAGGGCCAGCCGGTCGAGCGGGGAGAGCTGGGGATGGGCGGTCGCGTAGTCGTAGGCCAGGCGAGCGACTGTCTCGCTGCGCACGCCGAGGGCCGGCACCGGCTCGAGGAAGAAGCGCTGCAGGCCGGCGGCCGCTTCGGGATCGGCCTGGGAATGGAGTGCTCGGCGCAGCTCCTGCGCCCGGCCCTGTTCCGCCGCGTCACTCGACCGCGCTGCACTAGTCCGGCTCATGGTCCCTCGCCGGACCGAGTCGAACGGGTCGAACGAGTCGAGCGAGTCGCGGGAGGCGCCAGCGTCGCCCGCCACACGAGGCCCACCGCGACCAGTGCCAGCAGCGCCGCGGGGATGGCGTCGATCAGTCCGACGACGACGGCCGTGCGCGGGTCGAGGTCGTTCCGCAGCAGCACGGTGCCTACCAGGGTGAGGACGCCGACGAGCGGCACCGCCGGCAGCAGTGCGCGTGCCCAGCGGGGGTGGGCGGGCGTCGTCCTCGAGGGTGGGCGTGAGCGCAGGTGGGCGAGCGCGGCGGCAGCCAGCACTGCGAGCCCGACCAGGCTCGAGACGTCCTGCGCCCAGCGCGACCCGGCGATGCCGAGGTGGTCGCGCTGCAACCACCCGACGGCGTCGACGCCCCAGCGACCGGCGTGGGTGAAGGCGTCCCACACGACGTGGGTCAGGGCGCCGATCGCCGCTGCAGGAACAGCGAGGAGCCACGTGCGCGGCGCGATGCGGACGTGGGCGGGCAGCCGTGAGCGCACCGCGGTGGGGGAGAGGTCGACCACCGCATCGCGCACGAACCCGAACCAGAGTGCGAGCACCGCCATCGTCATCGCGACGTCGAGGGTCACCACGCCGGCGAAGCTGTGCGACAGCTCGTAGCCGCGACTCGACTGCGCGAACAGCGGGAGGTCGGGCACCATCGAGCCCGCCACCAGCGCCGCCACCGGGAGTCCGCTCCGCTGCAGGGGCAGCACCGCCAGCGGATGGCTCAGGGTGAACGGCACGCACGCAATCTAGGGCGGATGCGGCATGCTCGTGCCCGCATCGTCGACACCACCTCGGGAAGGACGCCAGGAGATGACCTCGCCAGCGTCGACCTTCCTCGGCGCACCGGCCCCGGGCGAGATCGAGCCGTTCGTGATGCCCGAGCTCTGGCGCATCGGCGCCGACGGCGTCGTCCACCGCCTCACCGTCGACGGCTGGGTCGACGAGGATCGCCCGGTGCCCCCGGGCCTCCACCGCTGGCGCCTCGAGGACGCCGACCGGGTGCTCGCCGCGCTCATCGGGTCGCGAACCGTCGCCCCCTGGTGCTACCCGGATGCGCAGCCTCGGCCGTCCGCCGGCCGCCGCTCGTCTGAGCGGCCTGCGGTCGAAGGTGTCGAGGCTCAACCGGTCGCGGATCCGGAGCCGCCGGTGCCGGCCGCCCCGCCGACAGGCGTTCCGCTACGTTCCGGTCCGTCGTCGGGCGACACCGTGCCGGGTGAGCGACGGATGTGGCGCATCTTCTGGCTCGCGATGCTGGTCACGGTGATCGTGCTGGTCCTCGCGCAGTGCTCGGGTCGCCGCTGAGGACCCTGCCCGTCAACGGGTTTGGGCCCGTCGCACTACGGGCACCACCTTCGACAGTTGGTGACCTCTCACTCGGGTGGTGATGCAGATGTCGCACGACCGCGACCGCCTTCTCGAACGACTGCTGGAGCCCTGGCTGCGCTCCCGGCACACCCTCGCCGACCTCGACGACACCTTCGCGGAAATGGCCCGCCTGCTCGCCAGCCGCTCCTCGGGCGCGGTCGGCGCCGCCGTCGTGGGAACGGTGGCGGGTGAGGACCTCGCCTTCCGCGGCGTGTCCGGCTCGGCAATCGACGCCATGGCCGACCTGGCGCAGCGCACGGGTGAGGGCCCGGGGGTCGCCGCTGTGCGCGACGGCACCTGCGTCCATGTCCGCGTGGACGACGAGCGCGACCGCTGGCCGCAGTGGGTTCCCACGGCCAGCGACTCCGGCGTCGGTGCGGTGTGTGCCGTGCCCTTCGGCTTGCCGGCGCGCACGCTAGGCGCGGTCATCGTCTACCACCGCGCCGCCGAGGTGCCGCTGCCCTGGCGCCACGAGGCCGACCGCGTCGCGATGCTCGCCGGGGTCGCCGCGGAGCGGATGGAGTTCGGGCACCAGATGAGGCAGGCGATGGACAGCCGCCTCGCCATCGGGGAGGCGATCGGCGTCCTTCGCTCGCGCTACCGCCTCGACCACGACGGCGCCGTCGCCTACCTCAAGCGACGCAGCAGCCAGTCCAACGTGAAGGTCGCCCGCGTCGCCGAGCAGCTCGTCGATCAGGAGGACGGCGTCCTCGGCCGCTAGGGCGCTGCTGGTGATCGGCACCGAGGTGTGCCACGCTGGGTCGCCCCCCCACCTCCTGCTCCCGGACGCGCCATGTCCAGCGCGCAGCCCGTCGACCACCTCGAAGATCCCGTCGGGGCGTCCAGTGCCCGGCTCGTCGCTGTGGGCCTGCTGGTGGTCTTCATCGACATCAGGATCGACACCTTCGACCTCGTCTCCGACGCGATCGGCTGGCTGCTGGTCGCCGTCGGCGCTCGCCGGCTCGTCCCGCGTCACGCCGCCTACGGCTGGGTGCTGATCGTGGCGGCGGTCGCTGCGGCGCTCGCCCTGCCACTCGACCTGGCGGGTGGTGCTCTCGCCTCGCTGGTCGGCTTCGTGACGACGCTCGCCGTCGTCCTGCTCTGCGCGGCGGGTGCGGCGACGGCGCAGCCGGCGCGTCGTCCGAGCTTTCGGCGGGTGGCGGTGGTGACGGTGGTCGCCAGCTGTCTGCTCGTGCTCGGGATCGCGCTGGCGCGGACTGGCTCAGCAGGCCCGCCTCTCTTCGGCCTCGCCGCGCTCGGCGACCTCGTGGCCTACCTGTGGCTCATCGGCCTGATGTGGGCCGAGGGGCGGCCGACGACTCTCGGCCTACCAGCCGCCGCCGGCTGACAAGTTCCGCGCGGCAACGTCGCGACCGCGGCGAAGCCGCGTCGAGCGGGAGTCCGGGTCCGACGGGTCCGGGCGAGCGCTCGACCGTCGACACGCTCGCGCCTCGAAGCTCAGTGGGGCTGCCAGGCATCCTCGTCGGCCGTGCGGGCGAGCACGGTGTCGGGGAGGGTGCCGTCGGCGAGCTGCTGGATGGTGACGTCCTCGAAGACCTCGCGCAGGGCGTGGCGCGCGGCGATCCAGACGTGCTGGAGCACGTCGGCCTGCTCGTTGTAGGCCACGGCCTCGGGGCGCAGGCCGTAGACGGAGACGAGGGGGCCATCGACGGCGCGGATCACGTCGGCCACGGTGATGGCGTCGGCGGTGCGGGCCAGGCGCCAGCCGCCGGACTGACCGCGCTGGCTGACCACGATGCCCGAGCGGCGCATGTCGGCGAGGATCGCCTGGAGGAAGCCGTGCGGGATGTCCTGCAGGCGGCCGAGCTCCTCGGCGCTGACGGCCCGACCGTCGTCGCGACCGGCCATGGCGATGAGGGCGCGCAGGGCGTAGTCGGACTTGGCGGAGACACGCATGGGCTCAGTCTGGCAGACGCCCCCTGTCTTATCGGGGATCCATCGGCTCGCTCGTGGTACTGCCGATGAGCCACGGGGGATCTCTCGGGCGCCAGCGCGGTGTGAGGCGATCGTTCCTCGGTTTGCTTGCCGCTGCTAGCACCCCCCAGTACCATTAAGTTACTGACGAGTAGTCATTCGAGATCCAGCTTCCGAACCCCTGGGATTGGTGGGAACAGTGAGCCACTACAAGAGCAACGTCCGCGACATCGAGTTCAACCTCTTCGAGCTCTTCAAGGTGCAGGAGTACCTCGGCACCGGGCTCTACGAGGAGATGGACGCCGACACCGCCCGCGAGATCATCGCCGAGGTCGAGCGCGTGGCCCGTGAGGACCTCGCCGACTCCTTCGTCGACTCCGACCGCAACCCGCCGGTCTTCGACCCGGCGACCAACACCGCCCCCGTGCCGGCGGCCTTCAAGAAGTCCTACGACAAGTGGGTCGAGTCCGGCTTCTGGGGTCTCGGCGTGCCCGACGCCATCGGCGGCACCACCGCTCCGCCGAGCCTGGTGTGGACCACCGGCGAGATGATCCTCGGCGCCAACCCGCCGATCTGGATGTTCTGCACCGGCCCGTTCTTCGCCTCGGTCGTCTACAACAACGCCAACGGCGTCGAGCGCGACCTGCGCATCGCCGAGCTCATGGTCGAGCGCATGTGGGGCGCCACGATGGTGCTCACCGAGCCCGACGCGGGCTCCGACGTGGGTGCCGGCAAGACCTTCGCCACCCCGAACGAGGACGGCACCTGGAACATCTCGGGCGTCAAGCGCTTCATCACCAGCGCCGAGTCCGACCTGCAGGAGAACATCGTCCACCTCGTCCTCGCGCGTCCGAAGGGCGTCGAGGGCATCGGCGGCCCGGGCACCAAGGGCCTCTCGCTCTTCCTCGTGCCCAAGTACCACTTCGACCTCGAGACCGGTGAGCTCACCGGCGAGCGCAACGGCGCCTACGTCACCAACGTCGAGCACAAGATGGGTCTCAAGGTCTCCAACACCTGCGAGGTCACCTTCGGCGACCCGCAGGTCGGCGGCGGCGAGCCGGCCGTCGGCTACCTCCTGGGCGAGGTGCACGACGGCATCCGCCAGATGTTCGACGTCATCGAGAACGCCCGCATGATGGTGGGCACCAAGGCCATCGCGACCCTCTCGACCGGCTACCTCAACGCGCTCGAGCACGCCAAGCAGCGCTTCCAGGGCGCCGACCTCACCCAGTCGGGTGACAAGACGGCCCCCCGCGTCACCATCACCCACCACCCCGACGTCCGCCGCTCGCTGATGACGCAGAAGGCGTTCGCCGAGGCCATGCGCTCGCTCGTCGTCTACACCGCGACCTGGCAGGACAAGGTGCAGATCGCCAAGGCCGCCGGCGAGAAGGACCACCTCGCCGAGGCCGTCAACGACCTGCTCCTGCCGATCGTCAAGGGCTACGGCTCGGAGCGCTCGTGGGTGCTGCTGGGCACCGAGTCCCTGCAGACCCTCGGCGGCTCGGGCTTCCTGCAGGACTACCCGATCGAGCAGTACGTGCGCGACGCCAAGATCGACACGCTCTACGAGGGCACCACCGCCATCCAGGGCCAGGACTTCTTCTTCCGCAAGATCGTCAAGGACCAGGGCAAGGCGCTCGGCCACGTCGCCGGCGAGATCAAGGCGTTCCTCGAGTCGGAGGCCGGCAACGGTCGCCTCAAGAACGAGCGCGAGCTCCTCGCCACCGCCCTCGCGGACGCCGAGGCGATCGTGGGCCAGATGATCAACGACCTCATGTCCGCCCAGGACGAGATCCGCAACATCTACAAGGTCGGCCTCAACACCACTCGCCTGCTCTTCGCCCTCGGCGACGTCGTCTGCTCGTGGCTGCTGCTGCGCGGCGCCGAGGTCGCGCTGGGCAAGCTCGGCGAGGGCTCGGGCGACCAGTCGTTCTACGAGGGCAAGGTCGCCGCGGCGCAGTTCTTCGCCCAGACCGTGCTGCCGAAGGTCTCGGCCGAGCTGAAGATCGCCCAGGCCACCGACCTGGCGCTCATGGACCTCGACGAGGCCGCGTTCTGATCCGCAGCACCCGGTAGCACCCAGCACCACCCAGCTCCACCCAGTTCAACCAGCTCCATCCGGACGGCCGTCCCGCGCAGTGCGGGGCGGCCGTCCGTCGTCCACGGCCCCGGCGGGTGCCCGGGGTCGCTAGCATCGCGGCGTGAGTGATCGCGACCTCCTGGCCGGCTACATCGACACCTGGTGGAGCGCCGTCGGCGACTTCGTCGACGTCCTCGACCAACTCGGCCCCGCCGACTGGGCGCGGCCGACCGACCTGCCGGGGTGGGACGTCAAGGCGGTGGCCTCGCACACCGCGCACCTGGAGTCGCTGCTGGCCGGCGGCCCCGACGAGCAGGCCGACATCGGCGACCCGCCGCACGTGACGAGCCCGATGGGGCAGTTCACCGAGATCGGCGTGGTGACCCGCCGCGATCGCGATCCCGCCGAGATCGTGGAGGAGATCCGTCGCGTCACCGCGGCCCGCCACGAGGCGCTGCGCGCCGACCCTCCCACCGACGGCGCCGCCCCGGCCCCTGGACTCTTCGGGATGATCGGCTGGAACCAGCGCACCCTGCTGCGCAACCGGCCCCTCGACGTGTGGATGCACGAGCAGGACGTGCGCCGCGCGGTCGGACTGCCCGGCGGCATCGACACCCCGGGCGGTCAGCACACGGCCGACTACCTCTCCGAGGGCTTCGGATTCGTCGTCGGCAAGCGGGTGAAGCCGGAGCCCGGCACCACCGCCGTGCTCGCGGTCGAGGGCAGCGCGCCGGTGGCGGTGGTGGTCGGTGACGACAGACGCGCGAGCGCGCTGGCCGACGTTCCCGCCGAGCCGACGGTGCGTCTCACGATGAGCCGCGAGGTCTTCATCCTCCGCGCCGGCGGACGACGCCCCGACGCCGCCCCCGTGCAGGTGGACGGCGACTCCGGGCTCGCCGAGCGGATCCTCGCCGAGCTCGCGACCACACCCTGATCCACCCCGAGCCCGCCACCGCGCGGCCCACCCGAGGAGACACGATGGCCTGGAAGCTCGCCGACATCCCCGACCAGTCGGGACGCACGATCGTGGTGACCGGGCCGACGCGGGGCGGGCTGGGGCACTACACGGCCCTCGAGCTGGCGCGGCGCGGAGCGCGCGTCGTCCTCGCCGGGCGCACGCCGGCGAAGGTGGAGGAGACCGCGGCGGCGATCCGGGCGGAGGTCCCGGCGGCCACGCTCGAGGCGCTGCACCTGGACCTCGCCAGCCTCAGCTCGGTGCGTGCGGCCGCCGGGGCGGCCGAGCAGCTCGGCGCGATCGACGTGCTGATCAACAACGCGGGCGTGATGGGCACGCCCTACTCGCGCACCGCCGACGGCCTCGAGCTGCAGATGGCCACCAACCACTTCGGCCCGTTCCTGCTGACCGGCCTGCTGCTGCCGCAGCTGGTGGCGAGCGGCGACGGCCGCGTGGTCGCGGTGTCGTCGGCCTTCCACAAGATCGCCCGCCGCGCGCCCCTGGACGACCCGCGCCAGGAGACCGGCCGCTACCACCGCTGGCACGTCTACGCCCGCAGCAAGCTCGCGAACCTGCTCTTCACCGCCGAGCTCGACCGACGCCTGCGGGCCAAGGAGCTGCCGGTGCGGGCGCTCGCTGCCCACCCCGGCTTCGCCGGGACCCACCTCGCCGCCAACGGCCAGTACGGCCGCTCGGCGGGCGGCATCGCCTCCATCCTCGACGCCACCATCAGGGCCGTGTCGCAGCCGGCGGCCGCCGGTGCCTGGCCGACCCTGATGGCGGCCACCGACGACCTGCCCGGCGACACCTACGTCGGCCCCTCGGGACTGCAGGAGATGTCGGGCGTGCCCCAGGTGGTGGGCCGCACCCGCCTGGCGCGCGACGCCTCGGCCCAGCGCGAGCTGTGGGCGATCAGCGAGCGCACCACCGACATCTCCTACCCCTGAGGCGGCCCGCCGGATCCCGGTCGAGCGCTCGGCTGACCGATCGGTCGAAGCTCGCAGGACCATGGTCCCCAATGGCGCTCCGGTGGGTCCCGCAGCCCCGGCGGGCCGTCACTCTTGACGGGTGAGAGCAGGCGAGGATGCTCGGCGATCGACCGATCGCATCGGTGCGCGCCTGCTCGCCGAGGGCATCGTGGCACCCGAACAGCTGCAGCTCGCCCTCGAGCGCCAGCGACGACAGGGGGGGCAGATCGGGGAGCACCTGATCGACGCCGGCTACGTGGAGCGTCGTGACTTCTACTCCGTGCTCGCCGCGCAGCGCCGCCTCGTTCAGCGCGACCTCGTCGCGCACCCGCCCAGCCCCGAGGCGCTCGCGATGGTGCCGGCCGAGGAGTGTCTCGAGCGCGGGTGGGTGCCGTGCGACGCCGGCGAGGACGGCGTCCTCGTGATCGCCACCGACCAGCCGCTCGGCGACGAGCTGCGCCTCGAGGTCGAGGAGCATCTGCCCGGCCACGCCGTCCGCTTCGTGGCCTGCACCCGGCGCGACCTCGACGCCGTGGCGCTCGCGGTGCTCGGCGCGAGCGAGCGGCGCCGCCGTGCGGTGTCGGCGCAGGGGCGCGTCGCGCGTCGTCCGCAGATCCGGCTGGTGCACCGCGCAGGGGCGGTCGTGCTGCTGGCTGCCGTCTCGCTCGCAGCGACGATCGCGCCGGTCGACGCCACGGCGATGGTCGTGCTGCTGCTGGGGGCGCTCTTCCTGGTGGGGGTCTCGACGCAGGTGATCCTCGGACTCGCCCACTTCTCGCGCCAGCTCGACCGCGCCGTGGCCACGGGGCGCGACGTCGGGAGCCCTCCGCCCGCGCTGAGCGACGAGGAGCTGCCCGTCTACTCGGTGCTGGTGCGCCTGCGCGGCCGGCCCGACACCGCCGTGCGCGCGGCCGAGCTCGTGGCGCGGCTGGACTACCCGCGCCCGCGACTCGACGTGCTGTGGCTGGTGGACACCGACGACGAGGTGGCGACCGCGTCGCTCTCACGCACGCCGCCGCCCGACTGGGTGCGGTTGGTGCAGGTGGCCGCCGGCGGTGCGAGTGCCGACGACCTGCACCTGCTCGACCGCGGGCTCGCCCTCGCGCGGGGGCGTTACGCCGTGGCCTTCGAGGCCGACGACCGACCCGCGCCCGAGCAGCTCCGCCGCGCGGCCGAGCGCTTCGAGGACGACCTCAGCGGCGCGTTCGGTACCCGCCGTCCGCTCCTGGCCCTGAGGACGACGCTGCGCCGCACCGCCACGCGCCGCACCTGGCACGAGCGCCTCAGCGCCGCCGACTTCTCGCTGCGCATCGACCGTAGTGCCGAGCAGGTGTGCATCGCGGTCGCCCCTCGCGACCCGCACGGCCTGCACGTCAACCGCCGCCTGCTGCAGCGCCGCGGAGGCTACGCGGAGGTCGCTCTCCCGCCGCTGCGCGACACCCCGGCCGCCGAGCACCCGCGCATCGAGGAGCTCACGTCGGTGTCGCTCGTGCGTCGAGCGCCGCGCCTGACCGACTGGCTCGACGAGCGCGCCCGGGCCGGACTGCACTCCATGCCGGAGTGGAGTCGCCGCGTTGTCGCGGGCGCCCGCACGGTGCACCGCCCGCGGCGCGAACGGTCGGGGGCAGGTGAGGCGCTGTGCGCCGCCGGCGTGCCGATCATGTACCTGGCCTTCGTGCCGCTGCTGGCGGGCGGTCTGGCCGTCGGCGTGCGCAGCAGCACCGGCCACCACCCGCTCGCCGATCGGGTGGCCTGGCTGGTGCTCGGCGAGCTCGCGCTCGTGCTGGGTGCGGTGACCATGTTCAGCTCGGTGGTGCTCGCCGCCCACCGCGGCGATCGCGCCACGGTCGACCTGCTCCACGTGCCGGCGCACTGGGTGCTCGCATCGGTGGCCTTCTGGGGGTCGGCGCTGGCCGTCGTCCTCGAGTGGGTGGTGGCGATGAGCGCCCGCATCGCCCGCCCCGCCCCCCGCGGACGACGCCCGCACGCCGCCGTGGCGCGGCCGGGCAGGATGGTCCCAGCATCGCGCGACGACCGGTCACGACTCGCGAGGACCTAGGTCCTGTTTCGTCGGTCGCCGGTCCCATCGGCCTGTTCGCGGCGTCACAGTGGAGACATGGGAGCCCTCGGGAGGAGCGCCGGACGGCGCGCACCCCGACAGCTGATGGGGGCCGGGGTCGCGTGCGGTGCCGCCGCGTCCTACGTCGCCGCGGTGGTGCTGGGTCACGCCGTGCAGGAGGCGACCACGCCCCTCGACCTCGCCTGGCCCGCGATCGGCGTGGCCGGCGCGTGGCTGCTGGCCGTCACGGGCGGCCTCGCCCGCTGGTCGGCGCTGGGGTGGATGCTGGTGAGCGGCGGAGTGGTGCTGCAGCGGCTCGGGCACGAGCCCGCCCCGGCGTGGACGACGGCCGCCGCCACCGTCGCCGCCGGCCTCGCCGTCGCGGAGACCCTCCGGGCGCGCGGCTGGCGCAGGATCCGGGCCGCCCGCTCGCTGCCCGACCTCGGCGACCTCGCACTCGCCTCCGTGGCGTCCGCGGTGGCGTCCGCGGTGGTCGCGCTCGTGGTGGGCGGGGTGCTGCTGGCCGCCGACGCGACCCCGCCGATGATCGGCACCGAACGCGGCAGCGGCCTGGTCGAGTTCGCCGGGGTGACGGCGCTGCGCCACGGCCTGTGCGCCTTCCTGAGCGTCAGCGGGCTCCTCGCGCTCCCCGAGCTGGTCGACCGCGTCGGCCGGGCCCGCCGCTGGGTGCCGATCGCTGGAGCCGCGGCGGCGGCGATCGTCGTCGCCGCCCTGATGGTGGCGGCACCTCCCGAGCTCGCGTTCGCCGGCGTCGTCCTGCTGGTGGTGGTGGGCCTGCGGTCGAGTCCCGCCGTCACCGCGGTGACGATCCTCTTCGTCGCGCTGGCCGACATGGTCTCGCTCCTCACCGGCGCCTTCGTGTTCCCGCCGGGTGCCGCGCCCGGCTGGGGGCCGATCTCGCTGCAGGTGGCCGGTTTCGCCGCCGGCGCGGGGGCGCTGGTGGTCGCGGTGACCCTGCAGGACCGGGCCGACGCCCTCCAGGCCAGCCGCCGTGACCGCGATCGCCTCCACGACCACATGGAGGCCGCCCTCGTCGCTGCGGCGCACCTCGAGCTGGACGCTCGCGGTCGGGTGCGCTGCACCGAGGTGAACCGGGCGCTCGCCGACCTCACGTCCTCCGAGCGCGAGCGCCTGGTGGGTGATGACCCCCTCGACTGGTTCGTCGAGGCCGACGGCGGCACCCTCACGGCCGCGATCGCCGATCTGGTGGCGGGGGCCGCCGGTTGGCGTGGGCCGCTTCGCCTGACGCAGGGCTACGGCGGCGGCTGGGTGGACGCCGCTCTGGTGCTCGTCGACCGCGAGCGCGACCCGGCGACGGGGCGCGAGGTGGTGCTGCTGAAGCTGCAGATGATCGACATCACCGCGCAGCGTGAGGCCGAGCGCCAGCTGGCCCGCGTCGCGCTCCACGACGACCTCACCGGCCTCGCCAACCGGGTGCTCTGGACCGACCGCCTCGGTCGGGCCCTGCGCGCCGCGACGGACGCTTCGCGCGAGGTGGCGGTGCTCTACGTCGACCTCGACCACTTCAAGCAGATCAACGACGCCTACGGCCACGACGTCGGCGACCAGGTGTTGCGCCACGTCGGCGCGCGCCTGCGCTCGGTGGTCGGCCCCCACGCCACCATCGGCCGCCTCGGCGGCGACGAGTTCGTCGTCCTCCACGTGGCGCCGGCCCACGAGGAGCGCTCCGGCGAGAGTGCACTCGCGCTGGCCGACCAGATCCACCAGTCGCTGCGCACGCCGATGGTGGTGGGGACGCGACTGCTCATGGTGACCGCGAGCGTCGGCGTGGGTGTGGCCGAGGCCGGCGACCTCGACGGCCGCCCGCTGATGCGTCGCGCCGACGCCGCCCTCTACACGGCCAAGGCCGCGGGCCGCGCCCGCGCCGCCCTGCACGGGGCGCACCGCGCCGACGCGCCGCCGTCGGTGGAGGTGCTGCTCGACCTGGAGCAGGCGCAACGTCGCGACGAGCTCGTCGTGCACTACCAGCCGATCGTCGACGCCTTCACGGGGGAGCCGGTGGCCGTGGAGGCGCTGCTGCGCTGGCACCACCCGCGTCGCGGACTGCTCGAGCCGGCCGACTTCATGGAGGTGCTCGAGGGCAGCGAGCTGATGCACCCGGTGGGTGCCCGCGTGCTCGCGACCGCCTGCGCCGACGGTGCGCGGATGCTCGGTCAGGGCTGGACGCTCGACATCCACGTGAACGTGAGCGCCGAGGAGCTGGCGCGGCCCGGCCTGGCGCGACGGGTGCTCGCGCTGGTGGAGCGCACCGGCCTGCCGGCGTCGTTGCTCGTGCTGGAGATCACCGAGACCCGCCTGGTGGCGGTGACCGACGCCCTCGTCCACGAGCTCGACGTGATGCACCGCGCCGGGATCCGGCTGGCGGTCGACGACTTCGGCACCGGCTACAGCACCCTCACCCACCTCGTCGAGCTGCCGATCGGGCTGGTGAAGCTCGACCGGCGCTTCGTCGCCGAGATCACCGCCTCGGCCAGCGCACGCTCGGTGGCGCACGGTGTGCGCGCCATGGCCGAGGGTCTGCGGGTCGAGGCCGTCGCCGAGGGGGTCGAGGACGCCGACCAGGCGCGCGCCCTGCGCGACCTCGGCTACCAGCGCCTCCAAGGCTTCCACTGTGGTCGCCCGCGGCCCGTCGACGAGCTGCTCGCGCTCCTCGCCGAGGCCGAGGCGAGCCGAGAGGACGGCGAGGTGCGGGCCTCCGTGTGAGCGGAGGTGATGGGAGGCGGGCGAGCAGCGAGCGCAGCGGTCGGCGCGACGACCGGAGGAGTCGGCTCGGGACCGGGAGCGGTCCGCGCGAGGACGCGCGGGGGAGTGGGGACGCACATGGACCGGATGGACCGGATGGACCGGATGGATCGGATCGGACGTCGGTTGGTGACCGACGGCACCATCACGCAGGAGCAGCTGGACGTCGGGCTGCGCCGGCAGCGCCGCGAGGGCGGCTATCTCGGACATCATCTGATCGACGCGGGCTTCGTGTCCCGGCGCGCCTTCTACGACGCGCTCGCGCGGCACTGGCAGCTGGAGCAGCGCGACCTCGTGGTCGACCCGCCCGATCCGGCCGTGCTGGCGCGGATCCCTCCGGAGGAGAGCGTCGAGGACGGCTGGGTGCCGTGCGAGCTCACCGCGCGCGGGCGCCTGGTCGTGGCCACCGCCGTGCAGCCCGGGCCGGCCCTGATCGCCGAGGTGCGGCGGCACTTCCCCGATGGTCCGATCGACTTCGTCGCCTGCACCCAGCGCGACCTCGACCACGTGGCCGTGCGCCACCCCGACCGCATCGGGGTGTGCGCCGAGACGATGCCGGAGCCGCCCGAGCAGACCTTCGTCGTGCAGCCCGTGCACCACCTGTGGGCCGCGCTCGCGGGCATCACCTTCCTCGCCGCGCTCGTGTTCGTGCCGGTCGACGTCGTGGCGGTGCTGGTGGTGGTGAGCGCCGCGTTCTTCCTGGCGGGCGTCTCGGTGCAGGCCACCCTGGGCCTGGCCGCCTTCTCACGTGAGATGGCCGACGACGCCGACGGGCTGCGGCACCGGCGCACGGTGCCGGCCGCTCCCGTCGACGACCGCGACCTGCCGCCCTACACCGTGCTCGTGCGCGTCCAGCGGCCCGCCGCGGTCGCCGACGCCATGGGCCTGCTGCACAGCCTCGACTACCCGCGCACGCGCCTGGACGCCGTCCTGCTGGTGAGCGAGGACGACCCGCTGACCCTGGCCGCCGTCGGCGTGGCCAACCCCCCGGAGTGGGTGCGCGTGGCGCGCATCCCGAGCCGGGCGCTGGACGACCGCTTCGAGACCTACGACCACGGCCTCGCGCTCGCCCGCGGGCGCTACGTGGTGGTGTACCGGCCCGACGAGCGGCCCGACCCGGGGCAGCTGCGGCACGCCGTCCACGACTTCGAGATCGACCACGCGCTGCGGGCGGGTCGTGCCGCCACCCCGCCGCTGCTCGGGCTGCGCGCCACCCGGCTGCTCGACCCCACCCGCCGCTCGCCCTACGCCCGCCTCGCCACCGTGGACGACGGCCTGCGCGTGGCCCGCGTGAGCAACGAGGTGCCGGCCGGGGCCGTTCCGCGCGACCTCGGCTCCACCCACTTCACCATGCGTCTGCTGCGTCGCCTCGGCGGCTTCCGGGCCGTGCACCCGGCCCTCGACGGCCTGCTGATCGACGTCGACCGCCCCCGGGTGGAGGTGCTCGACTCGGTGTCGGTGGTGCGCCGCGTGCCCGGCCCGCTCATCTGGACCCACGAGCGCGCGCAGTCGTGCGTGGCCACGGTGCGCGTCGGCGTGCGCCGCCTGCGCGAGGCGCTGCGCTCCGAGGACGCCGACCAGGCCACCGCCTGCCACGCGCTGCTGTCGCTGAGCCTGCCGATGATGTTCTGGTCGCTGCCGGTGCTGGTGGAGTGCGCACTCGTCGTCGGGCTGCGCAGCGGCATGGAGCCGGGCAGCTTCGCCGAGCGCGCGGTGTGGCTCGGGATGGGCGAGGCGCTCATGGCCATGGTCGGTGCCGGCGCCTACGTCGGCGTGGTGCTGGCACGCCGGCACGGGCGCCGCGCGGTGGTCGACCTCGTCGTCCTGCCGCTGCACTGGCTGCTGGCCTCGGGCGCCATGTGGGCCGCGCTGCTCACCCTCGGTCTCCAGGCGCGCGCGACCTGGGCGGCTCGACGGAGCGAGCGGCGCGCGAGCGCGGCGGCACGGCGCGCACAGCTGCTCGAGGCCCCCAGCCCGACGCGGGCAGGGCGTTCGGCCGCCTGAGCGACTGATCGCTGGGCGGCTCGGGTGGCTTGGGTGGCTCGGGCGGGTTCAGCGCACGCGGGGGCCGAAGACCGCCTCGGTGCGCTGGAACGCCGCCTCGCGCGCGGCGCGGGTGTTGCGCGCGGCCAGCAGCACCGCCTGCTCCACGCGCTCGCGGGCGAAGGTGCGCCGCGGCGAGGAGGTCCAGGTGTCGTTGAACAGCCGCTTGGCCGCGGCGACCGCGTCGGGCGACTTGCGGGCGAGCTCCTCGGCCAGCCGCAGCGCCCCGGCCACGGGATCGTGCTCGAGGCGCGTGACGAGGCCGAGCTCGCGGGCGCGGGTGCCGTCGAAGGTCTCCGCGGTCATCGTGAGCAGCTTGGCCTGGTCGATGCCCACGAGCTCCTTGAGCGCCTGGATGCCGGTCATGTCGGGGATCAGTCCCCAGCGGCCCTCGAGCACCGACCAGCGGGAGTCGGGCGTCGCGATGCGGAAGTCGGCCGCCAGCGCGATCTGCAGCCCGCCGCCGAGGCAGTGCCCGTGGACGGCGGCGATCACGGGCACCGGGATGCGCCGGAAGGCCCACGGCGCCTCCTGGAAGGTGTTGGTGCCGCGCAGCGGACGCGGTACGAAAGCCTTGAGGACGCCGGCCGGGTCGCGCACCACGTCGGCGAAGTCGAGACCCGCGCAGAAGGCGTCCCCCTCACCGCTGATGATCACCGCCCGCAGCGTGCGGTCGCGGCGCAGCTGGCGGGCGGTGGCGACGAGGTCGCCGAGGATGTCGAGCGTGAGGGCGTTGAGCTTGTCGGGGCGGTCGAGGCGCACGTGCGCGATGCCGTCGTGGGTGGTGCAGGAGACGTGGCCCATGGGCGGCAGCGTAGTGCGGGCGGCGCGCGGCCGGGCCCGCATGTAACTCGGTGTTACGTCGTCCACCACGGTGGTACGTCGTCCACCACGGTGTCGTGACCGGTCACAAGACCGTGGTGGACGACCGAACACCGAGTTACAAGCGACGTCGGGACCGGGGTCCTGCGGCGCGGCGACGAACGGACCCGATCGGGGCGCGGCTGAGCGGGGGGCCGGTCGAAGGTGAGGATCCGCCTGCCGAACGCCCTGCCCGAGCGGCCCCGGCGCCCCTACGGTGTGCGGCGTGCTCGACCGACCGCCCACGCCCGGCCCCGCGCCCTCGAGGACGACGGGCGACCTGCTCGTCTCGGTGCTCCTGGGCGGCGTCGCGTTGGCGCTGACCGTGGTGCTCGCGCTGTCGCAGCTCACCGGTTTCGCCGACGCAGCGGCCTCGGCGCCCTCGGCACTCTCGGCGCCCTCGGCGAGGTCAGCAGCGAGGTTGGACGCCGACCCCGGCTCGCAGGCGGCGGCCGCGGCGGCGCGCGACGAGCGCTTCGCACGGCTTGCCCGCCACCAGGTCGGCACCTGGCTCACCGGTGCGGGCGGGGCCGGGGGAGACACCCGGGAGGTGGGTGCGACCGTGCGCCAGCGGCTGCGGGGCGCGGCCCAGCGCGGGGGCAGCGCGCTGCTCGTGCTCTACGCGATCCCGAAGCGCGACTGCTCGGCCTACTCCTCCGGCGGCTTCGCCACCCACGCCGACTACCGCCGCTGGGTCGACGCGATCGCCGGCGCCGTGCGGGCTGCCCTCAGCAGGCGCTCGTCCCCCCGCGCCCGGCCGCCGCTGGTCGTGCTCGAGCCCGACGCGCTGGCGATGCTGGGCTCCTGCGCGGGCCAGGGCGACCGGCTGGGCTCGCTGCGCTACGCCGGGCGGGCGCTCTCGCGCGCCGGTGCCCGCGTGTACCTGGACGCCGGCAACAGCGCCTGGCTGCCGTCGTCCACGATGGCGGGGCGGCTGCGGGGCGCGGGCGTCGCGTCGGTGCGCGGCTTCGCGACGAACGTCTCGAACATGCGACCCACCGCCGACGAGACGGCCTACGCCGATGCGATCAACCGCGCGCTCGACGCCCGGGGCACGGGTCGACGCCACTACGTCCTCGACACCTCGCGCAACGGAGCCTCGCCGGCGGTGCCCGCCGGGCAGTGGTGCAACCCGCCGTCCGCGCGGGTCGGCGCGACGCCGCGGTGGGTGAGCGGGCGCCCGCTCGACGCCCTGCTGTGGGTCAAGCCCCCCGGCGAGTCGGACGGCGAGTGCGGGCGCGGCGAGCCCTCTGCCGGCGCGTGGTGGCCGGCCGGGGCCCTGCGGCTGCTCGGCCGCGGCTGAGCGCGCTCGCGGGCGTGCCGGGGCTGCTTGTAACTCAGTGTTCGGTCACCCACCACGGTGTCATGACCAGTCACAACACCGTGGTGGACGACCGAACACCGAGTTACAAGCGGCGTGGCCGGGCGCGCCGTCAGGCGGCGCGGGCGGTCTCGAGGCGCTTGGCCTGCTGGTCGAGGCGCAGCTGGATCACGCGGCGGGTCTTCTTGTCGGCGGTGGCCATCGCGTAGAGCAGTTTGAGCTGGCTCGGCAGGTTGGTGGCGTTGGTGGTGGCGAGCCAGCCGTTGGGGAACGACAGGCGGACGACGCGGTGCCAGGCGCTCGCGACCTGCTGGGGCAGCGGGGCCGAGTGGTAGTTGAGGCCGTACTTCTCGAAGATCTCGCGCACCTGCGGGGCGATCTCGGCGTAGCGGCTGCTCGGCAGGTCGGGAAAGAGGTGGTGCTCGATCTGGTGCGAGAGGTTGCCGGTCATGAGGTGCATGAACTTCGAGCCGGAGATGTTGGCCGAGCCCAGCATCTGGCGCAGGTACCACTCGCCGCGGGTCTCCTTCTCGGGGATCGAGGCGAGCTCGAAGGTCTCGACGCCCTCGGGGAAGTGACCGCACATGATGACCGAGTGCGACCACAGGTTGCGCACCAGGTTGGCGGTGAAGTTCGCGGCCAGCGCGGGCAGGAACGAGCCGGTGGGCGCGGCGAGCAGCGGGTTGACGACGTAGTCCTTGGTGGCCTGCTTGCGGATCTTGCGCAGGGTGCGCTTCACGCCGGACTTGAACTCCTCGCTGCGCTTCTCCTTCGGGACGCCGAGGTTGCGGCCGAGCTCGAGGTCGTAGGCGGCGATGCCGTACTCGAAGAAGCAGGCGTTGATGAAATTCCACAGCGGCTGCGCGAGGTACATCGGGTACCAGCGCTGCTCCTCGTCGACGCGCATGATGCCGTAGCCGAGGTCGTTGTCCTTGCCGACGATGTTCGTGTAGGTGTGGTGCACCTCGTTGTGCGAGTGCTTCCAGCCCTCGGCCGGCGAGGCGTTGTCCCACTCCCACGTGGTCGAGTGGATCTTCGGGTCGCGCATCCAGTCCCACTGGCCGTGCATGACGTTGTGGCCGATCTCCATGTTCTCGAGGATCTTGGCCACCGAGAGGCCGGCGGTGCCGAGCAGCCAGGCCGGCGGGAAGACGCTCACGAGCAGCACGGCGCGCGAGCCGAGCTCGAGCTTGCGCTGGACGTCGACGACCTTGCGGATGTAGGCGGCGTCCTTCTCGCCGCGCGCGTCGATCACGCGCTGGCGGATGGCGTCGAGCTCGGCGCCGATCGCCTCGACGTCCTCGGGGGTGAGGTGGGCGGTCGGGTTGGTGGGCTTGTTCGTGATCGTGGTCATCGTCGTCCTCGGCTTCGTCTCGTCGCGGTGCGGGTCTGGGCGGTCTGGGGGAGGCTGGGAATGATCAGTGGTCGATGCGGCACTCGCCGGCGGCGGCGCTGATGCAGGTCTGGATCGGGACGCCGGCCGGGTCGGTCTCGCCCGGGACGGCGACGGTGATCTCGCCGTTGCGCAGGTCGCGCACCGCGCCGCTGGTGAGCGGCAGCACGCAGCCCATGCAGATGCCCATGCGGCACCCGCTGGGCATGAGGACGCCGGCCGACTCGGCCGCGTCCAGCAGCGGCACATCGCCCTCGGCCTCGATCGCACGCTCTGCCGAGGAGGTGGAGGAGCCGGAGAAGGTGACCGTGCCGCCCTCGGCGTCGCCGGCGATGACGGTGGGCCGGAAGCGCTCGGTGTGCAGGGTGAGGTGGCGATCGGCGTAGAACGCCTCGAGGGTGTCGAGCAGGCCGGCCGGCCCGCAGGCGTAGGCGAGGCGCTCGTCGAGGTCGGGCACCTCGGCGAGGAGGTCGTCGGTGGTGAGCAGGCCGTCGGTGTCGGTGTGGCGCTCGATGAGGCGGAGGCGACCGGCGGCGGCGTGGGCGCGCAGCTCGGCGCCGAAGATCACCTCGTCGCGGCTCATCGCCGAGTGCACGAGCACGATGTCGTAGGCCTCGCCCATCGCGGCGGCGTCGGCGCGTGAGAAGAGGTTGCGCAGCATGCCGATCACCGGGGTGATGCCGGAGCCGGCGGTGAGCAGCAGCAGGGGGATGCGGTGGCCGGGGCGCGGCTGGGGGAGCACGAAGTCACCCTCGGCCTGCGCCAGCTGGAGCATCTGGCCCGGGCGCGCCGAGCGCACGAGGTGCTGGGAGACGCGGCCCTCGGGGATGGCCTTGACGGTGATCGAGAGGTGACCGTCGGGCCGGGGGCCGTGGGTGAGGGAGTAGGTGCGCCACAGGCGCACGCCGTCGACGTCCACACCGACGCGCACGTACTGGCCGGGGATGTGGCCGGCCCAGTCGCGCCCGGGCTTGATGACGATGGTGGCGGCGTCGGCGGTCTCGGGCTCGACCGAGACGATGCGCCCGCGCAGGCCGGTCGCCGCGGGGCGCAGGGGCGCGAAGTGGTCGAGCACGTCGTCCACGGTCAGGGGGGTGACGGCGGCGTCGAGCAGGCCGCGCAGGCCGGAGCGCAGGCGCTGGGTGCGGCCGCGCTCAGCGCGGCCTCGCTCGGGGGCGCTGGTGTTCGGGCGGTCGGCTGTCAGGCTCACCCTGAGAGCATCGCAGTGCGCGGGGGCTAAACTCATGACCGCGAGCGGTGAATCGATGGTATAGAATTGTTCGGAGTGAACAACCGATTGCCGATCTCGATCGCCGTCGAACACTGACGAAAGGGGCGGTGATGGCCACCTCCGGTGCGCGCGCTGCGGCGGGCGCTCGTCGTCCACGGGCGGGGGAGGACGCGCTGCTCTCGCGCGCGGCCGTCACCGCGATCCGCGCCGAGCTTCCGGCGATCGCCGACGACGTCGTCTCGCAGATCATCCGCGAGGTGCCGGCCTACGAGGCGGCCTTCGAGGGGCCGATGGGCGAGACCATCCGCACGGCCGTGCAGGTGGCGCTCGGCGGCTTCCTGTCGCTGGTGAGCGATCGCCGCGGCCCCGACGCGCTGGCCCCGCGCGCCTCCGCCCTCGACGGCGCCTACCAGCTGGGCCGGGGCGAGGCGCGCAGCGGCCGACCCAGCGACGCCCTGCTCTCGGCCTACCGCATCGGCGCGCGCACCTCGTGGCAGCACCTGTCGACCCAGGCGGTGGCCCACGGCATCGACCCGGCCACGATGGCCTCGTTCGCCGAGCTGGTGTTCACCTACATCGACGAGCTCTCCGGCGCCACCGTGGCGGGCCATCGCGACGAGTCGGCCACGGAGGTGCGGGTGCGCCAGCGCCAGCTCGAGCGCCTCGCCCGCCACCTCGTCACCGGCGCGCCGGAGGCCACCGTGCTCGCCTCGGCCGAGCGCGCCGAGTGGACGCCGCCCGCCACCCTCACGGCCGTGATCACGCCCGACTCCCAGGTGGGTTCGCTGCTGCAGTCGCTGCGCCCCGGCACGCTGCAGGCGCCCGACCAGCCCGACCTCGAGGGCTCGGTGGTGGTGCTGGTGCCCGACGCGCACGGCAGCCGGCGGGCCGCGCTGCTGCGCACCGTGCGCGAGCGCGGCGGTGTGGTAGGCCCGGCACGGCCGTGGCTGGAGGCCGCGGCATCCTTCGACCGGGCCCTGCGCGTGCGGGGGCTCGGGCTCGCGGGCGACACCGAGCAGCACCTGGCCCGCCTCATCCTCACCGCGGACGACGCGGCGCTCGCCGATCTGCGCGCCCGGGTGCTCGCGCCGCTCGCCGGGCTCCGCGACTCCTCGGCGCAGAAGCTGCGCGAGACCCTGCGCGCCTGGCTGCTGCACCAGGGCCGCCGCGACGACGTGGCCGCCCACCTCTTCGTGCACCCGCAGACCGTGCGCTACCGCATGACCCAGGTGCGCGAGCTCTTCGGCGAGGCCTTGGACGATCCCGATACCGTTCTGGATCTGACCCTCGCCCTCGGCGTCGAGGCCGCCGACGATGCGTCGCCCGGCGCACCGGACCTGAGCGGTGACGGGTCGGGGAGCGAGCCCGGGGAGGGGCGGTGATGGGCGTTCAGTCCGTGCGGCGCGGCCGACGACACGGGGCGCGACGGCGCGCCCTGGTGGCGGTGACCGCGGCGAGCCTGGCCGTGCTGGCGGGATGCTCGAGCGACGACTCGGGTGACTCGGGTGACTCGTCCGCATCGATCGAGCGGCCGTCGTCCTCGCTCTCGGACGCGTCGTCCGCCGCGTCGCCGTCGGCGGGCGGGTCGTCTTCCACGGAGCCGGTGGACGGGCCGCTCAAGGGGCTGCGCTACGTGGCGCTGGGCGACTCCTACTCGGCTGCGCCCGGGGTCGGGCAGCCCACCGGGCCCGACGGGTGCTTCCAGACCGACGGCAACTACGCGCACCTGCTGGCCGCGCGCTACGGACTCCGGCTCACCGACGTCACCTGCTCCTCAGCCACGAGCGAGAACCTCACGAAGGCGCAGGCCCTCAACGCTCCGCCGCAGCTCGACGCGCTCACCGCCGACACCGACGTGGTCACGCTCGGGATGGGCGGCAACGACGAGGGCCTCTTCTCCGGGCTCGTCACGACCTGCGGTCGGCTGGGCTTCGGCGGGGGCGGTGCGAGCCGTCCGGCGAACCAGCGCTGCGCCGACGCCCCCCGCTTCGCCGAGCCGGCGCTGACCCGCGAGCTGCAGCGCCTCACGCAGCGCATCACCGCCGACGTCCGGCTCATCCGCGAGCGCGCCCCGAAGGCCCGCATCGTGGTGGTCGGCTACCCGCAGGTGGTGCCGGCCTCCGGCGGGTGCGAGCGCCTGCCGATCGCCGCCGCCGACCTCCCCTTCGCCCACGACCTCAACCGCCGCCTCGACGCCGCCGTGCGCCGCGGAGCCCGCGCCGCCGACGCCCTCGTCGCCGACGTGTGGACGGCGACCCGCGGCCACGACGTCTGCGCCGCCGACCCCTGGATCGCGGGCGTCGTCCCCGAGGGCCCCGCCGTGCCCCTCCATCCGTACGCCGCCTACGAGCAGGCCGTCGCCGACCTCGTCGTCGACCTCCTCACCTGACCGCCGAGAGGGCGCAGATGGTGCGCCGAGAGGGCCCCCCTGGTGCGCCGGCAAGGCAGGAATGGTGCGCCGACGTGGCAGCGGTGGCCGCCGCGACGCGACGACGAGCACACCGCTGATCTTGCAGGCCGCGTTGAGGTCCGGCGTTGAGGTTTTTCCTCAAGATCCTGATGAGAATGCCGATGGACGCCGGCTGGAACCTGGTTCCGGTGATCATCGAGGCCGATCGGCGCAGGTCGTCTCGACAACTCCCGACAGCCTTCACGACGGGGCGAAGTGTTCGCCCCCGGCGAAGGATGAGCGAAACCATGACGATCGACGGCATCAGCCAGGCACGAAACGGCGCACCGGGACCCGACAGCGGCCACCTCCCGACCTCGGCGCCGGCGGCGCTCCGCCACCCGCTCGCCGGTGTGCTGGAACAGCTGCCGACGCGGGTGATGCTCACCGACGCCGACCTGACCGTCGTCCACGTCAACGCGGCCTCGCGGGCCGCGCTGGTCGCTCTGGCCGACTGGCTCCCGGTGTCGCCCGACCGCGTCGTCGGTTCGCCCATCGACGTCCTCCACAGCAACCCGGCCCGCCAGCGGGCGGTCTTCGCCGACGCGGCCCGGCGCCTTCCCCTGGAGACGCGCATCGAGATCGGCCCCGAGACGATCGCACTGCGCGTGGCGGCGCTGCACGATGACGATGGCCGGTTCGTCGGAGCCCTCGCCACCTGGGATCCGCTGACGCAGACACTGCACCTCGAGGCCGAGGTCGCGCGGGTGAGCGCGATGGTGGAGCACGCCCCCACGAACATGATGTTCGTCGACCCCGACGGCGTGATCGCCTCCATGAACCCTGCGTCGCTGCACGCGTTGCAGTCACTGCGCCACCTGCTCCCCGTCAGCCCCGAGGACGCCGTCGGGTCGAGTCTCGACCTGATCGCCCCCGGTGCGCGCGACGGCGCCGCCACGGGAGCAGCGGTCCTCGTTCCGCTCGGCTCGGAAGTGCTCGAGTTCCGCGCGGCGCCGGTGAAGGGAGGCGGCGGCGCTCCGGCGGGAGCGGTGCTCACGTGGGACGTCGCGACCGAGCGGGTCCGCTCGGAGGCCGACCGGATCGAGGGCGAGGCGGACATCGCCGCCTCCACCCGCGTGGAGGTCGGCCTCGCCGAGGCCACCACGGAGGAGCAGGCCATCATGATCGCGCTCAACCGCGTGCGCGAGGAGTTCGGCTGGGCCTACGGGTCGTACTGGCGTCGCGACCTCGCGACGCAGACCCTGCGCTTCGTGGCGGAGTCCGGCTCGGTGAGCCCGGAGTTCCGCGCGGTCACGCTCGACGCCAGCTTCGCCGAGGGGATCGGTCTCTCCGGTCGCGCGTGGGCGACGCGCGACCTCTTCTTCACCCCCGACCTCGGCACGATGGTCGACTGCGTGCGAGCCCCCGTCGCCCAGCGCGTCGGCGTGAAGTCCGGAGTGTGCTTCCCGATCATCTCGGAAGGACAGGTGATCGGCACGATGGACTTCTTCACCATGGAGACCATCGACCTGTCCGATCGCCGCCGCAACGTCCTCCGCACCGTGGCGCGCGCGGTCAGTCACGCGTTCGAGCGCATCCGCATCGAGGACGCCGAGCGCGCCCGGCAGGAGGACCTGCGGATCAAGGTCGAGGCGATCTTGGAGGTCGTCGAGCAGGCCGCCGGCGGTGACCTGACCTGCGCCGTCGGCATCGCCGGTGACGACGCCGCCGGCCGGGTGGCGGCCGGCGTCGACTCCCTGCTCGCCCGCCAACGCGCGTCGATGGCCGAGATCGGCCGCACCGCGGAGCAGCTCGCCGGCGCCGCCGAGCTGCTGGCGTCGCTCGCCGAGGGCATGGAGGGCGGCGCGACGTCCACCGCGGCCCGAGCGGCGTCGGCGTCCGACTCCTCGAACCAGGTGAGCTCCGCGATCCAGACCGTGTCGGTGGCGGCGGAGGAGATGACCGCGTCGATCCGGGAGATCTCGCAGAACGCCACCGAGGCGGCCACGGTGGCCACCAGCGCGGTGGCGGTGGCGGGCTCGGCGCAGGGGACGGTCGCCAGCCTGGGTGAGTCGTCGGTGCAGATCGGTCAGGTGGTCAAGGTGATCACCTCGATCGCCCAGCAGACGAACCTGCTGGCGCTCAACGCCACGATCGAGGCGGCCCGCGCGGGCGAGGCCGGCCGCGGGTTCGCGGTGGTCGCGGGCGAGGTCAAGGAACTCGCCAAGGAGACGGCCAAGGCCACCGAGGACATCAGCCAGCGCATCGAGGCCATCCAGGTGGACGCTGGCGGCGCGGTGTCGGCGATCGCGGAGATCAGCGAGGTCATCACCCGGATCAACGACATCCAGTCGACGATCGCCTCGGCGGTGGAGGAGCAGACCGCCACCACCAACGAGATCGCACGCAACGTGACCGAAGCGGCGGTCGGGGCCACCGGCATCTCGGACGACGTCAGCCAGCTCTCCGGTGCGGTGGACGACACCCGCGCGGGTGCTCGCGACACCCTCGGGGCGGCCAACGACCTCGCGACGATGGCCGCGACCCTGAAGGGGCTGGTGGAGCAGTTCCGCTTCTAGCGCCGTGACGGCGCTCCCCGGGCAGGGGGCGGTGGTCGGTCAGCGACCGCCGCCCCCGCAGGCGTGCCAGGTTCGGCGGCCGGCTTCGGCTGACAGGGCGGCCGGCGCGTGGGACCCTGGCGGCAGCGTCGGTGACGGCGGCTCGGTCTTCTCCCCCACGGCGAGGTCGTCCTCGTAGATTGAGCGGCACCCATGTTCGAGCCACCCTTCGACTCCGCGCACCCGCAGAGGTCCGCCATTCTTCGGTGCGCTGCCGATGCGCTCGAGCGCACCGACTACGACGTCCTCAAGGTGCGGCAGGTCGCGGAGGCCGCCGGGGTCTCGATGCGCACCTTCTACTCGCACTTCGAGTCGAAGGTGGAGCTCATGCTCACGCTGCTGCGCGGCGACATCGCCGACCGGCTCCGCGACATGCACAACATCGTCGCCGCGCACGACGACGCGCGCGAGCAGCTGCGGGGGCTGATGCATTACGTGGTCGGCATCTCGACCGACCGCGCCACCTACGGTCAGGTGCGCTGCTACGTCGACCCGAGCCTGGAGGCTGAGGCGCCCGACGAGATGTACCGCATCGTCAGCTCGTGGCTCCCGGTGCTGGAGGGGATCATCCGCACCGGCGCGGAACAGGGCGTGCTGCACAGCGCCGACCCGGCACGCGATGCCCAGCTCGTGCGCTACCTCATCCAGGGCTACCTGCGTGACCTGCGCACCGAGCGGCGCACCGTCGAGGCCGCGACGGTCGCCGAGGAGCTCTTCCACGCCGCCGTGCGTCTGCTGGGCGGCGCCGACGGCGCCGCCGGCTCGTCGTCCTGAGGCCGCTCACACCCCACCGTGGACGACGCGCCCGGCCACGATCGTGAGCGCGACGCCGGGGCGCGCGGCGGTGAGCGGGTCGTCGTCCACGAGGACGACGTCGGCGGGCGCACCGGGGGCGGGCATCGCGCGGCCGTCGACCGAGGCGGCGAGGGCCTCGCGGCGGGTGAGCGACTGCTCGGGGTGCCAGGGGCCGCGCTCGTCGCCGGTGCGGGTGACGGCGGCATCGATCGCGAGCCACGGATCGAGCGGCGAGACGGGTGCGTCCGAGCCGAGGGCCAGTGCGACGCCGGCCTCGTGCAGGTCGCGCAGCGGGAAGCAGTGCTGCGTGCGCCCGGGCCACACCCGCTCGGCGAGGTCGCGGTCGTCGACGAGGTGGTGCGGCTGCACGCTCGCGCGCAGCCCGAGTCGCGCGATGCGCCGCACCTGGGCCGGCTCGGCCAGCTGCACGTGCTCGAGCGAGCCCCGCGCGCCGCTGGCGTCGTAGGCGTCGAGGGCCTGGTCGAGCGCGGCGTCCCCGATCGCGTGGACGGCGACCTCCAACCCGCCCGCGTGCGCGCGGGCGAGGTGGGCGCCGAGCTCGGCGGCGTCGAGGTTGGCCGCGCCGTGCGTGCCGGTGTCGGCGTAGGCGTGGCGGCACCAGGCGGTGCGGGTGGTCAGCGAGCCGTCGCTGATGATCTTGAGCGGACCCATCGTGAGCAGGCCGCGGGGATCGGCGGCTCGGGACAGCAGGCGGTCGCCGCTGCGCAGCCCCTCGGCGAGCGTGGCCTCCAGGTCGTCGGCATAGACGCCGACTCGCACGCGCAGCAGGTCGCAGCCGTGCTCCCACCGCTCGCGCCACGCGGCGAGGCCGCCGCTGAACTCGAGCTCGACGACGCCGGTGATGCCGAGTGCGGCGGCCGCCCGCAGCGTCTCGGCGTAGTCGTCGGGCGTGACGCCCGAGCGCGGGCCGGAGAGCTCGCCGAGGCGGGCGTAGGCGGCGAACCAGACGTCCTCCTCCACCGGACCGGCCTGGCGCGGCAGGTCGAGCGCCACCTGGGCGGCGGTGTTGACCCATGCCTGGTGACCGTCGCCGGCCACCAGCACCACCGGGGTGGCCGGGGCGATGGCGTCGAGGTCGGCGGTGGTGGGTGCGGGGTCCCAGGCGGCGGGGCGGTGCCCCCAGCCGATCACCGCGGCGCCGGGCCGCTGCGCGAGCCGTGTGCCCACCAGGGCCAGAGCCTCGGCCACCGAGCGCACCTCGCGGGTGTCGAGGCGGCTGCGGGCCGACGTCCACTGCCCGAGGTGCACGTGGGCGTCCCACAGCCCCGGGACCAACCAGCGACCGCCGGCGTCGATCTCGTCGGCGCCCGCCGGCCGCTCGAGCCCCGGGCCGACGGCGAGCACCCGGCCGTCGCCGTCGCCGGACGTGGCGATGAGGACGTCGACCGGGTGCTCGGGCGCGACCTCGCCCGGCTGCAGGGCCACGAGGCGCACGTCGCGCAGCAGCAGGGCGGTCATGGCCGCCAGGTTAGGAGCCTTAGGGCGTGGGCTCGGCGGTGGGGGAGGCGGTGGGAGAGGTGGTGGGGGAGGTGGTGCCCGGAGTAGCGCTGGCGGCGGGAGTGCCGGGCACCGTGACCGGCGGGAGCGAGGTGAGCGGGAACGGCAGGATCTTGGCGCGCTCGGCCAGCGCAGCGGTGCAGCCCTCGACGTACTCGCCGTCGACCTCGGAGTTCTCGATGCGCACGACCGAGAGTGGGAAGACGTTGGTGAGCTCCTGCGTGCCGTTGCGAGCGGGGCAGAGGTAGCGCGCGAACGGCACGAGCTCGCCGCTGCCGTCGGACGCGGGCGCGTCGCCGGTGCTGATCGGCGCCGACAGATCCATGGTCAGCGGGCGGCCGTCCTGGTCGACGAGCTGCACGTGCGGGATCGGCCGGCCGGCCTGGTCGTAGGCGAAGATGTTGGTGACAGGGCGGCCGTTCGACTGCATCAGCCCACTGAGCGGGGCCACGGGCACCGCTGCCGGTGCGTAGGAGCTCCTGGGGTCCTGGAACTGGTCGAAGGAGTTGATGTTGAGCGGCCCCAGGGCGACGAAGATCGCGAAGGCGTTGAGGCCGAGGAGCAGCAGGCGTGCCGGGCCGCGTCGTCCACCGGGCCAGACCCGCCCCGTACCGACCGCGATGCTTCCGACGATCGCTGCAGCCAGGACCAGGCCCCCGGGCAGTCGCCCGAGGCTCGGCACGAGGCTCACCGCCTCGCCCGGCCCCGCCACGAGGTCGAGGCTCTGTGCCGCGATCCAGCCGCGGAGCACCCACCAGGCAGGTCGCGCCGCCACGAGCAGGTCCCAGGCCGCACCGAGGTGGGCGCGCTGGACAGCTGCATCGAGTAGCTCGCGGGCGCGGTCGAGGGCCGGGTCGGGGCGCGTGAGCGTGCGCAGCGAAGAACCTCGACGAACGGCTCGGACGGCGGGCAGGCCCGCCGCACTGCGCAGCTCGCCCGCGTAGCCAGCGGGGTCGCCGAGCGGAGCGCCGTCGGCGACCTGGTCGGCGAGGTCGGCCTCGAGTCCGCCGACGAGCTCGTCGACGGTCTCGGGGTCGAGGTCGGCGAGGTGGCGGCGGACCTCGGCGACGAAGGCGGTGACGGTGGGATCGAGGTGGGTGGTGCTCACGACGCGACTCCTGTCGGGGAAGGGGAGGTGGCCTGCGGGGGGAGGAAGCCGGAGACGGTGGTGGCGAACGACGTCCACTCCTTCGCCTGGCGTTCGAGCAGATCGCGCCCGGCCGGGGTGATGCCGTAGTACTTGCGGTGCGGACCCTCGTCGGAGGGCACGACGTAGGAGGTCAGTGCCCCCGCCGCGTAGAGCCGGCGCAGCGTGCCGTAGACCGACGCGTCGCCGACCTCGGCCAGCCCGCCGTGGCGCAGGCGCCGCAGGACGTCGTAGCCGTAGCCGTCCTCGGCCTCGACCACGGCGAGCACCGCGAGGTCGAGCACCCCGCGCAGCAGTTGGGTGGTGTCCATGCGCCGCACACTACTTCGCGTCGCGCAGTACCGCGTGCACCACAACCTCTCCCCGCGTGTCGCCGAGGTGGCAGGAACGGCGCGCCGAGGTGGCAGGGTGGCGTGCATGGACTCCGACGTGCGCACCTACACGACCGGCCGCACCGAGGTCGTCCTCGACCTCACCCGCGACGCCGCGGCCTTCGTGAGCGGTCGGGGCGACGGACTGCTGCACGTGTTCGTGCCGCACGCCACCGCGGGCATCGCGATCCTGGAGACCGGCGCCGGCAGCGATGACGACCTGCTTGCCGCGCTCGCCGACCTGCTGCCCGCCGACGACCGCTGGCGCCACCGCCACGGCTCACCCGGCCACGGTCGCTCGCACGTGATGCCGGCGCTCATCCCGCCCTACGCCACGGTGCCGGTGCTCGGCGGCCGCCTCGCGCTCGGCACCTGGCAGAGCATCTGCCTGGTCGACCTCAACGTCGACAACACCGAGCGCGACGTGCGCTTCAGCTTCCTCGCCAGCTGAGCAGGCCCGCCCGCGAGAAGGCGGGACCCACCGAGCCCTCAGGAGCCGTGGACGACGGCCGATGCGCCACGGGTCCGCCCGACATCTCGTGGAGCCGCTCGTGTCCGTCCACCCGCCCGCCCGCACCGCCTCGCGCACCACCTCGCGCACCGCCTCGCGCACCGCCTCGCGCACCGCCTCGCGCACCGCCTCGCGCACCACCTCGCGCACCACCTCGCGCACCGCCTCGCGCACCGCCTCGCGCACCGCCTCGCGCACCGCCTCGCGCACCACCCCGCGCGAGCCGCGGCATGTAACACGCCGTCCACTCGTCTACCTGCTGGTTTTCAGTCGTGCCAGGGTCGATTCGATGCGGATCTCGACTGACTCGCGCCGGTTAGTCGGGTGGACGGCGTGTTACAAGCCGCGGCGCCACCGCGCCCAGCACCCCCACCCCACCCGTGGACGACGCCCGCTCGTCGTCCTCGCGCTGCTGGCCGGCCTGCTGGCCGCCCTGAGCGCCACCCCGGAGGCCCCGGCGACCGCCGACGACCGAGCCGCAGCAGCCCGCTCGGTGCTGCCGATCGAGCCCCTGGCGCCCTATGAACCGCAGCGGGTGTGCTCGCCGTGGAGCAAGCCGGGCACGCTGGCCATGCTGCGCTGGACCGTGCGCACCTACGGCGGTCGCTCCGGCGGCATCGGCCGCGCCTGCCACGTGGGCGCGAAGTCGGAGCACAAGGAGGGGCGCGCCTTCGACTGGATGCTCGACGCCCGTCGTGCGCGCGACCGCCAGCGCGCGAGCCGGTTCCTCACGGCCCTGGTCAAGCGCGACGCCACGGGCGAGCCGGCCGCGCTGGCCCGCCGCATGGGCGTGATGTACGTGATCTGGGCCGACCGCATCTACTCGGCGTGGGACGGCTTCACGCCGCGGCCCTACCTCAACAGCGGGTGCCCGACGCTGCGCCGCTGCTCGCGCACCCTGCGCCACCTCGACCACGTGCACGTGTCGCTGTCGCTGGCCGGCGCGCGCGCCCTCACCAGCTGGTACGTCGCGCACCCCGGCTACCTGGTGCGGGGTCGCCAGGTGTCTCAGGACCGGGTCCCTGTCGCCGATCAGTGAGTCGTCCCCCCATTCGCCGCTTCACCCACCCCGGGAGTGAGTGATTCATGAACGACCGCAGTGCTCTCCTGTCGCCCGCCCGCGCCGAGGTCGACCTCGTCCCCACCCTCGCCGTCCGTGAGGCCGCCGCCGCGACCCCCTCGGCCGCCACCCGCGCCGCGCAGTACCGCGGCTGTCTCGCCGCCAGCCCGCGCGCCTGCCTCTTCGTCGACGCACTCGACGACCTGCGCATCGACTTCGCCAACGCCGCCGCCCTCTCCTCGCTCGAGGTGATGCGCGGGCACCTGCGTCGCGCACCCGGGCCGATGCAGGGCACGCACCTGGAGGAGTGGTTCGACGCCGCGGAGTTCTCCACCCTCGCCCTGCGTAACCTGCAGCAGCGCCGCGAGACCTTCGTCGGCCAGGTGCGCGTGGGCAGCGAGATCCTCGACGCCTACGCCGCCCCCGTGCTCGACGACTCCGACCCGCGCTCGCCGGTGCTCGGCTTCTTCGTGGTGTGGTCGTTCGCGACCGCGCGCGTGGCCGCACTGGCCGAGGTGGCCGGCTCCACCGACGCCGTGCGCGCCGCCTTCGACGGCATCGGCGCCCGCGCCGACGAGGCCGTGCGCACCGTCGAGGACGCCGTGGCGTTCGCCAGCCAGGCCGCCGACGTGGTCGCCGGGCTCGAGCGGGCCTCCAAGGAGATCGGCCAGGTGGTCGGCGTGATCGCCACCATCGCCCAGCAGACCAACCTGCTCGCCCTCAACGCGACCATCGAGGCCGCCCGCGCCGGCGAGCTCGGCAAGGGCTTCGCCGTGGTGGCCAGCGAGGTCAAGGAGCTCGCGCGCAGCACCGCCCACGCCACCGAGGACGTCGAGAAGCGCATCGGCGCCGTCGTGGACGGCGCGGGCGCGGCCGGCGGCACCCTCGCCTCGATCTCCGAGATCGTCAGCCGCCTCGAGGCCCTGCAGCGCGAGATCGCCGTGGCCGTGGAGGAGCAGCGCTCGGGCGCCGACCACCTGCAGCAGGCGGTGCGCTCCGCGCTCGGCTGAGCCCCAGGCTCCCGAAGCAGTCAGCACAAACGGCGAGCGGCCGTCGTCCACGAGGACGACGGCCGCTCGGCCGTTGCGGGGGAGCCGGAGGCTCAGGCGCCCCAGTTGGGGTCGTAGCCCTCGATCTCGCTGGCGGGGCGGGTGGCCGGGCCGGTGTAGATCGCCGAGGGGCGGATCAGGCGACCGGTCTTCTTCTGCTCCAGGATGTGCGCCGACCAACCGCCGGTGCGCGCGCAGGTGAACATCGAGGTGAACATGTTGGCCGGCACCTGGGCGAAGTCGAGCACGATGGCGGCCCAGAACTCCACGTTGGTCTCGAGCACGCGGTCGGGGCGACGCTCGCGCAGCTCGGCGAGCGCGGCCTTCTCGAGGGCCTCGGCCACCTCGTAGCGGGGGGCGTCGAGCTCGCGGGCGGTGCGGCGCAGCACGCGGGCGCGGGGGTCCTCGGCGCGGTAGACGCGGTGGCCGAAGCCCATGAGGCGCTCGCCGGAGTCGAGCAGGTTCTTCACGTAGGCGGCGGCGTCGCCGGTCTTCTCGACGTCCTCGATCATGCCGAGCACGCGCGACGGGGCGCCGCCGTGCAGCGGGCCGCTCATCGCGCCGATGGCGCCGGAGAAGGCGGCGGCCACGTCGGCGCCGGTGGAGGTGATGACGCGGGCGGTGAAGGTGGAGGCGTTCATGCCGTGCTCAGCGGCCGAGCTCCAGTAGGCGTCGATCGCGTGGGCGTGCTTGGGGTCGGCCTCGCCGCGCCAGCGGATGAGGAACTTCTCGGCGAGGGTCTTGCCCTCGTCGACGAGGCGCTGGGGGACGACGGGCAGGTGGATGTCGCGCGCGGACTGGCCGGCGTAGGAGAGCACCATCACCGCGACGCGGGCGAGGTCCTCGCGGGCCTGCTCGTCGCTGATGTCGTAGGTCTGGCCGAAGCCGAACGCGGGGGCGAGCATGGCGATCGCGGCCTGCACGTCGACGCGCACGTCGCCGGTGTGCACCGGCAGGCTGAACGCCTCGGCCGGCGGGAGGCCGGGGGTGAAGGCGCCGTCGATGAGGAGGCCCCAGACGTTCTCGAACGGCACGCGGCCGGCGAGGTCCTCGATGTCGACGCCGCGGTAGCGCAGCGCCGAGCCCTCCTTGTCGGGCTCCGCGATCTGCGTCTCGAAGGCGACGACGCCCTCCAGTCCGTGGTGAACCTCGGCCATCGCACTGCTCCTTCGGATCCATCGTCACGTCGGGTGACCAACCGTTAACCGGAGGCCATCGGGCATTCTGCCGCAACCGCTACTTTCGGTACATGGCAGGGGAGCAGAACCTGGAGCAGTCCGACGCGTCGTCCCCGGTGGCGGTGGACCTCGCCGCCCTGCGCGTCGACTACGGCCTGCGTGGCCTCAGCGAGGACGACGCCGACCCCGACCCGTGGCGCCAGTGGGCCGCCTGGTTCGACGACGCGGTGGCGGCCGGCGTCCACGAGCCCAACGCCATCATCGTCGCCACCGTGGACGCCGACGGCTCGCCGTCGCTGCGCACCGTGCTGCTCAAGGGCGTCGAGACCCAGGCCCCCGACGACGGCTTCACCTTCTTCACCAACACCGGCTCCCGCAAGGGCGCGGCGCTGGCCGCCCACCCCGTGGCTTCGATCCTCTTCCCGTGGCACGACCTCGAGCGCCAGGTGCGCGTCGAGGGCACGGTGCGGCCCCTCTCGGACGACGAGGTGCTGGCCTACTTCTCCACCCGCCCCCGCTCCTCGCAGCTGGGTGCGTGGGCCTCGCCGCAGTCGCAGGTGGTGAGCGGACGCGAGGAGCTCGAGCGGCGCTTCGCCGAGGCGGAGGCGCGCTTCGCCGGCTCCGATGTGCCCGTGCCGCCGGGCTGGGGCGGGTATCGGGTGCGGCCGCAGGTGATCGAGTTCTGGCAGGGGCGGCCGAGCCGGCTGCACGACCGGTTGCGGTACCGCCGGGGTGAGGGCGGGTGGACGATCGAGCGGTTGGCGCCTTAGCTGCCGCTCGCCTCGAATTGCATCCCGGTATGGCTGTACGACGACCCCAGCCCGCCGAGCAGCGGGTCGTTGCCCTGATCGGGGGCGTCGTCGTCCGGGCTGCCGCGGAAGACGGTGAACAGCACGAGCAGGGCGACCGCGATCGCTGCGATGAGCAGGACGCGGCGGCGCGTGCGGTGGCTGTGGTGGTCGGAGCGGCGGTGGCGGTCGGAGGCGAACGCCGGCTCCTTGAGGGCCATGAGCTCCTCGGATCCCTCGAGCGGTTCGAAGCGCGGGACGGGTCGCTGCGGGGTCACCAGGCTCATGAACTCCTTGGCGAGCTCGGCCTTCTCGGCCTCGGCGGCTTCCTCGGCCGCTCGCGCTGCCGCGGTGGCGGGGTCGTCGTCCTCGGTCGCGGGGGCTTCGGGCTGGAGCAGGTCGGCCGGCTGCACCGGCTCGGGCGCGGGCTCGACCGGGCCGACGTCCGGGACCTCGAAGCGGGGGTTGAGCAGGTCGCGGAACTCCTCGCCGCCCGAGCCGCGCTGGCGCCGCACGCGCACGGGCGCGGCGGGTTCCTCAGCGTTCGCCGCCTCGACCACCGGCTCCGCCTCGGCCACCGGCTCGACCTCGACCACCGGCTCCGCTTCAACCACCGGCTCGGCAGCGACCTCGGGCTCGGCCTCAACGGCGGCGTGCTCGGGCACGTGCTCCACCGCCGGCTCCGCGGGCTCGGCGACGTGCTCAGCCACGTGCCGCGGTGCGATGTCGGGCTCGGGGGCCGCGGGGAGCGGGGCGTCGTCCACGATGGGCTCAGGCGCCTCAACCACCGGCTCGACGACGGCCTCGACGATCGGCTCAGCGACTGGCTCAGCAACCGGCTCAGCAACCGGCTCGACCGGCAGCGACACCGGCGCCGCCTGGGCGGTGGGCCAGGTGTCGATCGGCACCGTGTCGAGCACGATCACGAGGGCGAAAGGGGTGGGGCGGCGCTCGTCGGGGCCGGCGATCGCGCGCTGCAGCACCTCGTTGGCGAACGGCGGGAAGCCGGGGATCAGCTCGCGCGCGGGCACCAGCGGCACGCCGGGCTCGACGCCGGTGAGCGCGTGGTAGGCCAGGCGGCCGAGCGTCGCGCTGTCGAGGTGGGTGAGCTCACGCAGCAGGGCGATCGCCTGACCCGGGGGCAGGGGGCCGCCGGCAGCGGTCACCAGCTCCTGCAGGCGCTCACGGGCGCCGGTCGGGTCGGCCTTGGTCTCCACCCCTCCATCCTGCCGCGCGCGGAGGCGGGATCGTGGCGGTTCTGACCCGCGGAAGCGTGGGTTCGCTCACCCGTAACCCGCACCCGGGACTTCATCCCGGCAGCAACGCCTGACGTGCCCATGTGGCCACCGTCTCTTCGGCGGGGTGGGCGGCGATCTCGGCACCGACCCTCGCCGCCGCGTCGGCGTACGAGGCCGTGGTGAGCACTCGCCGCAACGCTGCCCCCACCTCGTCGGCGCTGCCTACGCGCACGGCCACGCCGGCGTCCTCGAGGCGTACCGCGTGGTCGGCCTGGTCGTAGTCGACCGGCCACACCACCGCGGGCAACCCCGCGGCCAGCGTGTGTCCCAGCACCCCCGAGCCGCCGTGGTGCACCACCGCGCTGAAGCGGGCGAGGTCGCGGGCGTACGACACCGAGCTGTGGACGACGACCCGCCCGTCGTCCACCTGCTGCTCGGGCACGCCGGTGGAGCCGCCGAGCGACACGTGCACCGTGACCTCGAGGTCGGCGAGCTCGGCGGCGATGCGGTACGCGGCCTCCACGAGCGCGGGCTTGTGCCAGGCCAGGTGGGTGCCGGCGGTGAGCAGCACGTGGCGCCGGCCGGGAGAGAGGTCGAGCGGCGGCGCGTGATCCGGCGGGGTGAAGAGCACCGGACCGACCAGCCTCACCGCAGGCGGCAGGTCGCGCTCGTACTCGATCGCCGGCGGTGTCAGCCCCAGCACGAGTTCGGGGCTGTAGATCGACTCCGACCCGTCGGCGCGGTACACCCGCTCCACGCCCGCATCGGCGGTGCGCACCCCCGACCACACCGGCACCGAGCGCTTCACCGCTCGCACCAGGCCACGCCCGGCCGCATCGCGCGCCCGCCCGGCCACGCCGACCCCGGGCCGCCACCCGCCCACGTAGGACGGCGGCCCCGAGCGCCCCTCGATCGCGCACGGCGAGGGGTGCGACGTCCACCACCGCAGGCCCAGCGTGGTGGCCGCGGTGGCGGCGCCGATCATCGTGAAGTCGGCGATCACCAGGTCGGGTCGCTCGGGGGAGCCGGGCGCCCAGCGCTCCAGGAGGTCCTCGCGCAGGTGACGCTGGAGGTCGACGTTGCTACGCAGCTGGCGCCGCATCAGCCGCAGGTCGCTGCCCACGCGGTAGGGCGGGTCGACCACCTCGCGCAGCTGCGCATCCGCCCCCGGCAGCAGGACGACGCCCGCCACCCCGCTCGCCGCCACGGCCGGTTGTGCGGCCTCGGTGGTGAGCACCCGCACCTGCAGCCCGGGCTCCCGCGCCAGCCGCACGGCCATGCCCAGCACCGGGTGCAGGTGCCCGGCCATTGGCGGGGCGAGGAGGTCGACGCGGCGCTTCGCTCCGGCTCCGGCAGGGGAGGCGGTCACGCCGCGGTCCCGTCGTCCAGCAGCTCGTCGACGAGCCCGGAGGCGAGGGCCAGCACGTCCGGCGACGCGAGGTACTCCATGTGCGCGGCGTCGACGGTGACGTCGGCCGCCCACCACCGCGCCACGTGGTCGCCGCGCCCCACCACGCGCACGATGCGGCAGGCGGGCGGTCGGGTGGCCACGGGCCCGAGGGCGAGCACGACCACCCGGTCGAGCACCGCCGCCGGCAGGTCGACGCGGCCCAGGAGGTCGAGCCCGATGGAGCCCGCGATCACCAGCGAGGCCTCGGCCTGCTCCAGCACGGACTGCACGCCCGGGCGGTGGCGCAGGGCCCAGCGTCGACGGCGGATCGCGAAGAACAGCACCACGTGCCGCAGGCTCGCCAGCCACAGCGGCACCTCGCGGTGCGGCCGGGGGCAGCGGGCGGTGTCGTAGGGGAAGTTGAGGCCCACCGCGCCCGCGGCCGGCAGCCCGCGCCCCGGCAGGTCGAGGGCGTCGAGGAACGCACGCTGCACCGGCGAGAGCGCGCAGCTGCGCGGGTCGCTCTGACCCGTCAGCACCAACACCTGCAGGGGGAGGCTCACGCCGGCCCGAAGTCGTCGTCCGCGCGCACCCGGTAGACCCGCGAGCGCCAGCGGATCGTGCGCCGCAGCGCGGCGTGCACCAGGTGCGCGGGCTGCATCAGCTCGGAGGCCACCGACAGCAGCGGCCGGTGGTAGCTGCGCCCGTGCACCGCGCGCTGCGCGCCGATGAGCAGCAGCGCCCGCCCGCCGAGCACCACCACCGCCGGCCCCGGACGACGCGTGCGCACCGCCCCAGCGAGCACGAACCCGAGCAGCCCCGGGTGGAGGCCGTGCAGGCCGGCGATCGCACCCGCCGTGCGCGGAGGCTGGCGGCGCAGCAGCAGGTCGGCGAAGAGCATCCAGCGGTGCAGCAGCCGCACGTAGGCGCCGGGGGAGGCGACGGTGGTCGTCGTCCACTGCGGGGTGGCGGTCTGGACGATGGTGCCGCCGGAGCCGAGCACCGCCCGGGCCACGGCGAGGTCGTCGGTGAGGGTGCGCAGCAGCGGCGTGAAGCCGCCGAGGGCACGCAGGTCGCGCACGCGCATCGCCCACGTCATGCCGTTGATGGTCACCGGCGGGAGGGTCAGGTAGGTCATGGCGGCGTTGTCGAGCACGAACTGCTGCACGAGCCCGGCCCACGGGCCGCGGCCGGGCAGGTAGCCGGGCAGGCCGGTGGCGAGCGTCGCGCCCCGCTGCAGACCGCCGAGCAGCGCGCCGAGGGCGGGGCGGGGCAGGCGGGTGTCGTCGTCCAGTACGAGCAGCACCTCGTCGTCCTCGGCGGCGTCGAGGGCGGTGACGAGCTTGGTGAGCTTGGGGTTCACGCCCTCGGGGGCGGGCGGGCAGAGCACGATCTCCAGGCGCGGAGCCTCGGCGCCGGCGGTAGCGGCCTGCTCGGCGAGGCGTGCGGTGACGGCGCGGCCCTCGGCGTCGTCGGTGTCGACGAGCCACACGAAGCGCGCTCCGACCAGCGAGAGCAGGTTGTCGCGCAGCACGTTCTCGAGCTCGGGGTCACCCGAGAGCACGGGCTGGGCCACGACCACCTGCGCCACGTCGGCCGCTGCGGGTTCGCGGGCGGGCGGCGCCGTGCGGGCGGTGCGCAGCGCGAGCGTCGCCTTGGCTGTCTGCAGGGCGAGGTAGCCGGCCGCGGCACGCCGCAGCGCGCTCACAGCTGTGCCCGCTGCCAGGCGACGAAACGCTCCACGCCCTCGGCCACGCTGATGCTCGGCTGGCCGAGGTCGCGCAGCATCTTGTCGGGCACGAACGTCTTCGACCACGACAGCACGCCCACGCCGTAGGGGGTGATCGGCGGCTCGCCCGGCAGGCGCAGCAGGCGCCAGATGGTCTCGAGCACGCGGGCCGCACGCATCGCGGTGGCGAGGCTGACATCGCGGGTGGGGGCGGGCAGCCCGAGGCGCTCGACCACCTCCATCAGCAGCGCCTGGATCTCCACCGGCTCGGCGTTGGTGAGGTGGTAGACGCCGCTCAGCTCGGCGCGCTCGGCCAGCTGCAGCAGCTGCTCGGCGAGGTTGTCGACGTACACCAGGTCGCCCACCGCCGGGGTGCTGCGGCCGGTGAGGCGCGGCAGCCGGCCGGCCTGCGCGGCGGCGATGATCCGCGGGAAGAGCACGGTGTCGCCGGGGCCGAACACCGCGCGAGGGCGGCCGATCACCCACGACCCGGCGTAGCCGCGCACCACGTCCTCCGAGGCCGCCTTGGTGCGGGCGTACTCGTTGGCGAAGCCCGGACCCACGGGGGAGTCCTCGGTGAGGTCGAGCTGGTCGCCGTCGCGGTAGAGCACCGAGCTCGACGACACGTGCACCAGCCGCGGCAGCCCCAGCAGGCCGCACCACTCCAGCACGGTCTGGGTGGCCACGACGTTGTCGCGCTCGTAGGCCTTGCGGCTGGCGTAGGGGGTGGCGCGGGCGGCGGCGTGGATCACCGCGTCGGTCTCGCCGGCACCCCACGGCAGGGTCACGAGGGCGTCGAGGTCGGCCGCCGACACCCGCCCCAGGTCGGCCGAGACGTACTCGCCCGGCGCGAAGTCGGTGGCGCTGCGTGGGCGTCGTCCGATGCCCACGACCTGGTGCCCCGCCTCGCGCGCCATCTCGACCAGCCGGCCGCCCACGAAGCCCGAGGCTCCGGTGACCACGATCCTCAACCCGCTCACGACTCCCTCCTGATGCGGCGGCGCTTGGCCCCCGCGGTCTCCTCCGGCCACGGCGCGTGGACGACGTCCGGTGCCCGCCCGCCCAGTCGCTCCGCCAGGCGCGCCACCTCGCGGCGCACGGCCGCGAGCCCGGCGTCGCCGTCGCCCGCCTCGGCCCGCGTGGTGGCCAGGTTCCAGACCTCGCCGTGCTGCACGAGGCGGTAGTCGCCGAGGTCGCCGGCCAGCGCGATCGCGTGGCGCAGCACGTCGGGCCACACCGGCACCCGCTCGGCGCTTCCATCCGAAGTGGCGAGCCACAGGACGTCGTCCGCGCGGCCGAGCACGGCGTGGATGCTGCGCCCGGGGCGCCCGCACGGGCAGGGGCCGGGGGCGGCGAGCAGCACGTCGTCCAGGCGGTGGCGGACGACGAGCTGGGTGGTGCGGGTGAAGTCGGTGATGACGGGGTGGAAGCGGCGGTGGTCGAGCCACTGCGGCTCCACGTGCAGGTGGCCCTCGTTGAGGTGCAGCCGCCCGGCCGGGCAGCTGGTGGCGAGCAGACCCTCGGTGGCCTGGTAGATCTGCTCGACCCGGCGCCCGAACGCCTGGCCGATGAGCAGCTCGTCGTCGGGCTCGAGTGTCTCGGCCACCGCCACCACCTGCACCGGCGCGATGCCGTGCAGCAGCGGGATGCCGCCGCACAGCTCGACGATGCGACGCAGCACGCTGGCGGGCGCGACGAGCACGTCGGTGCCGGCGAGCGCGTCGAGGTGCTGCTCCACGGGCTCGGTGAGGTCGTGCCACGAGAAGGCGACGCGGCGGCTGTCGAGGGTCTCGTAGAGGTTGGAGTTGGCGCGCAGGAACAGCGCCACCCGCAGCGGATGACGCGCCGCGATGCGCAGCGAGGTCGGTGCCATCAGCTGCCCGAGCAGGATGCCCGCCCAGCGGCGGCTCTCCTCCTCGCCCACGAGGAAGACGCCGCGCGTGCCGGAGGTGCCCGACGACAGCCCAACCGTCACCCCCTCCGCACCCGCCGGCAGGACGGCGGTGAAGTCGCGGCTGCGCTCGGCCGCCTCGGCCACAGCGAGGGCCTGCCCGAGGGTGATGCCGTGGCGGTTGAAGGCCGCGAAGTCGGCCAGCACGACTGACTTGTCGACGATCGGCAGCTCGGCGAGCGCCCGGCCGGCGTGGGGCGCGTAGAAGCTCGCGCGGGGCAGGTCGTCGCGCAGGAAGCGCGCGAGCGCCCGCTCTCGGTGGGCCTCGAAGCGTCGCGGCAGCAGCCAGCGCTCGTGGGCGAACCCGGCGGCGACCCCGAGCGAGCTGCGCGCGGAGCTCACCGCGGCGAGCCGGCGGCCCAGGCCTCGGCGCCCTCGGGGCAGTGCGCCGGGAGGATGAGCAGGTCGGGGTAGGCGGCGTCGAGGGCGTGCAGGGTCTGCAGGGTGGCGACCGTGGCGTCCCAGTCGTGCATGATCTGCTTCGCCAGGCGCGAGGGGGGCTTCGCCTCGCGGTAGCTGCGCGTCGTCCACGCGGCGTCGCCGACGAGCATCACCTGTCGCCCTCCGCTGGTGAAGAGCAGGCCGAGGTGGCCGGGCATGTGACCGGGCAGGTCGACGGCGAGCAGGGAGCGATCGCCGAGGAGGTCCCACCCGCGCAGGCCTCCGGCGGCCGGGCCGCCGGCGATCGGCACCTCGGCGAAGCCCTCGACCGGGTCGTGGCGGTCGCGCAGGTCGGTGGGCAGCAGGGCGGGCAGGATCGCGTGGCGCACGGCGCTGATGCCGCGCAGGCTCAGCGCGTGCTGCACGCCCGAGCCGCCGGCGATGATGCGCGCCTGCGGGTGGTCGAGCAGGCCGCCCACGTGGTCGCCGTGGAAGTGGGAGACGACGATGCGGCGGACGTCGTCCACGCCGACGTCGAGCGCAGCGAGCTGGCGGGGCAGGTGCTCGTGCTCGGGCAGCGTGACCGGCAGCGTGGAGCGGTAGAGCAGCTCGGGCACGCGGCGGGTGGCGTCGAAGAAGTGCTGGGAGTAGCCGGTGTCGAAGAGGGTCCAGCCGTGGTAGGGGTGGTGGATCGCGCCGACGTAGCTGGGGAACTCGATCAGCTTCAGCTTGCCGCCCTGGCGCGCCATCGCCTCGGGGCCCTTGCAGTGGCCGACCCGCAGCCAGTGGAAGGCGACCGCGGGCTGAGGCTCGGCGAGCAGCTCGTTGCTCAGTAGCACAGAACGATCCCGCCGATGCTCAGACCGGCGCCGGTGCCGAGCAGCAGCGCGTGGTCGCCGCGCTGCAGCCGGCCCGACTCGATCGCGGCGTGCAGGGCCGAGGGCAGCGAGGCCGCCACCTGGTTGCCGTGGTCGGCGTAGATGTCGACAAGTCGACCCTCGGGGATCTCGAGCCGCTCGCGCAGCCAGTCGAGCCCGTGGTGGCTCGCCTGGTGGGGGACGACGACCGGCAGTTCGGCGATGCTCGTGCCCGCCGCGGCGAGCAGGCGGTCGACGAACGGCGGCAGGTGCTTGATCGCGAGGCGGAACACCGCCCCGCCCTCCATGCGGAAGCGGCCCCAGTCGGCGTAATCGCCCGTGTCGTCGGGCAGCTCGCGCACCCGGTCGGGCGCGAATCGCGAGCCGCCACCGCGGATCTCGCACGTGTGCGCGCCCTCACTGTGGGTCTCGAAGTCGGCCGCCAGCACCGCCGATCCGGTGCCCTCGGCCGGGCCGACCACCGCCGCCGCGGCGCCGTCGCCGAAGATGCCCGACGCGCCCAGGTCGCTCCAGTCGAGGCCCACGGAGGCGATGTCGGCGGAGGCGATGAGGATGTTCCGCGCGCGGCCGGCGTCCACCAGGGTGGCGGCCAGGTCGAGGGCCGCGAGGAAGCTGAGGCAGCTGGCGTTGACGTCGAACGCCGCGATCGGCCGCCCGGGCGCGAGCTCCTCGTGCAGCAGCGCCGCGTTGCAGGGCAGAGGCTGGTCGGGCGTGCCGCTCGCGCCGATGATGAGGTCGACGTCGTTAAGGGTGAGGCCGGCGGCCGCCAGCGCCTTGCGCGCCGCCTGCGCCCCGAGCTGCGCCGCGGTGCCGCGCTCCACGTAGCGCGAGCGCACCCCGGTGCGCTCCTCCACCGTGCCCTCGGCAAGGCCGAGGCGCTCGTCGAGCTCGAGGCTGGTCACCACCTCCTCCGGGACGGCGGCACCGGTGCCGAGGATGCGGAGCGCACGAGGCGTGGAGGTGAGCACGGGACGGGCCTCTCGACGGATGGGCCTGCGGACCTCGCGAGGATAGCCCGGCCGCCGGGTCGGGGTGGTCTGCCTCACCGGTGGTCGAGGATGCGCGCCAGCACCGTTTTTGAGCCCCCAGTGCCAGCGCCCCTCAACGCCCAGCAGCGTCCAATGCCCCGGCAGTGAGCCGGCGCCCGAGGGCGATCAGCTCCTCCGCCCGGTGGAAGTCGAGCGTGCGCGCTGCGCTCAACGGCACCGTCACGAGGACGTCAGGCGGCAGCGCCGCCAGCCGGTAGCGGGTGATGAGGCTCTGCATCGCGTCGAACGACATGCCGATCACCTCGGTGGTGCGCAGGTCCGGGCGGACGTCGATGGCCGCCTCCTGTTCCCGCGCCTCGGCGTCCGCCAGCTCGGCCTCCGTGAGGGCCCGCGGCTCCACGTCTCCCTCGGGCCCGTCGTGGACGACGCTCGGCTCCGCCTCGTCGGTGGTGGTCTCGCTCCGCCGCAACCGTCGTCGCAGATCAGCGGCCCACCCCGCCGGCCGCACCGCGAACCCGCGCGTCGGCGACGTGGGCTCGTGCGGCGCCCGCGGTCCTTGCAGCGACACAGCGAGGGTGAAGTCAGCGGACGCCGACGCCATGGGCTCGAGCGGCAGCGGGTTGAGCAGCCCGCCGTCCACGAGCACCCGGCCGTCGACGACAGCAGGCGTGAACAGCCCCGGGATGGCGATCGACGCACGGATCGCCGGCAGCAGCGGCCCCCGCTGGAACCACACCTCGCGTCGGGCGACGAGATCGGTGGCTACCGCGGTGTAGGGGATGGGGAGGTCCTCGATCGCGACGTCGCCGAGGAGGTCCTCGAGCGCGGTCATCAGCCGTTCGGCCGTCGCCGCTCCGCCGCCGGCGAGGGTCGGCTGGGCGAGCGCGACGACGCGACGGCGGGGGAGCGTGGCCACCCAGGCCGCGTACTCCTCGGTCCTGCCGGCGGCGATCAGCCCGCCGACGACGGCGCCCATCGAGGTGCCAGAGACGGCCACGACCTCGTGGCCGCGGGCCTGCAGTTCCTGGTGGGCGCCGAGGTGGGCGTAGCCGCGGGCTCCGCCGGAACCGAGCACGAGCGCGACGCGGGCCATGGGCTCAGTCTGCCGCGTCGGTGGTCGGTGGATGCGATCTCTGGGCGGAGGTCTCAACGAAGAGACGTCGCTCGCTGCTCGAAGGTCGGCGGCGAGATGAATGGAGTTCTGCGGCACGTGGTGGAGACCCTGACTCGCTCGGCCGAGGGTCGCCCGATGGTCGCGGTAACGTCGGGGCGCACTCCGCTGCAGCGCCTACTGCGGCGTCGTCGAGAGTCAGGGAGGCCCGATGTCCGGACGATCCATGTTCGATCGGATGTACGACCCGCCGCCGCCCTCGTTGAACGTGAGGTTGGACGTCGTTCTGCCGGAGAACCCGGCGGAGTTCCAGCGGGCCGCGGGGTTGTGGCTGGAGCACGGTGTCGAGCTGCTGGCCGCCCACAAGGTGGCCTCGCTGAAGGCGGCGCCGGAGCTGCCCAGCAAGAGCCTCACGAGGCACCTGGGCTCCTTCGGAGAGCCGGGCACGCCCTGGGGTTCGTTGGTGGTGCATACCGACACCCCCTCAGGCGGTATCGGTATCGGGGGTTCGCTGCGGGCATGGACCCAGAAGAACTGGGACAGCTTCATCGCGCGCGACCTGGCGAAGCTCCCGCGAGGCGTCGAGGCCAAGTTCTCGCAGCTGGACAAGGGTGGCCACCCAGGCGGTGGTGAGTTCGTGCACCTGCGGGTGGAGCGGGAGACGGAGGTCGATGGGTGGACGTCGATGATGGCCCACCGCCAGCCGCTGCCCGACGTCGGTGCGCGCGACGAGCTGGCCCTCGTGTGGTTCGAATTCCTGACGACGATCGTTGCCGAGCTCGGCCCGTACGTGCGGTTCGGGTGTATCGGTGAGGACCTGACGATCGACCCCACGGTTCCCTTGGAGGAAGCTTTCCGACGGTGGGCTGGGTTCTGTCTTCACGAGGGCCGCTTGCGGGGGTACTCGTGGGTCACCGTGCTCGGGGAGGCTGCGCTGGAGCGGGTTGGCGGAGTGGCGGCGCTCGAGCGGTCGGGAGCCTTCGACGAGGTCAGGGATCTGGGTGGGGGAGCCGTGGTGGTGCGTGCGACGCCGTACCCCAGTCAGTACGACGCCGAGGCCGTGGAGAAGGTGTTCCGGGCCCTTGCGGCCGCGCTCCCCGTCGGAGAGCCGAGGCCCGACACGCGGGACTATCGCAAGCTCGTCTGGGCCGACGCCGCATCAGTCGGACAGCCCAGGTAGTCGCGGCAGCCTGAGCGGCCGACGCGACGGGGGAGTGACCGCGGTGATGTCAGGGCGCGACCGGCAGCTCGGCGTACCCCCGCAAGATCCTCGTGTCCCGCCGCCGCGCCCGCGCCCGATCCACCCGCAGTTCCGGGAACCGCTCGTGCAGCGCCCGGAGCGCCACCTCACCCTCCATCCGCGCGAGCGCGGCGCCGAGGCAGTAATGACGCCCGGATGAGAACGACACGTGCTCGCCGGCGTTCTCGCGGTCGACATCGAAGCTGTGCGGGTCGGTGAACACGTCGGGATCGCGGTTGGCGCCGGCTAGGTGGGTGACGACGACGTGGCCGCGGCGCACGCGCTCGCCGGCGATCTCGGTGTCGGCGATGACGGTGCGCCCGGTGAGGAGCACGGGCGGGTCGAATCGCAGTGCCTCGTCCACGGCGTTCGCCCATGACGACTCGCCGGCCAGCAGGCGGCGGCGCTGCTCGGGGTGCTCGGCGAGCAGCGCGGTGGCGTTGCCGATGAGGTTGACGGTGGTCTCGAAGCCGGCGGCGAGCACGAGCCCGGCGGTGGAGATCAGCTCGGCACCGGAGAGTCGGCCGCCGTCGTCCTCGCGGACGGCGACGAGCTGGCTCATCAGGTCGTCGCCGGGGGAGCGGCGCACCCGGTCGACGTGGTGGCGCAGCCAGTGGTCGAACTCGGTGAGCGTCGACTCCACCTGCCGGAAGCGGCCGAAGGAGAGGCCGAGGTCGAGGCTGGGGGCGGCGAGGGTGCCGAAGCGGCGCACGTCGTCGCGCTCCTCGGCGGGCACGCCGAGGATCTCGCAGATCACCGTCACCGGAAGCAGTGCCGCGTAGGTGTCGACGAGGTCGACCTCGCCGCGGGGATCGCGTGCCGCCTGCGCCTCGAGGTCGTCGAGCAGGGTGGCCGCCACCTCCTCGGTGCGCTCGCGCAGCTTCTCGACCGCCCTCACGGTGAACACGCGGGTGACGAGCTTGCGCATGCGGGTGTGGTCGGGCGGTTCGGTGGCCAGCAGCGAGGGCGGTGTGATCGGCCCGAGCGGCTGGCTCTCGCGCGACCACGCCATCAGCCGGGCGAGCGGGCCCTCGCCGTCCAAGCCGATGCCGGCGTGCACGTCGGGGTTCGCCAGGGTCTCGCGGACGATCGGGTGCCGCGCGGTCACGTGCGCGAACTTGCCGCGGTAGAACGGGCCGGCGGCGCGGATCTCGTCGAAGAGGTCGAGCGGGAGGTCCTGCGACTGCGAGGTGCGGCGGATGACCTCGCCTTGGAGGTCGCCGCGCCGTGCCCGCAGCGCGATCGCCACCGACGGGAGGGCGTGGCCCATCAGCCAGCGCGTCGTCGCCTGGGCCTGCGGCGTGAGGCTCGCGGCGGATCGGATCATCTGACACCCCCTCGCGCCGGGCGGTCTGGGCGCAGGCTCCATCGAACGCAGGTTTTGACGGCTAGTCAAGAGATTGACTGGCAGTCAGATGTGGTTACGCTCGTCACGTGCCCACCCCGTCGTCCACCCGTGCCGCGCGCGCTGGGAGCGCCCGGCGCGACCGCCGCCAGGCCATCGTGGACGCCGCCCTCGCGCTCGCCGCCGAGAAGCCCTTCGACGAGGTCACTGTGGCCGAGGTCGCCCGACGCGCCGGGGTGTCGCACGGGCTGCTCTTCTACTACTTCGCCGACAAGTGGGCGATCGTCACCGAGGCGCTCAGTCAGCTGCTCGACGCGCTCCACGACGCCCAGGCGCCGCTGCCGCACGAGAAGACTCCGAGGCAGCAGATCGCCGGCCTGGTGCGGCGGCACATCGAGTTCGCCTCCGCGCACGCGGTGTCGTACGGCGCGCTCATGCACGGCGCGGCGATGGCGCGACCCGACGTCCACGCGCTCATCGACGACGCGCGCCGGCGCGCGGTGGAAGGCGTGGCCGGCATCCTCGGTCGGGAGGTGCCGCTCGCCCCGCTCGACGACCTCGAGCTGTGGAGCTGGCTGGCCGCCCTCGACCTGTGCACCGAGCGGGTGCTCGCCGGCGGGCTCGACCTCGACGAGGCCGTCGACTGGGCCGCCCGGCGACTGCTCGTAGCCGCTCGACGGTGAGACCTCAGCGGTTCGGGTCGACCTCGAGCTGCACCTCGACCTCGTCGCCCGCGCCGCGGCCGGTGCGCTTGCGGGTCTCGGCGTTGAACGACACCAGGTAGCGCCCGCCCATCACGCCGATCGTCGTCGTGTACGTGTAGTCGCCGTCGATCGTCACGACCACGGGCACGCGCTTGCCCCGCTCGAAGCTCAGCACGATCTCCTCGGGGACGACGATGCCGACGTTGTTGCCGCCGGTGGCCTCGAGCACGGTGGTGAAGGTGGGCATCGGTGTCTCCTGGCTGGTGGGCATGCGCCCGGCGGATGGTGTCAGGTGCTCACGATGGAGCGTCGTGGCGTCGTCCACAAGCCGTTCAGGCGAGCGGGTTTGGCGCGCCAGGGCACGCGCTAGATCGGCCATTGCCGCGTGGTTGTCGGCCGCCTCCGGATGGCTTAGCGTCGCGGCATGACATCTCGGGTCGTTGTTCTCGCCGCTGGTCTCGGCCTCGCCGCCGGCCTCGCCACCACCGCCCCAGCGACCGCCGCCTCCCGGCCGGGTGCATCGCTGGATCCGGCGCCACCTCCGGCATCCCAAACGGCCGAGGCGCCGTCGCCGTACATCCTCGCGGATTCTCGAGCCGATGCGGATGCCACCTTCGATGCTCTCGAGCGGGGTGGAAGCGCCCTCCGCACCGCCTCGGTGAAGTACGGCCCGTGCGTGCTCTATCCGAGCGTCGTCTACCTCCGAAAGTCCTCGAGCTACCGCGATGTGGGCACCAAGCCGTACACGAAGTGCGACGTCGCGGTCACGTCGATCCGCCACAGCACGGATCTCCGCTACAAGTCCTTCATTTGGTGGAAGAAGGCCGGCGACACCACGACCGGCGGCAACTCGGCCGCGTCGTCGTACACCCAGCGCAACGTCGGCTACCGCTGCGTCAGCGACGAGAGCACCGGCTGGTCGGGCACTACTGCCGGGACGATCGTCTACGCCGGCAAGACCTACTATGCGCGGGTGTATCAGCCCGTGAAGACGCTGGACTGCGGTGGCTGAGCAACGCGGAGGTCTCCGCGCATCGCAGGTGCATCTCGTCTACGGGCGCTCCGATGCCGACTCGCCCGAGCCCCTGATCGCGGTCGTCGAAGCCGAGGATGAGGCGGGGGCCATCGAGTCGTCGCTAGCCTCCTCAGCTTCTGCGGTCCAGGTCAGGTGGGAGACGCACGAGGTGGTCGGACGAGTTGCCGACCTCCTGCACATCGTCTTGCTCGATGCCGGCAGCCGCGAGGACGGCGGGGAGAGCGCCGATCCGATCGGGCTCGGGGTCTTCGCCGACAAGGGAGCAGCTGAGGCAGATGCGAAGAGGCGGCGCGAGACTGGCGAGGGCCCCGATGTCGTCGTCCGATCGTTGCCGCTGGGTTGGCGCAGGCCGGGCTGGCCCAGCGCGGAAGAAGGGACGGGGGATAGGTGCTAGCTCTGTTCGGCACCTGAAGGGCCGGCGCATCTCCTGATGCACGAGCCGCCCGCGAGGAGCGGCGCGGCGTCGTCCACACCCCGCTCAGGCGAGCGGGTTGAACTCTCGCCCGAGCACGTACTGCGCGCGTAGCGGCACGGGGCGGGTTAGGCTGGCGACGACCTTGTTGACCGTGCCGGGGATGCAGATCGGCTTGCCCTTGTTCACCGCCGCCCACCCCTCGCGGACGACGTCCTCGGGCTGTTGCCACAGGATCCCCGGGATCTTGGAGGCGGCCTCGCCTGCGCCCATCGCCTCGTGGAACTCGCTGCGGGTGAAGCCCGGGCAGAGCGCGGTGACGTGGATGCCGTGGGGCTTGAGCTCCATGTCGAGCGACTGCGACACGTAGAGCACGTAGCTCTTGATGCCGCTGTAGAGCAGGCTCGCGCCCGGTGGCGACACGGCTGCGAGTGAGGAGAGGTTGATGATGCGCCCCCGCCCGCGCATCTTCATCCCCGGCACCACCCGGTGCATCAGCTCCGTGACCGCCGTGACCATCAGCTGCAACTCGCCGGCCAGCGCTGGCCAGTCGGACTCAACGAAGGTGGTCGAGGCGGCCATCCCCGCGTTGTTCACGAGCACCTCGATCTGCAGACCCTGCTCGTCGGCGAACGCGATCACCTCGCCTGGCGCCTCCGGCCGGCTGAGGTCCACGGCGAGGACGTCGACCCGCACCCCGTGGGCGCCGCGCAACTCCTCGGCCAGGCTCTCGAGCCGTTCGGCGCGGCGCGCCACCAGCAGGAGGTCGTGCCCCTCGGCCGCCAGCAGGCGGGCGAAGGCGGCGCCGATGCCGGCGGAGGCGCCGGTGATCAGGGCGGTAGGCATGTCGTCGTCCTCGGTGGCTCGGTGCTCAGGCCTCGGCCCGAGCGGGCGGGACGTGCGCGGTGAGGAAGGCGACCTGGTCGCCGACCACGGTGTCGAAGTAGGGGTCGAGGTAGGGCTCGAAGTGCTGGCAATCGTAGGTGCGCACCTCGCCGCGCGGCAGCCGGTTGGCGGCCTTCAGCGCGACCCCGTGCGGCGTCACCGTGTCGCCCGTCGCGATCTGGACGAGGGTGGGCGCGGTGATCTTCGGCGTGAGACGCCCGGGGGAGTAGAAGGGAACGCGCAGCGCGATGCGGGCGGCCACGTCGTTCTCGGGCAGCAGCTGCTCGTAGAGGTCGCCGGCCAGGCGGATGGCCATCGGGGCTGCGTCGGGCGAGGTCATCATCGCCAGGTCGCCGGGGTAGCCGGCGGCCGCCACCCGGTAGGGCTCACGGTGCGTGGCGGCCCGGAACTGGTCGCGCAGGCCGGCCGCGATGAGGCGCGCCACGAGCCCCTTGGGCTGCGAGAACACCGACGCCGGGCCGCTGATGTGGGGCACCTGCGCGATGACGGCGGCGATCTCGTGGTCCTCCGCCGCCAGGTGCAGCGCGTGGCCGCCGCCGAACGAGGTGCCCCACAGCACCACCTTGTTCGTGTCGACGCCCTGGATGGTGCGGGCGTAGGCCACGCCGGCGCGCCAGTCCTTGTGTTGTGCGCGGATGTTCAGCACGCGACGCGGCTCGCCCGCGCTGTCGCCCCACCCGCGGTAGTCGAACACCAGCACCGCGTAGCCCGCCTCGGCGAACCGCTCGGCGTAGGCATCGAGGCGCAGCACGCGGATCGCGGCAAAGCCGTGGGCCATCACGATGATTGGCGGGCTGCTCACGCCGTCGGGCCGGTAGAGCCAGGCGGCGCACGCCGTTCCGTGCGAGTCGAACGTGACGTCCTCGCGGGTGAAGCCGCTCATCGCTGGGTCCCTTCGGGTTTGTTGAATGCCGATCAAGAGGGGCGGAGTGAACCATAGCAATCTCTTGAATGGCGATCAAGGAGCCTCTCGAACAGCGTTCAAGAGTCGCTAGGCTGAGCCCGTGCCCGCCAACAAGCCGCGACAGGACCGCGAGGAGAAGCGCGCAGAACTGCTCGCCGCCGCGCGGCGCCTGTTCGTCGAGAACGGCTACGAGGACACCTCGATGGCCGCGCTCGCCAAGGAGGCCGGCGTCGCCGGCAACACCATCTACTGGTACTTCGCCGACAAGGACGACGTGCTGCTCGCCGTCCTCGACGCGGTGCTCGGCGACGCCCTCGACGACTACGAGCAGGTCGCCACCGCGCCGCTCGAGGAGCAGCTGCTCTGGGTGCTGCAGCGGCTGCAGCAGATGCACCGTCTGGTCACCACCGTGCACAGCCGCGCCGCCCACTCGCCGGCGATCGACCAGTGGCACACCGGGTTTCACGCCGTCACCGAAGGCATGTTCCGGGCCGTGCTCGAGCAGACCGGCGTCGACCACGACGGCATCGAGGCCGAGATCAAGATCGGCGTCTTCGCCATCGAGGGCCTGCTCAGCCACCAGCTCGATGAGTCCGAGCAGCAGGCGATCTGTCGCCGGCTGGCGGCGCAGTGGGCGCCGTCGTGAACCAGTAGTCGTTCCGCTCCGGGTCGTGGGCTCGCCACCGGGGTACCGGGCGCCGCACCGTCCACCCGCGAGAGAGGACCTCATGCCCGCCATCGAGCGCACCATCACCGTCGACCAGCCCCTCGACGTCGTCTGGGACTTCCTCACCGACTTCACCACCACCGAGCAGTGGGACCCGCCGACCGTCACCACGCAGCGCGTCTCCGGCGACGGCGGCGTCGGCACGGTCTACCGCAACGTCTCCTCGATGCTCGGTAAGGAGGTCGAGGTCGAGTACACCGTCGCCGAGATCCAGCCGCGCTCGCTGTTCCGGCTCGCCGGCACCACCACGGCGATGGACCTGCTCGACACGATGCGCTTCGAACAGACACCCGCCGGCGTCCAGATCACCTACATCGCCGAGTTCCACCCGCGCGGCGCGGCCAAGTTAGCCACCCCGCTCATGCCGCTGGGCTTGAAGAAGATCGGGGACGACGCCGCCCAGAGCATGCAGGAGACGCTCGCGCGGTTGTGAGCCACCCGACAGCGACGCCCCGCATCCCCGGCCCGTGCCCGGGGGTACGGGGCGTCATGACGACGCAGCGACGAGCCGGATCTGGCCGCGGAGGCACCTTCGGCACGCCCAACCGCACCCTCAACGAGCAGCCGCCGTCGGCCGACCAGGATGCCAACGTGGCCGTCTCCGGCGGTGGGATGGTCGATAAGAGCGGTGCCGCTGGAGCCAAGCGCACCGCCCGTGAGACCGGCCCGGGCGCGGACTCGCATCCGAGACGCGACGGCGCGATCCACCGTCTCCGCCAGAGCGTGGAGCGCCTGCGGCACCGATGATCGACACCCACCTGCACCTCGTCGACTTCCTCCAGCATCCGATGACCTCGGACGAGCTGCAGGCCATCGTGCGTGCCAACGGCGACGGAGCCGTGGTGTTCGGCCTGCCGGTGAAGAAGAAGTGGTCGATGACCGAGCCGCAACGCCCCACCTACTACCTCGACGACAACGCGCCCTGCAGCACGTATCCGCTCACCGACGTCCTCGTGAGCGACCTCGTCACCGAAGCCCGACGTACGTTGCCCGAGGGCGACGCCGACCTGCTAGCGCCCACGATCTGCGGCTTCGACCCCACCGACCAACTCGCGGCTGAACACGTCGAGCTCATGATCGAGCGCGACGACGGCTGGCGCGGTGTCGGCGAGATCCTGCTGCGCCACGACGACCTCACCGAGATCACCTACGGCGAGAACGCCCGCGCCGGACACCCCGCCCTCGACGACGTCCTCGACATCTGCGCGCAGCGCGGGTGGCCGTTCACCTTTCACCAGGACGCCAGCTCGGCCGGGCGGTCCGGGCAGCGCGAGTACGTCGGAGAGGTCGAGGCCATGCTCGATCGTCACCCCGGCGTCCCGATGGTCTGGGCTCACGCCGGATCATCGCGCCGCATCGCGCCCGACGGCCACGCGCGACTCCTCGGTGAGCTCTTCGACGCCCATCCGGCGCTGCACGCGGACCTGTCGTGGGTGATCCTCGACCGGCTGGTGGGAAGGCCGGCGGCCGCGGCCCCTCCGCCCGCGCTGCCTGACGGGTGGCGGCGCCTGCTGCAGCGGCATCCCGACCGCGTCGTGCTCGGCAGCGACGCCTTCGGCTCGGCCGACGGGTTGGCCGCCAGCATCGAGCAGCGCGAGCGGCTGCTCGACCAGCTGCCCCTCCGCGATCGTGAGCTCGTCGGCTGTCGGAACGCTCGACGTCTCTGGTGGGGCGACTGAGCGGCCTACGCGCCCACCGCCCGCAGGTGCCGCGAGCCGCCGTCGTCCTGGCGGGCGGGAGGGGCGGGGCTGCGGCCGAAGACGGCGCCGCCCGCCGCGTCGTCCGTGCGGTACTGCGCGAGCAGCGACTGCAGCTCCTCCGACGTGCTGGCCAGCGCCTGCGCGGCCTCGAGCGAGATCTGCGCGTCGTGGCGCGTGGAGTCGGCGGCCTGAGCGACCTCCGTGATGTCGCGGGCGATCTCGGTGGCACCGCTCGCCGCCTCGGTGACGTTGCGCGCCATCTCGCCGGTGGTGGCGCTCTGCTCCTCGACGGCGTCGGCGATGGTGTGCTGGATGCTGTTGATCTCGGCGATGATCTCGGTGATCTGCTGGATCGCGCCGACCGCGTCGCGGGTGCCCGACTGGATGGCGTCGATGAGGCCGGCGATCTCGGTGGTGGAGGTCGCGGTCTCCTGGGCGAGGGTCTTCACCTCGCTGGCCACCACGGCGAACCCGCGCCCCGCCTCACCCGCTCGTGAGGCCTCGATCGTGGCGTTGAGGGCGAGGAGGTTCGTCTGGCTCGCGATCGAGCTGATCACCTTGACGACCGCGCCGATCTCGGCGCTCGAGGACCCCAGCCCGCTCACGACGCTGCTCGCGCTCTCGGCCACGGTGACCGCACGCTGTGCCACCTCGGCGGCCGCCGCCACGCGGCGGGCGATGTCCTGGATGCTGGTCGAGAGCTCGCTGGCACCCGAGGCGACCGCGCCGATCGTGGCCGACACCTGGTTCGACGCGGACGACGCGCTGCCGGCCCGCACCGAGGTCTGCTCGGCGCTCGCGCCCATGCCCTGGCTGCGCGAGGTCAGCTCGTCGGCCGCGGTGCCGAGGACGACGGCCGTGCGCCCGATCTCGGCGATGTTGGCCCGCATGGTGGCGAGCAGGCTGCCCACGCCCGCGGCGAGTTGGCCGACGGCGTCCTCGCCGCTGACGGTGACCGGGCGGGTGAGGTCGCCCTGCACCGCGGCGGAGACGACGTCCAGGAGCTGCTCGACCTTGCCGGCGAGCTCGGCGGTCTCTCGCTCGCGCTCCTCGGCGAAGCGGCGCTCGGCCTCGATGCGCTCGGCGGCGGCACGCTGCTCGCGCTCGGCCTCGAGGCGCGCGGCCTCGGCGGCCGCACGGGCCGCCTCCGCCTGGCGCTCGGCCTCGGCGGCCTGGGCCCGACGCTCGGCCTCGGCGCGCTCGATCGCCGCGAGCCGGTCGCGTTCGGCGGCCTCGAGTGCGAGCGCCTGCGCCTCGGCGGCCTCGTCCTCGCGCTGCGCCTGGGCGACGGCCACAGCGTCCTCGGCCTCGCGCAGGGTGCGGGCGGCAGTGGCCACCGCACGCCCGATGTCGCCGAACTCGTCGCGCCCGGTCGGCACGTCGAGTCCGTCGGCCTCGCCGCGGGCCAGTGCCTCGACCGCGACGATCGTGCGGACGGCGTCGCGGCGCATCAGCTTGATCACCGCGAAAGTCACGCCCGTGGCCAGCAGGAGGCAGGTGATGCTGATGAGCAGCACCAGCTGCTGCTCGCCCACGAAGCCGTCGACGCGGGTCTGCAGCAGGTCGTCCAGGCCCTTCGCGGCGGCGGGGATCGCCTCGGTGGCGGCCCCAGCGACGGCGGAGGGGTCGGCCGCAGCGGGGCTGTCGAGAGTGCTGGTCAGCTCTGACTGAAGCTCGTTGACGGCCTTCGCGGTGTCGGCCATGGGGGCGAGCTGACGCGCCAGGCCGTCGTCCGCGGTGTTGGTGAGCGAGGTCTTGATGTCGGAGGTCAGGGCACCGCCGGCGCGTGCCATCGCACCCGCCAGCAGCGCCTGGTCGGCCACCGCCTTGCTGAGCGGGGCGGTGACGGGCGGGATCGTGGCCTGCGTGGCGATCGTCAGCGCCGAGGGCAGCTGCACGATGAGGATGTCCATCACGTAGAAGGAGTCGAGGTCGGGGTCGAGGATCAGCTGCGAGGTGTTGCCGGCCTCGGTGATCAGCGCCGCCAGCGCCGTGGCCAGCTGCGTGCGCTCAGCCGGGGTGTCGGACGACTCCAGCTCGTTCACCGCCGCGAGCTGCTTGCCCAGCTTCAGCTCCGGGTTCGCCTTCACCGCCGTGCGCAGCGGGCCGAGGTCGACGTCCTCGCCCGCGGCGTTCTGCGCCATCGCCAGCAGCGCCGGTCGGACGACGACCACGCCCGCCCGCTCGTTGTGACCGAACGCGATCTGACCGTTGGTCGTGGAGAGGAACGCGTGGCCGAGGATGCCGGTCGGCACCAGCAGCACGACGGCCAGCACGACGAGCCGCAGTGTGAGACGAAGGCGCTGCATGACGGCCACCGCGGGGAACACCACGATCTCGCCCGCTCGGCGCAGTGCGGGCATGACGGCTACGGGAGCTCTCACTGTGACGTCCTTCGAGTCTGGGGCGGGATTGTGGGGAACTTGCACCAAACTGCATCGGCAGACTTTGAAGAACCCTTGAGGATCTCTCGGGTAAAGGTCGTCCCGCATCTCGGGCCCGTGGGTCCTGCACCGTCCCGGTGCCCGGGATCGTGGCTGGGGCATGCTCGTCGCATGGACGACGTCCGGGCGCGCCTCATGGCCGAGCAGGCCGAGGTGCAGCGGCGCCTCGCCGACGCCGCCGCGCAGTTCGACGAGGTCGTCGCCGCCTCTCGCGACACCAACGCGGACGACGAGCACGACCCCGAGGGCGCCACGATCGCCTTCGAGCGCTCCCAGCTGGCCACGCACGTCGCGCACCTGCGCGCGCGGCTGGCGGAGGTCGCCGCTGCCCTCGAGCGCGTGGACGACGAGGGGTACGGCGTCTGCGTCGCGTGCGGTCGCGCGATCGATCCGGAGCGGCTGGAGATCCGGCCGGCGACGCGGATGTGCGTGGCGTGTGCTGCGCGCTCGCGGTGACGCGCAGTTCTCCACAGGGGCCATCACTTCGGTAGGCGTTCGAACATCTGTTCGATATTCTTCAGGTATGAGTTCTCGGGCGGTAGTCGATCAGGCGGTGGCGCTGGCCGAGGCTGCCCGCGCGCTGGTCGACTCGCCCTGGGAGCAGGTGGACGATGCTGACGCGCTCGAGGTCACCGCCGTGATCGCCACGGCCCGTGCCCTGCTCGACGCCTCCCTTCTCCGCGCGGCCGAGCGGGTCGAGGTCACCGGCGCGGCCACCGATGCCGGGTGGGCCGGCACCAAGGAGTTCGTCACCCACGTCACCGGCGGGCACAAGGGTTCCGGCGGCGGGCTGATGCGCGCCGCGGAGAGGCTGTCGGGCCTGCCGCGGGTGCGCGAGGCCCTCGAGTCCGGTGCGATCACGCTGCCGCAGGCGCGGGCGATCGCCGACAAGGCGCACGGCCTGACGAAGGTGTCGGGCCTTCGCGAGCCGGTCGCCGACGGCCTCCTCGAGCTCGCCCTCACGCAGGGCCTCGATGCCAGCGGCCTGCAGCGCGCCTTCCCCGAGGTGCTGCGCGAGGTCGACCCCGAGGGCTACCTCTGCGAGACCGAGCGCGGGCGACCTCGCGCCGAGCGCGGTGCTCACCAGGCGCGGCACCTCTCGGTGCGCGAAGACTCCCGCGGCGGCATGATCCTGCGCGGCAGCGGCACGATCGAGGACGCCCAGGAGATCCTCGCCGTGCTCCTCTCCCTGGCCGCTCCCCGGCCGGCCGGCTCCTGTGGTGGCTCCGATCCGGCGGGCAGCGACGGCTGCGCCGACCCCGAGTGCGGCCACGACGGTCGCGATCCTCGCGACGGTCCCGTCCGCATGTGGGACGCGCTGCTGCAGATGGCGCGCGTGGCCGCGGGGAGTCCGATGAGCCACGACGACCACGGCGTGCGGCCGATCGTCATGGTCACCACGGATGCCGACAAGCTCGCCGCCTCCGTCGCGGACGCCGCCCTCGTCACCCCGCTCGAGGCGGGTCGCGAGCGCGAGTCGGCCCACGTCGACGACGCCGAGTACGTCGACGGCACGCCGCTCTCGGTGCACGCGCTGCGCCGCCTCGCGTGCGACGCGGAGATCCTGCCGGCGGTGCTCGGCAGCCAGGGCCAGGTGCTCGACATCGGCCGACGCCAGCGGCTGGTCACCACCGCGATCTGGCTGGCACTCGTGCTCCGAGATCGACACTGCGTCTTCCCGGGCTGCTCGCGACCACCGTGCATGAGCGACGCGCACCACGTCGTCCACTGGGCCGACGGGGGAGCCACCTCTCTCGACAACCTCGTGCTGCTGTGTCGACATCACCATCGGTTCGTGCACGCCTCGCCCTGGGAGGTGTCCATCGATCCGCGCACTCGACTGCCCGTCTGGGTGGCGCCCGGTGGGCGCCGCGACACCGACCCCGGTCTGCGGCCGATGCTGCCACCGCCGTACGCCGCATGATCGTCACGATGATCGGGGCCGCCGGCTGTTCTGGTGAGGCCTCGCGCAACCGACTGGTGTCGCTTCCACGGCCGAACTACCGTGGTCGCATGCCGTGCCTGTCGTCGCACCTCGGGGGCGCCCGGTGCTGATCACCCTGCTGCGCCGCTACCTCAAGCCCTACAAGGGTTGGCTCACCGCCATCGTCCTGCTGCAGTTCACCGCCACGGTCGCGATGCTGTACCTGCCCAGCCTCAACGCCGACATCATCGACAAGGGCGTCGTGCCCGGCGACACGAGCTACGTCGTGGCCACCGGCGCGATCATGCTCGCCGTCGCCCTGCTGCAGGCCGCGTGCTCGATGAGCGCCGCGTGGTTCGGTGGTCAGACGGCGATGTCGTTCGGGCGCGACCTGCGCGGGGCGGTGTTCCGTCGCATCGGCGACTTCTCCGCGCGCGAGGTCTCCACCTTCGGGGCGCCCTCGCTCATCACGCGCGCCACCAACGACGTGCAGCAGGTGCAGATGCTCGCGGTGATGACCTGCCTCATGGCGGTCACGATCCCGATCATGATGGTCGGCGGCGTCGTCATGGCGATGCGCGAGGACTTCGGTCTCTCCTGGCTGGTCGTCGCCGTCGTGCCCGTCCTCTTCGTCTGCATCGGCCTCGTCGTCTCCCGCATGGTGCCGGCCTTCCGCTCCGTGCAGGAGCGCCTCGACGGCGTCAACCGGGTGCTGCGCGAGCAGATCACCGGCATCCGCGTCGTCCGCGCCTTCGTGCGCGAGCCGCAGGAGGCGGCCCGCTTCGAGGATGCGAACCGCGACCTCACCGAGGTCTCGCTGCGCGCCGGACGCTGGATGGCGGCGCTGTTTCCGCTCGTCATGGGCGTCTCGAACATCGCCAGCGTCGGCGTGATCTGGTTCGGCGGCCACCGCGTCGACGACGGCTCCATGCAGGTCGGGGCCCTCACGGCCTTCCTCGCCTACCTGATGCAGATCCTCATGTCGGTGATGATGGGCACCTTCATGCTCATGATGGTGCCGCGCGCCGCCGTCAGCGCCGAGCGCATCGGCGAGGTGCTGGCCACCGAGCCGAGCGTCGTCCCGCCGAGCTCGCCGGTCACCGAGGTCGCCGTCCACGGTCACCTCGACCTCGTCGGCGTCGGTCTCACCTACCCCGGTGCCGAGGCGCCCGTGCTCGGCGGCGTCACCTTCTCGGCCCGCCCCGGGCAGACCGTCGCCGTCATCGGCTCCACCGGCGCCGGCAAGACCACGCTGGTCAACCTCATCCCGCGGTTGCTCGACGCCACCGAGGGCAGCGTGCGCGTCGACGGCGTCGACGTGCGCGAGCTCGCGCCCGAGCTGCTGTGGTCGCGCATCGGCCTGGTGCCGCAGCGCGCCTACCTCTTCACCGGCACCGTCGCCTCCAACCTGCGCTACGGGCGCCCCGAGGCCACCGACGACGAGCTGTGGGCCGCCCTCGCGATCGCCCAGGCCGCCGACTTCGTGCGCGCGATGCCGCAGGGCCTCGACACCCCCGTCGCCCAGGGTGGCACCACCGTGTCGGGCGGGCAGCGGCAACGTCTCGCCATCGCCCGCGCCCTGGTGCGGCGTCCCGAGATCTACCTCTTCGACGACGCCTTCTCCGCCCTCGACGTCGCCACCGACGCGCGCCTGCGCGCCGCGCTGCACCCAGTCACCCGCGAGGCCACCGTGCTCATCGTGGCCCAGCGCATCGCCACCATCCGCGACGCCGACCTCATCCTCGTCCTGGACGACGGCCGCGTGGTCGGGCAGGGCACCCACGAAGAGCTGCTGCTCTCCAACGACACCTACCGCGAGATCGCCGCCTCCCAGGGCCTCACCGGTGAGGAGGTGCTGGCATGAGCACCGACCAGAAACCCGGGGGCGGCGCGGTCGAGAAGCCGGGTGGCGCCGCCACGATGCGCTCCACCGAGCGGATCGTGCAGCAGGGCGGCCCCGGTCGCGGCCCGATGGGCGGCATGGTCGGCCAGAAGGCCGACGACTTCGGTCACTCCGCGCGTCGCCTGCTCGGCCTGCTGCGCCCCGCGCGCGCCAAGGCCGTGGCCGTGGTGGTGCTCGGCATCGGGAGCGTGTCGTCCGTCGTGGTCGGCCCCTACCTGCTCGGCAAGGCCACCGACCAGGTCTTCGACGGCTTCCTGCGCCGCGCGCAGGGAGCGAGCCAGGGGGTCGACTTCGACAAGGTCGGCCAGATCCTGCTCCTCACCCTCGCCATCTACGTGGCCGGGCAGGTGCTGGGCTGGGTGCAGGGCTACCTCGTCAACGACGTCGTGCAGGCCACCGTGCGGCGCATGCGCACCGACGTCGAGGAGAAGATCCACCGCCTCCCCCTGGCCTACTTCGACCGCCAGCCGCGCGGCGAGCTGCTCAGCCGCGTCACCAACGACATCGACAACGTGGCGCAGAACCTGCAGCAGACGATGAGCCAGCTGATGACGTCGCTGCTCACCGTGATCGGCGTGCTCGGCATGATGTTCTGGGTCTCGCCGCTGCTCGCCCTCATCGCGCTGCTCTCCGTGCCGATCGCCATGGTCACCACGGGGCGCATCATGAAGCGCTCGCAGAAGCAGTTCATCAACCAGTGGCGCCAGACCGGCCGGCTCAACGCGCAGGTGGAGGAGTCGATCTCGGGCCACGCGCTCGTCACCGTGTTCGGTCGCCGCCAGGCGGTCGAGGCCGAGTTCGACGCCGCGAACGAAGAGCTCTACCAGAGTTCCTACCGCGCCCAGTTCATCAGCGGACTGGTGATGCCGGTGATGATGCTCGTGGGCAACCTCAACTACGTGATCATCGCCGTCGTCGGCGGCCTGCGGGTCACCTCCGGCGCGCTCACGATCGGCGAGGTGCAGGCCTTCATCCAGTACAGCCGTACCTTCACCCAACCGATCACCCAGATCGCCTCGATGGCCAACCTCCTGCAGTCCGGCGTCGCGTCGGCCGAGCGGGTCTTCGAGCTGCTCGACGCTCCCGAGGAGGTCGACGCGTGGACGCCGGGCCCGGCCGACGCCGCGGTGGCGGCGGGCGCGCGTCGTCCTCAGACCCGGGGTGAGGTGGTCTTCGACGACGTGTCCTTCTCCTACGCGCCCGACGAGCCGCTCATCGAGCACCTCTCGCTCGTGGCGCGCCCGGGCCAGATGGTCGCCATCGTCGGCCCCACGGGTGCCGGCAAGACGACCCTGGTCAACCTCGTCATGCGCTTCTACGAGCTCGACGGCGGGCGCATCACCCTCGACGGCACCGACATCGCCGCGATGAGCCGCGCCGACCTGCGCTCGCGCATCGGCATGGTGCTGCAGGACACCTGGCTGTTCGAGGGCACCATCCGCGACAACATCGCCTACGGCCGACCCGACGCCAGCGAGGACGAGATCCGCGCCGCCGCCCGCGCCACCTACGTCGACCGCTTCGTGCACTCCCTGCCCGAGGGCTACGACACCCGCGTGGACGACGAGGGCTCGAACCTCTCCGCCGGCGAGCGCCAGCTGATCACGATCGCCCGTGCCTTCCTCGCCCAGCCCTCGCTGCTGATCCTCGACGAGGCCACCAGCTCGGTCGATACCCGCACCGAGCTGCTGCTCCAGCAGGCGATGGCGGCGCTGCGCACCGACCGCACCTCCTTCGTGATCGCGCACCGGCTCTCCACGATCCGCGACGCCGACCTCATCCTCGTGATGGAGTCGGGTCGCATCGTGGAGCAGGGCACGCACGCCGAGCTGCTCGCCGCGGACGGCGTGTTCGCCCGCCTGCACGCCGCGCAGTTCGCCGCCACCCACGGGTGAGAGCCGCTCCGCCCCGCCCGCGAGGATGCGGACGGGGCGGTGGGCTCAGCGGCGCAGCACGCGGCGGGCGAGCAGGTTGCCGGTGAGCTGGATGAGCATCACGAAGGCCACCAGCACGACGATCGCCGCCCACATCACCACGGTGTCGAACTGGCGGAACCCGAAGCGCTGGGCGAAGGAGCCGAGCCCGCCGCCGGCCACGACGCCCGCGATGGCGGTCATGTCGACGATCGCCACGAAGGCGAACGTGAAGCCGAGGATGAGCGGTCCGAGCGCTTCGGGCACCAGCACCGTGGCGGTGATCCGGGCGCGTGAGGCGCCCATCGCGCGCGCGGCCTCGATGACGCCGGGGTTCACGGTCACGAGGTTCTGCTCGACGATGCGGCTGATCCCGAAGGTGGCCGCGACGACGATCGCGAAGGTCGCCGCCCCGATGCCGATGCCGGTGCCGATCACCTGGCGCGCGAGCGGTTGCAGCGCGGCCACGAAGATCACGAACGGGATCGGGCGGAAGAAGTTCACCGCCACGTTGAGCACGATCTGCACCGGCCGGTTGGCGTAGAGGCCGCCGGCGCGCGTGAGGTAGAGCCCGAGGCCCAGCAGCAGCCCGAGCAGCCCGCCGAGCACGAGCGCGATGCTCGCCATGAACAGCGTCTCGGCCGCGGCCTGCCAGAACTCGGGCTGCAGCTCGCCGAGCCGGGTGTCGTCGAAGAGGGTCATCGGCCGACCTCCGTCAGCGTGCCGTCGAGCTCGGCGAGGACGGCGTCCACGGCCTCGTCCCCGCCGGTGACCGCGAGGGTGAGCGCGCCGAAGGTGTGGCCGCGCACCTCCTCGATGCCGCCGTGCACGAGCTCGAAGCCGAGCTCGTGGCGGTGCAGGGCGGCGAAGACCGCCTGCTGGCCGCCGGCCGCCTCGACGTCGAGGCGCAGCAGGCGCCCGGGGTGACGCTCACGGATCGCGGCCAACGCCTCGGGGGCCGGCTCGAGGTCGACGACCGTGCCGACGAAGCGACGCGTCACCGGGTGCTCGGGGCGGGTGAAGACGTCGCGTGCGCTGCCGACCTCGACCACGCGTCCATGCTCCATCACGGCCACGCGATCGGCGATGCGTCGCACCGCCCCCATCTCGTGGGTGATGAGCACGATGGTGGTGCCCAGCTCGCGGTTGACGCGGGCGAGCAGGTCGAGGATCTCGCGGGTGGTGTCGGGGTCGAGGGCGCTGGTGGCCTCGTCGGCCAGCAGCAGCGGAGGGTCGGTGGCGAGCGCGCGGGCGATGCCGACGCGCTGCTTCTGCCCACCCGACAGGTCGCTCACGTGGGCGTGCGCCTTGTCGGCGAGGCCCACGAAGTGCAGGAGGTCGCTGATGCGGCGCTGCTGCTCGGCCCTGGGCACGCCGGCCACCACGAGCGGGAAGGCGAGGTTGCCCCACACGGTGCGCGACTCCAGCAGGTTGAACTGCTGGAACACCATGCCGATCCCGCGGCGTACGGTGCGCAGCTCGCGCTCGCCGAGGCGGGCGACGTCCACGCCGTCGACGACGACCTGGCCCTCGCTCACCGGCTCGAGGGCGTTGATGAGGCGCACCAGCGTGGACTTGCCGGCGCCGGAGTAGCCGATGACGGCGAAGATCTCGCCGCGCTCGATGGTGAGGTCGACGCGGTCGACCGCGCGGGTGGGCGCGGCCGAGCGGTGCTGCGCGGGGTAGTCCTTGACCACCCCGCGCAGCTCGATGAGAGCACTCACGCTCAGCGCTGGGCGCGGATCTGCGACTCGACCTCGCGCAGGGTGCGCTCGAGGTCGGCCTGCGACACGGTGACGAACTCGGCGGTGCCGCCCGAGGCCTCCTGCACGCCGTCCTTCACCGACTGGCTGTCCTGGTAGACCTTCACGAGCTTCGTGATGGCCGGGTTGTCCTTGTCCTCGGCGCGCACCGCGAAGATGTTCACGTAGGGCAGCGTCGAGGGGTCCTTGGGGTCGTCCTTCGCGATGGCGTCGGCGAACTTCAGGCCGGCGTCCTCGACGAAGTCGTTGTTGATGATCGCGGCGGCCACGTCGGGCAGCGAGGTCGGCGTGAGGTCGGCCTGCAGGGCCTTCACCTTCACCCGCGAGGCCGAGGCGTCGACGTCGGCGATGGTCGAGAACGCCGAGCCGCCGTCCTTCAGCTTCACCAGACCGGCCTGCTGCAGCACGAGCAGGCCGCGGGCCTGGTTGGCGTCGTCATCGGGGACGACCACGGTGGAGCCGTCGGGGATGGCCGCGACGTCGTCGTACTTCTTGGAGTAGAGCGCGAGCGGGTAGACGGCCGTGGAGCCGATCGGCACGAGGTCGTCGTCGTTGGCCACGTTGTACTGGGCGAGGTAGACGATGTGCTGGAACTGGTTGGCGTCGAGCTCGCCCTCCGAGAGCGCCGGGTTGGGCAGCGGGTACTCCGCGAAGTCCTTGATCTCCAGGTCGAGGCCGGCGGCGTCGGCCGCCTCGGTCAGCGTCGTCCAGTACGGGTCGCTGGCACCCACCGCGCCGAGCACGACGCGGACCCGCTCGCCGGAGGCGGCGGCACCGTCGGTGGCGCGCGGGGCGTCGTCACCGCCGCGGGTGAGAGCGAAGGCGAGGCCGGCGATGAGCGCGACGGCGAGCACGCCGACGACCGCGAGCAGCGGACGACGCGAGTGCGGCGCCTCGATCAGCGGGGCCCCGGAGTCGGAGCTCGGGATGGGAGCGGGCGTGGGGTCTGACATCGTCGTCTCCTCGTGGGGCGCGCCGGGTGGATGCGCCGCGGTCGTGGTGGCTGAGCGGTGACGACGGAGGTGGTGTCGTCGCCCACGACCCTAAGAGAAGTATCTGAATCAGGTTAATCGAGAATGCTGTGACCTTCGCCGCATGGCACGGTCGCGCTCTCCTGAGGTCCAGCGGCGGCCCGGGTCCCGGTATTCCCCGGGCGGATTCCCGGGCAGCGCGGCGGGGCGCGAGCACACAAATGGGAAACGCCCCGCAGGCGTGATCCGAGCGGATCAGAGCCGGTGGACGGCCGGGGCGCCTGCGGGGCGGGTGACTGCTGTGGATTCGCCAGCAGCTCGAAGAACTGAACTGCGGGCTGCTAGCGAGCAGCCACCTCACGCGTCCATTGAGAAATCATTCTTCGGACCACCTCCTTTCCCGTGTGCCTCAAGGTTAGGTCGGCCTCGCAGCCCGGGCAACGGTGTTTTCCGGCCCGACTCCCCCGTCGTCGGAACCGCTCGCCAGGGGCCGGTGCAGGCGCGGATCGCGATCGTCCGGCCGGGTAGGGAATAAGTTGTCGACGGCAACCATTGAGGCATATCGTTGCTGACGGCAACCAAATCCGAGATGGCTGCCGACGTACGGAAGCGAGAACCACACCCATGACCACAGCCCCCGAAGCACCTGCGGCCACCGCCGCGTCGGGTGAGGGCCAGATGAGCCACCGCGAGATCATGGAAGCCCTCACCGGCCTCCTGCTCGCCATGTTCGTGGCGATGCTCTCCAGCACCGTGGTGAGCAACGCCCTCCCCGCGATCGTCACCGACCTGCAGGGCAGCCAGACCGGCTACACCTGGGTCGTCGTCGCCACCCTCCTCACGATGACCGCGACCACCCCGATCTGGGGCAAGCTCGCCGACCTGTTCAGCAAGAAGCTGCTGGTGCAGGCCGCGCTCGTCATCTACTCGATCGGTTCGCTGATCGCCGCCGTCGCCCCGTCGATGGGTGTGCTCATCGGGGCACGCGCCGTCCAGGGCCTCGGCGTCGGCGGCCTTACCGCCCTGGTGCAGGTCGTCATCGCCTCGATGGTGTCCCCGCGCGAGCGCGGTCGCTACAGCGGCTACATCGGCGCCGTGTTCGCCACCGCCACGGTGAGCGGCCCGCTGCTCGGCGGACTCGTCGTCGACAGCCCGCTCGGCTGGCGCGGCTGCTTCATCGTCGGCCTGCCGGTGGCCCTGCTCGCCTTCGTGGTGCTGCAGCGCACCCTGCACCTGCCCACGATCAAGCGCGACGTGCGCATCGACTACCTCGGCGCCACCCTCATCATGGCCGGCATCAGCCTGATCCTCGTGTGGGTCAGCCTCGCCGGCACCAACTTCGACTGGGTGTCGCTCACCTCCGCGGCGCTCGTCGTCGGCAGCCTCGTCCTCATCGGCGGTGCGCTGTTCGTCGAGGCCCGCGTGGCCAGCGAGCCGATCATCCCGCTGCGCCTGTTCCGCGACCGCACCACCGCCCTGGCCACCGCCGCCTCGGTGATGATCGGTGTGGCGATGTTCGGCGCCACCGTCTACCTCAGCCAGTACTTCCAGCTCGCCCGCGGCATGAGTCCCACCGAGGCCGGCCTGATGTCGATCGCGATGGTCGGCGGCCTGCTCGTCTCCAGCATCATCAGCGGTCGCGTCATCAGCCGCACCGGCGTGTGGAAGAAGTGGCTCGTGGGCGGCATGGTCCTGGTCATCGCGGGCCTCGCGCTGCTCGGCACCATCGACGCGACCACCCCGCTGTGGCTCGTCGCGGCCTACATGGCCGTCGTCGGCATCGGCCTCGGCGCCACCATGCAGAACCTCGTGCTCGCGGTGCAGAACAACACCGCGCCGCAGGACCTCGGCGCCGCCAGCTCGGTGGTCGCGATGTTCCGCTCGATCGGCGGTTCGGCCGGCGTGGCCGCACTCGGCGCCCTGCTGGCCCACCAGGTGAGCGACGGGGTGCGCGACGGTGTCGCTCGCCTCGCCGCCGAGGGTCGCGTGACTCAGGAGCAGCTGGCCGCCATGCAGCACTCCAACGGCGACATCCCGAAGCTCTCGGCGCTGCCCGCACCGATCCGCGAGGTCTACGAGGCCTCCTTCGGCACCGCGGTGGGCCACCTGTTCGCCGTGGCCGTGCCGTTCGCCGTGGTCGCCTTCCTGTGCATCCTGTTCATCAAGGAGGTGCCGCTGCGCACCACCACCGGCATGCCGGGTGAGGGTGAGCCGCAGGCGGAGCGCACAGAGACCGCCGGTGCCGCCGAGGACGCCGGTGCGGCCGGCGCCGCGCTGGCCGGGGCCTACGACGCCGACGAGCTGCTCGACGCCGAGCCGCTCGAGGAGCGCGCGGGTGAGCCGGTCGGGCACCACGCGGCCGGCGTCCACCGTGCCGAGCGCGAGGAGGTCCGCGTCCCGGGCGGTGCGCACCGTGCCGACCGGCGGGCCGAGGACGGCGCGCGGCGATGAGCGCGGCCGTCCCCTCCTCGACGCTGGCCAGCCCCGAGCGCGTCGCGGCGCTGCACGAGGTCGAGGTCGAGGTCGGAGTCCTCATCCGGCGGGTGCGCCGGGTGATCGGCGAGCGGGCTCGGGCGGTGCACCCGAGCCTGCTCCCGGCGTCCTACCTGATCCTCAGCCACGTGCGCGAGCGCGGCCCCCTGCGGGCCTCGGCCCTCTCGCTGGTCTTCGAGATCGACAAGGGCGCGATCAGCCGCCAGGTGCAGCACCTCATCGACCTCGGGCTGCTGGCCCGCGAGCCCGACCCCGAGGACGGCCGCGCGACGCTGCTCTCGGTCACCCCGGCTGCCGCCCGGCGCCTCGACGAGGTCTCTCGCGAGCGGAGCGCGCTGCTCGCCGAGCGGCTCGGCGACTGGCCGGCCGACGACATCTCGATGCTCGCCGGCTCGCTGCGCCGCTACAACCGGGCGCTCGAGGACGACGGCGACCGCGACCCCCGCTGCTGATCCCGGGCCAGCAGCGGGGCGCGCTCGGCTGAGCCGAGTGCTCAGCGCACCCAGGCGGCGGTGTCGGGCGGCAGCAGGCCGTCGTCGGTGAGCGGCCCGCTCGCGATCACGACCTCGCCCTCGGGCAGCGCCACCGCCTCGCCCCCCGCATTGAGGACGACGCGCAGCCCCGCCCGCTCGACGGTGAGCACGTCGCCGTCGGCGCGGGCGGTCGTGGCGTCGTCCGCGCCGGCGAGGTGCTCGCGCCGGGCGCTGAGCGTGCGCCGGTAGAAGGCGAGCGTGGAGTCGGGGTCGGCCTCCTGCGCGGCCACGGTGAGGCCGGCCCACTCGGCGGGCTGGGGGATCCACGGCTGGCCGGCGCTCTCAGGACCGCCGAACTCGAACGGCGGCACCTCGCCGCCCCACGGCAGCGGCACGCGGCACCCGTCACGGCCGGGCTCGCCGGTGCGGAACCACGAGGGGTCCTGGCGGTGCTCGGGGGCGACGTCGACCTGCTCGAGGCCGAGCTCCTCGCCCTGGTAGAGGTAGGCCGAGCCGGGCAGGGCCAGCATCGTGAGCGTGGCCGCGCGGGCGCGGGCCAGGCCCTGCGCGCCGCCGCCGTAGCGGGTGGGGTGGCGCACGACGTCGTGGTTCGACAGCACCCAGGTGGGGGCGCTCGCCGAGGCCGAGACCGCGGCGATCGAGTGCTCGATCACCTCGGCGAAGGCCGAGGCCGACCACGGGGTCGTGAGCCACGCGAAGTTGAACGCCTGGTGCAGCTCGTCGGGGCGGATGAACTCCGCCATCGACTCCGGGGTCTGGGTCCAGGCCTCGGCCACGGCCATCCGGTCGCCGGGGTACTCCTCGAGCACGCGGCGCCAGCGGCGGTAGACCTCGTGCACCTCGGGCTGCTCCCACATCGGTTCGTCGCGCAGCACGCGCTCGACCATGGAGTCGCCGGTGGTGCTGACGGCGGCACCGTCCTCGCCCGCGCCGTCGGCGCCGGGCTCGGGGCGCTCCTGGTCGCGCAGCGACTCCTCCTTGAACAGCCCGTGCGCGACGTCGATGCGGAAGCCGTCGACGCCCCGGTCGAGCCAGAAGCGCAGCACGCCCTCGAACATGTCGCCGACCTCGGGGTTGCGCCAGTCGAGATCGGGCTGGGAGGAGTCGAAGAGGTGGAGGTACCACTGGCCGGGGGTGCCGTCGGGCTCGGTCACGCGCGTCCAGGCCGGGCCGCCGAAGACGGACTGCCAGTTGTTGGGCGGCTCCTCGCCCTTCTCGCCGCGACCCTCGCGGAACAGGTAGCGGGCGCGCTCGGGGGAGCCGGGCGCGGCGGCCAGCGCCTCGACGAACCACGCGTGCTCCTCGGAGGTGTGGTTCGGCACGATGTCGACGATCACGCGCAGGTCGAACTCGTGGGCGCGGGCGATGAGGCGGTCGGCGTCCTCGAGGGTGCCGAAGAGCGGGTCGACGTCGGTGTAGTCGGCGACGTCGTAGCCGTGGTCGTGCTGCGGCGAGCGGTAGAACGGCGTGATCCAGAGAGCGTCGACGCCGAGGTCGCGCAGGTGCGGCAGCCGCGCGGTGATGCCGGGCAGGTCGCCGATGCCGTCGCCCGCGGGCGCGGGGCGGCCGTCGGCGAAGCTGCGGGCGTAGACCTGGTAGATCACCGCGGCGTACCACCACGGGCGCTCGGCTGCGGGGGAGGGGCTGCTCGACGAAGGAGTTGGCACGATCCAATCCTGCCACCTCGGCGTTCGCCGCGGGGCATCAACGAGCCTCGGGAACCACGAGTGAGGCTCGCCTCGCCCGATGGGACAGAATGGGGCCCGTGAGCGATCTGATCGACACCACCGAGATGTACCTCCGCACGATCTACGAGCTGATCGAGGAGGGCATCGTCCCGCTGCGCGCCCGCATCGCCGAGCGCCTGCACCAGAGCGGGCCCACGGTGTCGCAGACGGTGGCGCGCATGGAGCGCGACGGCCTGCTCACCGTGGAGGGCGACCGCCACCTCGAGCTCACCGAGGAGGGTCACCGCCTCGCCACCCGGGTGATGCGCAAGCACCGTCTCGCCGAGCGCCTGCTCACCGACGTGATCGGCCTCGACTGGGAGCTTGTGCACGAGGAGGCGTGCCGCTGGGAGCACGTCATCTCCGAGAACGTCGAGCGACGCCTGCTCGAGCTGCTCGGCCAGCCCACCGAGTCGCCCTACGGCAACCCGATCCCCGGCCTCGTCGAGCTCGGCCAGGAGGCCGAGGGCCCCGGCTTCATGGACGACGTGGAGCCGCTGTCGAAGGCCGCCACCCCCGACGGCGCACGGGTGCTCGTGCGCCGCATCTCCGAGGAGATGCAGAAGGACGAGGCGCTCATGAGCGCCATGCGCCGCGTCGGCGCCCTGCCCGACAAGACCGTCACCATCCAGGCCACGCCCGACGGCGTCCTCGTGGGGGCCGGCGGTGAGACGGCGGAGATCTTCGCCGAGGCGGCCGACCACATCTTCGTCAAGCGCCTCTGAGCAGTCCGGCCTCCCGGTCGCGCCGCCCGATCAACCGCGCCCGCGCGCGGCCACCAGCGCGGGCAGCCAGGTGCTCGTGCCGTCGTCCACCTTGTGGGTGGCGAGCGGGTCGCCGCGGGTCTCGCCGCGGTTGAGGATGACCACGGGGATCTCGCGCTGGCGGGCGCGGCGCACGAACCGTAGGCCGCTCATCACGGTCAGGCTCGTGCCGGCGGTGAGTAGCACGCCGCCGGTGTCGGCCAGTGCCTCGACCGCCGCGTAGCAGCGGGCGACGCGGTCCTTGGGCACGTTCTCGCCGAAGAACACGACGTCGGGCTTGAGCACGCCGCCGCACGCCTCGCAGGCGGGGACGACGAAGTCGGCGACGTCGTCGATCGCCACGTCGCCGTCGGGGCGCACCTCCACCTCGCGGTGCCGATCGGCCCAGCCGGGGTTGACCTCCTCGAGGCGTCGCTGCAGCGCGGAGCGGGAGGTGATGCGCCGGCACTCCAGGCACACGACGTCGGCGATGCGGCCGTGCAGCGCCACGAGCGGCTCGGTGCCGGCGGCTTCGTGCAGCCCGTCGACGTTCTGGGTGATCACGAGGTCGGCACCGAGCGCGGCGACGGCCCGGTGCCCGGGGTTGGGGTGGGCGCCGCGCATGCGCCCCCAGCCGATCGCGCTGCGCGCCCAGTAGCGCTGTCGCGGACCGGGGCCCGAGACGAACTCCTGGTAGGTCATCGGTCGCGCGACCGGTGCGTTCGGACCGCGGTAGTCGGGGATGCCGGAGTCGGTGGACAACCCCGCCCCCGTGAGGACGACGAGGGGCCGGTCGGTACAGAGCTCGAGAGCGGCGGCGGCCGGTCCGGCGGCGGGCGCAGCACCCGGCGCCGTCTGCGGGTGCACGGCCTGCTCGCTCACACCCACCAGCCTAGGCGCGCACGCCAGTGGCTCACCCGTAGCGCAGGCGGGCCTTCTCGCGGGCCTTGGCCGCCTCGACCTCGCGGTCCTTCGGCGGCGCGGTGGTGACGAGGTCGTCGAGCAGGTGGCGGGTGATGTGCGCGATCTCGGCGACGGCTCGGTCGAAGGCGGCCTGGTTGACCTGGCTCGGCCTCGTCGTGCCGCTGACCTTGCGCACGTACTGCAGGGCGGCCGCGGCGACCTCGTCGTTCGTCGCCGGCGGCTCGAAGTTGTTGAGGGGGCGGATGTTGCGGCACATGGCGTCCAACCTACGACCGGATCGGCGTGCGGGGGAGACCGATGCGAGGCCGGATGCGAGAGTGGGGCACATGGCTGAGGTGAACCGGAACGCGCGCCCCTACGACGTCGTCCTGTTCGGGGCCACGGGCTTCACCGGCGGCCTCACCGCCGACTACCTCGCCGAGCACGCCCCCGCCGACCTCACCTGGGCACTGGCCGGTCGCAGCGAGACCAAGCTGGCTGCCGTCCGCGACCGCCTCGTCGCCGCGCACCCGGAGAACAAGGCGCTGGCCGACCTCGCGCTCCTCACGGTGGACGCCGCCGACGCCGCGGGCCTGGCCGAGGTGGCGGGCATGGCCCGGGTGATCGCCACGACCGTCGGCCCCTACATCCAGTACGGCGGTCCGCTGGTGGCCGCGTGCGCCAATGCGGGCACCGACTACGTCGACCTCACCGGCGAGCCGGAGTTCGTCGACCGCACCTACGTCTCCCACAACGCGGCGGCCGAGGCGTCGGGTGCCCGCCTCGTGCACTGCTGCGGCTTCGACTCCATCCCGCACGACCTCGGCGCCTACTTCACGATCGGCGAGCTCGCCCGCGAGCTGGGCGGAGAGATCACCGCCCCGGTGCAGATGCGCGGCGTCGTCCGCTCGGCCGCGCGGTTCTCGGGCGGCACCTTCCACTCCGCGCTCGGCGCCTTCTCGCGCGCGAAGCAGATGCGCGAGGCCTCGACGGCGCGGCGCCGTCTCGAGCCGCGTCCCGAGGGACGCCGCGCGCGGGCGTCGGTCGGTGCTCCCCGCAAGGACGCCGAGCTCGGCTACTACCTGCTGCCGCTGCCGACCATCGACCCCGCGATCGTCACCCGCAGCGCCGCCGCCCTGCCGGCCTACGGTCCGGAGTTCACCTACGGCCACTACGCCGGCACGAAGACGCTGCGCTACGCCGCGGGCGGCGCGGTGGGCGTGAGCGCGCTGACGCTCGCCTCGCAGGTGCCGCCGCTGCGCAACGCGCTGCTCAAGCGGATCCCCCAGGGCGAGGGCCCCTCGCAGAGCCAGCGCGAGCGCTCGTGGTTCACCGTCGACTTCGTGGCGACCTCCGGCGACACCACGGTGCACACCCGAGTGTCCGGTGGCGACCCCGGCTACAGCGAGACCGCCAAGATGCTCGCGGAGTCGGCACTGTGCCTGGCGCTCGACGAGAACCCCGTCACCTCCGGTCAGGTCACCACCGCCACCGCGATGGGCACCGCGCTGCTCGCGCGCCTGCAGGCGGCGGGCATCCGCTTCGAGCGGGTCTGAGCGCCGAGCCGGTTTCTGGCCGAGCCCGCCTCGGACCGGGCCCGTCCGGCGGCGGTGGGTGACGTCAGGGCGTGCGAGGGATGCCGTAGCGCGCGACGCGACGGTAGAGCGTCGCGCGGCTGAGGCCGAGCTCCTCGGCGGCCGCCGGCATCGTCATGCCGGGGCGGGCGAGCACCCGCACGATCTCGTCGCGCTCGAGCTGTTCGATGCGGGTCAGGCGCGAGGTGCCCCCCGCGATCACCGCGGCGGGCAGGTGCGCGGCGTCCACCACGTCGGTGCGGCTCGCGGCCTGGCGCACCGCCTCGACCAGCTCGGCGGCGTTGCCCGGCCAGGCGTGGTCGCGCAGGGCGCGCTCGGCCGCGGCGGTGAAGGCGATCTCGCGGCCCCGCAGACGGCGGGCGTGGTGGCGGGCGAGGGGGACGGCGTCGTCCGGGCGCTCGCGCAGCGGCGGCACGGTGACCACGGTGTCGACGAGGGTCTGCAGCGGGCGCGGCACCGCGTCGAAGGTCTGCGCGGTGAGGCCGAAGGGAGGGGGCGTGAACGGTGCCGACGAGGTGTCGGTCGTCCCCCTGCGGGCCTGGACCACCAGGTCGCGCAGGCGCTCGGCCGCCCAGGCGGGCAGGTCGTCGACGTCGGTGACGACGACGTCGGTCTGCGCCTTGGCGAGCTCGGGGGTCCACAGCCGCAGCCACGCCTCGACATCGGCCGGCGCGGGCGTGGTGGCGGCGAGGATGCGGTCGCGCGGGCGGCGGCGTCGGTAGGCCTGGGCCAGCAGGGTGCTGCGCCCGGCTCCCTGCTCGCCGACAACGGCGACCACGCGATCGGCGTCCAGGGCGGCCTCGACCTCTGCGAGCGCGCGCTGCCACCCGGCGGAGAGCCGCTCCGACGGCAGGGCGGCGAGGCCGGGCTCGAGCCGGGGCGCCTCCACCCGGAACACCTCGCCTCGCGGGGTGGTCGGCGGAACGTGCCCCTGCCCGCGGGCGAGGATCAGCGCCGCGGTGGTGCCGGCTGCGGACTGGGCGAGTGCCAGGAGGAGGCCGGAGGCGTCCTCCGACCAGGTCGTCAGGTTGACCGCGCCGTGGAGCCGCCCGGTGACGGGGTCGATGACGGGCGCGGCGGCGCACGTGTAGCCGCGCAGGGTGGTGACGAAGTGCTCGTCCGCGCGCACGAGGCCCGGCACCCGGTCGGCGAGGGCCAGGCCGAGCCCGTTGGTGCCGGCCTCGCGCTCGCTGTAGCTGAAGCCGGGGGCCAGGTGCACGGCGTCCAGCGCGCGCAGCAGGCCGTGGTCGCCGCTCATCCTGTTGAGCACCAGGCCGTCGGCGTCGGTCAGCATCAGGCTCACCGGCTGCTCGGCCAGGGTGCGGTGCAGGTCGGCGAGCACCTGGTGCCCGCAGACGTAGAAGAGCGACTCGTCGTCGGCAGCGCCGGTGAACACCGGGTGGATCTCGTGGGCCGGCACCCCGTAGGCCGCACTGCGCTGCCACGAGGCGGCGAGCCGCTCGCGGGCGCCGACGGGCGCGGCGTTCCCACGGACGCGGGCCGGGCCCGCACTCTCGGCGGCCTCCATGCGGCGACGGTACCCCCGCCTCCGGGGTGCCGGCCGGGGCTTTGCCGAGAGATGTCTCAATCTGAGACGCCGTCCGTCTCCGATTGAGACGCCGACACCCGATCAGGAGGGGCGAGGACGACGTAACGTCGCCTCGTCGACGCGGCCCCCCGGCGCGTCGAGGTCCGCACCGTCAGCCACTGCACTGCCCGGTTCCATGCGGAGTCAGTCAGCAGAAGGAGACGGGTGATGAGGATCGAGAGCGACGGCGCAGGTGCTCCCCGAGGCGCTCTCGGCGGGAGCGACGGAACGGGCCTGCTGGCCCTGGCCACCGAGATCTACGCCGCCCTGGCCGCCGTGCCGGCCCCTGTCGGCGAGGACGACGTGGTGCAGCAGCACCTCGTGCGCTCGGTGCACGTCACCTCGCGGCGGGTCGGTCACCGCGTCGAGGTGCACCTGCTCCGGCCCGATGGCCTCGGCCTCGACGACACCTGCCTGCTCGCCGCCGACGTGCGCGACGCCGTGGCGGGCCTCGCCTGGGTGGCCGACACCGTCGTCGTCGTGGACGGCGGCCCGGACACCGCGATCGTCAACGCGGGTCTCGCGGCCGACGCGCCGGCCGAACGCCGGCGGGGCCTCGGGCAGCTCGTGTCGATGCTGGTGTCGCTCAGCCCGGTCGAGGCCCTGCCGCAGGACGCAGGCCTCGGTGCCTCGTTCCGCCTGCGCGCCCACGAGGCGGCGGTGGAACGTCTCGTCCGCCAGGAGTCAGCGCTGGGCACGACCTTCCCCGAGCTCCTCGGCGACCTCGCGCCCTCGCCGGCGCTCGACTCCCTGATGCGGCGTCGTGCCGCGCTCGGCCTGCCCGACCGGCCGTCGTCCACGTGGCGGGTCGTCGAGGACCTAGCCGGCTGACACCTCATCGCGCAGCTCCTGCGCGGCCTGGACCGTCTGCGCGGGTGCCGCGACCGGCGGCGTCGTCACCCCGGCGCGCAGGAACGCGCCCGTGCGCTCGCGACCGAGCACCTCGGTGGGCGCGCCGTCGCGCACCACGGTGCGCCCGCTCACGAGCACTGCGGTGACGGTGGCGTCGTTGCGGTTGACCATGCGCGAGAGTCCGCCGTACTGCGCCACCGGTGCCTCGTGGTAGCCGTCGAGGGAGTCGTCGAGGCGGGCGGGGTCGACCACGAGGACGTCGGCGCGGTCGCCGACGCGCAGGTGGCCGGCGTCCACGCCGTACCAGTCGGCGAGCTCGCCGGTGAGGCGGTGGATCGCCTGCCCGACGCTGAGGAACGGGCGGCCCGCCAGCTCGGAGGTGTGCACGTGGCGCAGCAGGCGCAGGCCGAAGTTGTAGAAGGCCATGTTGCGCAGGTGGGCGCCGGCGTCGGAGAAGCCCATCTGGATGCCGGGGTGGGCGGCCATCTTCTTGAGGATCTCGGGGCGGTGGTTGCTGATCGTCGTGCGCCAGCGGATCGCGGTGCCGTGCTCGAGCACGAGGTCGAGGAAGGCGTCGACCGGGTGGACGCCGCCTCGCATCCGCCCGACCTCGCCGAACGACTTGCCCACCACCGAGGCGTCGGGGCACGCGACGATCTCGGCGTCGAAGAAGTCGCGGTGCCACACCCGCGGCCCCCACTTCTGGTCGTAGTCCTTGCGGAAGCGACGGCGGTAGGCCTCGTCGCGCAGGAGGTCGTTGCGCGCGATCTCCTCCGAGAGGTGCAGCGCGGCGGCACCGGAGCCGAACTCCTCGAAGATCACCAGGTCGATGCCGTCGGCGTAGACCTCGAACGGCACCGGGAGGTGCTGCCAGCGGAAGTCGCCGCCGAGGCGGTTCACCAGGTTCGCGAGCGGACCCATGATGTGGATGACCGGCAGTGCCTTGAGGTCGGCGGCCGAGAGCAGGCTGGTGCGCAGCTGCGGGCGCCGCTTGCCCAGGCCCACGGAGCGGAAGGCGTGCTGCACGATCGTGAACGGGTTCTTCACGTCCGGCCCGGCCTGCATCACCCGACCGCGGCGACGCAGGATCGTGCCGAGGCGGCGCATCTCCCTCGGCTTGGCGTAGGTGGAGGGCAGGGTGCGCGAGCGGCAGCGCTCGCCGTCGAGCTTGTCGAAGAGCAGCTGCTGGCTGCTCATGCCCACGAAGCCGGCGTCCAGCGCCTCGGTGAGCAGGCGCTCCATGCGCGCCTGCTCCGCGGCGGTGGGCACGACGTCCTCGCGGGTGGCGCGGTCGAGCCCCATCACTGCGGTGCGGATGTCGGAGTGCCCGATGAGCGCGCCGAGGTTCGGGCCGAGCGGACGACGCTCCAGCGCGGCGACGTAGCTCTCGGCGTCGTCCCAGTCGCGGTGGCGCTCGACCGCCCCGATCGCGGCCATGCGCGGGATCGCCTCGACGCGCCCGAACAGGTCGCCGGCGTCGACGGGGTCGACGTGCACGGTCGACAGCGAGCACGAGCCGAGCAGCACGGTGGTGATGCCGTGGCGCACCGACTCGGCCAAGCCGGGGCCGTCGAGCACCTCGATGTCGTAGTGGGTGTGGATGTCGACCATGCCCGGCATGACCCAGCGCCCGGCCGCCTCGATCACCTCGGGGCAGCCGGTGACGTCGAGCGGCTCGACGCGCGGGTCGGTGATCGCGACGACGCGCCCGCCGCGGATGCCGAGGTCGCGCACGACGCCGTCGGCGCCGGTGCCGTCGAAGAGAAGACCGCCGCGGACGACGGTGTCGAAGGGGGCCGCGGAGGCGGAAGTGTCGTGCGTCACCCTCGCAGGATAGGTCCGGTCGACGGGCCTGGGAAGGGTTCTGACAGGGGTTCCTGTCAGAACGACGCGAGCGGCGGCATTGCCGGGAGATAGAACAGGTTCTAGTCTCGGCGCGGGGCCGACGATGGCCCCGGATCGAAAGGGTCTGCGATGGATCGCTGCGCCGGCAAGGTCGCGCTCGTCACCGGCGGCACCGGGGGCATCGGGGCGGCGAGCGTGCGCGCGCTCGCGGCCGAGGGCGCGCGCGTCGTGATCGCCGACATCGCGGACGACGCCGGCGCCGAGCTCGCCGCGGAGCTCGGGGAGACCGCGCGCTACGTGCACCTCGACGTCACCAGCGAGGCCGACTGGGCCACCGCCGTCGCCTTCACGATCGCCGAGTTCGGCTCGCTCTCGGTGCTCTTCAACAACGCGGGCATCGTCAACGGCGGCCCGCTGTCGGGCTTCCGGCTCGACAAGTGGCAGCGCATCCTCGACGTCAACCTCACCGGCCCCTTCCTCGGCCTCCGGGCGGTGGCCGAGCCGATGATCGCCGCCGGCGGCGGCTCGATCATCAACACCTCCTCCATCGAGGGCTTGCGCGGCTCGCCCTGGGCGCACGGCTACGTGGCCACCAAGTGGGGCCTGCGCGGGCTCACGAAGTCCGCGGCGATGGAGCTCGCCCCCCACGGCGTGCGGGTCAACTCCCTGCACCCCGGTCTCATCCGCACTCCCATCTCCGAGGGCATCCCCGACGACCTCATCCCCATCCCCCTCGGCCGCCCCGGCCAGCCCGAGGACGTCGCCTCCTTCGTCGTCTTCCTCGCCTCCGACGAGTCCGCCTACGCCACCGGCTCCGAGTTCGTCGTCGATGGCGGCGTGGTCACCCAGATCCCCCACCGGGGGTAGGGGCGGCCGCCGGGGGCAGATTCCCCGGCCGGCCGGTGAATCCGGCACTTGGACGACGGAGTTCCGTCGTCCATGTGCCAGGAATCTCGTCCAAGTCGGGGAAATCGACGCTCAGACCGGCGTGATCGGCAGCGAGCGGCGGGGCGCGAAGGCGAAGGCGGCCCCGGTGCTGAAGCGCACGACGCCCACCTCGGAGGCCTCGGGCACCTCGTCATCGCGCAGGACGACGACCGCCCGCCACGCGTCGTCGGAGCCCTCCGCCTCGACGTCGAGGCGCGGGTGCACCGCGCGGACGATCGTGCGCAGCGCGTCGGGCCAGGCCGGGCCGCAGAGGGCGATCCAGGCGTCGTCCTCGTGGGCGGGGGAGGGGTGCACGGCGACCTCGCCGAGCTCCACTGATGCGCTCACGTAGGCGGCCGGGTTGAGCAGGGGGTGAACGGCGAGCACGCGCGCCGCGGCGTCGAGCGCGTCGTCCTCGAGCAGATCGGAGGCGCCGAGCGCCCGGGCCAGCCGCTCGGCCGCGATGCCGGCCACGCCGAGGAGCTGCTTGCGGCGGATGCGCAGGAGCGCCTCGGCGTCCTCGCCCGTGCGGGCGGCCACCGCGATCGCGAACGAGGCGTCGAGCAGGTGCATCTGCAGGCACACCTCGTCGGCGATGCGCACGAGTGCGCTGTGGGAGAACGCGGCGAAGTCGACATCGGAGAGCAGCGGGCCCGTGTAGTCGGCCAGCCCCTCGTCGTCCACGTCGATGGGGGCCAGGTCGAGGGTGGCGGCTCGGAGGCGCTCGGTGATCGCCAGCGCGGGGACGGGTGCCGGCACGGGGTGCGCCGGATCGATGGTCACGGTCCAGGCGCAGTGCGGCGTGCGGTCGGCGGGCGTCCGCGGCGGGCGGTGGATCGGTCGCACCTGCGCGTGCGGGTTGGTGGCGATGGCGGTGGCGTCGAAGGTGGGGTCCTCGATGGTGTGGCACATGCCGCGCACGTAGTCGGGGCCCATCGGCTCGACGTCCATGAGCGCGCCGCAGTGGTCGAGGTGGAACTCGCCGTGCCACGGGTCGTGCACGGTGTAGCGGAAGTCCATGAACTGGGGCGGGGCGCCGATGTCGAGCTGCAGGCCCTTGAAGATCGACACCACGTCGCCCTCGCCGGGCCGCTCCGGCGCGTAGCCGAGGGCGGCCTGCATCCGGCGGGTGTATATCGGCGAGGCCGCGGCCCACTCCTCGATGGCGATGCGCTCCATCTCCTCGCGACCGAAGGCTGCGATGCACCAGGCCATGCCGGAGCGGTCGATGAGCTGGCCGATGAGCAGCAGCTCGGGGACGACGGCCGCGAGCTCCTCGCGGGTGAGGTCGGCGTAGCGGCTGCGGACGTGCGCCATCGTGCGGTCCCGGTCCGGGTTCAGGAGCCGAGGCCCAGTCGGGCCGCAGTCTTGTCGAGATAGGCGAGCACGGTCGCCTCGTCGGCGTCCGGCACGCCCCAGATGAATTCGCTCGCGCCGGCGGCCGACCAGTCGGCGAAGTCCTCGGGGGTGGGCCGCTTGGCGACGAGGATGCGGATGTCGGGCTCGCCCGTGCGGCCGGCGTCGGCCCACTCCTTACGAAGCAGGTCGGCCTTGGCGGCGATGTCGGTCTCGGTCGGGGTGGTCATCCAGCCGTCGGCGTGGGCGGCGATCCACTTCATCGTCTTGGGTCCGCCGCCGGCGCCGATGATGACGGGGATGCGGCCCTGCGGCGGCTTCGGGTAGGCCCAGCTGGGGCCGAAGCTCACGAACTCCCCGTCGTAGGCGGCCTCCTCCTCGGTCCACAGCGCGCGCATCGCCTCGAGGTACTCCTTGAGCACCGTGCGCCGCTTCTCGGCGGGCACGTGGTGGTCGGCGAGCTCGTCGGTGTTCCACCCGAAGCCGGCGCCGATCGTGACCCGTCCGCCGGAGAGGTGGTCGAGGGTGGCGAGTGTCTTGGCCAGCGTGATCGGGTCCGACTCCACCGGCAGCGCCACCGCGGTGGCCAGGCCGATGCGCTCGGTCACCGCTGCGCAGGTGGCCAGCGACACCCACGGGTCGAGGGTGCGCAGGTAGCGGTCGTCCGGCAGCTGCTCGCCGCCGGTGGGGTGCAGTGCGTCGCGGCGCACGGGGATGTGGGTGTGCTCGGGCACGTAGATCGTGTCGAAGCCGCGCTCCTCGGCGGCGCGGGCGAGTGCCGCCGGCGTGATGCCGCGGTCGGAGGTGAAGAGGACGACGCCGTTGCGCATCTGCGGGCTCCCTTTCGCTGGGCCGGCCGCCGGGGGAGGGCGGTGTCTCGAACTGTAGAACGTGTTCTCGTTCGGGGTTGTGGACCTGGCCGGACGTCTCCTATGTTGGACACGTGTCCAGTCAAGTGTTCGAAGCGCCGCGACGCGGGTTGAACCCCCGCCAGGCCGAGACTGTCGAGCGGCTCCTCGTCGCTGGCCTGGAGGAGCTGCGGGCGGTCGGCCATGAAGCGCTCACCGTGCGCACGGTTGCCCAGCGCGCCGGCGTCTCGCCCGCGACGGCGTACACCTACCTGGCCTCGAAGAACCACCTCTTCGCCGAGCTCTTCTGGCGGCACGTCAGCACGTCGCAGACGCCGGTGTCCACCAGCCCCCGCGCGGTCGAGCGCGTCCAGGACGCCGTGCGCGGCCTCACCGAGCTCCTCGTGGTCGAACCCGAGCTCACCGCCGCCGTCACCCCCGCCCTGCTCGGCACCGACCCCGACGTCGCGCGGCTGCGCCTGCGCATCGGCGCCGAGTTCGTCGCCCGGTTCGAGGCTGCCCTGCGCGACCCCGCCGACCACCCCACCGCCGCCCCGGATCCGGCGGTCGTCGAGGTGCTCGTGCTCAGCCTGTCCGGCGCCCTGCTGCAGGCGAGCATGGGGCTGATGGGCTACGGCGAGATCGCCGACCGGCTCTCCTCGGCGGTCGACGTGATCCTGCGGGGCAACGCATGAGCGTCGTCCCCGATCTCGCCGGCACCGGTGCCCCGCTGCTCTTCGACCCCTACGACTACGCCTTCCACGAGGACCCCTACCCCCTCTACCGGCGCCTGCGCGACGAGGCGCCCGTGCACCACGCGGCGGCCGACGACCTCTGGGTGATCTCGCGCCACGCCGACGTCTTCGCCGCGCTGCGCGACGACGAGACCTTCTCCAACCGCATGGGCGTCTCGCTCGACGCGCTGGCCTGGAGCGAGGACGCCCACACCGTGATGAGCTTCCTCGCCCTCGACGGTGCCGAGCAGGGGCGCGTGCGCAAGCTCGTCTCCGCGGCGTTCACCCCGCGGCGGGTGCGCGAGCTGACCCCGCAGGTGCAGGCCCTCACCGAGCGCTACCTCGACGACGTGCTCGCCCGGGTGCGCGAGCAGGGCGAGGCGGACTGGATCGCCGACCTCGCGGGGCTCCTGCCGATGGACGTGATCTCCGAGATGATGGGCGTGCCGGTGAGCGACCGCGCGGAGGTGCGACGCCTGGCCGACCTCGTCGTCCACCGCGAGGACGGCGTGCGCGACGTGCCGCTCGCCGGCATCGAGGCATCCCTGGCGCTGATGGACTACTACCTCGCGATGGTCACGGAGCGTCGCGCCCGCCCGGAGCGGTTCGCGGGCGACCTCACTTCCGCGCTCATCGCCGCCGAGCTGGACGGCGAGCGCCTCACCGACGGCGAGATCCAGGCCTTCCTCTTCCTCATGGTCGTGGCGGGCAACGAGACCACCACCAAGCTGCTCGGCAACGCGCTGTTCCACCTCTGCGCCCCGGCCCAGCGCACCCAGCGCGACGAGGTGTTCGCCGCCCCGCACGAGCCGGGGGCCCTGGTGGTGCCGTGGATCGAGGAGACCCTGCGCCACGACACCTCCAGCCAGATGCTCGCGCGCTACGTGGTGCGCGACGTCGAGGTCGCCGGCACGACCATTCCCGCCGGCGCGAAGGCGCTGGTGCTGCTCGGCTCGGCCAACCGCGACGAACGGGTCTTCACCGAACCCACCCGCTTCGACCTCCACCGCGACCGGGCCGAGCTCGCGCAGATCCTCAGCTTCGGCACCGGGCGCCACTTCTGCCTCGGCGCCAACCTCGCGCGGCTCGAGGCGCGGGTGGTGCTCGAGCACCTCGTGCGGCGCGTGGCCTCCGTCGAAGTGGACGCCGCCCGCGCCGTGCGCGTGCACTCCACCAGCGTGCGGGGCTTCGCCTCGCTACCTGTGCGGGTGATCGAGCGGGACGGGAGGGGAGCCTGATGCCCAAGCCCGTGCACCCCGCGCGCCGACCCGCCGTCGTGGCGGGCGCGTCGTCCGGCATCGGAGCCGAGACCGCCCGGGTGCTCGCCGCCGCCGGCCTGCCCGTGGCCCTCGGGGCACGGCGCGTGGAGCGGTGCGAGGAGATCGCCGCCGAGATCCGCGCCGCGGGCGGCGAGGCGGTGGCCCACCCCCTCGACGTGGCGTCGTCGGAGTCGGTGGAGTCCTTCGCCGAGAAGGTGGTCGCCGACCTCGGCGAGATCGAGGTCGTCGTCAGCAACGCGGCGCTGCTCGCCCCGGGCGCACTCCTCGACACCGACGTCGAGCGGCTGGCCCGCGAGGTCGACGTCAATCTGCTCGGCCCGCACCGGCTGGTGCGCGCCTTCGCGCCGGCGATGGTGCAGCGGCAGCGCGGCGACCTAGTCTTCGTCTCCTCCGACGTCGCGCTGCGCGCGCGGCCCTTCATGGGCGGTTACAGCGCCACGAAGTCCGGGCTCGAGGGGTTGGTCGCCTCCCTGCAGATGGAGCTCGAGGGCACGGGTGTGCGCGCCTCGATCGTGCGCCCCGGGCCCACGTGGAGCGAGATGGGCAGCGACTGGGACGCCGAGGCCGGCGCCCGCGTGCTCACCGAGTGGGTCAAGTGGGGCCATGCCCGCCACTCCCACTTCCTCAAGGCCACCGCCATCGCCGAGGCCATCGGCGTCGTCGTCACCGCGCCGCGCGGAGTGCACATCAGCCCGGTCGACGTGAACCCCGAAGCACCCCTGACCCGCCCCCAGGAGGAGTCATGACCATCGCCCCCGACCGGCTGGCCTCGGTGCCCGAGGTGTCGATGGCGCTCGACGACCACGACCCTGACGTGCCGGCGATCATCCGCGGCACCGGCCACCTGCCCGAGATGCGGGTCGACCCCGTCGGCCTGTTCCACCGGGTGCGCGAGGAGTGCGGCGACGTGGGCCGCTTCCGGCTCGCCGACAAGGACGTCGTGCTGGTCACCGGCGCCGAGGCCAACGAGGCGTTCTTCCGCGCCCCCGAGCAGGTGCTCGACCAGGCGGCCGCCTACCCCTTCATGACGCCAATCTTCGGCAGGGGCGTGGTCTTCGACGCCTCGCCGGAGGAGCGCCAGCAGATGCTCAAGAACCAGGCGCTGCGCGGCGAGATGATGCGCGGGCACGCGCAGACGATCGAGGCCGAGATCCGCCGCATGGTCGCCGACTGGGGCGAGGAGGGCGAGATCGACCTGCTCGACTTCTTCGCCGAGCTCACGATCTACACCACCTCCTCCTGCCTGATCGGCAAGCCGTTCCGCGACGCCCTCGACGGCTCGTTCGCCGAGATCTACCACCGTCTCGAGCACGGCACCGACGCCATCGCCTACGTCGACCCCTACGCCGACATCGAGAACTTCCGGGTGCGCGACGCCGCCCGCGAGGAGCTGGTGGCCAAGGTGCAGGCGATCATCGCCGCGCGGGTGGCGAGGGCCGAGGCGCTGGGCGGCGAGATCCCGCGCGAGGAGCGCGACCTGCTCGACGTCCTCATCGCCGTGGGCTACGACGCCGAGATGGTCACCGGCATCTTCATCTCGATGATGTTCGCCGGGCACCACACCAGCTCGGGCACCGCCTCGTGGGCGATGATCGAGCTGCTGCGCCATCCCGCGGTGATGGCCGACGTGGTCGCCGAGCTCGACGCCCTCTACGCCCCCGGCGAGGACGGCGAGGCGCCGGAGGTCTCCTTCCAGGCGCTGCGCTCGATCCCCGTGCTGGAGGCGGCGCTCAAGGAGACCCTGCGGCTGCACCCGCCGCTCATCGTGCTGATGCGCCTGGTGCAGGAGGACTTCGACCTCCTGGGCCGCACCATCCCCGCGGGCACCGTGCTGGCGGCCTCGCCGCGGGTGTCGAACCGCATCGAGGACGACTTCCCCGCCGCCGACACCTTCGACCCCGGCCGCTACGTCGACCCGCGCCAGGAGGACCTGCAGAACCGCTGGACCTGGATCCCGTTCGGCGCCGGCAAGCACCGCTGCGTCGGCAACGCCTTCGCGATGATGCAGATGAAGGCGATCTTCTCGGTGATCCTGCGCGACTACACCTTCGAGGCCAGCCAGCCGCTCGACTCCTACGCCGACGACGTCAGCAAAATGGTCATCCAGCTCGCCCAGCCCGCGCGGGTCCGCTACCGCCGCCGCACGCCCGGCGGTGTCGCATGAGCTACCGCGTGCACGCCGACACCGGCGTGTGCCAGGGGCACCAGCTGTGCCAGGGCGAGGCGCCCGACGTCTTCGGCTTCGACGCGGACGCCGACGTGGTCGTCGTCCTCGAGGCCGAGCCCGGTGAGGAGCGGCGGGCGGACGTCGTCCAGGCCGTGAAGTACTGCCCGGCGTTCGCGCTGGCGATCGAGGAAGTCTGAGGAAGGGACACCGATGAGCGAGCTGACCCGTGCCGAGATCGAGGAGTTCTGGGACTCCTGGCTCGACGTCAACCGTCGCGCCGAGGCCAGCGGCGACTGGCGCGTGATGGCCGACTGGTACGCCCAGGACGCCACCTACGGCTGGATGTACGCCCCCGACGAGCACTTCATGGCGGTGGGGCGCGACCAGATCCGCGACTGGGCGATCGGCATCGAGATGGACGGCCTCGACGGGTGGCACTACGACTACGTGTGCACGGTGATCGACGAGCAGAAGTCGATGATCGTGGGCTTCTGGAAGCAGCGCTCGGGCATCCTCAAGGACGACGCCGATCCGTCGGCCGGTGAGTTCGAGATCCTCGGACTCGGCGGCTCGTGGTTCGGCGTCGAGCGGCAGGTCGGCGGCGAGGACGACGGGCTGGTCAAGATCGCCTGGCAGCGCGACTGGTTCGACATGCCCTCGACCGCCCACACCTTCATGGAGATCATCAAGGCCGACAAGGCGCCCGACACCCTGCTGAAGCGGATGTCGGTGGCCGGCCACGGCGTGCCCGGGCACTACCACCACGACGAGCTGCCCTCGACCGTGTGGCCGCCGCCCGTGGAGCGCGGCGACTACCTGACCCAGGCGGCGCCCGCGACGCCCTCGACGCCGTCGACGCTGTCGACGCCGTCGACTCCCGGGGTGACGGCGTGAGCGGCCTGCCTCCCGCACCGCAGCAGCTGATCGACGGCAAGCTCGTCGCCGGCTCCGGCGGCGCGACCTTCCCGATCCTCAACCCGGCCAGCGGCGAGGAGATCGGGCAGGCGCCCGACGGCACCGCCGAGGACGTCGCCGCCGCCATCGCCGCGGCGAGACGCGCCTTCGACGACGGCGTCTGGGCGAACGACCGTGACCTGCGGCTGCGCTGCCTGCGCCAGCTGCACGCCGCGCTGCTGGAGAACGCCGACGCCTTCCGCGCGCTGACCACCGCCGAGGTCGGCATGCCCGGCTTCATGATGGGCGCCGCCGGTTTCGACGTGCCGGTCGACGGGCTGCGCTGGGTCACCGACCTGCTCGAGACCTACGAGTTCGAGACCGACCTCGGCCTCGCGCACCCGATGGGCATCGCCTCGCGCCGCACCGTGCGCCGCGAGCCGGTGGGCGTGGTCGCGGCGATCACGCCGTGGAACGTGCCCACGCAGATCAACCTGGCGAAGGTCGGGCCGGCGCTGGCGGCGGGCTGCACCGTCGTCCTCAAGCCGGCGCCGGACACCCCGTGGGTGGCCGCCGAGCTCGGGCGCCTCGTCGCCGAGCACACCGACATCCCGCCCGGCGTGTTCAACGTGGTGACGCCGCGCTCGAACGAGGTGGCTGCGCTCCTGAGCACCGACCCGCGCGTCGACATGGTGTCGTTCACCGGCTCCACCGACGTCGGGCGGGCGATCATGGCGGCTGCGGCGCCGACGCTGAAGAAGGTCTTCCTCGAGCTCGGCGGCAAGTCCGCCGCCATCGCCCTAGACGACGCCGACGTCGCCGCGGTCGCCGGCGCCACCGCCTTCGCCGCCTGCATCCACGCCGGCCAGGGCTGCGCCATCACCACCCGGCTCGTGGTGCCCCGCGACCGCTACGACGAGGCCGTGCAGGTGGCCGCCGCGACGATGGAGTCCATCGGCGCCAAGGACCCCGCCGACCCGGGCGCCATCTGCGGCCCGGTGATCTCGGCCGTGCAGCGCGACCGCGTCGCCGCCTACTTCGACGTGGCGCTGGCCGAGGGCGGCCGCTTCGCGACCGGGGGCTCCGTGATCGACCAGCCCGGCTTCTGGGTGCAGCCGACCGTGGTGGCCGGGCTCGACAACTCCTCGCGACTGGCCCAGGAGGAGATCTTCGGGCCGGTGCTCGTCGTCCTCGCCCACGACGGCGACGACGACGCCGTCCGTATCGCCAACGAATCGGCCTACGGGCTCTCGGGCTCGGTCGACTCCGCCTCGCTCGAGCGCGCGACCGCCGTGGCGAAGCGGATCCGCACCGGCACCCTCGCGGTCAACGGCGGCGTCTGGTTCAGCCCCGACGCCCCCTTCGGCGGCTACAAGCAGTCGGGCATCGGCCGCGAGATGGGTGTCGCGGGGTTCGAGGAGTACCTGGAGACGAAGACGCTGGCGTTTCCGGGGTGATGGGCCGGTTTCACCGGCCGGCCGGTGAAACCGGCACTTGCACGACGGAGTTCCGTCGTCCAAGTGGAAGATTCACCGGCCAGCCGGTGAATCGCGAGACGGATGGGACAGGAGTGACATGATCAGGTTCGACGGCAAGGTGGCCGTGGTGACGGGGGCGGCGCAGGGGATCGGGGAGGCGTACGCCAGGGCGCTCGCGGCCGAGGGCGCGAGCGTCGTCGTCGCCGACCTCAACGAGGACGCCGGCACCGCCGTGGCCGCCTCCATCACCGAGGACGGCGGCCGCGCGATCTTCGTGCCCTGCGACGTGTCGTCGGCCGAGTCGGCGCAGGACCTCGTGGCGCGCACGCTCGCGGAGTTCGGCGGCATCGACCACCTGGTCAACAACGCCGCGATCTACGGGTCGATGGAGTTCAACCTGCTCATCAGCGTCGACTGGGACTACTACCGCCGCTTCATGGCGGTGAACCTCGACGGCGCCCTGGTGATGACCCGCGCGGTGTACCCCGAGATCGCCAAGCGCGGGGGCGGGGCGATCGTGAACCAGTCGAGCACCGCCGCCTACCTCTACTCGGGCTTCTACGGCCTGGCGAAGGCGGGCATCAACAGCCTCACCCAGCAGCTCGCGCACGAGCTCGGCGGCCAGGGCATCCGCGTCAACGCGATCGCGCCCGGCCCCACCGCCACCGAGGCCACGCGCGTCCAGGCCGGCGACGCGGCGAAGGACATCGTGCGCACCTCGCTCGCGATCAAGCGCATGGGCAGCGTCGACGACATGGTCGGCGCGCTGCTGTTCCTCCTCTCCGACGACGCCTCCTGGGTGACCGGCCAGATCCTGGCGGTCGACGGCGGCCAGACCTTCCGGTTGTGAGCCGATGACCACCACCGTCGGGTTCGTCGGCCTCGGCAACATCGGCAAGCCCATGGCGCTGCGCCTCGCCGCGCAGCAGCAGGACGCCGACCTCGAGCTCTGGGTCCACGACGTCGCACCCGAGCCGCTCGCCGAGGCAGAACGGGCGGGCGCGCGCATCGCGGCCGGCGTCGCCGACCTGGCCGGGCGCTGCGACGTGCTGTGCCTCATGGTGCGCGACGACGACCAGGTGCGCGACGTGCTCGCCGCAGCGCTCGACTCCGCGCGCGAGGGGCTCGTGGTCGTCGTCCACTCGACGGTGGCGCCCGGCACCCCGGCCGAGCTCGCCGCCACCGCGGCGCCGCACGGCGTCCACCTGATCGATGCGCCGGTCTCGGGCGGGGCGATGGGCGCCGCCGACGGCTCGCTGGCCCTGATGGTCGGCGCGGACGACGCCGCGCTCGCCGTCGCCGCGCCCGTGCTGCACGCGCTGGGCAGCAAGGTCGTGCACGCCGGGCCGGTGGGGGCGGGCACCCGCTTCAAGCTGGCCCGCAACCTCATGCACTTCGTCGCCTTCACCGCCGCCACCGAGGCGCAGCGTCTCGCCGAGGCCGCCGGGCTCGACCTCCGGGCGCTCGGCGACGTGGTGCGCCACACCGACGCGATCACGGGCGGCCCGGGCGCGATCATGCATCGCGAGAGCACCGCCGAGCTCGCTCCCGACGACTTCTGGTTCGGGGTGTTCTCCAACGTGGCCTCCCTCGCCGCGAAGGACCTCGGCTTCGCGATCGACCTCGCCCGCGAGCTCGGCGTGGACGTGCCGTTGGCCGAGCTGGCCGCCGCGCGCCTCGCCGCCGGCCTCGGCCTCCCCGCCCCTGCTTCCGCGCCCGCGTCCGCCCCCGCTTCCACGACGACAGGAGCCTGACATGGCGAAGTTCGACGACCTCCCCGAGCAGCGCCGTCGCGGCCTGGAGAAGATGGAGCAGGTCTACGGCTTCGAGATGAGCGACGGCGACGGCGACTTCTTCCGCTACACCGTCGAGCACCTCTTCGGCGACATCTGGCAGCGCCCCGGCCTCAGCGACCGCGACCGCCGAATCTTCCTCATCGGCCTGCTCGTCGGGCAGCGCGCGGACGACGTCCTCGGCATCCAGGTGCCCGCTGCGCTGGCCAACGGCGAGCTGGACGACGCGGCGCTGCGCGAGCTCGTGATCCTCGCCTGCCACTACGACGGTTGGCCCAACGGCTCGCGCTTCAACGCCGTGGTCGAGGAGGCGATCGGGCGGGCCGCGCGGGCGCGGGCGAAGGCCGAGCGTGCGGAGGCCGACGCCGCCGGGGGCTGAGGCTTGTTAACCTCCCCGTGATGACGCGCGAGGTGTGGGAGGCCGTGCCCGACCCGTCCGCCAGGGCAGTGCAGCCGGCGGTCCTGGGGTCGCTGCTCGACGACCCCGCGCCGCGCGAGGGTCGCTTCGGCGTCTGGCGCATCGCCACCGACCACGTGGACGACGCCACGCTCGACGCCGCGCGGGCCTGGCTCGACGACGCCGAGCGCGCGCACGCGTCCTCCCTCGTGCGGGCCGAGCTGCGCCGGGCCTACGAGATCGCCCACGGCGCCGCGCGGCGCGTGGTCGGCGCAGCCCTCGGCCTCGCGCCCGAGCAGGTCGTGTGGGGGCGCCATGCCTGCCCGGGCTGCGGCGAGCCGCACGGGCGCCCGCGCGCCGAGGGCGCCGATCTGGAGTTCTCGCTCTCGCACACACCCGGCCAGGTGCTGGTGGCGGTCGCGGACCTGCCGGTCGGTGTCGACGTCGAGCAGCACCCCACCGATCCGGTCGCCATCGCCGGCGTGCTGCACCCCCGCGAGAGCTCCGAGATCGCCGCGGCCGCCGCCGGAACGCTCGACGGCGGGCGCGCCACCGTGCGCTTCACCCGCGCCTGGGCCCGCACCGAGGCCTACCTCAAGGGCATCGGGATCGGGCTGGGCCGCGACCCGCACCTCGACTACCTCGGCACGGATGCCGCCCCCGCCCGGTCGGTGGGCGGATGGTCCGTGCACGACGTCGTGGTGCCCGACGGATACGGGGCCGCGGTCGCCGTCGCCGGCCCGCACGCCGTGGGCCCGCACGCTGGCCGCCCGCGCTGATCACGTCGGGGCGCGGAGGTGGTTGTAGCCTCCGATCAGTGAGCACCCTGCACCCCCCGCGGCCGGCGTCGTGCCGGCGCGGCGCACACCTCGGGGTGGCGCGGTGATCGAGGCGATCGGCTACGTCGGCAGCGCCGGCGCCGCCACGATGTGGGTGCCGCAGGCCGTCCAGGCGGTGCGTCACCGTCGCGACCCCGCGGCGCTCGCCGCGCTGAGCCTGCTCTCCTACAGCGTGGCGATGGTCTTCAACGTGCTGCTGGCCACCTACGGCTCGCTCGAGCACGCCCGGCCGGTCATCCTCGCCGGGGTGGTCAATCTGCTGTGCTCCACGGTGATCGTCACGGTGCTCGTCACCGCGCGTCGCCGCACATCGGCCGCCCGCGACGAGCCGGGCGCCACCTCGACGAGTGCGGGGGAGCGGTCGTGACCCTCGTGCTCGGATGGCTCGTCGGCATCATCGACGTCGCCCAGTTCGTGCCGCAGACCCGCCGCGCGATGGCGCTGCGCCGCGTCGTGGGAGGGCTGGCGGGCCTCAGCGTCACCACGTGGACCATCGCCACCGTCCAGGCCACCGCGTGGGTCGTCTACGGCTTCGCCGAGCGGCTCTACGCGATCGCCGTCCCCAACGTCCTCATCGCTCCCGCGTGCGCGGCGATCCTGCTGGCCCGCCTGCGCCAGCGGCCCGTCGTCCGCGAGGAGCGCCCCGACCCCCTCGGAGGCCCCCTGTGACCACCCATCCGCACACGCCGGACGCCGCGCCGACCGCGCCGCTCACCTCCAACGTCACCGACGTCGCCCTCGTGCTCGAGGGCGGCGGGATGCGGGCCAGCTACACCTCGGGCCTAGTGAACGTGCTGCTCGAGAACGGCTTGCACCTCGACTGGGTCGGCGGCATCTCGGCCGGCTCCAGCCTGCTCTCGAACTACGTCTCGCGCGACGCGTGGCGCAACCGCCACTCCTTCACCGACTTCGTCACCGACCCCCGCTTCGGCGACTGGCGCACCTTCGCCCGCGGGCGCGGCATCTTCCACGCCGAGTACATCTACGAGCAGGCCGGTCGGCCCGGGGGCTCCCTGCCCTTCGACTGGGCCACCTTCGCGGCCAACCCCGCCCGCCTGCGCATCGGGGCCTTCGACGCCGCCAGCGGTGAGAGCGTGCACTGGGGTCGCGACGACGTGACGACGATGGACGACCTCATGCGCAAGGTCCGCGCCAGCTCGACCATGCCCGTGCTGATGCCGCCGGTCGTCATCGACGGCCGCACCTACGTGGACGGCGCCCTCGGCTCCGGCGCCGGCATCCCCCTCGACGCCGCCGAGGACGACGGGTTCTCGCGGTTCCTGGTCGTGCTCACCCAGCAGCGCGACTACGTGAAGCCCGAGGCGAGCGGCGACTGGTTCTTCCGCCGGTGGTTCCGCCGGTTCCCGGCCGTGGCCGAGGCGCTGGCCACCCGGCCGGCCCGCTACCGCGAGATGCGCGAGCGGATCTTCGACCTCGAGTCCGACGGGCGGGCCTACGTGTTCGCGCCGGAGGCGATGACGGTGGGCAACGGCGAGCGCTCGGTGCCCGTGCTGCGCGACAGCCACGCCCGCGGCGTGGCGCAGGCGTGGCGCGAGCTGCCGGCGATCCGCGACTTCCTGGGCGTCTGACCAACATCTGGCCGACATCTGATCGGTATCGCCGATCACGGGGGGTTCTACCCATCCGAGGTGGTTACCGCACCGAACGACTCACGTCAGTTCGGCAGCGCCGCCGGTTCTGGTGGCACTGCTCCACACCCCCCTTTACTCGGAGGACCATCAGATGAGCAAGCGTTCCCTTCGCGTCGGCGTTGCCGGCCTCCTGACCTCTGTCGTCGCCGGTACCGCGCTGGCCGCCGCGCCGGCCCAGGCCGCGCACGAGCCGGGCACCCGCAGCCTCGCGACGCTGCTCGCCAAGGACAAGGGCTTCGACCGCAACCGCCAGGACTTCGACATCCTCGAGGCCGCCGTCAAGGCCGTGCTGAAGGCCAAGCCGAACAGCCCCGTCGGCGTGCTCGCCAAGGGCAACACTCGCGTCACCGCGTTCCTCCCCACCGACGGTGCCTTCCGCTGGCTGGTGCGCGACCTCACCGGCCGCAGCTACAACGCCGAGAGCAGCGTCTTCAAGAAGCTCGCCTCGACCGTCGACATCGACACCATCGAGGCCGTGCTGCTCTACCACGTCATCGCCGGCAAGACGATCGACTCCAAGGGCGTCATCGCCCGCGACGACAAGGCCGTGCGCACCGCGCTGGGCCCGACCTTCATCGTCCGCGTGCAGAAGAACCGCATCGTCCTGAGCGACCGTGACGGCGACGCCCGCAACCCGATCATCCTCAAGACCGACATCAACAAGGGCAACAAGCAGATCGGTCACGCCATCGACCGCGTGCTGCGCCCCGTGAACCTCTGACGGTTCCCCTGTTTCACCAGCACCACCACGACGGCCCCGGGCTCCCGCCCGGGGCCGTCGTGCGTTCGCGGTGCCCCAGGCAAGAGTCGAACTTGCGACCTTTCGCTTAGGAGGCGGCTGCTCTATCCACTGAGCTACTGGGGCGTGGGGCCCATCTTGTCACCCGTCCGCCGAGGCGGGGCGATTGGGCGGCGTGCGCGGCGGTGGTGACAATGGCGGGGCAGGATGCGGTACGCGGGTCGCTCGCTCGGTTGCGACACGCCGTACCGTGGGCGAGGTCGCATCGGGGCGCGTCGTCCGGCCCCGGCTCTCGCGACCTGCCGCAGCCCACGCTCGATCCCGGCCCCGGCCGGCTCCCGACCAGGTGGACCATGACCCAGGACCCGATGTACCCCGACGGCGGCGACGACACGCGCCCCCAGGCCGGCGCGCGCCGGGTCACCACCTCCCGCGCCAGTCGTGGACGACGGGGCGCCGCACCCGCCGCGGCGGGCGGCGGTGGTGGCCGGGGTGGTCGCGGAGGTCGTCGCAAGGCGCCGCAGCCGGGCAAGGTCGTCTTCCGGGTGATCACCGCGAGCCTGCTCACCCTCGGACTGTTCACCGGCGTGGGCGTCTCGCTCGTCTACAACAACCTGGACGGCAACATCACGCGGGTCAGCGCCGGCAACCAGGTGAAGAACCGGCCGGCCAAGGAGGTCGTCGAGGGGCCGAAGGAGCCGCTCAACATCCTCGTCATGGGCACCGACACCCGTGCCGGCAAGGGCAACGGCATCGACGGCGAGGCGGGTGGCGGACTGTCCGACACCACGATCCTGTTCCACGTCTCCGCCGACCGGAAGTTCGCCTACGGCATCTCCATCCCGCGCGACACCGCGGTGATGCGACCCACCTGCTACCGCAAGGACGGCTCGGCGATCGCCGGATCGGGCGGCTTCGTGAAGTGGAACGACGCCTACGCCATCGGCGGTCCGTTCTGCACCCAGCAGCAGTTCGAGCAGCTCACGGGCGTACGCGTCGACAAGTACCTCGTCGTCGACTTCAACCAGTTCAAGGACATGGTCAACGCACTCGACGGCGTCGAGGTGTGCATCCCCGAGGACATCAACGACACCAAGCGCAACATCTTCCTCAAGGCCGGCACGCGGGAGATCAAGGGCAACGAGGCGCTCACCTACGTCCGCCTGCGCTACCGCGTCGGATCCGGCACCGACACCGACCGCACGCGGCGCCAGCAGGCCTTCATCGGGTCGATGATCAACAAGGCCCTCACCGCCGGCATGATCAGCCGCCCCGACCGCATGGTGCGCTTCCTCAGCGCCGCCACCTCCTCGCTCCAGACCGACTTCGACGGCCTGTCGTCGATCGCCGACGTCGCCTTCACCGCTCGCGGTATCGGTCCCGAGAACATCAAGTTCGTCACCACGCCCTGGGTCTACTCCGACAAGGTCTCCGGTGGCATCGAGTGGACCCCCGAGGTCAACAAGCTGTGGCGCCTGGTGCGCAAGGACCGGCCGTTGACGCCCGAGTTCCTCAGCCAGGCGATCAGCGCCGGTGACGCCCCCGACGGCTCGAGCACCGCCAGCGCCTCGCCGTCGCCCAGCCCCAGCCAGAGCCCGAGCGTCTCGCCGAGCCCCTCCGGCTCGCCCTCGCCGGGCACCAGCCCCACTCCGACGCCGGCTCCGGGCGGTCTCGACGCCAAGGGCCGCGAGAACGTCGGACTCTGTTCCTGAGGTCGAGTCGTGAGCACCGATGCAGAGCGCGACGACGCTCCCGAGCCCGCCTGGAAGCGCCGCAAGCGCCTCGCCGAGATCTTCGGCGACACCCTGCCCGAGACCACGCGCGACGAGCGCGAGCCGGGGTCGTCGTCCACGGGGGAGGGCGAGAGCGCCTCGGAGCGCTGGCTCAAGGCACAGGTGCCGCCCCACCACGGAGGGTGAGGCGGCACCGGGTGCAGCAGCGCCGTTGATCGGCGCGAGCGTCAGCGCTGCGCCAGCTGGTCGCGGATCTGGGTGAGCAGCTCGATCTCGGTGGGGCCCGAGGCCTCGGCGGGGAAGAACTTCGCCTTCGCGCGCGTGTAGGGCATCACGACGAGGAAGTAGACGATCGCTGCGAGGATCACGAAGGCGATGACGGCGTTGATGAAGGGCCCGACGGCTACGTCGGCGACCTCGACCTTGCCGACCTTCGGCTGGCCGAAGATCTTGCCGATGAAGCCGGTGAGGACGTCGGTGAACGTCTTGACCACCGTGCCGAACGATCCGGCGATGATCACGGCGACGGCGAGCTGGACGAGGTCGCCCTTGAGCAGGAAGGCCTTGAACCCGGACATTGGAACGCTCCTGTGGGTGGATGCGGATCGGCGCCGGACGGCGCCGCGACGTCCCTGAACCTACCGACCGGGCTCCTCGCGGCACCACGTGAAGGTCACGTAGGACGACGCCGCGGCCACGCCCAGCCGTCGAGCAGCCGGCACGTCGACCGCGAGCACGGCGAGGCGGCCGGGCAGCGCGCCGTCGCTTGCCTGGCCGACGCCCGGCACGGCGAGCACCACCGCGCAGCCGGCGACGAGCGCGGCGTCCTGGCTGGAGCGGGGGTCGCCGACGAGGACGTCGATGCGGTCGCCCGCCGCCAGCAGCGCCGCCTGCCCGGCATCGCTCAGGCGCACCGGCGCCGCCACCGCACCCGGCGGCAGCTCGCGCGCCGTGGCCGGGCCGGTGAGTCGCACGTCGGTGAGCACCTCGCCGCGGCGCAGGGGAGCGGCGAGCAGCCGCCCGCCGGGGTGCCGGCGCAGGGCACCGGTCGGGACGGCGTCCACGGGGAGGGCGCGGGAGGTCAGGTCGTCGGGGGCCAGCGGCCGCCCGGCGCCGAGGTCGCGCGCGGCCACGAGGACGACGGCCGTCGGCGCCGGAGCCGGCGCGACCGCCCGCACCCCTGCGAGCACCCCGACGACCACGAACAGCGCCGCCAGCGGGCGCCGTCGCCTCAGCACAGCGCGGCGCGCGCCGGTGAGCCCAGCACGCCATCGCTCGAGGGCTGATGCGGGTGCGGGCGATGCGGCGGGGTCGGGCGACATGCCCGCGACGCTAGGCCGGTTGCGCGAGCCGTGGATCCGCTCTCCACAGCCCCGGTCGCCGCGGGCCGACCGACGGACAGCGGGGCGGCCGGGCGGTCGGGGATCAGGCGGCGATCAGGAGGAGGACGAGGCCGAGGTCGAGCTGGACGAGCCTGCGCTGCTGGAGGCGGTGCTGGAGCTCGAGGAGCCTGTGGAGCCCGAGGAATCCGACGAACCCGAGCTGCTCGCGGCGCTCGACGAGCCCGAGCCGGAGCCCGAGCCCGAGCCGGAGTCGCTGCCGGCGCTCGAACCGGCGCTGGTGCTGCTCGAGCTCGACCCGGAACGGCTGTCGGTCTTGTAGAAGCCCGAGCCCTTGAAGACCACGCCGACGGAGTTGAACACCTTGCGCAGGCGCCCGGAGCACTCGGGGCACACGGTGAGGGCGTCGTCGCTGAAGCTCTGGAACTGCTCGAAGGCGTGGCTGCACTCGGTGCAGAGGTACTGGTAGGTGGGCATCGAAGGATCTCCGACGAAGGTTCGGGTGCCGGCGGGGTTGCTGGCACTCTCGGTACGCGAGTGCCAATGCTACGCCACGCCCCGTCGTCCGTGGCAGCGCCGGGGTCGCAGCGCGCCCGCTTGGCCGCGGGTGATGGAATGCAGCGGTGCGAGGGGGCGAGGGAGCAGGCGCGGTCGAGCGACCCGGCGACGGCGCGGAGCAGCCCACCGGCCCCACGCCCCGGGAGCGGATGGAGGCGCGCTGGCGGCGTCGGTTCCGCTGGGCGGCGGGGCTGGGCGTCGTCCTCGCGCTGGTGCTGGTCGCGGCCAGCATCACCGCGGTGATCGTGGCCCGCCACTCCTGGCCGGAGACCTCCGGGCGCCTCGCCATGCCGGGCCTTGAGAGCGAGGTGCGGGTCGTGCGGGACGACGCCGGCGTGCCGCAGATCTACGCCAGCTCGATGCGCGACCTGATGATGGCGCAGGGCTTCGTGCACGCCCAGGACCGCTTCTTCGAGATGGACGTGCGCCGCCATGCCACCGCCGGCCGCCTCGCCGAGATGTTCGGCGCCGACGCGCTGCCCACCGACCTCGTGGTGCGCACCCTGGGGTGGCGCCGGGTCGCCCAGCAGGAGCTGCTGCTGCTCAAGCCCGCCACCCGCTCGGCGCTCGACGCCTACGCGGCCGGCGTCAACGCCTACCTGGCCGGCCGCTCGGCCAGCGACATCTCGCTCGAGTACACGCTGCTCGGCCTCACCGGCCTGCGCTACGACCCCGAGGACTGGACGGCGGTCGACTCCCTCGCCTGGCTCAAGGCGATGGCGTGGGACCTGCGCGGCAACCTCGACGACGAGATCGACCGCGCGCTCACCGGCCTGGCGGTGGGCGAGGCGCGTGCCGACGAGCTCTACCCCGCCTACCCCTACGACGAGCACCCGCCGATCGTCGGGCGGGGCGGGCTGCGCGACGGCGTCTTCGACCAGGACGCCGGCCCCGCGTCGTCCACGGGCGGGCGGGGAGCCGCGGCGAGCGCCGCCAGCACCGCGACGCCCCGCGAGCGGCGAGGTGTCGTGCGCGCCCTCGCCTCCGCGCGTAGCGCCCTCGACGCGCTGCCGGCGCTGCTGGGCAAGGGCGACGGCATCGGCTCCAACGCCTGGGTCGTGAGCGGGGACCGCACGCGTTCGGGCAAGCCGATCCTCGCCAACGACCCGCACCTGGGCATCTCGCTGCCCGGGGTGTGGAGCCAGGTGGGCCTGCACTGCACCGAGGTCACCCCCGACTGCCCGATGGACGTGGCGGGCTTCGGCTTCTCCGGCGTGCCGGGCGTGGTGATCGGCCACAACCGCGACATCGCCTGGGGCTTCACCAACTTCGGCCCCGACGTCACCGACCTCTTCGTCGAGCGCGTCGCCGGCGACACCTGGCAGTACGACGGCCGCACCCTGCCGCTCACCCGACGCACCGAGACCGTGAAGGTCCGTGGCGGCGACCCCATCGAGCTCACCGTGCGCTCCACCAGCCACGGTCCGCTGCTCTCCGACCTCGCCGCCCTCGACGCCGAGTCCGAGCAGTTCGACCTCGGCTCCGACGGCCTCGTCGGCCAGGTCGAGCAGCTCGCCGGCGGCACGGACGACACCGCCGCCGGTTGGGACCACGCCGTCTCCCTCGCGTGGACGGCGCTCACCCCGCGCCCCACGGCCGACGCCCTGCTCGCCCTCGACGTCGCCACCGACTGGCGCTCCTTCCGCGCCGCGCTCGCCGACTTCGCCGTGCCGGGGCAGAACATCGTCTACGCCGACACGCGCGGGCACATCGGCTACCAGGCCACGGGCGTCGTGCCGGTGCGCCGCCCCGGCAACGACGGCCGGACGCCGAGCGCCGGCTGGCTGCCGCGCAACGACTGGACCGACCGCACCGTGCCCTACGACGCGCTGCCGCGGCTCTACGATCCCGCGTCGGGCGTGATCAGCACCGCCAACCAGGCCGTCATCGACCCCGAGCGCTACGCCCCGTTCCTCACCGACGACTGGGACTACGGCTACCGCTCTACCCGCATCGGCGACCTGCTGCGCGAGGGCGGCGACGAGCTCGACGTCGACGACATGGCCCGCATCCAGCTCGACGCCCGCAGCGCCATCGCCGACGACCTCGTGCCGCGCCTGCTCGCCATCGACCTCCCGCCCGGCTACTACTCGAACGGCCAGCGGCTGCTGCGCCGCTGGGACCGCCAGCAGCGCGCCGACAGCGCCGCGGCGGCCTACTTCAACGTGGTGTGGCGCCGCGTGCTGCGCGACACCTTCGGCGACGAGCTGCCCGCCGCGCTGCAGCCCGACGGCAGCGACCGCTGGTTCCGCGTCGTCAGCGCGCTGCTCAAGCGCCCCGACGCCCGCTGGTGGGACGACGTGCGCACCGACGGCGTCACCGAGACCCGCGACGACGTGCTGCGCACCGCCATGCTCGGCGCCCGCGACGAGCTCACCGCCCGCCAGTCGCCGCGCGCCGACGAGTGGACGTGGGGCGGTCTGCACCGTCTCGAGCTGCGCTCCTCGACGCTGGGGGAGTCCGGCATCGGGGTCGTCGAGAGCATCTTCAACCGCGGCGGCTGGGAGGTCGGCGGCGGCTCGTCGATCGTGGATGCGACGGGCTGGAACGCCCGCCAGGGCTACGAGGTCACCACGGCGCCGTCCATGCGGATGATCGTGCCGATGGACGACCTCGACGCCGCCCGCTGGATCAACCTCACCGGCGTCTCCGGCCACGCCTACCACCCGCACTACACCGACCAGACCGACGTCTGGGCGCGCGGCGACACGCTGCCCTGGCGCTTCGGACGACGCGCGGTCGAGGCCGCGGCCGACGACGTTCTCGTGCTGCAGCCGCCGCGCGGCTGACCCTGCCCCGACCCGCCTAGAGAACCCGGAGGTGCCGCACGCCGTCGGGCGTCGCGACCGCGCCCACCGGCCGGTCGTGCGGCTCGGCGGGCACGGCATCGAGCACCTCGTCGGCGTAGAGCAGCACGGCGGTGAGGGTGCCGCGCGGAACGCGGGCGAGCGCCCGGTCGTAGGAGCCGCCGCCGCGTCCCATCCGCACGCCGTCCTTGCCGACCGCCAACCCCGGCACGAGGACGACGTCGGCCCGCGCGATCGCCTCCACCCCGAGCAGCTCGCCCGTGGGCTCGAGCAGCCCGCGCCGCGCGGGCTGCAGGCTCGCCGGGCCGCCGTAGCGGGTCCAGTCGAGGTCGTTGTCGGGCAGCAGGCGCGGCAGCAGCACGTGTCGCCCGCTCGTGTGCAGCGCCTCGATCAGGCCGGTCGTGCCGGGCTCGCTGCCCACCGACACGTAGCAGGCCACGGTGGCCGCGCGCCGCACGGCGGGCTCGGCCAGCAGGTGGTCGGTGATCGCCGCCGCCGCCTCGGCCACCTCCACCAGTGGACGACGCCGGCGCGCGGTCAGCAGCTGGTCGCGCAGCGCGATCTTGGCCCCGGGCGGTGTCGCAGGGTGGAGCGGTTGGGCGTCGGACACCCGGCAAGCCTACGATCGCGGGTATGGGTAGCAGCGGCCGCAAGGGCGGCTCGGACGCAGGCCTCGAGAAGGCGCGCGCGAAGATGGTGGCGGCCGGGGTCGACCCCGTCGCGATCGAGAACTTCGCGCACTACTACCGCCTCCTCGAGCACGGTGAGACCGGGATGATCCCCGAGTCGAGCATCGAGCCGGTGGAGATGGAGTCGCTGGCTGACGTCGAGATCGACGAGCAGGTCGGCGCCGACGCGCTGGCCGCCACCGCGGTCATCAAGCTGAACGGCGGGCTCGGCACCTCGATGGGCATGGAGCGCGCGAAGTCGCTGCTGTGCGTGCGCCGCGGGCTGAACTTCCTCGACATCATCGCCCGCCAGGTGCTGGCCCTGCGCGAGCAGCACGGGGTGCGCCTGCCGCTCATCCTCATGAACTCCTTCCGCACCTCGGGCGACAGCCTCGACGCGCTCGGCCGTTACGCCGACCTTCCGGTCGAGGGGCTGCCGCTGGAGTTCCGCCAGAACATGGAGCCCAAGCTCCTGCTCCCTGACCTCACGCCCGTCACCTGGTCGCGCGACCCCGACCTCGAGTGGTGCCCGCCGGGCCACGGCGACATCTACACCGCCCTGCGCGGCTCGGGCCTGCTCGACCAGCTCATCGAACAGGGCTTCCGCTACGTCTTCGTCTCCAACTCCGACAACCTCGGCGCGGTGCCCACTCCGCGCACCGCCGGCTGGTTCGCCTCCTCGGGCGCCCCGTTCGCGATCGAGGCCGTGCGCCGCACGCCGTCGGACCGCAAGGGCGGCCACTTCGCCCGCCGCCTGGCCGACGGCAGGCTGGTGCTGCGCGAGACCGCGCAGACCGCGCCCGAGGACCAGGCCGCACTGGCCGACCTCGATCGCCACCGCTACTGCTCCACCAACAACATCTGGTTCGACCTCCACGCCATGCGCGCCACGTTGGAGGAGCGCCACGGCATCCTCGGCCTGCCGCTGATCCGCAACGAGAAGACCGTCGACCCCTCCGACCCTTCCTCGCCGAAGGTCGTGCAGATCGAGACCGCGATGGGCGCGGCCATCGAGGTCTTCGAGGGCGCCCGGCTCGTCGAGGTCGGCCGCGACCGCTTCATCCCGGTCAAGACCACCAACGACCTGCTCGTGCTGCGCTCCGACGTCTACGAGATCGGGGCCGACTTCTCGCTCACGCAGGTCGCCACCGACGTCCCCTTCGTCGACCTCGACTCCGCGCACTACAAGTTCGTCGGCGAGTTCGACAAGCGGTTCCCCGAGGGGGCGCCCTCCCTGGCGAAGGCCGACTCCTTCACCGTGGCGGGCGACTGGACCTTCGGCCAGGGAGTGCAGGTCGTCGGCACCGTCGAGCTCAGCGGCAAGGGCGCCCAGCGCGTGCCCTCCGGCGAGGTGCTCAGCGGAGACGCCGACCCCACTGATGGGTGATCCGCGCCCGGTCGAGGATCACCGCGACGCCGTGCGCGGCGCGGTCCGCCCGCTGACCCCCGTGCGCGTGCCGCTGCTCGAGGCGGTGGGCCGCCGCGTCGTCGAGGACGTCGTGGCGCCGCGCGACCTGCCCGCCTTCGACCACTCCGCCATGGACGGCTTCGCGGTCCGGGCCGCCGAGGTCGCCTCGGCCCGCGCCGATCGGCCGACCGAGCTGCCGGTGAGCGCGCTCGTGCCCGCCGGCACGCCGGGCGGCACGCTGACCCCCGGTGCGGCCGTGCGGATCATGACCGGAGCCCCGCTGCCCGAGGGCGCCGACGCCGTCGTGCCCTTCGAGCTCACCGACCGCGGCGCCGACGTCGTCGCGGTGCGTGCGGGCGTCGCCGCGGGCGAGCACGTTCGACGACGTGGCGAGGACGTCGAGGCGGGGGCGGTCGTCGTCCACGCGGGGGAGGTGCTGCGGCCCGCCCGGGTGGGTCTGCTCGCCGCCGTCGGCGTGCGCGAGGTGCTCGTGCGCCCGCTGCCCCGGGTGGCGCTCGTGGTCACCGGCGCCGAGCTGCTCGGCGACGCGGGAGAGGCGGGCGTGGTCGAGAGCAACTCCACCCTGCTCGCCGCCGCCGTAGGGTCGGGCTCGGCCGGCACCGTGGCTTCGGTGGAGGTCGTGGGCGACGAGCCCGCCGCCTTCCGCGCGGCGCTCGACCGTGCCGTCGCCGCGGCCGACCTGGTGGTCACCACCGGCGGCATCTCGGTGGGCGATCGCGACGTCGTGCGCGGCACCCTGCACGCCGAGCCCGACTTCTGGTTCGGGCCCGTGGCGATGAAGCCCGGACGCCCGCAGGGGCACGGCGTCGTCCGCACGCACGCCGGCCGGGAGGTGCCGGTGGTCACCCTGCCCGGCACACCGGTCGCCGCCTACTGCTCCTTCCTGCTCTTCGCGCGCCAGGCGCTGGCCGCGCTGGCCGGCGAGGCACCCGCGCGCAGCTCGCTGCGCTCGGCCAGCGACCTCGAGCTCGGCGCGCGCACGGTGCTGCTCCCCGGCGTCGTGGACGACGAGGGCGCGGTGGTGCCGCTGCCCGGTCACGTCGGCCACGCGCAGAGCCTGCTCGCGCAGGCGGAGGTGCTGATCGTGGTGCCGCCGGGGGAGGGGTCGCTGCCGGCCGGGGGCGACGTGGAAGTCTTGTGGTGCGAGGAGGCGACACGATGAGCGAGCAGCAGGGCGCAGGTGCGGGCGCACAGGCCGGCGGGCAGACCCGCCTGACCCACGTGGACGACGCGGGCGCGGCGCGCATGGTCGACGTCTCGGCCAAGGAGGTCACCCACCGGGTGGCCGTGGCCTCGGGGCGCGTGTTGGTGTCGGCGCGGGTGGTCGAGTTGCTGCGCGGCGAGGGCGTGCCGAAGGGCGACGCGCTCGCGGTGGCCCGCATCGCCGGCATCATGGGCGCCAAGCAGACCCCGCAGCTCATCCCGCTGTGCCACCCGCTCGCGATCTCCGGCGTCACCCTCGACCTCGAGGTCCTCGACTCCCCCGAGCCGGCCGTGGTGATCACCGCCCAGGTGCGCACCACCGACCGCACCGGCGTGGAGATGGAGGCGCTCACCGCCGTGTCGGTGGCCGCGCTGACGGTGGTCGACATGGTCAAGGCCGTCGACAAGGGCGCCGTGATCACCGACGTGCGCGTGGAGTCCAAGACCGGCGGCAAGTCCGGGGACTGGGCCCGATGAGCGCCGCCGATCTGCCCACGCCCGCCCTGTCCGCCGTGGTGGTGGTGGCCTCCAACCGCGCCGCCGCCGGCGTGTACGACGACACCACCGGCCCGCTCATCGTCGCCGCCCTGCGCGAGCTCGGCTTCGCGGTGGGCGATCCCGTCGTCCGCCCCGACGGCGAGCCGGTGGGCGAGGCGATCGCTGAGGCCATTGCGGCCGGGGCGCGCGTCGTCCTCACCACCGGAGGAACGGGCCTCACGCCCACCGACCGTACCCCCGAGGTCACCCGCCCGCTGCTCGACCGTGAGGTGCCGGGCATCGCCGAGGCGATCCGCGCCGCCGGCACCGCCAAGGGCGTGCCCACCGCCGCGCTCTCGCGGGGCCTGGCGGGCGTGGCGCGGCACACCCTCGTGGTGAACCTGCCGGGTTCGCGCGGCGGGGTGAAGGACGCCCTCGGCGTGCTCGAGCCCCTGCTGGTGCACGCCGCCGAGCAGATCGTGGGCAGCGACCACACGCCGGGTGGTCCGGGGCAGCAGTGATGGCGCAGGACGGTGCCCGCGAGGCCGCGGGCGGGAGCGGCGGCGAGCACCGCCCGCGCATGGTCGTGGGCGTGCCCGGTCGCGCGTGGCCCAACGAGCTCGTCTCCGGCACCGACCCCGTCGTGCGACTGCGGCCCATCCGCGCCCGCGACGGCGCCGCCTGGCGCACCGCGCGCCGTCGCAACGCGGCCTGGCTGGCCCGCTGGGACGCCACGGCCCCGCCGGGTGCCGACGCCCGACCGCTCACCTTCCGCGCGCTCGTCAAGCGGCTGCGCCGCTCCGCGCGCCGGGGCCACTCGTTCCCGTTCGTGGTCGAGGTCGACGGGCAGTTCGCCGGGCAGGTGAGCGTCAACAACATCGTGCGCGGCTCGGCGCAGTTCGCCTCGGTGGGCTACTGGATCGACCAGCGCTTCGCCGGCAAGGGCGTCATCCCGCGGGCGGTGGCGATGGTCGTCGACCACGCCTTCTTCGTCGCCAAGCTGCACCGCATCGAGATCTGCATCCGCCCGGAGAACTCCAACTCCCTGCGCGTGGTCGAGAAGCTCGGCCTCCACGAGGTCGGCTACGCCCCCCGCTTCCTGCACATCGACGGCGACTGGCGTGACCACCGCATCTTCGCCGTCACCCGCGAGGACGTCCCCCGCGGCCTGCTCGCCCGCCTCGAGGAGCGCCTCGAGTCCGGCGAGGCCTGACCGCCGAGGTGGCAGATCTGGTGCGTCGAGGTGGTGGGATTGCTCGCCCGAGGCGGCTAATCGGTGACACACCGCCGCGCCTGCGCCGTGAGCAGCGACTCCGCTCCTAACCTCGGCACGTGGACCTCAGCGCACTGATCTTCGTCGCACTCGCCGTGGCGTGGGTCGTGTACCTGGTGCCCAAGGTGCTCCGCTACCACGAGGACGACGCCGCCACCCGCAACGTCGACGGCTTCTCCGACCGCCTCCGCGTGCTCGCCCGCCGCGACGCGGTCTCGTCGAAGGAGTCCGCGCTCGTCGCCGAGGGACGCTCGAAGCAGGCCGAGCCGGAGCCGGTGAAGGACGACGCTGCCGTCGTCGAGGAGTCCGACCTCGTCGACCACGCGGAGCAGATCGAGCAGCCCGCGGAGCCCACCCCTGCTCCGCGTGCCGACCGCATCGACCGCGCCGTGCGCCCGTCGGGTCGCCCCGCCGAGCGCCCCGTGCTCACCCCCGAGGAGCGCCGTCGCCGGCGCCTGCGCCGCGCCGCCGCCCAGCGCGCGGCCGCACGCCGACGCCGGGTGCTCGCCGTCCTGGTGCTCGCAGTGGTCACCGTCGTGGCGCTCGCCTCCGCCGGCGTCCTCGCCTGGCCGTGGACGACGGCCCCCACCGCCCTCGTGGTGGCGTGGCTCGTGCTGTGCCGGGTGATGGTCCGCCGCGAGCGGGCCGTGCGGGTGCGCCGTCGCCGCACCACCCTCGCCGACACCGTGCTCGCCGACGAACTCGCCGAGGACGACGCCCCCGTGGCCCCCGTGGTTCCCGTCGCCGAGGAGCAGACCGACCTCGACGTCGCGCTCGCCGACGACCCCCGCACCGACGAGATCCCCGTGGTCTCCGCTGCCGCGGAGGTCGACAACGGCTGGACCCCCGTGCCCGTGCCGCTGCCCACCTACGTGGCCAAGGCCCCGGCCGGGCGCACCGTGCGCACCATCGACCTCGACTCCACCGGCGTGTGGAGCTCGGGTCGCAACGAGGCCGACTCGGCCCTGGCCCGCGAGGCCGAGGCCCAGCGCGCCGAGCAGCAGTCGTCGTCCGAGAAGGACGCTGACCAGCAGCGCCGCGCCTCCGGTTCCTGATCGCGTGGCCGGGTACCCGGCGTCCATGACCCAGCACCAGAGCCCCGACAGCCCCGACCACGCCGACCTGGTGGACGACGAGCAGCAGCGCGCCGCCTCCGGCAGCGCCGCCCAGGGTGTGTCGCCCGACGCCGACCACGCCGATCCCACGGGCGTGATCGAGGAGGCCCGCGAGCGATCCGCGGAGTCCGCCGATGACGAGCAGGACGAGCTGCGTCCTCCCGGCCACGCGGACGACGACCGCCTCTGAGGCACCGCAGCGGAGCCGGTGCGCGCCGCCAGCCCGATTCGGGACGCCGCGTCGGTTGGTGCTAGCGTTGGATCCGCTCTGGGGCTGTGGCGCAGTTGGTAGCGCGTCTCGTTCGCAATGAGAAGGCCAGGGGTTCGAATCCCCTCAGCTCCACCGGACACAGCAGGACCCGCCCTCCGGGGCGGGTCCTGCTGTATTGCGGGGACTGCCGTGCCGTCACCACGCACGATGACCGTCCAAGTAGCGCGACGCCTCAAGCACTGGGGTCCTACAGGACGGGCGCTGAGCAAGGTGGCGCTTGAGGGCCCAGGTCCGCGATGCACGAAAGGCCCCGACCGACCGGTCGGGGCCCATCATGCGTCTGCCCCCGCGCCTTTCGGCGCGGTGCGTCGACCGCTGCTCAGGCGTGGGCGCGGCTCTTGCCGGCGACGCCCTCGGCGACACCGATGAGCAGCACCGCGGCCACGACCGCGAGGACGAAGCCGATGATGTTGAGCTCCCAGATGCTGCCGGTGCCGAACGCCTGAGCGATCACGCCACCGATCAGCGAACCGACGAGGCCGAGGCCGAGGGTGGCCAGGATGCCGAGGTTCTGCCGTCCGGGCTTGATGAGGCGCGCGAGCGCGCCGATGATGAGGCCAGCTACGAGGAATCCGATCATGCCCGGGCTGTACCCCGATCCGGTGCGGCTATGTCGGTGCACTGCGGCCGTGGTCGGCGCCCACCCCCGTGCCAGTGTGGAACGCATGCCCATCGCAACCACCGCCGTCCACCACGTGCGCCTCACCGTTCGCGACCTCGCCACCTCGCGCCGCTTCTACGACGACGTGTTCGGGTGGGACGTCGCCTACGAGCTGCCGCCGGACGCCGACGAGGCGACGCGCGAGCAGCTGTCCTTCCTCTTCGGCGGCCTCATCTACGCCACGCCCTGGGGTCTCTTCGGCCTCCGCCCGGTGGCGCCCGGCGGCGACACCTTCTCGGAGGACCGCGTCGGTCTGGACCACGTGTCGCTCCTGCTCGCCGACCTGCCCGCCCTCGAGGACGCCGCCCGCCAGCTCGACGAGCTCGGCATCGCCCACGAGCCGATCAAGGACGCCGGCGGGCTCTCGATCCTCGAGTTCCGCGACCCCGACAACATCGCGCTCGAGCTGTCGGCCCCCACCGGCTGATCGACCCCTTCCACCGCGGCGCCCCCGATCCGTCGGGGGCGTCGTCCATGATGGGCCGGTGAGCTCGCGTTGGGACCTCGCGGCGGTCGAGAAGGCCGCCCCGGACGCTTCGTCGCTCGCGGCTGCCCGCAAGCTCGCGAAGCCCGGCCCGTGGTCCGAGACCGGCAGCACGGAGTCGCTCGTCTGGGGCAAGTGCCAGGGCTCGGGCAAGGTGCCCTACCAGGTGAGCATCGACCTCGCGGGCCCCGCCTACCGGTGCAGCTGCCCGAGCCGGAAGTTCCCCTGCAAGCACGCCCTCGCGCTGCTCCTGCTGTGGGTGCGGGGCGACGGCGCGGTGGCTGAGGCGGCCGAGGCGGCGGGCTTCGCGGGCGCGTGGGCGCAGCAGCGCAGTGAGCGGGCCGGCCGTGCGGAGGCAGCGGCGGAAGGGGCCGCAGCACCCCCGAAGCCGGCCGACCCGGAGGCGCAGGCCCGGCGTCGCGCCGAGCGCATGGCCACAATGAGCGCCGGCATCGACGACTTCGGTCTCTGGCTCACCGACCTCGTGCGAGCAGGCACGGTGGCCGCGCGTCGTCAGCCCTGGGCCTGGTGGGACGCCGCCGCCGCACGCCTCGTCGACGGTCAGCTGCCCGGGCTGGCCGAGCGGGTGCGCGAGATGGGCTCGCAGGTGAATGCTCGCGACGACTGGGCCGATCACCTGCTCGAGGAGGTCGGCCGGTGGTGGGCGGCGGTGCGCGCCTGGCAGCAGTGGCAGCACCTCGACGCCACCACGCGCGCCGACCTGCGGGCCTACCTCGGCTGGGCGCAGAGCACGGACGACGTCCGCGCCGGCGAGACCGTAGCCGACACCTGGCTCGTGCTCGGTGCCCACCGCAGCGACGACGGCCGGCTCCAGCAGCAGCGCACCTGGCTGCGCGGGCGGCGCACCGGCGAGACGGTGCAGCTGCTCGACTTCGCGGCTCAGGGCGGCCCGCTGCCGATGGCCCAGCTGGCGGGCAGCGCGCTCGAGGTGTCGCTCGCGCTCTATCCCGGCTCCCGCCCGCGGCGCGCCCTCATGATGGGCGACCCCGCAGCGGCCGACCTCGACGACCGCCCCGGCGGCAGCACCTTGGCCGCCGCCTTCGCCGCCTTCGCCGCCGCGCACGCCGACAACCCCTGGGTCGCGCGGGTGCCCGCCGTGCTCGAGGCCGCAGTGCTCCTGCCGGCCCGCGAGGGCGCGGCCGCCCAGGTCGTGGACGCCGACGGTGTCGCGCTGCCGCTGCTCGGCCCGGTGCCGTGGTCGGCCCTCGCCCTCACCGGCGCCGCGCCCACCCTCGTGGTGGGCGAGCTGGAGGCGGAGGGCTTTCGCCTGCTGAGCGTGCGGGTGGACGAGCGGATGGTGGCGGTGTGAGCGCGCCCGAGAGCGGGTCGCCGGCACCGCGCCCATCGAGCCCATCGAGCCCACCAGGCCCGGATCTCGCGGGGTGGTGGGGCAACCTCACCGCCGCAGCGCTGCTCGGCACGGCTCGTCGTCCGCCGCCGGAGGTGCCGGACGTGCTCGGCGGCGCGCGCTCGGGCGCCGGCGCGGAGGTCGCCCTGCTCGACGCCGCCGCCCTCGGGGCGGTCCTCCGCCGCGCGGGGGCCGCGCCCCGGCGCGCCGAGGAGGTCGACGCGGCCGCGGCCGACGCGCACCCGGCCGCGCCCGCCCGCGCGGTGCAGCTGCTCGAGCTGCTGCTGCACCAGACCCCCGTCGGGCCGGTGCTCTCGCCGCGTCTGGTCGAGCGGTGGCTGCTCACCTGCGTGCAGCACGGTCGCCGCGCGCCGCACCACCTGCTGCCCGAGCTGCTCGACCTCGCGGCCCGCGAGCCGTGGCTGCGCGAGGCAGTGCTCGCCGCCGGCGACCACCGCGCCGCGTGGCTCGTGCGCGTCAACCCGACGTGGGCGTCGTCCGCCGCTGCGGCAGCCTCGACCACGCGACCCGAGGGCGTGGACGCCGACGCGTGGGCGCGCGAGACCCGCGAGCGTCGCGCCGAGCAGCTGGAGACCCTGCGCTTGAGCGACCCCGCCGCCGCTCGTGCGCTGCTCGAGACGACCTGGCGCACCGACAGCGCCGCTGATCGGGTCGCGCTGCTCGCGCTGCTGCGCACCGGGCTCGGTGACGCCGACGAGGCCTTCCTCGATGCTGCGCTCGACGACCGCTCGGCCAAGGTGCGCGAGATCGCCGCGGAGCTGCTCAACGCCCTCCCGGGGTCGGCTCGGGCCCTGCGCCACGCCGAGCGCCTGCGTCCGCTCGTGCGCCGCACGGGGTTGGTCCGGCACAAGCTGGAGGTCGAGCTGCCGCCCGAGCCCGACGCGGCCGCCGTCCGCGACGGGCTGGTCCGGCCGAAGGGGGTCGGCTCGGTGCGCGCCTGGTGGCTGCAGCGTCTCGCTGCGGGCGCGCCCCTCGAGGTCTGGACCGACGCCAGCGGCACCGGTCCGGCCGGCACCTGGCGGATGATCGAGCAACCCGAGGTGCGCGCCGGCATCGTGGAGGCCACGCTCGCCCGCGGCGACCTCGCCTGGGCCGCCGCTGTCGCCGGCGACCTCTGGCACCCGCGCCTGCTGCGCCTGCTGCCCGCCGAGCAGGTCGACCAGGTCGCCACACGCCACCTGCGCGACGCCACCACCCTCGACCAGGTCGCGACGATCGTCACCTCCGCCCCGGCGCCCTGGGGGCCGGGCTTCGCCCGCGGCGTCGTCGAGCGGCTGCGGGGCGAGAAGGGCTCGCCCCTGCTGGTGAACCAGCTGGTGGTGCCGCTCGCCACCGGCCTCGACCCCGTCGCGCTGCCCGCGCTCGGGGCGTGGCGCGAGCGCCTCGAGGGCGGGCCGCGCGATTCCGTCGGACGGATCTGCCAGTATCTGGCTCTCGTCCCCGCCCTCTCGGAGGCCTTCGCATGACCGATGCACCCACCGCACCCGAGGGAGTGCTCCGCGCCCACGCCGAGAGCGAGTTCGCCCACGAGCTGGCCGCCCTGGCGCAGGTCGACGACCGCCCGCGCCCCCCGCAGTGGCGGCTCTCGCCGTGGGCGGTGGCCACCTACCTCCTCGGCGGCGAGGCCGGCGGGGTGGCGATCACGCCCAAGTACCTCGGCTCGCGGCGGCTCGTCGAGATCGCGGTCGCCTCGCTCGCCACCGACCGCGCCCTGCTCCTGCTCGGCGTGCCCGGCACCGCGAAGTCGTAGGTCAGCGAGCACCTCGCCGCCGCCATCAGCGGCGACTCCACGCTCGTCGTCCAGGGCACGGCGGGCACGCCCGAGGAGTCGCTGCGCTACGGCTGGAACTACGCCCGGCTGCTGGCCGAGGGGCCGAGTCGCGAGGCGCTCGTGCCCAGCCCGGTGATGCGGGCGATGGACGCCGGCTCGCTGGTGCGCATCGAGGAGCTCACCCGCATCCCCGCCGACGTGCAGGACGCCCTGATCTCGATCCTCTCCGAGAAGGCGCTGCCCATCCCCGAGCTCGACGACGAGGTCCAGGCGCGTCGCGGCTTCAACGTGATCGCCACGGCCAACAACCGCGACAAGGGCGTCAACGACCTCTCCTCCGCGCTGCGCCGCCGGTTCAACACCGTGGTGCTGCCGCTGCCCAACACCCTCGAGCAGGAGGTCGAGATCGTGCGCAGCCGGGTGGCCTCGCTCGGTCGCGCCCTCGACCTGCCGCCCGAGGTCGAGGCGCTCTCCGAGATCCAGCGCGTCGTTACCATCTTCCGCGAGCTGCGCTCGGGCACCACGCTCAACCAGCGCACCACCATCAAGCAGCCCAGCTCGACGCTGTCGACCGCCGAGGCGATCTCGGTGATGACCAACGGACTCGCCCTCGCCGCGCACTTCGGCGACGGGCGCATCCGCGCCGACGACGTCGCGGCCTCCCTCACCGGAGCCGTCGTGAAGGACCCCGTGCAGGACCGCATCGTGTGGCAGGAGTACCTCGAGACGGTGGTCAAGGACCGCCCCGAGTGGGCCGACCTCTACCGCTCCTGCCGCGAGCTCGGCTGACCGTGCCACCGCCCGACCGTCCCGCGACGCGCGTCGAGGTGCTCGGGGTGCGCCACCACGGTCCGGGCTCGGCCCGCTCCGTGGCCGCGGCGCTTGCCGAGCTGCAGCCCGACGTGGTCGTGATCGAGGGTCCGCCCGAGCTCGACGGCCTGCTCGACCTCGCCGGTCACCCCGACCTCGTGCCGCCCGTGGCCGCGCTCGCCTACGCCGTCGACGCCCCCCGCCGCGCGGCCTTCTACCCGCTGGCGGAGTTCTCGCCCGAGTGGGTGGCCCTGCGCTGGGCGCTGGCCCACGGGGTCGAGGTGCGCTTCGCCGACCTGCCCGCCGTCCACGCGCTGGCCGAGCCGCCCGACACCGCGCCCGACCCCGCGCCCGACCCCGCGCCCGACACCGCGCCCGACCCCGCGCCCGCGCCTGCCCCCGAGGTGGCAGCCGCCTCCGACCCCATCGGCCGACTGGCCGAGGCGGCAGGCTACGACGACGCCGAGCGCTGGTGGGAGGACGCCGTGGAGCACCGGGCGTCGTCCACGCTGGAGCGTTTCGCCGCGATCCGCGAGGCCATGGCGGCGGTGCGCGAGAGCGACGGCTGGGCCGATCGCGACGAGGAGAACCAGCGGCGGGAGGCCGCGATGCGTCGCGTGCTGCGGGCCTGCGTGAAGGAGGGGCGCGAGCGTGTGGCCGTGGTGTGCGGTGCCTACCACGCGCCCGCGCTCCACCCCGACGCCTTCCCACCCGCCGCCCACGACAACCGGCTGCTCGCGCGGCTGCCGAAGACCAAGGTGGCCGTCACCTGGGCCCCGTGGACGGCGGACCGTCTCGCCTTCGCGAGCGGCTACGGCGCCGGCGTCACCTCGCCGGGCTGGTACCAGCACCTCTTCGTCACCTGGCAGCGCGCCGCCATGGCGGGAGAGCCGATTCCCGCCGATCCGGGCGACCTCGTGGTCGCCGGGTGGCTCACGCGCGTGGCCCGCGCCCTGCGCGAGGAGGGCCTCGCCGCCGCACCGGCCACCGTGGTCGAGGCCGCACGGTTGGCCGAGGCGCTGGCCACCGTGCGCGGGCGACCGTCGGTGGGGCTGAGCGAGCTCAACGACGCCACCGAGGCGGTGCTGTGCGAGGGCTCCTCGCTGCCGCTCCAGCTCGTGCACCGTCGCCTGATCGTGGGCGAGCAGCTAGGTCGGGTCCCGGAGGAAACCCCGATGGTGCCGCTCGCGCGTGATCTCGAGCGCCAGCAGCGGGCGCTGCGCCTCAAGCCGAGCGCGTCGGCCACCACGGTGGTGCTCGACCTGCGCAAGGAGTCGCAGCGTGAGCGCTCGCTGCTGCTGCACCGGCTCCGCCTGCTGGGCATCCCCTGGGGCGAGGAGGGCGACGCGGGGCGCACCACCGGCACGTTCAAGGAGGCCTGGACCCTGCAGTGGGATCCGGAGTTCGCGGTCGCCCTCGTCGAGGCGGGCCTGCACGGCACCACGGTGGTCGGCGCCGCCGGTGCGCTCGTGGCCGAGCGGGCGCGCACCGCCACCGACCTCGCCGCGCTCGGCGCGCTGGTCGAGCAGTGCTTCGTGGCCGAGCTGCCCGAGGCACTCGACGCCGTCACCGAGGCGCTGAGTCGCCAGACCGCCCAGCAGCACGACGTCCTCGGCTTGCTCGAGGCGATCGAGCCGCTGGCGCGCACCCGCCGCTACGGCGACGTGCGTCAGGCCGACACCTCCGCGGTGGCCGCGGTGCTCGACACCGTGATCGTGCGGGCGGCCGTCGACCTGCGCCCCGGCTGCGCCAGCCTGGACGACGACGCCGCCGACCGCATGCGCCGCGCGATCGACGGCGCCCAGCGGGGCATCAGCCTGGTCGGCGAGGAGCCCGCGGTGTGGCGCGAGGCGCTGGTGGCGGTGGCGGCCGACGACGCCGTGCACGGCGCAGTGTCGGGCCGGGTCAACCGGATCCTGCTCGACCTCGGCGTGCTCGACGCCGAGGAGATCGCGCGGCGCCTGAGCCGGCGGCTCTCGGTGGGCGCGGCCGCGCTCGCCGGCGCCGCCTGGCTCGACGGCTTCCTCGACGGCGACGTCATCCTGCTGCTCCACGACCACGACCTCCTGCGCCTCGTCGACGACTGGGTGAGCACGGTCGACGACACCACTTTCGAGGACCTCCTGCCCCTGCTGCGGCGCACCTTCTCCCGCTTCCCGCCGCCCGAGCGCCGCCAGCTCGGCACCCGCCTGAGGCGACGCGATGGCGTCGGCCCCGCGCAGCGATCGTCCGCGGGCGCCGAGCTCGACCTCGAGCGGGCCCTGCCCGCGGTGCGGCGGGTGGCCGCGCTGCTGGGGGTCGCGGCACCGAGCCCGGGGGAGACACCGTGACCGACGAGCAGGAGCCCGAGCACCGGGCGGTGAGCCGCGACCGCCTGACCCGCTGGCGGCTGGTGCTCGGCGGCGACCAGGCCGACGGCATCGGCGGCCCGGCCGGCGGTCCCGACGGCGAGTCCGGCGGAGGCGTGCAGCTGTCTCCGGACGACGCCGCCCGCGACGAGGCGCTCAGCCAGCTCTACGACGGCCGGCGCAGCTCCGGCCTCGGGCGCAGCGCGCCGCGGGTGGCGCGCTGGCTGGGCGACATCCGCACCTACTTCCCCAGCTCGGTGGTGCAGGTGATGCAGGCCGACGCGATGCACCGTCTCGGGCTGCACCAGCTCCTGCTCGAGCCCGAGCTGATGGAGGCCGTGCAGCCCGACCTCGCGATGGCCACGACGCTCGTGGGCCTCAACGGCGTGATCCCCGAGCACAGCCGCGCCACCGCCCGCGCGGTCGTGCGCAAGGTCGTCGACGAGCTCGAGGAGCGCCTGCGCAGCCAGACCGTGCAGAGCGTCACCGGGGCGCTCAACCGCGCGGCGTCCACGCGTCGTCCACGACCCGCCGACATCGACTGGGGCCGCACGGTGGCGGCCAACCTGCGCCACTACCTGCCCGAGCACCGCACGGTCGTGCCCGAGCGGCTGATCGGCCACGCGCGGCGCAGCACGCGCGTCGAACGCGACATCATCCTGTGCATCGACCAGTCGGGCTCGATGGCCGAGTCGATCGTCTACTCCAGCGTCTTCGGTGCCGTGCTCGCCTCGCTGCGCTCAGTGGCCACACGTCTCGTCGTCTTCGACACCGAGGTGGTCGACCTCACCGACGACCTCAGCGATCCGGTCGACGTGCTCTTCGGGGTGCAGCTCGGCGGTGGCACCGACATCAACCGCGCCATCGCCTACTGCCAGGGTCACATCACGCGGCCCGCCGACACCGTGGTGGTGCTGATCAGCGACCTCTACGAGAACGGCATCGCCGACGAGATGCTGCGCCGCGCCGCCGAGATCGTCGGCTCCGGCGCCACGATGATCGCGCTGCTGGCGCTGAGCGACTCCGGCACGCCGTCCTACGACGCCGCCCACGCCGCCGCGCTGGCCGAGATCGGCGTGCCCGCTTTCGCCTGCACCCCCGACCTGTTCCCCGACCTCATGGCGGCCGCGATCGAGCGCCGCGACATCTCCGCCTGGGCGGCGGCCAACGACGTCCGCACGGCGCACCGGATCGACGACGAGGTCTGATGATGTCGTCGGCCGTGCCCCCGTGGTGAACCGTCAGGCCTGGAGGGCCCGCGTCCAGCGCGTCGTCGCCCCTCGAGTCGTTGCGCCAGCCGAGCCCGCGCATCCCAGCAGGGCCGAGGGCCCAGGCGCCCCTCAGAGATCGCCCAGCCGCGCCCGCACCGGCTCGCTCAGCGGCAGAGCGGCCGCCCGCGCGGCGGCGGCCTCGGCGTCGTCCACGCGGCCGAGGCGTCGCAGGAGCGCGGCGCGCGAGGCGTGGAGCAGGGCGTAGTCCTCCAGCCCGCCGATGGCCTCGATGAGCACGAGCCCGGCCTCGGCTCCGTCGCGCTCGGCCACCGCCACCGCCCGGTTCAGCGCCACCACGGGGGAGGGGTCGAGGGTGAGCAGCACGTCGTACCACGACACGATCGCCGACCAGTCCGTCTGCTCCCACGACGGCGCCAGCGCGTGGCAGGCCGCGATCGCTGCTTGGACGACGTACCGGTCGGCCCGCAGCGACGAGAGCCGCAAACCCGTGCCCACGAGCACCACGGCCTCCTCGATCGCGGCGCGGTCCCACCGCGAGCGGTCCTGCTCGGGCAGCAGCAGCGGGCCGTCGGGGCCGGTGCGGGCGGCGGCGCGCGAATGCTGCAGCAGCATGAGCGCCAGCAGCCCGCAGGCGGCGGCGTCGTCCGGCTGGAGGCGCACGAGCAGGCGCCCGAGGCGCACGGCCTGCTCGGCCAGCTCAGGCCGGTCGAGCTGCTCGCCCTCGGTGGCGCTGTAGCCCTCGTTGAACAGCAGGTACACGGTGGTGAGCACGGCGGCCCACCGCTCGGGCAGCTCGTGGTCGGCCGGCACCCGGTAGGGGATGCGGGCCTGCTTGATCTTCTGCCGCGCGCGCACGAGGCGCTTCGCCACGGCGTCGGGGGAGCTGAGCAGCGCGCGGGCGATCTCGGGCTCGGTAAGGCCGCACAGCGTGCGCAGGGCGAGCGCGACGCGACTGGCCGGGGCCAGCGTCGGGTGGCAGCACGTGAAGAGCAGTCGGAGCAGGTCGTCGCCGAGCGTGGCGTCGTCCCCGTCGTCCGGAGCGTCATCCTGGGCGTCGTCGGAGGTGTCGAACGCGGGGTCCATCGCCCGCACCTCCTCCCGCCGTCTGCGGCTGCGCTCGCGGCGCAGCAGGTCGATCGCCTGGCGTTGGGCCACCACGCGCAGCCACCCGGTCGGGTTGTCGGGCACGCCGTCGCGCGGCCAGGTCTGCAGCGCCCGCACGACGGCCTCCTGCACGGCGTCCTCGGCGAGCGCGAGGTCGCCCAGGCGCCGCACGAGCGTGGCCAGGACGTCGCGTCCCGACTCCCGCACGAGCGACGCCAGGGCGCCGTCGGTCGACGCCCGCGAGGGCTCGCTCACCCCGCCATGGGGATGACGGGGCGCACCTCGACCGCGCCGGTCCAGGCGGCGGGGATCCTCGCCGCCGCCGCGACGGCCTCGTCGAGGTCGGCGCACTCGAGCAGGAAGAAGCCGGTCAGGGCCTCCTTGGTCTCGGCGTAGGGCCCGTCGCTGGTGACGACGTCGCCGCCCTTGCCGCCCTGCACCCGCACGGTGGTGGCGGTGGCGGTGGGATAGAGCGCGGCGCCGCCGCGGATGATGGCGGCGGCGGCCTGGCCGAACTCGCCGTACTCGGCCATCACGTCAGCGTGCTCGGGGGTGGTCCAGTCGACGTCCTGGCTGTAAATGACGGCGGCGTAGAGGGGCATGACGGTCTCCTTCGGGTGGCCCGGGGTCGGCCCCGGGATCGGCGGGACGAGCCGGTGCGTCGTCCTCGTGATGGTGACGCACGCCGAGGACGCGGGAGGACACTCCCGGGAGAAAAACTTTCGAGAAGAGGTGCGCGGAGGCTCAGTGCCTCGCGCGGCGCGCCCGCACGAGCAGCAGCGCGGGCACCGCGGCGACCCACAACCCGATGAGGGTGATCTGGGTGCGCTGCACGACGCCGAGCGCGTCGGTGTCGCCCGCCACCAGGAAGAGCACCGTCTGGCCCATCTGCGCCACGCCGAGCACGGCGGCCAGCACGCCGACGCCGGCCAGGGCGCCGCGCACGCGCGCGGGCACCTGGGTGCGATGCATCGCGCGGAGGCCGAGCGCCAGCAGGGCCAGGAACGACAGGGTGTCGGCGAGGCTGGCGATGCCGTGCATGTCGGTGGCCCGGGCGAACCACGAGGCGGCACCGCCGGTGGACACCGACTCGCCGAAGGTCATCGCGGCACGCAGCGGCGCCGCGGACTCCCACACCACGGCGAGCCCCAGGGCGATCACCGCCGTCCACACGGCCCGATGGACCCGCGCCGACCACCACGCCGCCGCGCCCCCGGCCGCCAGCAGCACGCCGCCGAGCAGGTCGGCGGAGCGGAAGAGGTCGGCGAAGGGCTGCCCGGTGGCCGAGAGCTCGCTGATGAAGCTGGTGGACACGTCGGCCCGCACGGGCAGCACGAACTGCAGCACCCAGTTGGTGTAGGCCAGGCCGCCCACCACGAGGAGGACGACGGCGACGGCTCCGACCGCCGTCCGGCCACCCTCGCCCGCCGCCGTCACCGCGGACGCGGACGCCGGCGCGGGCACGGCCCCGGGGTCGGCGCGGTGGGTGCTAAGGCTCACCCGAGGAGCGTAGGCAGGCCGGGGAAGCAGCCCGGCGGCTCGGATGGTCAGTGCAGGGCGGTGGCTGTGCGTCGGTGCCGCACCAGCACCAGCGCCGGCACGATCGTCAGCCAGGCCGCGGCGAGCGTGACCTCCGTGCGCTGCACGAGGCCGAGGTCGAAGGCGTGGCCGACGATGAGGAACATCGCGGCCTGCGCGGACTGCGCGAAGCCGAGCGCGGCCGCACCGAGCCCGATGCCGGCGATCACGCGGCGCACACCCAGGCCGAGCCCGCTGCGGCGCAGCGCGCGACCTCCGGTGACCAGCAGCGCCAGGAACGACAGGCTGTCGACGAGGCTCGCGATGCCGTGCGGCTCGGACATCCGCGCCCACCAGGCGGCCGTGCCCGCCTGCGGCGCGGGGCCGACGTCGAAGGTGATGGAGGTGGCCAGCGGCAGCGCCGCCTCGACCACCACGGCGATGCCGAGCGCGATCAGCGGGATCCACACCGCTGCGTGCTCGCGCGCTCGCGCCCACGCGGCTGCACCGCCGAGGGCCATCAGCACGCCGCCCGCGATGTCGGCGGCACGAAAGACGCCGTGGAAGGGCTGGTCGGCGGCCGAGAGCTCGCTGATGAAGCTGTGGCGCAGGTCGGCACTCACCGGCAGCACCAGCTGCAGCATCCAGTCGGCGTAGAGCACCCCACCCACCGCGAGGACGACGACCGTGGCCACGTCGAGCGCCCCGCCGAGCCGGCGCCGCCAGGAACCGGTGGGCGCCGCGGGCGCCGACGGGTCGGCGGCACCGACCTGCCGGGTCGGGCGATCGAGCGAGGTCAACGTCGTCCTCCCCCTGTGCGCTCGGTGGGTCGGGTCATCGGGTAGGCGAGGGTGTCGCGGATGCTTCCGCCGGAGATGAGCATCAGCAGCCGATCGATGCCCACGCCGAGCCCGCCCGTGGGCGCCATGCCCAGCTCGAGCGCCTGCAGGAACTCCTCGTCGACCACCATAGCCTCGGGATCGCCGCCCGCGGCGAGCAGCGACTGCCGCTCGAGCCGCTCGCGCTGCTCCACGGGGTCGGTGAGCTCGGTGTAGGCGGTGGCGAGCTCCATGCCGAACACGACGAGGTCCCAGCGCTCGGCGAGTCGCGGGTCGTCGTCCCGAGCGCGGGTGAGGGGGCACACCGAGGTCGGGAAGTCGATGTAGAACGTCGGCTCCACCGTGTTCGGCTCGACGAGCTCCTCGTAGAGGTCGAGCACGATCTCGTCGCAGGTGCGGTCCTCGGTGCGCACGCCGTGCTTCTCGGCCAGGCGCGCCCACTCCTCGACCGGGGTGTCGACCTCGACGTCCACGCCGAGCGCCTCCCGCACGGCGTCGTGCACGCGCACCGTGCGCCACGCGCCGGCGATCGAGACGCGCTCGCCGGGCCCGTCCTCGCCCGGGCGCACGAGCACCGGCTCGCCGTGCACGGCCGTGGCGGCGCGCACGACGAGGTCCTGGCACAGCTCGCGCATCGTGAGGTAGTCGCCGTAGGCCTCGTAGGCCTCCAGTGCGGTGAACTCGGGGTTGTGGGTGCGGTCGGCACCCTCGTTGCGGAAGACCCGGCCGAGCTCGAAGACGCGATCGGCCCCGCCGACGCACAGGCGCTTGAGGTAGAGCTCGGGTGCGATGCGCAGCGAGAGCGGCAGGTCGTAGGCGTTGCTGTAGGTCGAGAACGGACGAGCGTTCGCGCCGCCGTGCACGGTGTGCAGCACGGGGGTCTCGACCTCGAGGTAGTCGCGGTCGTGGAGCGCCCCACGCACCGCGTGCAGCACGGCCGAGCGCTGGCGGAGCATCGCGCGGGCGTCGTCGTTGACGGCGAGGTCGAGGTGGCGCTGGCGCACGCGCTGCTCGGGGCTCAGCCGGCCGCGTCCGGGCAGCGGGTGCAGCGACTTGGCCTGCATGCGCCAGGTGTCGGCCAGCACCGACCGCTCGCCGCGTCGCGAGCAGCCGACCTCGCCCTCCACGAGTACGAGGTCGCCGAGGTCGCAGTGCTCACCGAAGTCGGCGAGGGCCTGTGCCCCCACCCGGTCGCGCTCGAGCAGGCACTGCACCTCGCCCGTCCAGTCGCGCAGTGTCGCGAACACGACGCCGCCGTGGTCGCGCACCGCCACGAGCCGGCCGGCCACCGCCACCGGCGCCGCCGGCGCGTCCGCCGCGAGCACCTCCGCCACGGCCTGCGGACGACGCGCCGCCCGCGGATAGGGGTCCACGCCGGCCGCGGCGAGCGCCTCGCGCCGCGCCAGTCGCACCTGCACCTGCTCGGGGCGGCGTCGTCCGCGCGCCCGGCGCTCGCGGCGCTCGGCCACCGCAGCGACGATCGCCTCCGCCCGCTCGGGCTCCAGCGCGGGGGAGGCCATCCGCCGCCGCGCCTGCAGCCACTTCGGCACGTCGAGGAAGCCCTCGGCGATGCCGCAGGCGACGCCGATGCGCACCAGCATCCGGGTGTCGTCGAAGCAGAGGAAGCGCGGCACCCAGGTGGGCTCGAACTTCGCGTTCGACCGGTAGAGCGACTCCAGCTGCCAGCGGCGCGAGACGAGCAGGAGGAACCGCCGCCAGAGTCGCAGCACCGGGCCGGCGCCGATGCGCTCGCCCTCCTCGAAGGAGGAGCGCAGCACCGCGAAGTTGAGCGAGATGCGGGTGATGCGGTGCTCGCCCGAGCGTGCCGCGAGCGTGCTCACGAGGTACTCGATGACGCCGTTCGGCGCCTCGGGGTTGCGTCGCATGAGGTCGAGCGACACCCCCGCCCGCCCCCACGGCACGAACGAGAGGACGGCGAGGATCTCGCCGTCCGCGCCGAGGGCCTCGACGAGCAGGCAGTCGCCGTCGGCGGGGTCGCCGAGGCGGCCCAGCGCCATCGAGAAGCCGCGCTCGGGCTCGTCGCCGCGCCAGCGCTCGGCGAGCTCGCCCACGACCGCCAGGTCGGCCGCCGGCACGTGACGGTGACGGCGGATGCGGGTGGTGACACCGAGCCGCTCGAGGCGGCGCACCGCGCGCCGCACCTGCGGCAGCCGGGCGCGGCGGCGGTTGAGCACGGCGGTGTCGATGATGGCCTCGTCGCCGAGCTCGAGCGCGGTCAGCCCGGCGGTCTCGTAGGCGTGCGCGCCCACCTCGCTGGCGCCCATCACCGCGTGCGACCAGCCGTGCGCGTCGGCGAACTCCTGCCAGCGGGTGATCGCGCTGTGCCAGGCGTCGGGGTCGCCGATCGGGTCGCCGCTGGCGAGGCACACGCCGACCTCGACGCGGAAGAGCACCGCGGCGCGGCCGTCGTCGGAGAACACCGCCGCCTTGTCGCGACGGGTGGCGAAGTAGCCGAGGGAGTCGGCGTGGCCGTACTCGCCGAGCAGCGCGCGGACGGCGTCCTCGTCGGTGCGGTGCAGGCGCGGTTCGAGCGCCTGGGACTGGAAGAGGGTGGCGAAGCCGCTGAGGAGCGCGATGGCACCCATGAGCCCGAGCAGGTCGTCGACCGGGTCGGCGGGACGGCCGTCGAAGGCGCGGTTGGCGACCACGCCGCCGGTGACGCGGTTGAGCGACCACAGCCACTGCTGGTCGCCGGCGAGCGAGCCCGGGAACAGCTGGATCAGCAGGTAGCCGATGCTCGCACCGGCGAACATCAGGATCACCACCACGGCGCCGGCCTTGAACAGCGAGCTCTCGCGCACCCTGGTGGTGAAGCCGCCGCGTGCGGCCACCGCCGCGACGAGCAGGACGACCGCCAGCGCGAGCGCCATGGTGCTGCGCGGACGCAGGGCGAGCTCGCCCGCGGCGTCCGCGACGTTGATGACGGCCACGATGACCAGCACCCACCACCCGGCCCGCTTGCGGGTGCTCAGGGCGGCGGCGAGGATCCCGAGGAAGGTGGCGTAGGAGAGGTTGGGCAGCGCCAGGATGACGTGGTCGCTCAGGAACTCCAGCGAGGGTCCGGTGACGGCGCGCAGCGGCCGCACGAGCGCCACCGCGGCGCACAGCGCGGCCCAGGAGCCCAGGAAGGTGGCGAACGCCGACGGTGCCGCGCGGAGGAAGCGTCGGCGCAGCTCGCTCAGCGGAGCCCGTGACGTAGCGGGGGTCGTGGTCGCCACCCGCGAAGCATAGGTTCGACCACCGCCGGTGTCAGATACCCGCTGCGCCTCGGAGGAGAGCCGCTCAGGCCGTCGGACGCCGGGTGCTGCGCAGGCGTCGGGCGAGGAAGACGCCGAGGGCGACGAGCACCGCGGCGATCACCGCGACCTGGAGGACCCCGGCGTAGGACTCCACGACGTGCCACCGCTCGCCGAGGTGGTAGCCCGCGAGCACGAAGATCGTGTTCCAGATCGCGCTGCCGGCGGTGGTGAGCAGCGCGAAGCGCCACACCGGCATGGCCTCGACCCCGGCGGGCACGGAGATGAAGCTGCGGAACAGCGGGATCATCCGGCCCCAGAACACCGCCTTGTCGCCGTGGCGCGCGAACCACGCCTCCGCCCGCTCGACGTCGGCCACCTTCACCAGGGGCATGCGGTCGGCCGCGCGCAGGAGGCGCTCGCGCCCGAGGCCGCGCCCGAGCCCGTAGAGGGCGAGCGCGCCGACGACCGAGCCGATCGTCGTCCACACGAGCACCTCGACCAGGCCCACGGTGCCGCGGCTGGCCGCGAAGCCTGCGAGGGGCAGCACGACCTCGCTCGGGATCGGTGGGAACAGGTTCTCCAGCGCGATGACGAGACCGGCGCCGGGACCGCCGAGCGACTCCATCAGCGAGATGGCCCAGCCGGCCACGCCACCGGGCGCGGCAGGGTCCTCGCCTGCCGCGAGGGTGATAGTGGCCCCGCTCATGCCCCGAACCCTAGGAGAGTCGGCCAAGCCCCTCCGGCGTCGTCTCGGATGACGCGCGGTAGCCCCACCGGACGCGAGGTCGGGTGGGGCACCGCCGGACCGGGACGGTGTGGGGCCGCACCGGTCTTCATCGGGTGGGAACCCGCGGCTGAGCGTAGGGCGAGCCAACCCCACGCGCGTGTGATTCAGGATTTTCGGATCGCAGGTCCAGCCGATCGGACAGTTTCCGGGAGAAGTGCTTGCCAACAGCTAGCGCCCTCCATACCCTCGGTATCCGCAACTCCGGGTTGCACTAAGTCGCACCAGCGTCGGTGCGCGGAATCGAGGTCACCATGCTCGCCCACGAACGCATCGGATCCGGCGAACCGCTCGTCCTGGTCCACGGCATCGGCCACCGGCGACAGGCCTGGTACCCGGTCGTCGACCGTCTCGCCGAGCAGCGCGAGGTGATCCTCATCGACCTGCCCGGCCACGGCGACTCGCCCGCGCTCGTCCCCGACGGCCGGCCCATCCGCGACCTGCTGCGCGAGAAGCTCGAGGACTTCTTCGCCACGCAGGGCCTCGACCGCCCGCACATCGCGGGCAACTCGCTCGGCGGCCGCATCGCCCTCGAGGCCGCGGCCGACGACCTCGTCAGCAGCGCCACCACGCTCGCCCCGGCCGGCTTCTGGCGCAACCAGGTGGACTTCGCCTACATCCGCGCCGTGTTCACCGTGCTCACCGGCGCTGCGAGCCTGGCGCGCCCCGTGGCACCCGCGGTGCTCGCGACCCCCGCGGGCCGCGCCGCCGCGTTCGGCCTCCTCATGACCCACGGCGGCCGGCTCACCCGCGAGGCCGCGCTGGGCGACCTCCGCGGACTCGTGCACGCCCGACCCGCGCTCGAGACGATCATCGACGGCGGTTTCCCGTTCGATCGGCCGATCGACCCCTCGATCCCGGTCACCGTGGCCTGGGGCTCGCGCGACCTCGTGCTCCTGCCCTACCAGGCCCGCCGTGCGCGCGCCGCGCTCCCGCAGGCCACCCACCTCACGCTGCCGGGCTGCGGCCACGTGCCGATGATCGACGACGTCGACCTCGTCGTCGACGTCCTCCTCCGCGGCTCGGACCACCCGCGCCAGGCCCGCGCCACCTACGACGTCGCCTGATTCATCGCCGGAGGTGTCGCCGGTCGGGTCCCCTGGGACGCAGACGGGAACGCTCCGGTTCCTCTAGGTTGACGCCATGAGCGCACCCGGCACCGACGACCTGACCGCCTTCATGCACACCATGATCCCGATCACCGCGGCGATGGGGGTCGAGGTGCTCGAGGCCTCGCGGACGACGGTCGCCACCCGGCTCCCGCTCGCGCCCAACGCCAACCACCTCGGCACCTCCTACGCGGGCTCGCTGTTCACCGCTGCCGAGCTGCTCGGCGGCCTGCTCGCCAGCACGGGCCTCGCCCTCGAGGGGGCGGTGCCGGTGGTGCGGAGCGTGACGATCGACTTCCGCCGTCCGGCGACCGGCGACGTGGTCGCCCGCGCGAGCCTCGAGGACGCCGAGATCGAGCGGATCCTCGCGACCGCGCGCGAGCACGGCAAGGCCGACTTCGAGCTCGTCGCCGAGATCACCGACGCCGAGGGGGTCGTGGTCGCCACCACGCGCGGCGACTACCAGCTGCGGCGGCTGCACTGAGCGACGCCTCATCCGAGCGTCCCGATGCGCTCCAGGTCACAGGGGTCTAGCCTGGGGGATGACATCAGACGCGGGGAGGGCGGTAGCTGATGGAGCTTGAGCTCCCACCTGAGGCGCGCGCGCTGCTCGACGCGGTCGTGGCCATCGGCTCCGACCTCGACCTGCGCGGCGTGCTGACCCGCATCGTTGAGTCCGCCTGCCGCCTCACCGCCGCCGAGTACGGCGTCCTCGCGATCGTCGACGACCAGGGGCGCTACGTCGACCTCGTGGCCACCGGACCCGTGCTCGCCCGCTTCGACGCCATCGGTCGCATGCCCGAGGGCCACGGGCTGCTCGGCATGGTGCCGCGCGACAAGCAGACCGTGCGCGTGGAGCACGTCGGGGAGTTCCCCGAGTTCACCGGGTCCTTCCCCGACCACCATCCCGACATCGACAGCTTCCTCGGCTCGCCGGTGATGGTGGGCAGCGTCGCCTTCGGCCACCTCTACCTCGGCAACAAGTCCGAGGACCGCGCCTTCACCGCCACCGACCAGGCCCTCGTCGAGGCGCTCGCCCGTGCAGCCGGCGTCATGATCGAGAACGCCCGCACCTACGAGCAGGCCGAGTGGCGCCGCCGTTGGGTGGCGGGCACCAGTCAGATCGGCAGCGACCTCAGCGGCACCGCCCAGGTGCAGCAGGCCGTCGAGGAGCTCCTCTTCTCCCTGCGCGAGCTGTGCGACGCGCGCCTGGTGGCGTTCGTGCGGGTCGACGGCGAGGCGCTCGAGGTGCGTCAGGTCGCCGGCGAGGACGACGCCGTGGGCGCCGTCCTGGCCGAGCGGGCCGCGGTCGTGCGCGAGGTCGCCGCCGGGGGCGAGTCCGACCGCATCGTCGACGGCCCCGGTCGGGTGACCCTCGTCGTCCCCGTGGCCACGCGGCTGGCGGCGGGCGGCGTCGTCCTCGTGGAGCAGGCCACCGAGACGCCGTCGCTGCGCGCGGTGATGCTCGACCTCGTCGGCGTCACCGCCGTGCAGCTGGGCCTCGTGCTCGACCGCGAGCAGGCGCTGCGCGATCGCGCCGAGCGCCTGGTGGCCCGCGACCGCGACCGCATCGCCCGCGACCTCCACGACCTCGTCATCCAGCGGCTGTTCGCCACCGGCATGCAGCTGCAGGCGGCCCGCAACCTCGGGGTCGACGACCTCCGCCCGCGCATCGACGGCGCCGTCGCCGACCTCGACGCCGCCATCGCCGAGCTGCGTTCCACCATCTTCGAGCTCAACAGCGGCGGTGCGCGGCCACTGCTCGACGAGGTGCGATCGCTGCTCGGCGAGTACGCCGAGGTGCTGGGCTTCCAGCCGGTGCTGCGCGTCTCGGGGCAGGTCGACACCGCGCTCGACGCCGACGGCTGCACCCAGCTGCTCTCGACCCTGCGCGAGGTGCTCTCCAACGTCGCCCGTCACGCCGGGGCGGGCAGCGTGGTGGTGGCGCTCAGCGCAGGCTCCACGTGGTTCCGCCTGCGGGTGGTGGACGACGGCCGCGGCTTCGACCCCGCGCAGGTGCGCGAGGGCAGCGGCACCCCTAACCTGCGCGCCCGCGCCGCCGGACTGGGCGGCCACCTCACCGTCACCTCCACCCCCGGCGAGGGCACCAGCATCGAGTGGGTCGTCCCGATCGTCAGCTGAGCGTGCTCGCGGCTCAGCCCACCGGGTCCGGCGGGTCGGCCACCAGGCGGCCGGTCGGCGCGTCGTCCTGCTGCGCGGCGCCGGGCTGGATCGCGCCGGCGGCGTCGCGCGGAGTCGGCTTGGCCACCGGGCCGGCGAGCAGCGGCCACAGTGCTCGCACCAGCATCGCCGTGGCCGCGCAGGCCAGGGCCACGAACAGGTAGCGCTGCAGCACCTCGTCGACGCTGAGCAGCCCCTGGCTGGCGCGGTAGATGGCGGGGGAGCACACGAGCGCGGCGATCAGCAGGACCTTGCCGTCGATGATGCCGGGGGTCGGTGCGGGCGCCGGGCGGCCGCTGCCGTCGGCGCTCTTGCGGCGGCCCATCACATCACCATCCCGGCCGGGGCCAGCGCGGCCGGAGCGCCCTGGGCACCCTGGGCGCCGACGACGCCGGCGGAGACCACGTGGCGGGCCGCGGCCAGCTCGGCGTAGCTGAGCACCGCGAGGCGCTCGACGGCCGGCGCCACGAGTCTGCGGACGGCGGCCCGCAGCTGCGGCGCGCACACGAGCACCGGTCGCACGCCGGTGTTCTCGCAGTTCTGCGCGGTCTGCGCGAGGCCGATGAGCACGTTCTGCGCGACGTCGGGGTCGAGCACGATCACCGCGCCGGCGTCGGTGGGGCGCAGGCCCTCGAGCATCCGCTGCTCGAGCACCGGCTCGAAGCTGATCGCGTGCAGGGTGCCGTCGACCACGTAGGGCGCGGCCAGCGACGGCTCGAGCGCCGCGCGGGCGGCCTCGACGAGACCGTCGAGGTCCTTGGAGACCGCCGCCCGCACCGAGAGCGCCTCGAAGATGCGCACGAGGTCGCGGATCGGCACCCGCTCCTCCAGCAGCGCCCGCAGCACCCGCTGCACCTCGCCGAGCGGCAGGGGTGCGGGCGTCAGCTCCTCGATGACCACGGGGTGGGTGCGCTTGACGACGTCGGTGAGCAGGCGGACGTCCTCGCGACCGAGCAGGCGCCCGGCGTGCTGGTGCACGATCTCGGAGAGGTGGGTGGTGACGACCGAGGCGCGGTCGACGACGGTCGCTCCGCCGATCTCGGCCTGGTGGCGCAGCTCCATCGGGATCCACTTGGCCTCGAGGCCGAACACCGGCTCCTGGGTCGGTGTGCCCGGCAGCGAGCCGAGGAAGTCGCCGATCGCCAGCACCGTGCCGCGCGGCGCCTCGCCGCGCGCGACCTCGGCGCCGAACAGCGTGATGGCGTAGGTGTGCGGCGGCAGCTCGAGGTTGTCGCGGGTGCGCACCGGCGGGATCACGATGCCGAGGTCGCCGGCGACCTTGCGTCGCAACGCCTTGACCCGGTCGAGCAGGTCGCCGCCGGTGCGGGTGTCGACGAGGTCGATGAGGTCGGCCGAGAGCTCGAGCCCGAGCGGATCGACGCGGATCTCGGCGACGAGCGCCTCGGGGGAGTCCGGCGACTCGACCAGCTCGTTGCCCGGCGCGGCCGCGGCCGCCTCCTCGGCGGCCTTGGACTCGTCGATGCGGCTGGCGCCGAGGAGCATCAGGCCGCCCGCGAGGAGGAACGGCAGCTTGGGCAGACCGGGGATGAGGCAGAGGGCGAGGGCGCCGAAGCCCGCGACCCGCAGCGGCATCTTGCGCGCGAGCATCTGGCCGACGATGTCGGAGCCCATGTCGGAGTCGGCCACCGAGCGGGTGACGATCAGGCCGGTGGCCACCGAGAGCAGCAGGGCCGGCACCTGGGAGACCAGGCCGTCGCCGATGGAGAGCAGCGAGTAGGTCTGGATCGCCTCGCCGAACGGCATGCCGTTCTGCGCGACGCCGATCGCGAAGCCGCCCAGCAGGTTGACGAGCGTGATGATGATGGCGGCGATCGCATCGCCCTTGACGAACTTCGAGGCGCCGTCCATCGCGCCGTGGAAGTCGGCCTCGGCGTGCACCTCGGCGCGCCGTCGACGTGCCTCCTCCTCGTCGATCAGGCCGGAGTTGAGGTCGGCGTCGATGGCCATCTGCTTGCCGGGCATGGCGTCGAGGGTGAAGCGCGCGCCCACCTCGGCCACGCGGCCGGCGCCGTTGGTGATGACGACGAACTGGATGACCAGCAGGATCGCGAAGACGATGAGGCCGACGATGAGCGAGCCGCCCACCACGAAGTGCCCGAAGGTGTCGATCACCTTGCCCGCGTAGCCGTCGACGAGCACCAGGCGCGTCGCGCTCACGTTGAGCGCGAGGCGGAACAGCGTCATCACGAGGATCACCGACGGGAAGGCCGCGAACTCCAGCGGCTTGTGGATGAACATCGCCACCATCAGCACCAGCAGCGCGCCGGTGATGTTGAGCGCGATCAGCAGGTCGAGGACCATCGCCGGCAGCGGCACCACCAGCATCACGACGATGAGGATGATGCCGAGCGGCACGCCCAGACGGGTGAGCGACTTCTTCTGCATGAGGTCGGTGCAGCCTCTCGCGGCGCGACCCCGTGAGGGGTCGTCGATGACGACGCCGTCCGTGGCGGGGTCGGCGCCGTCCTGGCACCGGTGGTCCTATCGGCCGGCCGCGCGTCGTCCCCAGCGAAATCGTCGAAAAAGAGGCCCGCGGACGACGATCCGGCTGGGGGCCTCGGCGATCAGCTGGCCGCGGCCTCGCTCGCGGCGGCGCGGCGCCGCCGGGCGGCATTGAGCACCTCGGGCAGCTCGTCGGTGCGACGCGGCGTGCGGTGCTCACCGCCGTACTGCCCGGCCCGGCGACGGCTGAGCACGAACGCCAGCACCTGGGCCACCGAGGCCCACAGCTCGCGCGGGATCTCCTGGCCCACCTGGCAGTGGCGGTAGAGCGAGCGGGCGAGCGGGATGTCCTGCACGAGCGGCACCCGCTCCTCGGCGGCGCGCTCGCGGATGCGGGCCGCGATCGCCCCGGCACCGCGCGCCACCACACGGGGGGCGCCCCGCTCAGGGTCGTAGCGCAGGGCCACCGCCACGTGCGTGGGGTTCACGAGGACGACGTCCGCGACCCCGACGTCGGCGATCATCCGGTTGCGGGCGGCCGCCAGCTGCCGGGCGCGGATGGCGCCCTTGAGCATCGGGTCGCCCTCGGTCTGCTTGTGCTCCTGCTTGATCTCCGCGTGGCTCATCCGGACCTGCTTGCCGATGCGCCGGCGCATCACGGCGTAGTCAGCCACCGCCATCACGAGCCCGGCGATGGCGACGGTGAGGAAGAGGTGGCGGATCTCACCGGTGGCCTGTTCGAGCACGAGCCGCACCGGCACCAGACCGCCGACGAGCGGCATCATTGCCTGGATCGAGCCCCAGGCCAGGAACGCGACCACGCTGCTCTTCGCGACGACCTTGATGCCCTCCCACGCCGCGTGCGGACCGAAGAGCCGCTTCGCGCCCTGGATCGGGTTCAGCTTCTTGGCGTCCGGTTTGGCGAGCTTCGGCGAGAGGTAGAAGCCGCCCTGGGCCAGCGCGGCGAGGACGCCGATCACCATCACCATCGAGCCGAGCACGATCATCGAGACGAAGGCGTGCTGGAGGCCGTCGCCGAGCATCGTCAGCGCCAGCGGCAGGGAGGCCTCCGAGATCGCCCGCAGGTGGGTGGCCATCATCGTGCGCAGCGTGGTCAGCTCGCGGTCGAGCAGCGGCCCCATCGCCAGCGTGACCACGAGCAGACCGAACCATCCGCCGAGGTCCGGCGTGCGCGGCACCTGCCCGTCCTTGCGGGCCTGCTTGAGGCGCTGCGGTGTGGGCTTCTCTGTCTTCTCCTCCGAGCCTCCGGACATCGCTCACGCACCCGCCATCGTGGCCATCGCCCGCGTGGCCATGTCGACGATGCGGTCGACCGCCGCCGGGAGCATCGGGAAGGACAGGCCGAGCAGCAGCAGCGTGAGGCCGATCTTGGCCGGGAACATCACGTTGAGCGCGTTGAGCTGCGGCGCGACCTTGGTGAGCAGTGCCAGCGCGAGGTCGGCCACGAACAGCACGGCGATCATCGGCAGCGCCATCTGCACCGCGACGGTGAAGAACATCGAGAACGCCGTGGCGAGCAGGCCGTCCCAGGTGGAGACCTCGGGGAAGCCGGTGAGCGGCAGGTAGCGGAACGTGCTGAGCAGGCCGCCGATCACGAGCAGGTGGCCGCCGGTGGCCATGAGCAGCACGGTGGCGAGCATCTGGTGGAAGCGTCCGAAGACGGTGTTCATGTTCTGGCCGAGCGGGTCCCACGCGGAGGCGAGGGCGAAGCCGCCGAAGATGTCGATGAGGGCACCAGCCGCGCCGATCGCGCTGAAGAGCAGCATCGTCACGTAGCCCATGCCGAGACCGATCGCCGCCTGCGCGCCGGTGGCGACGGCGAGCCCGATCGCATCGGTCGGCAGGTCCTGGGTGGCCAGCGTCGGTGCCATCACGAGCGCCAGGCCGAGGGAGAGGATGACCTTGGCCATCGCCGGGATGCCCCGGGAGGCGAACGGCGGCACCACGGCGAGCCAGGCGATGACGCGCACGGAGGCCAGCAGCAGCGCCGTCAGCGCCGCGCCGTCCACCGTGAGGTTCATCGAGGGGCCTTCCCTGGTCCGGGTCCGGGTGGAGTGCTGGTCAGGTGAGCAGGTCGGGCAGGATCACGAACAGCTCGTTGGTGAACTCCACGAGCGTGTGCAGCATCCAGTTGCCGCAGAACAGCAGCGCGACGCCGACGCCGACGAGCTTCGGCACGAACGAGAGCGTGAACTCCTGGATCTGCGTCATCGACTGGAACAGCGAGATCACGAAGCCGATGACGAGCGAGGTCACGAGGATCGGCGCCGAGAGCTTCAGCGCCACGACCATCGTCTTGAGGGCGACCTCGATGATCGCGGTGTCGGTCATGGATGGGTCCTTCGGTGGGCGGCGGGTCGAGGGCGCGAGGGCGGGTCGAGGGCGCTAGGTCGTGCCGTAGCTCGACACGAGCGACTTGATGATCAGGGCCCAGCCGTCGACCATCACGAAGAGCAGCAGCTTGAAGGGCAGCGACACCATCACCGGCGGCATCATCATCATGCCGAGGCTCATCAGCGCCCCGCTCACGACGATGTCGATGACGAGGAACGGGATGAAGATGATGAAGCCGATGATGAAGGCGTCCTTGAGCTCGCTGAGCACGAACGCCGGGATGAGCGTGGTGGTCGCGACGTCGTCGCGGTTCGCCGGCATCTCGCGCTTGGCGACGTTCGTGAGGAGCATGAGCTCCTCGTCGTCGGTGTTGTCGAGCATGAACGAGCGCAACGGCTGCAGGCCGTCCTCGAAGGCCACCGACGAGGTCTTGTCGCCCTTGAGGTAGGGCTGGATGCCCGCGTCGTTCACCTGCGAGAGCACCGGGCCCATGATGAAGAGGCTGAGGAACAGCGCGAGACCGGCGAGCACCTGGTTGTTCGGCGTCTGCTGCAGGCCGAGCGCGTTGCGGGTCAGGCCCAGCACCACGAGGATCTTGGTGAAGCTCGTGCAGGTGAGCACGATCGCCGGCAGCAGGCTCAGCAGCGTCAGGGCCAGGAACACCACGACGCTGTTGCTGGGCTTGTCGGTCAGGTCGCCGAGGTTGATCTGCACCGATCCCGAGCCCGCGCCCGGAGTGGTGCCGGGGCCGGTGGGGCCGCTCGGCCCGCCCGGGGCGGTCGGCGCGAGCGGGCTCGCGGAGGCGGCGCCGGAGGTGGCCAGGCCCGCGGCGAGGACGCCGATCGTCCCGAGCACGAGGACGACCAGCCGGCGCAGGGCGCTCACGACGCGCGCTCGTCGGGCAGCGGCGCGCTGGCCAGCACGGCCGCGAAGTCGGTGGTCCCGGCGTCCCCGGTCTTGTCGAGGACGACGGGCGCGGCGGTCGCCGGCTTGCGCGGACGACGGCTGATCGCCGCCGCGGCCTGACGCCAGGTCTGCGGTGAGAGCAGCGATCCGGCGAGCGCGCCCGGCAGCTGGGCGAGGTTCGCCGGAGCGGCGGCGGCCGCCGGGGCGTCGTCCTCGCCCGGGGTGAGGGCGGGCTGCTCGGGGGTGAGGGTGAGGCCGACCTCGTCGGGCTCGACCTCGGTGAGCAGCGTGACCTGCTGCTCGGTGGTGCCCAGCACGAGCACGCGCCCGCCCACCGACACCACGGCGACGCTCTGGCCGCGGCCGATCGCCTGGCGGTGCACGACCTGCACGGCGGCGCCGTTCGGCGCGGCGAAGCGACGGTTGACGGTGCGGGCGATGAGCAGCAGGAGCCCCACGACGACGGCCAGCGAACCGATCAGCCGCACGGCCAGGTCGGTGAAGCTCTGGTCACCCATGGCTCAGGCCGATGCGGCGGCGTCGATGATCTCAGTGACGCGCAGACCGAAGTCCTCGTCGACCACCACGACCTCGCCGCGCGCGACGAGGCGGCCGTTGACGAGCAGGTCGGCGGGGCTGCCGGCCGCGCGGTCGAGCTCGAGCACGGCGCCGGGGCTCAGCGCGAGCAGGTCGCGCACGGTCATCCGGGTGCGACCGAGCTCGACGGTGACCTCCATGTCGACCCCGTGCAGCAGCTCGAGGCCCCGCGGCACGGCGGCACCGGCCGCCGCACCGAAGGCCGGCACGAACGGGGCGGCGGGCAGCTCGGTCACGGTGGCGGCCTGCGGCTCGCCGGCGGCCTGCGGCATGCCCTCGGGGGCCGAGGGCGCGCGCTGCGCCTCGGGGCTCGCGGGGTCGATCGGCGGGCGGGCGCCGGCGGCGGTGGGGGCGGGCACGAGCAGCGCGGCGGCGATGCCGGTGCCGATCAGCGGCACGGTGTGGAACTCGGTGCCGACGACCGCTGTGATGTCGAAGCCGTCGGCACCGAGGTCGAGGGTCTCGGCGCTGCGGGCGTGCGCACCGAGGCGCAGCGCGGCCGCGTCGAGGGCGGGCTGCACCGCCGCCGCCACGTCGAGGACGCCGATCGGGCTCGCCGCGAGCGCGTCCACCAGCTCGGCGCCCACGAGGACGACGACCTGGCCGGGCACGCCGCCGTCCAGCTCGGCGGCGGCACCGCCGGCGAACGCGGCGGCGACGTGCGGCGATCCGGGCTGCACCGGGCCCAGGGTCAGCGGCGTGACCGAGGGGAGCACCTCCGCGACGGCCGTCGCGACGGCCTCGACCAGGGCGGTGATCTCGGCGGGGTCGGTGGTCATGCGTTCTCCTCGGGCGTGCTGACGATGAGCGCGGCCAGGTGCTGGCCGCGGGTGCCGGGGGTGGCGTGGGCGAAGGTGGTTCCGGCCACGGTGACGTCGAGCGGTGCGGACGCCGGGTGGTCCAGGCGCACGACGGCGCCGGGCTGCAGGCCGGCGAGCGTGACCGGGTCGAGCTTGACCGGGCGGAACTGCACCGACACGGCCACCGGGACCCGGTGGAACTGGTCCTGCAGCAGCGCCGCGGACTGGGCGCGCTGGATGCGCTCGCGGTCGGAGACCGCGCCGGCGCCGGTGGCGATCGCGAGGTGGGGGAGCAGGCCGCTGAACGGCAGGCACACGGTCATGTGGTGGGCCCGCTCGCCGATGCGCAGCTCGAGACCGACGACGACCATCACGTCGGCGGCCGAGGCGACCTGGGCGAACTGGGGGCTGTACTCGACGCCGGTGATCTGGGGGTCGAGGGCCACGATGCCGTCGAGGGAGTAGCGCATCTCGCCGAGCAGTCGCTCGACGAGGCCGCGGATCACGCCGTCCTCGATCTCGGTGAGGGGGCGGTCGGGCTGCTCGTCCGAGCCGGGCCCGCCGAGCATGTGGTCGATGCACGACATCGTCGCGAAGAGCGGAATCTCGAGGACGCCGATGCCGGGGATCGGCTCGGCCGAGAACAGCGTCATGTAGGTCGAGGCGCCGAGGCTGTCGACGTACTCGGCGTAGGTGCGCTGCTCGATGTCGGTGAGCGCGACCGTGCACACCGTGCGCAGGGCGCTGGTGAACACCGTCGTGGCCTGGCGCGCGAAGCCGTCGAAGCCCAGCTGCAGCGTGCGCTGGTGCTCGCGGCTCAGCTGGATCGGACGACGGAAGTCGTACGGCGTCGGCTCGGTCGGTCGCTGCCGACGTCGGGGCCGCTGCTGGGCGATGGTCACGAACGGTCCATCGTCGTCCGGCCGGATCACCTGAGCACTCACCCCGGCAGCGACCGGTCAGGGTCCCCTGGTCACGACGGACTACGGGTGGTCCCGGGACGTGTCCCGGGTCCCGCGCCCACCGGTCGGCGGCGGCCGGCGGTGGTGCGCGGACGAGGGAGGTGGGGGCGCCTGCGCGCCGCCGCTCTCCGGGCTACTGGGTGACGTACTCGGTGAAGTACACGTCCATCACGTCGCCGTGGTAGTCGTGGTCGACGTGCTTCTTCAGCTCCTTCTTGAGCTTCTCGCGCGCCTCCGGCGAGTTCACCTCGCCGATCGCCTTGCCGCTGAACACCTCGATCGCGGCGTCGAGGGCCTTGCTGCCATCGGCCTCGTGGGCGACGCTCGTGGTGAGCTGCAGGGCCAGGCCGAGGCGCAAGTAGTGGCCGGCGTTGAGGTTGACCTGGATGGGCTCGAGGACGACGACCTCGCCGGGCTCGGGCGGGGGCGGGGGGCCGGAGGGCTTGAGGAAGAACCAGTAGCCGGCGGCGGCGATGCCCAGCACGGCCACGACGATGATGATCAGCTTGCCCTTCCCCTTCTTCTCGGGGGCCGCCTCGGCGGCGGGCGGTGTGGCGACGGCGGCGCTCATGGCGTGGTCCTCCTGCTCTCAGCGGTGGGGTTGGGGGTGGTGTCGCCCGTGCGGGCGGGCGTGGCGGGTGTGGCGGCGCGCGCGGCGGTGGCCCGCTCTCCTGCGAAGACGGCCTGACGCTGCAGTTCGGCGTAGGCCTCGCCCAGCAGGGCGCGGGTCTCCGCCGGCTGCTGGCTCAGCACGATGATGTCGACGCGCTTGTTGATCTCCTGCGAGCCGGGCTTCTTGGGGTCGATGAGCGGCTTGGTGTGACCGAATCCGGTGGCGCGCAGGCGTCTCGCCGGGATCCTGTGCACCTCCTCCAGGCGGCGCAGCACGGTGGCGGCGCGCGCGAGGGAGAGCTCCCAGTCGGTCGGGTAGAAGGCGGGCTTCACCTTCTCCTGATTGGTGTGGCCGTCGATCTCGAGCGGCTCGGGCAGGCTCTTGAGCACGGGCGCGAGCGTGTCGACCACGCGCTGGCCCAGCGGCGTGAGGCTGGCGATGTCGGGGGCGAAGACGATGTGCTGCGACACCAGGCTCACGACCAGGCCGCGCTCGTCGACGGTGACGCGCACGTCCTCCCGCATGCCCTTCGCCTTCAGCGCGCGGTCGATCTTCAGCCACGCCTCCAGCAGGCGGTTGACCTCGGCCTCGGCGTCCCCCATCTGGCGGCCGCGGCGCAGGCGGTCGTTCTCCTGCACGATCTTGGTGATGGTCGCCTTCTGCTCGTCCGGCACCGTCGCCATCAGCTGCTGCATCGACTGGGCGTCCTCGCCGGGGTCGGCGGCGCCCTTGGAGTTGCTCATAGGGCTCTGGCCGTTGAGGATCGAGTTGTTCTGGCCGAAGCCGATCGCGAGGCTGTCCTTGAGCGCCTTGTACTTCTCCACGTCGACGGTCGACATCGCGAAGAGCACGATGAAGAGCACCATCAGCAGCGTCACCATGTCGGCGTAGGTGACGAGCCAGCGCTCGTCGGGGTGCTCCTCGCCGTGGTCATCGTCGTGATGCTTCTTCTTGCCACCTCCTCCGTGGCCGGCCTTGCCACCGCTCGCGCCCGACATCAGGCCGCCTCCTGCTCCGGGGCGGCATTGGCGAGCAGGGAGCGCAGCTTCTCCGCGACCAGGCGCGGGTTGGCGCCCGACTGGATGGCCGACACGCCCTCGATGGCCAGCTCCATGCGGGCGCACTCGAGCTCGCTGAGCCGCTTGAGGCGGTTGCCGATGGGCAGCCACATCACGTTGGCCGACATCACGCCCCAGAGGGTGGCGATGAACGCAGCGGCGATGAGGTGGCCGAGCTCCTCGGGGTTCGCCAGGTTCTCGAGCACGTGCACGAGACCCATGACGGTGCCGATGATGCCGATCGTCGGCGCGTAGCCGCCGGCGTCGGTGAAGAACTTCGCGCCCTGCTTGTCGTCGCGCTTCTTCGCCCGCACCTCGGACTCGAGGATCTCGCGGACGTCGTCGGGGTCGGTGCCGTCGATGGCCATCGTGACGCCCTTGATGAGGAACGGGTCGTCGATCTGCTTGAGGCTGTCCTCCAGGGCGAGGAGGCCCTCGCGTCGGGCCTTCTCCGCCAGCGTGACGACCTGGGGCACCAGGGTCTCGGCCGGCTCCACACCGCCGAGCAGGGCCCGCTTGATGTTGGCGACCGCAGCCTTGGCGTCGGCCATCGTGCCGCCGGCGACGGTGACCAGCAGTGTCGTGCCGAAAACCAGGAGCATCGGCGGCAGCAGGATGAGCGCCATCGGATTGCCGCCCTCGAGGATGTTCGAGGTGATGATGATGACGAAGCCGAGACCGATGCCGATCGCGGTTGCGAGGTCCTTCACGACTGTCCTCCACGGTGGCGCTCGGGAGCACTCGGATCGGGCTCGTGCTCGGGATCGACCGCCGGCACGGCGCTGAGGCGCGCGACGCGGGACTGCGTCCTCGTGCGCGCGGACGGCGAGGGGGCCACCCCCGGGAGGACGGCGGCCTCCGGCAGGGAGGCGCGGGCGACGATGGCCGCGCGGTAGCCCAGAACCTTCTCGTGGAACTCGTCCAGCGACTCCGACACCACGTACTTGGTGCCGTCGACGAGGGTGACCACGGTGTCGGGCGTGCAGTCGACGCGTTCGACGAGATCCGCGTTCAGCAGGAACACGGTCCCGGACAATCGGGTCAGCGAGATCACCGCAGCACCTCCATGTGCGTGGGTCGGATCATGTCGAGCAGGTCGACGTGTGGGGCGGGCGCTCGGTCGGGCGGTGGCCGAGCGGAGTGACCGGCCTTCCCTGGCCCGTCGAGATTCCGTATCGGCGCGAGTCCCCGTCCCCTGAGGGATCTGCGGGCCCCCGCACCCGGGACCCGGGTCGCGTCCGGTCCCGGTCGCGGGTGGTCGTCCTCGTGCCACGCGGGTTGTGCACAGGCTCGGCTCGGGTCGGACCCTTTGTGTCGGGGGTGGGTGCCACCATCTTGGTATGACTCTCGGGATTGGTAGCGGACCAGGTGAACCTCCTCCGGACGACGGGCCGGCGCCGCCTTTCGACGGTCTCGACACGGGGGCTGCGTTGGCGGTGATCCGTGGTGAGCAGGCCGCCCGGCAGGCCTCGGAGGTGCGGGAGTGGCAGGCGGTGGTGGTGTGGGCCGAGGCCAACCTGCACGACGCCCGCCCGGTTGATGCGGTGGGTGTGGAGGCCTCGCTCGACACCGGCATCAGACTGGCCGGCGAGGGGGCGCCGATGGTCTCGGAGTTCGCGGTCGTCGAGCTCGCTGCAGCGGTGGGGCGCGGGGTGGCCTCGGCGAAGAACCATGTCGGGCGGGTGCTGGAGTGCGCCTGGCGCCTGCCGCGTGTGTATGCGGCGGTGGTGGCGGGGCGGTTGGCACCCTGGCGGGCGGCGCGGATCGCGGACCACACGGCCGCGCTGAACGCTGAGGCG